>DDIR01000104.1:56320-63618 GCA_002338715.1 Phycisphaerales bacterium UBA1845 | reverse complement strand
GCGAATCGCAAGACCCCGAACAACTCGCGGACTTTCTCGTGAACGCCTGGGAGGGCTGCACGGTCCGCATGCAGATAGATCAGAACACCGACGCGATCAATCAATTTATTGAACGCATCACCAAGACCCTACCGCGGATCTGATTCCCTTTTTTATTTTGACGTTTATTAGACGACCGGTCTATTCGCAAAGGAGCGACCCACATGTACGCCAAACCCAACCCCTCAACCGTCGCGGCGATTTTGTCAGCCGCCTCGGCGCTCGTGGTGGCTGCGGTTGCCAACGCGCAAGCCCCCACCCCGGTGCGAACGGAATCGGTTTCAATCGAGCGCGTGCAGGAGCATCGACGCGTGACCGGAAGCCTGCAAGCCGTCGCGCGATCGTCCGTGCCGTCGCAGGAATCGGGGCAGGTGCTTACCGTTTCCACCGACGAAGGCATGCGCGTGGCTGAAGGTGACATCATCGCGCAACTCGACGACCGCCGACTCAAGTCGCAACTTGAAGAAACGCTGGCGCGCATCGCCCGAACCGAAAGCGAACTGGTCGAGCGCGAATCCGAACTCGAGTTCGCCGAATTCGAAAGACTGCGCCTGACCAACTTGCGCGAAGGCCACGAAGCCAGCGAACGTGAACTCAAAGTTGCAACCACGGATTTCGGTGCGGCGCAGGCGCGGGTGGAAGCGGCCAAGCGCGCCATCCTCGAAGGACAGCATCAAGCCGAATTGCTTCGCATTCGCATCGACGACATGACCGTGCGTGCGCCGTTCGATGCCCGCGTCGTCAAGCGTCATGTTGATCCCGGTGAGTGGCTCGAACCAGGTGAACCAATCGTCACACTCGTTTCCACCGGCGCGATCGAAGCGCGCCTCGAAGTTCCCGAACGTTTCGCCGATCCGGTCGTGCAATTCGCGGACCAGATCTTCGCGGATGTCATCGGCGTGGGACAAACCGTTCCGTCGACGGGACTGCGCATCATTCCCGACGTCGATCCGCAGGCGCGCAGCTTCAGCGTCATCCTCACGCTCGATAACCCGGATGGCCTTATGTCTCCGGGAATGTCCGTCGTTGCATGGATTCCGACCGGTGAGGAAGCCGAACAACTCACCGTCCCCAAGGCGGCGGTCACCCGCAACGGCAAGGACGCATACGTATATCGCACGCAAAACAAAGACGGCAAAACGACAGCCGCCAGAACCCCCGTCACTGTTCTCTTCAACTGGGCGGGACGGGCGATCGTTGAATCGGATGAATTGAAAAACGGCGACAAAGTCATCGTCGAGGGCAACGAACGCCTCATGCCAGGCGCATCGCTCGCCCAAGCCGAAGAAGACTAGAACAAGCTCGACCCAATTGTAGCCGGTGACCTCGGTTTGCTCAGGGAGAGTCGCGGACACAAACGCTTCGGTTGGATTGAGATCGCTGCAACCAAACTGTCAGTAGCAGTCGGAGAGGACCCCACACATGAACCGACTCATCGAACAAGCCGTCAAACAACCCATCACCGTCGCGGTTGGCGTTATTCTCGCCGTCCTTGCAGGACTGCTGGCTGGCTCGCGCGTACCGATCCAGATGACCCCCACCGTGGACTCCGTCGTCGTTTCGGTTTCGACGTTCTGGGAAAATGCGTCAGCGGCTGAGATCGAATCTGACGTCATCGAAGAACAGGAAGAACGTCTCAGCGAACTGACCGGGTTGGTCTCCATGACCAGTGTCAGCCAAGCCGGTTCGGGTAGCATTCGACTTGAATTCCGCACCGGGACCGACATCCGCCAAGCCGTCGCCGAAGTCGATCAGAAACTCGGCGAGGTTCCCGGATATCCGGTCGGTGTCGACGAACCCGTCATCGAAGACGTCGATCCGGAATCGATCGATTACATCGCGTGGATCGGACTCAGTTCATCCGATCCGAATTTCGACGCGACGACGCTCTACGATTTCATCAACCGCCGCGTCAAACCAAGATTTGAACGCATCCCCGGTGTGTCGGAAGTGGGGATCCGCGGCGCGCGTGAAGCCGAAGTGCAGATTCGCGTCGACCCCGCGGCACTCGCCCAGCGCGGCATCACATACGCCGCACTCATCAACGCCATCGAAGTCACCAACGAGAACTTCTCGGGTGGCTTGCTGCCCGATGGCAAAAGCGACATTCGCGTTCGCGCGGTGGGCCGATTCCACGATCCCGAACGCGTCGGCGAAATGGTGATTCGTCGCGATGCAGCCGGTCCCGTGTACCTTCGCGACGTCGCCGAAATCGTTCCGACCTACAAAGAGATGACCGAGTGGGTGCGGGCGCGCGGCGTGCTCATGCCATTTATCAATTTCCAGCTCGCCCACGGCGCCAACCTGCTGGAAACGATGTCGGCGATCCAAGACGAAGTTCGCGCGATGAACTCGAAAGGCGGACTGCTGGAACAGGAGGCCAAGCGCCTCGGCATCAACGGCGAGTTTGAACTCGTTCAGACCTACGATGCATCGTCGTACGTCAACGATGCCATCTCACTGGTTCAAAACAACATTTACGTGGGTGGTACGCTCGCAGTCATCACCCTGCTGCTATTCCTAAGATCGCTGCGAACGATCGGCATCATCGCCATCGCCATTCCGATTTCGGTCATCGCTTCGCTTGCGATCCTGGTCGGACTTGGACGATCGCTGAACATCATCTCCCTCGCGGGCATCGCCTTCGCTACCGGTATGGTTGTGGACAACGCGATCGTCGTGATCGAAAACATTTTCCGACACCTGGAGATGGGCAAGAGTGTCCGGGCAGCCACCATTGAAGCGACGCGCGAAGTGGCGGGTGCGGTCGTTGCATCCACCGCGACGACGCTCGTCGTGTTCCTGCCGATCCTGCTCATTGAAGAGACAGCCGGTCAGTTGTTTCGCGACATCGCCCTCGCGATCATGGCCGCCGTCGGTTTGAGCATGATCGTGTCGATCACGGTGGTTCCGTCAGCGGCATCGCTGCTGCTGCGTCGCCCGAAGATGGTGGACGAACCGACAGAGATCACGTCACACGGTTTCTGGTCGCGCCTTCGCAGGGGATTTCGCAAGGTCGTCGATCTGCCCGCGCACATCGGCAACTTGATCAATTGGCTGAACGAAACCTGGCTGCGACGCATCGCCACCATCACCATCTTCACCGCTGGCACGTTCGCCGGTATCGCCATGCTCATGCCGCCGATGGACTATCTGCCGCGCGGTAACCGCAACATCGTGTTCGGCGTGTTGATTCCCCCACCGGGATACAACGTCGCGCAGCTTTCCAAAATCGGTGACCGACTTGAAGAAAAAATCCGACCCGTGTGGGAAGTCACCAAGCAAAAATTCAAAGCCGAATCCTTCGCCAACTCGAACGGGCATCCGGGTGAAGACCGAAGGCAGCCGATCAAACTCGCCGATGGCAGCGAAATCATCCCGCCGGGACTGGACCATTACTTCCTCGTGGCGTGGGGCGGATCGGTGTTTCATGCCGGCATTGCAGAAGACAGTTCGCGCATCATCGACACGGTCGATCTGCTCAATAGCGCCGTCGCGGGTCAAACCGCTCCCGACGTCATCGGCTTGACCTTCCAATTCCCGCTGTTTCGCAATGGCGGTCAATCGGGTTCGGCGATCAAGATCGACATGATTGGCGACGACCTCGAAAAGGTGAACGCGTCGGCGATGTCGCTGATGCTCGCGTTGATGGGTGAATTCGGTCCGGGAACAGTTCGACCCGAGCCAGCCAACTTCATGTTGCCGACGCCCGAGTTGCGCGTCACGCCCAACGATGAGCGGCTGCGCGACCTCGGCATGTCGCGCCGCGACGTGGGTTACGCAGTAGCCGTCAATGGTGACGGCTGGATTCTCCCGCGGCAGTTCCAATACGGCAGCGAACTGAAGGACTTGAAAATCATTTCGCCATCCGCGATCGAAGCCAACCCGATCGAAGCAATGATCAACGCCCCCATCGCCACGCCGGAGGGAAACACCGTCGACCTTGAATCACTGGCTGACGTGCAGTACATCCGCGAACCCGCCCGCGTGAAACACGTCTCCAGACAGCGGGCCGTCACCCTTCAGTTCACCCCGCCAGCCGAGTTGGCCCTTCAGTCCGCGGTTGAAAAAGTTGCGGCTACCGTCGGCCAACTGCGACAGGCAAACAAGATCGATCCATCGGTGGTCGTCAACCAAGCCGGAACTGCTGGCAACCTCGCGGCGATCCGCAAGGCACTGTTGGGCGATGGCACGATCGTTGGCGCGTTGAGCAGCTCACTGTTTCTCGCGCTGTTCGTCGTGTACCTGTTGATGGTCGTGTTGTTTCAGAGTTGGACGTATCCGGTGGTCATCATGGTCTCCGTTCCGCTCGCGACGTTGGGTGGATTCATCGGATTGGCGCTCGTGCATCACTGGTCGCTGGCCGACCGCTACATGCCGGTGCAGAACATGGACGTGTTGACGATCCTCGGCTTCGTCATCCTAGCCGGCGTCGTGGTCAACAACGCAATCCTCATCGTTCACCAGACGCTGAACCTGCTCAACGGTGAACTCGAAGTCGGAGCGCAACGCCTGTCGCGCAAGGAGGCCATCGCAGAAGCCGTCCGAAGTCGCGTGCGTCCGATTCTGATGAGTACGTTGACGAGCGTCGGCGGCATGTTGCCACTGGTGCTCATGCCCGGTTCGGGTAGCGAACTGTATCGAGGTCTCGGTGCGGTGGTCGTCGGCGGGTTGGCAGTCTCGACGGTCTTTACGCTCCTGCTGGTGCCGGTCGTCTTGAGCGTCGTGTTCGACGTCAGCGAATACGCCAACGCCTACCTTCGATCGTCAGAGCATCACGCGGAAGCGATTCAGGCATCATCGTAACCCACTGTTTCACAAGCAGTTACAATTGGACGGATTGACAAATGGCGAATTTGTACTAAACTGCTTCTACAAATGCCCGCAATGCTGAACTGTCACCCTTTGGTGTGCGTGCCTGCCGTACGGCGGGCTAGGCTTGCGGGTTTTTTTATGCCTACTTTGGCCAGAATTGAACACGCAGTTCGTGACGTTCGATGATTTTCCTGTACGCAAATCTATCGCCAACATCTTCTCGAAACGATCGCGCTACCGCCCCACACACCATGTCCGCCATCTGAAGCAGATCGCTTCGGTGCGAGTCCTGAGTACGAACTTTCTTGATGCGCTGCGTGCCGTCCTTACGGCGGGTCTGCTTCTTAAGATACGCCTGTAGCGATCGCCGAAAATCTTTGTCGCCTTGCCCGTCAATAAAAACGGAGGCTTCATTAAGGGTATCAAGGCAATTCTGAAAGCAGTAGTTGAGCGCACACTTGAAGAAAGACGTTTTGTATCCAAATCCCTTGCTGCTCAGCTTGGCTTTGTTGATGACCATCGATGAGTACGCGAACTGAAACATACTTACCGTCCGCAAGAATTCTTCACGCACGTCGATGCGGCATTTGTTGAACTTGAATTCGCGTCTAATCCCAAGGCGGCTTCTTAGCGCCGATATTTCCCGAGCGCAAGTTTCCGCTTCAATGTTGCACTCAAAAATGACCGTTGTGACGGTGAAGTACCTGGAGGATCCTTGGCCCAACTTCAGCCCCGTGTCACCTGATTCATCCACAAATGCAAGCATCTGGCTATCCACCGATGTACTCAATTGGAGACCCAACTGCATCAGTATGACAGCCAGCGATGTTTCTTCAACACAGCTACAAAGTACCTATTGGCAGGATCGGCTGAATTGCGGGACACGTGATCAGTCGGGCACGTGTTCCAAACCCAGCACAACCAGCACGCAGGCGCCGTCGTCGATCACATTGATACCTGCAGCCCGCGCTTCAGCACTTGCACCTTCATGCACCGCGCCCGGCTGCATCCAGATATTCTTCACGCCCGCCGCGATCGCCTGCTTGATGACTTGCTCCGTCACGGATGGCGGCGTCACCACCGAAAGCGACTCTGGAACCCGCGGCAGATCGGCGACCGATGCATACGCGTCCAGACCTTCGATCGTTCCGCCTTTGGGATTGATCGGCATCACTTCGCGCCCGCTCGCCCCCAACTTTCGAAGCACGAGATTGCCATACTTCTCGCGATCGTTGGATGCGCCGGCAACGGCGAACGATTTGCCGTCCAGAAATGCACGGTGTGAACGGTCCATCTTCAAGCCTCCAGCAAAGACCCATCATTGCCCAACAATAAGACGCGACGAACCGCCGAACTCTTACGTCCCACTTGACGTTAGTGTCGAATCGTGTCGCTGACCAAACGCAACCCGATCCAAAAGAAAATGGGACGTGTCGTGATGGCTGGAAAATCCAATCCACCACAGAACGCCCCATCAAAAAAACGGAGAGGGAGGGATTCGAACCCCCGCTGCAGTCACCCGCAGACCGCATTTCGAATGCGGCGCCTTCAGCCGCTCGGCCACCTCTCCTGAACCGATCGATTCGACCCGAAACCGCCCGCCAAACGGGCAAAATCGAGGATCGATCAGACCTATTCACTTTTTCCGGCACCTGCGGATTTATCGTCCGCGACGTGCGAAACCCTTCATATCACGATCGCCCAAACAAGTCCAGATCACCCGATGATGCCCGCGAACATCCCCAACCTCGCCCCCAAAACCATACTCGATGGTTCGGAAGCATGACCGGATGGCGATCAGCCTTTCGAAAGCTCAGCCAACACGGCTTTCAGATAGGACCAGATCTTCCCGACCGACTCGATCCACACCTGCTCGTCAGGACTGTGGGCGCCTTCGATCCGCGGCCCGAATGAAATCGTGTCCATCTTGCCGACCCGCTCGCCGATGATCCCACACTCCAGACCGGCATGGATCGCGGCGACTTTCGGCTCTTCCTTGAACAGTTCCGTGTAGATTCGCGAGCACGTCCGCAGGAGGGCTGAGTCCGGGTTCGGTTCCCAACCGGGATAATCGTTGGCGTGGCTGACCTTCGCACCCGACAACTTGCCGACGCTGACGATCTGACTCAACGCCACCTCCTTGCGCGAATCCGACGAGCTGCGCGTCAACATGCCGACATCCACCGTCACCGCGCGGCCATCAACAACCGACTTGATCGTGGAAATGTTATTCGACGATTGCACCAACTCCGGAATCTTCGGATGCATTCCCATCACGCCGTGCGGGACGGCCATCAATGCCGCGAGCAATCGGGCAGTGTCATCCTTTGACACCACAGCGCCGCATTCACCGTCGGCGACCTTGGTGACTTCGATTCGAATGTTCTTTTCAAACGACTCAGCCGTCGATTCAGTTGCAACCAGAAATAAGAACCTGATTTTTT
>DDIR01000104.1:55990-56250 GCA_002338715.1 Phycisphaerales bacterium UBA1845 | reverse complement strand
AGCCGTCGATTCAGTTGCAACCTTTTTGGCCGCTTCCTCGAGCGCTTTCATCGTGCCAGCCGGTCCACACACCACCGCGCTCGACTCGCGTGCGATCGCATTTCGCTTGCTTCCACCGTTGATCGACGCAACCTGCACGTCGGCAGCATGCAGCAACGTCCGCACAATCAACCGGTTGGCCGACGCCCGCCCCTCATGAATATCGCCACCCGAATGCCCGCCGCGAAGACCCGACACCGAAACCCGCAAACATTCCGCAT
>DDIR01000104.1:0-55872 GCA_002338715.1 Phycisphaerales bacterium UBA1845 | reverse complement strand
CGGCTGGTGTAGCCGACGTTTCAAACCGCCAGGTCAGATTCGTGTCGCGTCCACCCGCGCAACCGATGTAGAGCGCATCATCTTCTTCCGAATCCAGATTGATCAGCCGGCGCCCTTCAAACGAATCGGGCGCGAGCGCTTTCGCACCAGTCATCCCCTCTTCTTCATCGCTCGTAAAGAGCAACTCGAGCGGTCCGTGCACAACCTCGGGATCAGTCGCGGCAGCCAACGCCAAACTCACGCCAATTCCGTTGTCTGCACCGAGCGTCGTCCCGTCGGCGCGAACGATCTTCAAGCCTTCGTCATCTTCGGCGATGATCGTGCGAATCGGATCGTTGTCGAAATCCTGCTCAACACCCGCATTCTTTTCGCACACCATATCCAGATGCCCTTGCAAGACGGTGATCGGCGCCGACTCGCATCCGGGCGTTGCCGGCACGGTGATCACGATGTTGCCAGACGCATCGCGCTTCGATTTGAAACCGAACGATTCGGCAAGGTCGAGAACGTGCTTTTGAATCCTCGCCTCGTTCTTGGAAGGCCTGGGCACACCCGTCAGCCCAGCGAAAAATCGCCAAACGGATTTCGGTTCCAGTTGAGTCAAGTCGGCTGACGCACGATCGGCGGACATGAAAATCCCCTTCCTCAAAAGAGTCGATTCAGACAAGTCTGATTGAATGGCCAAGGAGATATTGTAAGGAATGCCGCACGAACCGCCACGCGTCCAAAGTGGCTTTTTCCACGCCTGATTTGCACGCGCACGAAGCAACTACATATGCGCCAAGTTGGCTGTCAGCGGGCCTACTTCGCGGATGCGACGGATGCCCGCCGATGCGACTGCGCAGGCCTTTCAGATTCGCTGCCGTCGAGGATGTGTTTGGCGATTTCGTAGCGGACGAATTTCTGGTTCGTGCAGTCGGTGTGCGCGCCAGCCCAGCCGAGTCGGACCCAACTGCGATTCCACGGCGTGTTCACGACGCGATCTTCCATGCCGCGAGGCGCCTTCAATCCGACAGCGCCGATCGAGCTGACCCCGCGCTTGCCGTCAATCGTCCCGACGATCTTGACCGTCTCCAACACCTCGTCGTAAGGCGAATGATAGACGTAAATCTTTCCGGTCATCTTCTCGAGCGCCCGGCGCATGTCATAATCGTGCGAAAGCGACGAACCCAGAAGAACCAGATTGTGAATCTTTGTACCGCGCTCCAGGTCTTCGATCGCCCAGGTGGCGACACCGGTGCCAGCCGACAGCGCGATGACATTGATCTTGCGATCGGGATAGCGCTCGTGGTAATCCTCGATGCGCCGAGCCAGCGCCGAAGCGCGTAACCGCGCACCGGGAATGTTCAACTGATCAACCAGCGGATTAAACGACAACGTCCAAACGTAAAGTTCGACGTCACCGTGATAACCGGCTTGTTCCAACCCACCGGGCACTTCCGAAGCACCGAAGCCCCAATTGCCGGCACCGTCGAGATAATAGGTCTTGCCGAAATTTTCAGCCGTGCTGCGCTTTTGGCACCCGCACGTTCCAATCAGACAAAACGAAATCAGTAGTGTCGTTATTATTCGCATTCTGACTATATCGCCGCGCAAATGCCCAAACATGAAGATCCAGCCCACAATAAACAGGTAGTGTAGAGCCGACTTCACAAGGGTCAAGATAACAACCGATCACGCCAACTGACCGGCGCTTGACGCCCCCAATCCTGCAAGCCCGATATTTGACCGCCTGATTGCTCATGCCCCATAATCACCCCTCGATCGCGGATTGGAACGCGCAAGCACCCAGCCCAATCGTCACGCCTTGCCTGAATTGGCGGCGTATCAAGAAATTGAATCCGCACCGCGAGTCAATCAAAATGGATCGCTCGGCAGGACACATCACGATGACACGGGTCAAAATATGCGGCATCACGTCGCCTGAAGATGCCACACAAGCCGCCCATGCCGGTGCCGATGCCATCGGTCTGAACTTCGTCGCAGGTCCCAGAAAGATCACGCCCGAATCAGCAGCCGCCATCATCCCAGCCCTTCCGCCATTCTGCACACCGGTCGCGCTGATCAATGTCGATGTGAATCCGCTCGGCGATGAGCTTTGGAACGCGATCGCTCAACTGGGGATTCGAACCCTTCAACTCTATGGGGACGAGCAGGATGAGGTTGTGATCCCGCTGGTGCGTGAGGGGTTCATCCCCATCCTTGTTCATCGCATCGTTCCGGACGCATTTCCCGGCGATCTTGAAACGAGAATCAATCGCTTCGATTCCATGGCGTCGCTCGGCGTCGTGGTGGATACGCACGATCCCGTTCAATTGGGTGGAACAGGACAGACGTTCGACTGGAACATCCTCGATCCTGCGCGTTTGGAACACATCGCACCGTGCCGGCTTCACGTCATCCTCGCGGGCGGACTCAATCCATCAAACGTCGCGGCGGCTGTGCGCATCGCCAAGCCGTGGGCGGTCGACGTGTCTTCCGGCGTGGAGGATTCGCCCGGTCGCAAGTGCGCTGAACGCATGCAGGCATTTGTGCACGCGGTAAAAGGGCCAGCAGCGATGGCTTAGATTGCGCCATCCAACAGGCGGTCCGCATAACCCGCGTTCCCATAATCATCCCACCGGACTTATTAGCCCATCGTGCCAGTCGGCTTCGCAACATCCGTGTTGTAAAGTCCACAAGTATCACGTTCATCTTGACCAAAACGCGTCCAACGGTTTTGAACGATTTCATCCTCATTTCGCATTAACGTGTTGAGCGCTGTTAACTCGTGCATCCCGCGAAAAACGTATCGTAGCTTTCCCCCGAGACAACTCCGGCAGCGCGAACCCTACAGGCCGCGCCCGGTCAAATCGCCTCTTCAAAAAAGGATTCGGGGGAGAGACACGATGGAAGACATTGCAAAACAACTCGACGATGTTCGCGACGAAATGGTTCAACTGCTCAACGAGTATCCGTACGTCGAAGGGCAGGAACGCGAAGAAATCTACGAACGGTGCGAAGTGCTCGGCGGCGAAATCCAGGAACTCGTCGGACTGCTGAAAATCGCCATTCGATCGGCCAACCAGGAAGCAGAAGCCGAACGCGAATCCGACCCGGCATACTCCGAACAGATTCAGAAGCTCAGCAGCGAGAGCCTGGCCGCCATCCACGAAGCCGGCGTCGAAGTCTCGGCGGTGATCTCCGTCCTTCGCGAACGCCGCAACGAGTTCCAGGACCTCGACGAACCGGACTACATCTAGTTCGTTCGATCGGACCATGGGCGCTGCGACACTGCGGCGCCCAACTGACGACGTATGGGTTGATACAGCGCGACACGGAGGCGCCACCCTGCGTCAGACGCCAGCCCTTCACGCCATTTGGCGCCAGTCCCTTACGCCATCAAGCGCCTGCCCGTTGCACCACGCCAGCCCAATTGCCTAAGCCCATCCTTTGCTATATCGTGCGCCAGTCGCGGCGGGTCGCGCAACAAGACAAACGTACACCGCGCCATACCCTGTCGCCGACATGACAACACCCTTACCTTTTTCGTCTTTGGAGAAACCCATGATTTGCAACCCAACGACGGCGATCGCGTTTGGCGCTGCGCTTGTTCTCTGCACGGTTTCCAGCGTCGTCGCCGACGATGCTCCCAATGCCGGCGATGCTGCCCTGAAAGCACAAGCTGATTTTGTCGCACTGCGCGATGCCTACCTCACCCGCTACAAACCCTTGTTCCTCACGTCCTCCAATGCCTGGTGGAACGCCTCCATCTCGGGCAAGGACGAAGACTTCGCCAAGAAGAAGGACGCCGACACAGCCGTCCTTGAACTCCACAGCGACCACGAGTTCTTCAACAAGCTGGATGCCCTTCGCAAAGCCGGCGAAGTGCGCGACCCCAAACTCGCCCGCCAGCTCGACGCGATGTACTTCCAGTTCCTGCCCGCCCAAGCCAACCAGGAACTCCAAAAGAAAATCCTCGACATCGAAAACAAAGTCGAGCAGGTCTTCAACACGCACCGCAGCGAAGTCAACGGCCAGAAGATCACCGAAAACGACGTCCGCAAAATCCTCAAGGACTCGACCGATTCCGAAGAAGCGAAGCAGGCCTGGATGGGTTACACCAGCGTGGGCCAAAAAATCGCTCCGGATTTAAAAGCGGCTGTCGGGTATCGCAACACGATCGCCAAGGAACTCGGCTTCGACAACTACTACGACATGAAGCTCACCATTCAGGAAATCGACAAGGACGCATTCGTCGAGTTGTTCGACGAACTCGACGCCCTGACCCGCGAACCGTTCGCCGAGATCAAAGCTCAAATCGATGAGCGGATGGCCAAGAAGTTCGGCATCACCAAAGACCAACTGCGCCCGTGGCACTTTGGCGACCTCTTCTTCCAGGAAGCCCCCGGTATGGAATCGGTCAACCTCGACGACCTCTTTGCCGACATCGACATGATCGAACTGACCAAAAAGTACTACGCCAGTTTGGGCATGCCCTGCGAGGACATTTTCGAACGCAGCGACATGTACGAGCGTGAAGGCAAAAGCCCGCACGCATTTTGCACCCACATCGACCGCGAAGGCGACGTCCGCGTCCTCTGCAATCTCAAGCCCAACATGTACTGGGCTGACACGCTCATGCACGAAATGGGGCACGGCGTCTACGACAAGTACATCGATCGCGAACTGCCCTGGCTGCTGCGCGAACCGTCGCACAGCATCACCACCGAAGGGGCGGCGATGATGTTCGGCGCACTCGTCAAGAACGAAGACTGGCTCATCAACGTGCGCGGTCTATCCGCCGACGAAGCCAAGAAAGCCGTGGAAGCCGCACAGGATTCGCTTCGCATTGAAAAACTGATCTTCTCACGCTGGACCCAGGTGATGGTGCGGTTCGAGATGGCCATGTACGCCAACCCCGACCAGGACCTCAGCAAACTCTGGTGGGATCTCAAAAAGAAATACCAACTGATGAATCCCCCCGACGATCTGACGCTTCCCGGTTATGCCGCGAAGATCCACGTCCTGTCGGTGCCTGTTTACTACCACAGCTACATGATGGGCGACCTCTTCGCCGCGCAGGTGCACGCCTATGCCGCACAGAAAGTTCTGGGCATCAAGCATCCGGACAAAACCTGCTTCTACAATCAGCCAAAAGCCGGCGAATACTTCCGCAACAGGGTCTTTGGCCCCGGAAACCTGATGAGCTGGAACGAACTGACCAAATTCGCCACCGGTGAGTATCTCAGCGCCAAGTATTTCGCCAAGCGCTTCGTCAAGTAGCACCGACAATCCAAAACGCCACAATGCGTGGCTAAAAACAACATGGGCGGTCTTCCGGTTTCATCACGGAAGACCGCCTTTTTTTGACAAGTGCGCGTTCACAGCGCACGATCGCACCAGTGCCCCGCTTCCAATCACGAATCCAAGTCCAGCCGAGGTAAATCGACACCATGACCGATCAACCATTTCAACTCGTTGGAATCGGCGAACTCCTTTGGGATTGCTTCGAGAATCAGCGCAAACCGGGTGGCGCGCCAGCCAACGTCGCCTTCCATGCGAATCAACTCGGTATGGACGCAACCGTCGTCACCCGCGTGGGAACCGATCCTTTGGGCGCGGAACTCATCGGATTCCTGGACGGCCACAACCTCGACACGCATCACATTCAATCCGACCCAACCCACCCGACCGGTACGGTTACCGTCGACATGGTGCGGGCTGACCACCCCCAATACACCATTCACGAAAACGTCGCGTGGGACCACATTGAATTTAGCGAAGCCCTGCGGGCAACATGCAGCAGCACACACGCCATCTGCTTCGGTACGCTCGCGCAACGTTCCCCCGTATCAAAGAAAACGATTCAGGATTGCATCGGCGCCGCAGCCGACGCCATCAAAATCTACGACGTCAATCTTCGACCGCCTTACTACGACCGCCCAACCATCGAGGCGTCGCTGAACGCGTGCGATATTGCAAAATTCAACGATGAAGAATCCGTCGTGCTCGCCGAAATGCTTGAATTGTCGAACCCCAACCTCGAATCCTTCGCAGCCGCTTTACGCGATCGCTACAAACTCGATGCCGTCTGCATCACGAAGGGTGGTGATGGCAGTTTGATTGTCACGAAAAGCGAGTCAGCCAGCGCCCCCAGCCCGAAGATCACGGTCGCCGATACGGTCGGCGCGGGCGATTCCTTCACGGCAGCCGTCGCCTTCGCGCAGCTGCACGGCTGGAATGCCCAAGCCACAGCCACTTTCGCCAACCAAATCGCAGGCAACATCGCGGCCAACGAAGGTGCAATGCCGCGCCTCGACCGCAACGTCATTGAAGAAATCATCGCATCAGCAAAAGGAATGTAAGGATCGATAGCGCGTGCGCCTCAGACAACCGACGGCGCATCGATCAATCGCGTCGGCGAAAAGGGATGTTTCTCGTGGTTGACGCGTCCAACGATTGACTCAGCCGCGAACTGACCGACCGCATAGGACGACGTCACCCCGTGCCCACCAAGTCCTGCGACGTGAAACAACCCGGGGTACCGCGCATCAAACCCGATGACGAATTTCTCGTCGGCGGCAAACACACGCTGGCCCGTCCAACGTGTCTTGATCCGAACGTTCGCAAGCCGTGGTTGATGCTTTCGAAATTTAGCGGCCAACAGCTCTTCAACGGCATCATCGACAAGGTAGTCGCCCGGTTCGCGGCGCGATTCATCGCATGCACAAAGCAGCAGCCCACCGCCTTCCGGCCGAAAATACAAACCGTTCACAACATCCCACACGAACGGAAGCGTCGCATCGATTCCGTCGATTGACGGCGTGACATACAGGTGACGGTTGCGCGCCTCAAGCGGCAACTCGCCGACAACACCCGCCCAAGGGCCAGCCGCATTAACCAACACCCGTGATCGAAACGCCCCGACATCCGTGCGAATCTCGAAACCGTCGTCAACCGATTCCCACGATCGAACGGCGACGTCATATCGAACATCCTGCCCACGCAGATACGTCTGAAGCAAGCCAGCCGGATCGACCACCCCATCATCCGGACACCAGCGCCCAGCCCCGGCCGCCATCGGAAAGTGGTCTCCGACCGGATCGTCACCCAATCCCAAAAGCACGCTACCGGTATGACGAAACTCGCAGTGCTGACCGGTCCGAAGCGCTACCGCACCCGCGCGGGTGAACTCAGCCACATCCGAATCACCAACCCATGCGCGGATCATCGCGGCATTGCGACCGGAAGAGTGCACGCCCGGATCGCTTTCCTTCTCCAACACGACGACGTCGCGAGCGCCCGACCGTTTCAAATGAAATGCGGTGGACGCACCGGCCAATCCGGCGCCGATGATGAGAATGTCGCATTGATGGTCGCTGCCCATGGCCTGATTCTAGCGAATCGCAACCGAAAGGATAACCTGACCCGATCCACGGCCAATCGCCGATAACGCCAGTATCGACCGCGTTTTGGCGAATTGCGGATGCGGACCGGATAGGAATACACGAGCGAATCAAGATGCCGAGCGATCAGCCCGCCGACAACACACCAGCCCTCACGATCGAATCGATCAGCGCCGTGACCCTCTTCACCCCCGACATTGCGGCGTCGATTGGGTTCTACCGTTCACTGGGATTTGAAAAGCTCTACGGAGGCGAAGGCGAGCCGCTGACCAGCTTTCGGGTCGGAACGGGATTTCTCAATCTCATCCACACCGTCGAATGGGATCGGGTAAAATCGTGGGGACGCACAATCATCTATGTGTCCGATGTTGACGCCATGTTCAAGCGGTGCATCGACAACGGGTGGACGCCGTCGACTGAACCCACCGATGCCGCATGGGGCGAGCGGTACTTTCATATCAGCGACCCCGCAGGTCACGAAATAAGCTTCGCCCGTCCAATCTCGTCAGACCGGCCCAACGCTATTCCATGATTTCAAGCAGATGTGTGCAATCGCCGTTTGGTTGACGTTGAAACCACTGCGCGTTGGGGATGTTCGCTAGCCAGCCAACGCAACTTCATTCGGAGTGGGCGGGATCATCTGCGTGGGCTTGACGCACAGGGCAAAGGTAAACTTACCGAATCGACCGACCATGGGGACCTCCAGCCAAGCCCCCTGCTTGCGCAAGACCGATCGCTCGAAAGAACCATCAGCCCCTGCCACGACCGCAAATTCCATTTTGATTGATTGGGATAGACGTCGAACGAGGGTTTTGACGAGCGTTGCGATTTGATCACCGGCCCACACGTTCTGAGCAGCAGTGTCCATCTCTTTGGGAGCGCCCAACAGCGATGCGATGACACTGGCCATCGTGCTGGGGAGGTTTAATACCATGTAACCCTGGTGACTGCCTGAAATCTTGATGACCGCGCGAACCGTCCCGTCTTCCGCACCCAATCCGCGACTGACCGTTGGTTTCCCAACACGGCATGGACACTCAAGCATCTTTTCAAATACCCTTCGCGTCGACAACATGAAGGGACGGACGATCGCTGTGTTCATGGACTGACCTTCGATTCCCAGATGGAAATGGGATCCCCTGCCTTTGCACTTCAAATTTCAGGTAGGTCAAATTTCAAATACTTGAAATTCCCGGTAATCGAAACTCCCGGAACCTGAAATCCCCGATGCACCTCTTTCGCCGAGCGACGTGCTCACGTATTTAATTAACGACTCCGAACTTACCCCTCCTTACGGAATCTTACGATCGACCAATTGGGGTAGACTCCTCAAACAATCAAACCAATATTGAATTCGGAATTGTCGTCAGGCAAGTTGATTGTTTGCCCTATAGAATCTCGGGACCGAGAAGACCGTCGCAGACAATCTGCCAGCGACGCTTTGGAGGAAATGGGCCAATCCTGCCGACGTATCCAGGTCAAATCAGCGTGAATAATTTCAGGGACTATTTCTTGCCGAGCGCACGCTGCTTTTGAAAGAACGCCGTGAGGATGCGGCTACACGCGTCACCTTCGACGTCCGATAAAACCGACACTTGATGGTTGGAACGAAGATCATCGACGATCGAATAGAGCGACCCACACGCCCCGAATTTCGGATCCACCGCCCCAAAGACCAATTGCTTGATTCGGGCCAACACAATCGCACCTGCGCACATCGGGCACGGCTCCAGCGTCACGTAGAGCGTGCAGTCGGTCAGTCGCCAATCGCCGACCGCGGAACAGGCAGCCGTGATCGCCAGCATCTCGGCGTGGGCTGTCGGATCGCGCAACGATTCTTTCTGGTTGTGCCCGCGTCCAATAATGCGACCATCGCGCACAACCACAGCCCCCACCGGAACCTCATCGTGCTCCTCGGCGATGCGCGCTTCCTCAAGCGCGGCTTGCATGAATTTATCGTGATCGAAATTCACCCGAGGCGCCCCAACACGTCCGAAAACCAGCCGTCGCCAAACGCACCCCACCCGTACAAACACAATGCCGACATCGCCACCGGCGTCGTCCGTTTTGCCTGAACAATGTAAGCAGCCACATCCGCCGGCGAGTCGACAATTCGCTCGACACCCAGGTGCTCTGCCGTCATCGAAGAAACATCCACCCGGTTGGCCAACTCATCCGCGTTCATGTCCACCCGCGCTGCGAACACAAGCTCCGGCTGCCATATGGAACGATCACAAACCAAACCAAGGCATTCAAGTTCGGTTAAATCATCAGGGCGTAACGCCAGTTCTTCGCAAATCTCCCGGGTGACAGCCGCAAAGACGTCGATCTGCCCATCATCACCGAGATCGTCGGCATCGAGCGCCCCACCAAACGCATGAATCGTCCCGGGTTGATCAACAACCTTCGCGCTGCGATGTCCGAGCAGAATCGTCGCGGGCTCGCGGTTGCAGATGATAAGCGCACTCACACCGATCGCGTTGGCAAAGGCATCGCGCCCGACTTCGTCAAGCAGCACCCCATTGCGCAGATTCGTGCCCAAAAATGATTTGTAATCTGTCGGTCCGACGTCGATGTGCAAGCCGTCATCCATCAGCGCGTGGTTGACGTATCGAACGAGATCGCCGTTAAACAGCACGGCTCCGCTATCATCCGCCAACGCCCGTTCACGCGCCCACACTTCAGCGATCAACCGCTCCAACACGTCGGTCGACGGGCGCGGCGCATCACTCCAAGACAGCTTGACGTCACCCCGTGCGAACGGACCCGCCACCTCGACGTTCGCCAGCCGCGCGATCCTCTCCAATCGATGGGCTGGAAACTTCGACATGCCGAACTCCGACGAGTGCGTTTTGATTATTCAACGTCGCGGGTAAAGAACACACCCGGCGAAACATTTTCGTCGTCGGTGTTCAAAAAGAAGAACGTCACCACCTGGCCGGCTTCTGCCGTAAACGGTGCGAACGTCCGCAGAATCTCATCGCCAGCCGCCGACCGAATCTGCAGGACCAACTCCCCCGCATCGACCGCGATATACTCGCTGACGTCGCGAAACATCATGTCGTCGACCAGCAACGTGCCGTCCGACAGGTTGATATCCACTTCGGGACCGTCGGGGTGCGCATTGACAAAGCGAAGTCGCGTCATGCCAGCCGCCGGAGCAGAATTATCGTCGTCCAGCAATACCGCCTCAATTTCGTCGAATACATTGAGGAGGAGGATCGTCGTCGACGTATCGACCGCCAATGAAACGTCCGTACTGACGAGGGGCGGTTCCGAACAATCGTCGCCGTCTGCGACAAAATTGACGGAAAAGCTCGATGCCGCGACTTGGCCATACGTGGTCCCGGGACGCTGTCCGCCGATGCCATCGAACGCGACCGTTCCGTCGTCAAAGCAACCGTCAAGCGGCGGAGAATCGGGGCTCGCGTTGATCGCCCGAAGCGATGCCGTCTCCTGCGGTGGCGCAGGGGTGCAACCGGCGATGACTATCGACACTAAAACCGTTGCCAACGATCGATGAAATCGAAACATAGAATCACGTCTCCCAATTCAGGTCAGCCGCATGGCTCCATCCATGCGCGTGGGTCGGATTCTAAAGGCAACTCGCCGTCGGTGCGAATCTTCCGCGTTGTCGTTGGTACATGCGTGGGCGGCTTGATGCCCGAATCGGGCGGCGCTACACTGCTGAGAGCAGACCGACCGCAACCCGCAACTCCAGCGCCGGCTGAGACCCGCACCATGAGACGCTCAACCCTATGAAACGAACCATCGCCCAACTGCTCCTGGTCGCACTGGTCATCGGACTGGGCTGGGGGATCGTCTCGACCGCGCCGAAAATCGCGGAACAATATCGCCAGATGCGTGCGTCCGGTGACGCGATGGCCTATCCGTTTCTCGGCATCATCGGCGTCGGCGCACTGTTGGTACTTGCCGGTGCGTCCTATGCCGGTTGGCTCATCTGGCGCGAACTCGCCTCACCCAAAACCAAGCGCCACCGCAAGATCGAAACCATGTCCGACGCGCAAATCGCCCGCGAAACCCGCAAGCACATTCGCCGCGCCGAAAAGAAGCAGGCATCACCGTCGACGACCGGTCCGCTGTCTTCCGACCAACGCGAACTGCGCGACGAACTTCGCAACCTCGATCGCAAGTCCACCGAAAGCACGCTCGAGGTCATCGTCTTCGGCGCGATCAACGGCGGCAAATCGTCGCTGCTCAACGCCATCTGCGGACAGGACCGTTTCGCAACCGACGTGGTCGGCGGAGCCACCACCCAGTCGTCGGAAATCAGTTTCCCGGGCCAGGGCAAAATCATCCTGCGCGACACGCCCGGTTTGCAGGAGGTCTTCGGCGACCGGCGGGCGCTGATTGCCCGAACCCAGGTCGGAAAAGCCGACGTGGTCGTCTTCGTCATCGCCGACGATCTGCGCAGCTTTGAACTCGACGAAATCAAAGACGTCGCTTCAATACCCAAACGCGTCATCGTCTGCTTCAACAAGCGCGACTGCTACACGAAGTCCGACGCCAACGCCCTGCACCAGCGCATCATCGAACGCCTCGACGGAATCGTCGAACCGTCCGACGTCGTGCAAACGCAGGCGATCGACGTCGCCCAAACGGTCGAAATCCAAAAAGCCGACGGAGCCATCGTGACACGCAGTGACACCAAGCCGCGCGACGTCTCCGCACTAACCGAGCGGTTGCTGTCCATCCTGGAATCCGAAGGCCAGCAACTGCTCCTTCGAACCATGCTGCAACGGGCGAGAGAACTGGAAAACCTGACCACGCAACCTCAAGAATAAACACGATGACCAACGACGCACCCGACAATCCAAAGCCAGCCGAAGCGCAGCACGCTTTCTTCGAAGAATCCGCGCGTTCGCTCGAACGCATCCTCGAAGACGTGCGCAACGCCTCGCCCGAAGAGCGCGCCCTGATGGCCGAGGACCTCGCCCAACTGGAAGCGATGCAGGAAAAACTCCGCCAGGGCGAAGTCCACATCCTCTGCTTCGGTTCGATCAACGTCGGCAAAAGCTCACTCATCAACGCACTGCGGGCAGAGTCCGACGCTGAAACCGGGCCCATCGGCGGATGGACCACAGCCAACAAGCGATACGACTGGGCCACCTGCTCCTACAAAGTCCCGGGGCTCGCCAACTCGAAAGTTGTGCTGGTCGATACGCCCGGATTGAACGAAGTTGGCGGTGAGGAGCGCGCCCGGATGGCCCAGGACGCAGCCGCAGCCGCAGATTTGATTCTGTTCGTGGTGGCCGACGATTTCATGGACGTGCAATACGACGCGCTCAGGCAACTGGCTGAAGCCCGCAAACCGATCATCGTCGTCTTCAACAAAACCGACACGCGCAAGCCCGACGAACTCAAGCGCCTCCTCACAAAAATCCGCGACGATCGCGTGCCCAAATTCATCAAGCCCGAAGACGTCGTCGCAGTGGCAGCCAACCCCATGCCGCGCCTCCGCATCATCGAACGCGCCGACGGCACCACCATCGAAGAAGAGTATCAACCACCACCCGACATCGAAGCGCTGCAAATCCGCATGCTCGAAATCCTCGGCGCGGAAGGCAAAGCGTTGATCGCGCTCAACTCGGCTGTCTTCTCATCAGACAAAGCCGACCGCCTCGTCGCGGTGAAAGAATCCATCCGCAGTCAACAAGCCGAAAAAATCGTGCGCAACTTCGCCATCGGAAAAGCGCTGGCCATCGCGTTCAACCCGGTGCCAATAGCTGACATCGCGGGCGGCGCACTCGTCGACGCCAAGATGATCCACAGCATCGCCGACCTCTACGATTGCAGGCTCTCAGCCAGGCAGGTGCGCTCGCTGATTCTGGAAATCGGAAAAAGCGCCGGATGGATCGCGGGGGCTGAATGGATCACCCACGCAGGAGCCGGCGTTCTCAAAACGCTGACATTCGGTGTCAGCACACTCGTTACCGGACCCGTGCAGGCATGTGCAGCCGCCGTCGGTTCCTACATTGTGGGAAAAGCGGCTCAGCACTATATTGTGCACGGCGAGGGATGGGGAAAAGACGGGGCAAAGAAGGTCATCCTCCGCATCATCAAAGACGCTGCCGCCGGTGGTAAAATCGACGACCTCAAGGACGAGATCAAGCAGCGCATCGCGCAGAATCGTCACGCTTCCTGATTGATAACAGCCGCCAAGCTGTCGATCAAAATGGTGCGAAACGGTTGCGCGATCGTCGTGTCTGCTTATTTTCTGCGGCGCGACGGCTTAAGCATCCTTGATTCCAGCCCCCAGCCCTGCCAACAATAACGATTGGCTGGGTCGTTATCGTCAACAGCACCGGACGTTCCTATGCGAATCAAAAGCACGGCTCTACTCGTCACGCTGATCTGCGCGCTCCCCGCGGCTGCCTTCGACCCGATCGCGGGCGATTACTCGCGCGACAATCCGCTTCACATCCGCGTGATGGCCTACAACACCCAGCGCAACTTCATCTCGACGCCAAGTACCGACGACGCGTTCAACCGCATCCTCGTGGCCATCGACCCCGACGTCATCGTGTTCGAAGAAATCGAAACCAACGTCGCCCAGTCCACGATGATCGCCCGACTCAATGCCGTTCTCCCGCCACCATCCGGAAGTTGGCAGGTGCAGTTCGGTCTGACCGGAGGAATCCGCACGGTGCTCGCCTCGCGATTTCCGTTGGCCGACACGCGGACGGATACGATCCCAGCGGCAGGGACACGCGGTGTCACCATCGGACGCATCGACCTGCCCAACGCAATCTATGCCGACGACATCTACATCATGGGCGTTCACCTGAAAGCATTCAGCGGCAGCGAAGAAGACGCCGACCGCCAACAAAGCGCCGACGCCATCACCAACTGGCTCGCAGACGCACGCGGCGTCCCGCGCCCTTCCGGCAACAACATCGTCCTGCCCAACGGCACGCCGATGATCGTCTTGGGCGACTTCAATCTCGTCGGCCCCAGTCCTCAACCGGCGCTGACGCTCATCAATGGCGACATCCAAAACGAAGTCACCTACGGACCCGACGTCAAAGGCGATTGGGACAACACCGACATGGGTGACCTCATGCCAGCCGACCCGTTTACCAGCGACACCGACACCTGGCCCAGCACATCGACGAACCCAAGCTCGCGCCTCGACCGCTTCATCTACACCGACAGTTCGACCGAGGTGGCCAACAGCTTCGTCCTCAACACGCTGACCATGAACGGCGCCGCCCTCGCTGGCACCGGACTCTTCTCAAACGACACCACCACGTCGAGCACAGCCGACCACCTGCCGATCGTGATGGACATCGAGATTGTTCAGGACTGCAACGAAAATTCGATACCTGACGAAGTGGAGATCGCGGCTGGGTCGGCCACCGACTGCAACGCCAACATGATCCCGGACGATTGCGAAAGTCTGAGCGACTGCAACAACAACGGTATCGCCGACCTCTGCGACATCGCCAACGAACAAAGCTTCGACTGCAACAACAACATCGTCCCCGACGAATGCGAACCGCTCGCCGACTGCAACGCCAACGGTGTTCAGGACATTTGCGACATCGCAGCCGGCACCAGCAGCGACTGCAACCACAACGATGTGCCCGACCTCTGCGAACTCATACTCGGCGCGGACGACTGCAATAACAACAACATCCCCGATGAATGCGAGCCGGACGAAGACTGCAACAACAACGGCACGCAGGACATCTGCGACATCGCCAACGAAACCAGCATCGACTGCGACGGCAACGGCGTACCCGATTCATGCGAACTCGACGGCATCGATGACGTCGTCGTGTTGGCCAGCGATTTTGAAACACAGTTCCCACCGGTCGGCTGGTCTGCAAACGGATTGTGGCATGGCTCAACCGCTTGCCCGAGAACCAATGCCTGCAACCCGGTGACGTGGGCGTACTTTGGCGATGACTCGGTCTGCAACTTCGCAACCGGTTTGACCGAAGTCGGCGTCATGTCCGCGCCACAAGTGACGATCCCATCCGGGGCCATCTCCGCGACGCTGACCTACTGCTCGGCATACAACGGTGAGGGTGGCAATGCCAACGGTTCCGGTTTTGACTGGGCATACGTGACCGTCAACGGTGCGGAAATTGACGACGCCGGCAACGACGGCGTTCAGAACACGTGGGAAGTTCGCACCGTCAATCTAAACGCCTACATCGGACAGACGATCAACCTCGAATGGCACTTCGACTCGCGCGACGGGTCGGCCAATTCCGGTCTCGGTTGGCAGGTGGACAACATCGAACTCATCGCCCCAACGCCAGCCGACCGCGACTGCAACGAAAACGGCACGCTCGATTCCTGCGAGATCGCGTCCGGCAGTTCCAACGACTGCAACCTCGACGGCATCCCCGACGAGTGCAGCCCCGATTGCAACGCCAACACCATTCCCGACGTGTGCGACGCGGCTGCCCTGCTGACGGGCCAACCCGAAAACAACGAGCGCTGCCTCGGCGGCGACGCCAACTTCAGCGTCACCGTGACCGAACCATCGGCAACCATCCAATGGTTTAAAGGAGCCACACCTCTCGCCAACGGTGGATCGATTTCCGGCGCGACATCAGACAACCTCACGATCACCAACGTCGGCATCTCGGACGAAGGCAGTTACCGCTGCGTCGTCACCGACGGATGCATCGTTGCGACGAGCGAAGCGGCCACGCTCGAGGTGGCCGGGACTGCGGCAACAATCACAAACCAACCCGAAGTCTTTATTGAAAGGTGCGCCGGCGCAGACGTGTCGTTTTCAATCGGCGCGAACGGCTCGCAACCGCTGCACTACGAATGGCGCAAGGATGGCCAACCCTTTGGCGCACCGGACGCGCCGACGCTGAACCTGCTCAATGTTTCCACCGACGATACGGGCGACTATACGTGCCTCGTCTCAAATGCCTGCGGATCAGAATTATCAGCGGTTGGCGAACTCGCGGTCGGCGGCGGCGTCTTCACCCAACACCCAACGGATCAATGCGTTGCAACAGGTGCGACCGTCGTGTTGCACGCATCAGCCACCGGCAGCGGATTCCTCTGGGCATGGACCAAAGATGGACTCGGCGTCACCAATGGCGGACAGATTTCCGGCGCAACCACCGGAACCTTGACGATCACAAACGTCACCCCAGCCAATGCCGGTGAATACATCGCCTACGCATACAACACCTCGCCGCTTTGTTTCAACGGCAGCAACGAAGCCGCGTTGACCGTCGATGCCTGCAACCCGTGCCCGACGCCCGGCGACTTCGATGACGACGGCGACATCGATCTCGCCGACGTGCAGATCTTCGTCGAATGCTTTGACGAAAACATCTTCCTGCAACCGGCATGCGAATGCGTTAACCTGAATCCGGGAAGTCCAGTCATTGACCTAGCCGACTGGGAAGTGTTTGCACCTTTGCTGACAGGACCGTAGGGTCGGCTGTGCGGGCCATTTTGATTTGATCGGCTGCGTGCGCGCCTCTCTCAATCGTCGAGCGATACCAGATACTCGCATCCGATTAAGAACCCGTCATCGGTCAGCGTACGGTGGCGCACGACGGCGGGTACCAGCGGGCTATCTGCATCACTCCAGAACAATCGCAACCGCACGATCGACCCGACGTCAATCGACCGCCGATACAAGAACGCGATTCCACCGTTCGATGCGTCATGCAGCGCAGCCGCCTCTTCGCACCCGGGATGTTTCGTATCGATGACGGCGAGCGGCCAGGTTCGATTGTGCCGCGGATGAGCCCGCCGACCCGTCGTTCGATTCGAGTCGCAGCGACGTTGCGAGATGGCCAGGAATCGCAAAAGTACTTCGCGAATCAGCACGTTGGATGACGGTTTTGTGTCCACGCCCATAAAGCTCCCCCCTCTGCCACCTCAACCCTACGATTCGCGAAATCCCCCTGGCAATTGGCGTCGTCTTTCGCAAGACGTGCGACGAAAGTTATCAGCCGTTCGCATGGAAAGGTCTGTCGCGACGTGCTAAGGTAGCCGCGATTCAAGAGGCACCAGACGTCAACAAGAACCGGACGTATCGATATGGGACTTGCCAAAGAGGGACTTCGGGAGATTCTGCTTTCGACGCTCGTGCTCGGCGCGGCGGTGTGGGGGCTTTCCTATGTGCATTGGTCGCTTGCGATCATACCAGCCGTCGTCTTGATCTGGGTGTTCTCGTTCTTTCGCGATCCGAAACGCATCACCCATGCCGCGGGCAACTTACTCGTCTCGCCAGCCGACGGCACCGTGACGGAAGTCGTTCACCTCGATCACCACGAACAGATCGGCGGGCCGGCGATTCGCGTCGGCATCTTCCTGAGTATCTTCAACGTGCACATCAATCGCGCGCCATGCGCGGGCACCGTTCGCACCGTCCATTATCAACCGGGAAAGTTTCTCGACGCCCGACATGAAGATGCCGGCAGGCTTAACGAATCCAACACACTGGTCATCGATCCCGCGTCCCCCATCGCCGGACCCATCGTCGTTCGGCAGGTTTCCGGGCTCATCGCCCGCCGCATAATCTGCCATGCCAAGCCCCAATCCCAGCTTGTTTGCGGGGAACGCTTCGGTTTGATCAAATTTGGTTCGCGAACCGAGTTGATCGTTCCCGATAATCAGGGGATGACCGTGACGACACAGGTCGGCGACAAAGTCCAAGCTGGTCTGACCCATATGATGACCTGCAACCGCTAAACCGATCGCCACCCCGGTAGGAAAGGCCATGAAAATCGCTGACGAACACGGCAAACACGCCAACCCCCACCGTTCCGTGCGCCGGCTTCGCACCATCGCCGTTCTGCCCACCATGCTGACGCTGGCCAACATGCTCTGCGGATTCGCAGCCGTCTATCTCTGCATGCTCGGTTTGATCGCCGCATTCACCGGTGTCGGCGCCGATGCCAAAACCACGCTCAACAACCAGTACATCGAAAACCTGCTGCCGACTTACGTCTCCGTTGGCGGCGTGCTCATTTTTCTCGGCATGTTTTTTGACGGCATGGATGGCCGCGTCGCCCGCATGACCACCGGCACCACCAACTTCGGCGGACAACTCGACTCCCTCGCCGACATGGTCACCTTCGGCATCGCACCGGCCATGCTCGTTGTCGTGATGATCCTCACGGGCCAACACGAAGGCCTTCAAGGACCGTTCATCAAACAGCGCATCGCCTGGGTCGCGGGCGCGGTGTATGTCAGTTGTTGCGGACTCCGACTAGCACGGTTCAACGTCGAACACGCCGAAGGTGATTTGAAACACACGCGCTTCTTCGGGTTGCCAAGCCCAGGAGCCGCCGCCCTCGTCGCTTCGCTGGTCATTCTGCACGAGCACGTCGCCGAAGCCCGCGGTATGGTGCTCGTCAATTCGCTTCCAGTCATCACCGTGATCGCCGGCATGCTCATGGTAAGCCGCGTGCAATACGTGCATGTCGGCAACACCTACCTCCGTGGCCGCAAGCCCTGGGGATACGGCGTGCTCATGGTCCTGGTCGCCGGAACATTCATCGCCGCACCATCACCAACCCTAGCCGGCATCGTGGCCATCTACGTCCTGAGCGGCCCGATCAACACGCTCTTCAAAAAGAAAAAACGAAAGCACACGCCGGAAAGCAAAAGTCAAACCGCCGAAGCGACCGCAGACGCATCAGGTCCAAGCCAATCCAACTCGGCGTCGTAGAAATAAGTAAGTGAAGGAAGCAAGAAAGGGTGGCCCATCTCCTGCAGGAGATGGGGGAGACGATGATCGGGGTTGTTCAGCCCCAAGGATTGCGTCAGTCGTCTCTCACCATTGACACAAAATGACGCGCAACGGCATGCGCTGTCAAGTACGCGCTCGCTCGCCATCGAGTCTTATCGCCGGCTCGCCGATCGTTGGAACACGTCGAGTCAAACCATCGGCAGGTTTCAAAGAATTCAACTTTCTATTACCTTCTCCACAATCCGACGCATTGGCGTAGGAGGACAACCGACCTTGACATCGAGCGAGCCGCCTAGTTCGACGTAACGCTTGCAGAAAAGAGAACACCGCCCATATGATTCGTCTTCGATGGCACGCGTGATCGGTGTTTGCATTCCGACACAGTGAGTCAACAGCGACCGCAAAGTCGCATGCGGCGTGAGAAGCTCAGCAATCTCCTGCTCGACGTGTACATCAGCCGCCAAATGAAATACATTGTCGCCTGCAATGTTCGTCCGCTCGACGGATGCCCCTAGAGATAACAAAAGCCTCGCATCCCGGTATTCATTCGCTGCAACACTTTGTAGAAGTGGAGTGCTTCCGGCAACACCAGCTATATCAACTGTTCCGATTATCTCAAAGACGCGAGTGAGTGTCTCTTCGCTGTGTCTGATAGCACTTTCAATCACGGACCCGCCATGAAGCAGGTCGCGAGTCGCATCAAACCCATTTGATATTGCTTCTTTGAGTGGGCCAACGTATCCGTTCGCAATGACCGTATAGAGTTCAGCCAAGTCTCCAGCGTAGTCGGAACTCGTCATTCCTCACCATCCAGACCGCCTACGATCGCGAGTGCGTCTCGACAGGTGACCCGCCCATTCAGAGCGGATAACTGACAGTCGCGAGTTCATCGCAAGTCAAATCGTATCCGCCACGCGTCTTACATCTGCACCAACCGCTTTTAGCTTCTCTTCGATTCGTTCGTAACCGCGATCGAGATGGTACATGCGCTGCACGCGGGTTTGACCCTTCGCCAATAGTCCCGCGAGCACCAACGCCGCCGACGCGCGCAGGTCAGAGGCCATCACCGGCGCGCCGACGAGTTTCTTGACGCCTTCGACAATAACCGTCGGGCCTTCCTTGCGAAGGCGCGTGCCCATGCGGTTGAGTTCCGCGACGTGCAGGAATCGATCGGGGAAAATCTTCTCGGTGATCACGCTGTTGCCGTCAGCCAGCGACAACAACACCATCGTCTGCGCTTGCAAGTCCGTCGGGAAACCGGGGTACGGCTGCGTTGTGATCTCCGTCGGGTCCAACCGTCGCGACGACGACACGTTCACGCCCTTGTCGGTTTTTTCGATATTCAAACCAACGCGGCGAAGCGTATCGACGAACGCCACGAGGTGATCGATGCGGCAATCCTTGAGCGTCAGTTCGCCGTTGCTGACTGCCGCCGCGATCATGAACGTGCCGGCTTCGATCCGATCGGGAATAATCGTGTGCTCTGCGCCATGCAGCGAAGCCACACCTTCGACGACGATGCGCGGCGTGCCTTGTCCTTCAATCCGCGCGCCGCACTTGTTCAAGAAGTCGGCAAGGTCGACGATCTCCGGTTCACAGGCGGCAGACTCGATGACCGTGCGCCCTTCCGCCAGCGTAGCCGCCATCAAAACGTTGGCCGTCCCGGTGACGGTCGAACCAAACGCGCCGCCAAGAAACAGCTCGGACCCGCGCAGCTTCTTCGCTTTCATCACGAAGTCACCGTTAACCAGATCGGTATCTGCGCCCAGCGCTTCGAGACCTTGAATATGCAAACGGACAGGTCGATCGCCAATCGCGCAACCGCCCGGCATCGAAATCTGCGCTTTGCGCCGTTTCGCGAGCAGCGGTCCCAACACGCAGATGCTCGCCCGCATTTTGCTGACGAGTTCGTATTCGGCGTGGCAGTTCATTTCATCTTCCGCGCGCACGTGCAGCGCCCCGGATGCGTCGCGTTCTGTTTCCACGCCCAGACGATTGAGCAACACGCACATCTGTCGCACGTCGCGAAGGTCGGGCACGTTGCGAAGAATGGTTTCGCCTTCGCAGAGAATGCAGGCGGCCATGATGGGCAGCGCCGCGTTCTTCGCCCCGCTCACCGGAATGGTACCCTTGAGACGATTCCCTCCCTGGATAATCAAGCTCTCCACAACAATGACCTCGCGAAATTAAGGGTGAAATGAAAAAACAAAAGGCAACCGCGCCGTCGGTATCATAACCGATTCGTCAACCCCGCCCAAGGTCGATAAATGCGTAGGGTGGGCCGTGCCCACCATGTCGTTGGCGCGCAAACGGCGGTGGGCACGGCCCACCCTACGATTCGCCAACCAACGATTCGAATGTCGAATCAAACACGCTTATGTCGATCGATCGAATCGCATCACGCGTTCATGCCCGCCGACCGTATCGCGCCAGACCTGTCCCGGTCCAAACCCGCCAGCCGCCGCAAAGATTTCCTTCACCGCGTCGGCTTGCGATTCGCCGATTTCGATCAGCACCGATCCCGATGGCTTCAACACGCGCGGCGAACCCTCGGCGAACATGCGATAGAACGACAACCCATCCGCACCGTCATGCAGCGCCATGTGCGGCTCATGATCCTTGACGTTTCGCGGCAGGTCGGCCAACTCCGACTCAGCCACATACGGCGGATTCGACACCAACACGTCGAAACCCCCGTCCGCCATCGCGCCAGCCGGCAGCTCCAACCCGCTGGATTCGACGAATTCGATCCGGTCGGCTACCCCATGCTTTTCCGCATTTCGCCGAGCCAATTCCAACGCGCCGGCTGACATATCCGTCGCAACAAACCGAACGCCCGGGGCGTTCTTGCACGTCGCCACCGCGATGCAGCCGCTCCCCGTCCCAATCTCAAGAAAACGAGGCGACTCGCCGCCGGATTTGATCAACTCCAACGATCGCTCCACCAGCATTTCGGTTTCGGGTCGCGGCACCAGTACCGCTGGCGAAACTTCAAAATCCAAGCTGTAGAACTCTTTGAATCCCACCAGATAGGCGATCGGGACATGGTCAGCCGCCCGATTGACGAGTTCGCGAAAGACGGCCAACTGTTCGGGCGGAGGCACGCGATCGAACCGCGTGTAAAGCTCAAGTCGCGCGCACCCCAGCGCCTTGGCCAGCAAGATTTCAGCCGCCAGCCGCGGTTCGTCGAGACCCTTGCGCTCAAAGAACGGTTTCGTCCATTCAAGCAGACGTTGAATCGTCCACTGCTGTTCTGTGGGGGCAGTGCTCATGTTCGCCAACTATAGGCGCGAAGCCAGCCCATCGCCAGAGGCGCAGGCGTTCACATGACTTCGCGAATTTTGAGCGTGAGTTCGAAGCGATGAAATGGATCGGATGCGGTCAATACCACATGCCGGCGATGGCATCGGGAATGCGCTCGGGTTTGCCGGCCATCCGCTTGCGATAGTCTTCTTGCGTGCGTGCCCATCGCGCTGGCCAACGGTCGCGCTCGGCTTGCTGTTTGGTTTCGAGCAGTTCGAGCGTATAAGCCAACCGCTTGGCGTGATGCGGTTCGACGGCATCGATGATCGCCCCGACTTTGCGCAGGCGCTCGGGGCACTCCTGCTCGCGGGCAGCGACAGCCCGGTTGACGGCACCGATGTTCTCCCAGCGTTTGATCGACGCCTCTTCAAACCGTTCGTTGTGGCAGCCCGTCAGCCCCAACCCCAGAAGGATCGCGCTCAAGACCACCGTCCGTCGAAGATTTCGAGAGTTTCGCATCATACCGTCCTTATCGTCCAAACAATCAGGCCCTCGACAGCGACATCGCCGACGCCCGCAAGCCCCCACCAATCGGCTCCAAACCTTGTTCCAACCCGGGCGACAGCGGTTGCAAGCCAACCCAAAAATGGTATCGTTTGACGTTGCTCTGACGCCAGTTTCCCCAGAGCATCCCGGTTTTTGCCGCCCTCAGGCGGGTATCACCGGACATTGGTGGGTGTAGCTCAGTTGGCTAGAGCGCCAGGTTGTGGTCCTGGAGGCCGCGGGTTCGAGCCCCGTCACTCACCCTTCTCTTTTGGCACCCTTCTGTTTCTTTCCTTCGCAATACGCCCGCTACTTCATCGATGCCGCAGATGCGATGACCTTCAATTCGACGTTGATCGGCGTCGGTAGGCAATTGATCTCGATGGTCGTCCGCGTCGGATTCGGTTTGCCTTCGCCCGCGAAGTATTCGGCGTAGAGTTTGTTGAACGTCGCGAAGTCCTGCTTCATGTTCGTCAGAAAAACCTGCACGTCGAGAATATCGTTCCACGATGCCCCGGCATCTTCCAACACGGTCCGGACGTTCTCAAAAACCGCAACGGTCTGCGCCGCAATGTCATACGACACCACGCAGCCCGCATCGTCCATCGTCACGCCGGGAATCACCTTCGTCCCACGCTTCCGCGGACCGATCCCCGAAAGAAACAGGAGGTCACCCGCACGCTTGGCATGGGGAAACGCGCCGACGGCTTCCGGCGCTCGCTGGCTGACGATGTTCTGATGGCTCGAATCGCTCATGCTCAACCGTTTCAACAATGATGATTAACTTTGCGATGGGCCGGGAACGCGAATGCAGACATTTTTGGGTTCGGTATAGAACCGCAGCGCCTCATCGCCGCCTTCGCGCCCGACGCCGCTTTGCTTCATTCCGCCAAACGGTACCCGCAAGTCGCGCACCATCCAGCAGTTGACCCACACCGTGCCTGATTGGATGCGTTCAGCCACCCGGTGGGCCCGCGACACATCGCCCGTCCAGACCGAGGCGGCTAACCCGTACGGCACACCGTTGGCATATTCAACCACCTGATCTTCGTGATCGAACGGCGTCACCGTCACCACCGGACCGAAGATTTCTTCCTGATTCACGCGACAACCGACGCCCAGTTGGCTGACGACCGTCGGCGAGAAAAAGTACCCATCTTTGCAGCGATCGCTCAAGCCCTCGGGCCGATCACCACCGCACAAAATCGAACCGCCTTCTTCGCGTGCAAGGGCGACGTACTGCGTCACCTTGTCCAACTGCACCTTTGAAACCAACGCGCCTTGATCGGTGTCGTTATCGAGCGGATCGCCGACTTTCAGCGCCTTAGCCCGTTCGACAAACCGCCCCACGAACGCATCGAAGATGCTGCGTTCGACGAACATCCGCGAACCGCAAAGGCAAACTTGGCCTTGATTGGCAAAGGATGATCGAACGCTGCCCTCAAGAGCCGCATCGAGAGCCGCATCGGCGAAGATGATGTTGGGATTCTTCCCGCCAAGTTCCAAACCAACCTTCTTGAACATGGGAGCCGCATCGCTCGCGATTCGCGCGCCGGTCGCAGTCCCACCGGTGAAGGCAATCGTTGGTACGTCAGGGTGCGTGACCAGCGCCGCGCCGGCTTGTGCGCCAAGACCGTGAACAATGTTGAGCACGCCCGGCGGCACCCCCGCTTCCACGCACAGTTCGCCAAGCATGTAAGCCGTCATCGGCGTCACTTCCGACGGTTTGCCGACGACGGTATTGCCGGTCGCGAGGGCGGGTGCGATCTTCCAGGTGAACAGATAGAGCGGCAAATTCCAGGGCGAAATGATCCCTGCGACGCCGCGCGGTTGACGCAGCGTGTAGTTGAATCCGACGCCTTCCATCGGATGCGTTTCGCTGCGCGCATGCAGGACAGCCGTCGCAAAGAATCGCAGGTTCTTCGCCGCCCGCGGAATATCCAGCGACCGCGCCAGAGACAAAGGCTTGCCATTGTCGACACTCTCCGCCCGAGCCAATGCGTCGACGTTTTTTTCCACAAGGTCGGCCAACCGCATCATCACGGCGCAGCGATCCTCTGCCGGCATTGATGACCACGCGGGAAATGCCGCACGGGCAGCAGAGACAGCCGCATCAACATCGCGCCCGTCGCTGTCAGCCACCTGCGAATACACCTTCCCGGTGGCGGGCTCAACGTTGTCGAGGTACTCGCCCGAAACCGGCTCGACGGATTGCCCGTTGATATGGTTCAGAATCCGCTGCATCACTTACCTGTGCACACCCTTGCAAAATGTCACGTTATGGCACTTCTTGAAATGCCGCATTCGCACCGACTTGACTCCGAAGCGCCGCGAGCCGTTGCGACGCGCCAGGAGCATCTTCCAACATTATTGGCCAACCCGGTCGATGGCACAAACGTTGGCGGTTCTTGTCCGCCGTGTCCATCAGTAATGACTTTATTCACCGGATCAACCGTTATCGGTCCCGAATAGTGGCTGATCTCGCGGGTTCGACCCGGTCATGGCTCCCGGGAATATCGTACCGTTAAGTGGGGGTATGCGCCTGCCGATTCAGAATTGTAATTCCCTGTTTTCGGGCCAACAGAAATCGACGGAGCGTGATCGCCAATGCCTCAGGATTCATCCATAGGCTTCGATGAGCCGACCTCGCTGGAAAACGCAGAAGCCACATCCACTCGGCCACGCAAGGACTCGCGGCATGGTGATACCCGACCGCGAAAAAGCAGCTCGCTGATCAGCCTCGACGAATTGCGCTGCGAGTTTATCGAGTCCATCCGCGCCGGCATGACCGCGATGGACGACATTTATTCGGAAGACGGCATCTTGCTGCTGTCAGCCGGCTCGCGTATCACGCCGCGGTTTCTGCAACTGCTACGCGAGCGGGGCATCTTCCACGTTCAAATCGGCACGCCCGGTACGATCACCGAAAGCCCCATTGACCCGGACGATGATTACGTTCTGCCCATCGACATCGGGTACGAATTCCAGACGCCAAGAACCCGCGCCCTCGACAAGAAGCTCGACGGCGCTTTGATGTTGCCGGTTAAGATCAACTCGATCAAAGGGTGGCGTCGGCCCCGATTGTCGATCGATGATCTCAAGAACGAAGCCGCCCAGGGCGTCGAACAACACGCGGCCACAACCACCGCGGTCTCGGACATCTGCGATGCGCTGCGCTCGGGTCGAAAGATATCCTCAAGCGACTTGCGCAAACAGATCAACCACTTCGTCAACATTTCGACGTTCGACTTCGATCTGCTTCCACTCATCGTCGCGATGAAGAACTGCAACGACGAATACCTCTACGATCACTGCGTCAACGTCGCACTGCTGACGCTGTCACTCGCGGCTCAGTTGGGGCTCGACCGCGAAAGCGTGACGGAATTGGGGTTGGGCGGCTTGCTTCAGGACATCGGAATGATCCGCGTGCCCGAATCGATTCGACTCTCTGCCGGCGACTTGGGCGGGCGCGAGTGGCATGAAATTCATCTGCACCCGCTGCACACCGTCGAGATGCTTTCAAGCCTGACGGGCATCCCGCAATCCGTCAAATTCATCGGATACCAAGCCCACGAGCGCATCGACGGCAGCGGTTACCCCAACCATCGCCGCGCCGAAAAACTCCACATGTACTCGCGCATCGTCTCACTCGCTGACGTATTCGCGGCAATGACCAGCGATCGACCTTACCGCATCGCCATGTCGCCATACCAAGCCGCGAAGACCATTCTCTTAAAGGGAACAGCCAACCATTTCGACCGGACGCTCGTCCGCGGATTCCTCGACACCGTCGCCCTGTTCCCCATCGGAAGCACGGTCACGTTGAGCGACGAAACCCTGGCACGCGTCCTTCGCGCCAACCCCGATACACACACCAAACCGGTCGTCGAAGCAATCGGCGAGGACGGCGAATTGACGGGCCGGGTCATCGACCTGTCGAACCAGGAAGAACTGACGGTCATCAAAGCCGGTTAGGTCGAGTCGGCCGTATTGGTGCTCGCGGATTTGGGTCGATCGCCCCATACATCATTCACCCCAAGCGTTTGTCGCGGCTGCACGCAAGTCAACATTGCGTGGCGGTCACAGGAAATTGGCCATCGTCAAATCAAAGCAAAGTCCGGGCAATGAGGGATTCAAAATCGATGTCTCTTGGACAATCATTCGTAGCCGGGCACGGCCAATTTTATCCTGAAAAACAAACCCAAATTGAACGTGTGCTCAATCGATCGACGCACCACGTTGAGTGATAGCCAAACTTCTGTCGTGATCACGTCGATGGATCACTTGAAGGCGTTCAGGCGCCAGGACCGAAACCATCAGACAGGAAGCCATCAACGAAATCGCAAGGCCGTAGTGCCAGATTATGTCACATAAATGGAGTAATCAATGGTTGGCCTGATCCATAAAATTCTATTTAACATGCTCGAATCGACAGCCGAACCGGAAGTCGCACTTGAGATCCGGCGACGCGCCGAGGTCCCGGCGGACAAAGATTTTCATATCAACGAAGTCTACGATGATGAAGAGTGGCGGCGGTTGTTCGCTGCGACAATCGATGTATTGAATATCACCCAGGAGCAGGCCGAGGAGGTGTATGCTGAGCACTTTATCAAAGACGGCCAGCAACGTTGGCCCGTTTGGTTCACCATGGCCAAAACCGCCCGCGAGTTTCTCACCCGCCAACCAAAAATCCACAACGGATTTGCGACCAGCCAACAAGACCCCGTGCTGCGATCGGCGATCGATGACAAGTTTCACGTTGAAGAGCGTGATCACGAACTCGTCGTTCACTATCAGTCACCCAACAAGCTCTGCGGGTTGTACAAGTCGCTCGCGAAAGAAGTCCTCAATCTTTATCAAGAAGACGCGCAGGTCGATGAGGCGTGCTGCATGAAACAGGGTGCGCCCGAGTGCGAAATCCATGTCCGTTGGTCCTAGGTGCTTGAGAACAGCATGTCACAACCGCAATTGGCATCGGCCGACAACCAGGAGCTCTGCGATCTCATCGAAGAACTGGCCGATCAGCTCTGCCCCGCCATTGACGGTAACTTCGGTTTTTCCATTCAGGTCTCCAGCCACCACGACGGCATCGATAAACTCCAGATGCTGATGAATCTCGTTCTGGACTCTGCCTACAGAGCCGTCTCCAAGCTCAACACCACAAACGTCGAACTCACCAAACTTAATGCCTCGTTTGAACTCGAGAGCGCAAAGGCCAAGCGGGCGACCGCAGCCAAGAGCGAATTCCTCGCGCGGATGAGCCACGAGATTCGGACGCCGATGACCGCCATCCTGGGGTTTGCAGAGAGTCTTCGAAAGCGTGAACTTGACGAAGTTCAGGCGATTGATGCGATTGATACGATTCACAGCAATGGCCAATACCTGCTGGGACTGATCAATGACATCCTCGACATGACCAAGATTGAAGCTGGCAAGTTGGAAATTGAGCACGTCTCCTGCACGCCTCGATTGATCGTCGCCGAAACGATGGAATTGATGAACGTACGCGCGGAAGCCAAGAAGATCAGCCTCTTCGCGGATTTTCTCGGGCCAATACCGGAAACCATTGTTTCCGACCCCACGCGACTGAAACAGATCCTCATCAACCTGGTTGGAAACGCCATCAAGTTCACCGAAAAGGGAGAGGTACGGGTGATCGTTCGGACCGTACACAACTCCAAAGATAACGATAGCGCCGCCGAAGCGCACAACGGAGCCCTCCTGCAGTTCGATGTGCTCGACTCGGGAATTGGCATGACCGAAACGCAGACACAACGCCTGTTTAAACCGTTCGTTCAAGCCGACACGTCCATGACCCGGAGATTCGGCGGGACTGGTTTGGGCCTGACGATCAGCAAGGAACTTGCCAACCTGCTCGGCGGAGACGTAACTGTCGTCTATTCGCAGCCGGGGAGCGGCACCTTATTCCGGGCAACCGTCGCAACGGGCTCCCTTGTTGGCGTCAGGATGATCGACCCCAAGACGGTGCAGGATTTTGCAGAACCCACGCATGCCGCAAGCACACAGCGGCCCGATAGCTTGCTTGGAGCGAAGATACTTCTGGCCGAAGACGGAATCGACAATCAACGACTGATTACATTCGTTCTGAAGAAAGCAGGAGCCGACGTTGAAGTGGCTCCGGATGGTCAACACGCCCTGTTCAAAGCGCTGGAAGCCGAACGAAAAGGCCGACCCTATGATGTCATTCTCATGGACATGCAAATGCCCGTGCTCGATGGTTATCAAGCCACAACAGCACTGCGCTGCTGCGGATACTTGCGGCCCATCATTGCCCTGACCGCACAAGCGATGACCGGTGATCGCGAAACATGCATCAAAGCCGGCTGTGACGGTTACGCGACCAAGCCCATCGATCGCAACGCACTGATCGAACAGCTCAATTCGCAGATCAAAAAATCGCAGCTAAAGTTCCCCACGGCCATCCCCATCTAGAACACCTTGAGTCCAAACGTAGCGGCGCGACAGCGTCGTCATTCCCGCGAAGGCGGGAATCCAGGGGCAAGACGAAGTCAATCCACGTGGGTATTGGCGCCCGTGCTGTGAAGGGTGGACGAGCAATACGCTGCGCTGGAATTGAAATCGCCATAACCTCGAAGAGCCCCCGCTCGACAACACCAGGTAAAAAATAAGAGACCCCAGAGCCTTGCGGCGGTGGGGTCTCTACGAGAAGGAGAAGGAGGAGTATTGTAAGCTTGCTGAATATTCAGCAATCATTGCTTTCATGATGTCATTGGGCATTCATTCCATCGTTGGGTCGTGTGACTGTCCTGTCCAGTGACTCCAACTGTGTCGCCCATCTATCGTCCTATTGGCACCGATCGGACCCAACCTTTCAGGCACCCGACATTTTATGGGCGGGATCGACATGCCCGCCTCCAATGTTATATACGTCGTTCATGTCGATTTCTTGACAGATTATTTCGTTATTTTTCACACTTTTCCGGCCAATTGCGGCCATTCCACCTATATTCACAGTTGTTACGATGAGTTGCGAAAACTGCGTAATGCGGTCCGCGGTTGCTTGACGCACGATTCGGCGATTCGATACTGCACCGAAGTCGGTTGGCGGGTGCCCATGTCGGGCCCGATTTGGAATTGAGTGAGAAGATGCCCTGGTTGTTCCTACTTTTTGTCGTCGTACCGGTCGTTGAATTGTGGCTGCTGATCCGGATCGGGCAGGTCATCCACGTCGGGCCGACGCTCGGCTTGATCATCCTGACCGGGGTCATTGGTGCGGCACTCGCGCGTCGCGAAGGCGTGCGGGCGATGACCAAGATTCAGGAGCGCATCGCCTCGGGGGCAGTTCCCACCGATGAGATGATTGAGGGGATGATGATCTTTGCTGCGGCTGTCCTTCTGGTGACGCCGGGTGTCATCACCGACGCTTTGGGGTTCGCCCTGCTCATCGCGCCGATTCGTCGCGTGTTTCGCAAGATGCTTCAAGCCCAATTCAGTCACCGCGTCGCGATGCGATCGGGCCGAACGACCACCATCCATTTTGGCGGCGCGGAATTCTTCGGCGGTTCAACGACATCAGCCGCCGACAACGACGATCAGTTCATCGACGTAACCTACAAAGATGTTACCCCAGAAGCTGACGACTCCCCTGATTCAAAGAATCCATAATTCAGTGACAACAGTGGTTCATATCCTGATCAAACCTTATTAAGCGAGCAAGCGACAATGTGGAGAGTGTGGTTGATTTGTGCGGCGGTTCACGGGTTTCTGTCGGTGGCTCTTGGTGCGTTTGGCGCGCACGGATTGAAGGAACGGCTGGCCAATGCGGGCGAGCATATGGCAGCCAACTTTGAAACGGGCGCTCGCTATGAGATGTATCACGCCCTTGCGCTGATTGGCGTTGCGTTTCTCGCTTCCCGATTTCCTTCGAAAGCGATCAACGCATCCGGATATTGCTTCACCATCGGCGCGTGCATTTTCTCGTTCAGCCTCTACACGCTGGCGCTGACGGGCATCAAGAAATTCGGCGCAATCACACCGATCGGCGGCGTGCTGATGCTGGCTGGGTGGGTTCTGCTGGCGTATGCGGCGTACAGCGCGAGCGACAATTAGGACACCTTGAGTCCAAACGTACATGAGTCCAAACGTAGCGGCGCGACAGCGTCGTCATTCCCGCGCAGGCGGGAATCCAGGGGCAAAACGAAGTCAATCCACGTGGGTACTGGCGCCCGTGCCGTGAAGCGTGGACGAGCAAAACGCTACGCTTGGATTAAGATCGCCATAAAGCGCATCCACTCAACCCAATGTTCTGACGTTCAATGAATCTTTGAGTCGCGCGATGCGCCGGTAGGAAATATCGATGCGCTCTTCGCTGATGCGTCCCGACGCGACGAGCCCTTGCATGCAACTGTAGATCCGCTGCCCAATATCAAAATGGTGAACCCCGGTGTTGGCGTGGAGAATCACGTCGATTCCAGCATCAATCGCCAGGGCGATCGCTTCGTCGAACGCATAGTTGCCTCCGATCGCCCCCATCCCGAGATCGTCGGAAAACAACACGCCTTCAAAACCGAGTTCGTCGCGGACAAGCCCGGTCGCAATCGCCCGCGACAACGTGGCTGGTACGTTCGGGTCAAGTTGCCTGATGAACATGTGCCCCGTCAGCATCGCGTCGGCCAACCCCTTCCTGATCAATGTTGAAAACGGCTTCAGTTCGTCGCGCGTCCAGCACTCGCTCGCATCGACAAACCCCACATGCGTATCAGATGCCGCGCTGCCCTGGCCGGGAAAATGTTTCACCGCACATCCGACGCCAGCGCGATGATGCTCTTCGACAAACACGCTGGCCAACTCGCCGACAACCTCAGGATCAGACGAAAAACACCGACCGCGTTTGCCAAGCGCGGGGTTGTTTGGGTTGATGTTCGTGTCGAGTACCGGGGCGAAGTTCAGATTGAACCCCAGGTCGCGAAGTGATTCGGCAATCTGGCGCGCCTGCGTGCGGGTCGCTTCCACACCGCCGGCTGCTCCCAACTCAGCCGCTGACTTCGTGGGCGGGAATCCATACTCCGGTTTGAGGCGAATCACGCTTCCACCTTCCGCGTCGATCGCCATCAAGAGCGGAATGTCAGCGGCATGTTTCAGCGCGCGGACCAGTTCGCGAAGCTGCTCTTTGGACGTGACATTGCCGAGGTCTTCACCAGCCGGCCCGCGAAAATCGCACAACCACACGCCGCCAAGATGGCAATCGCGAATGCATTCGACGATCGGCGAGGTCGCGGTAATCTGGCGGCCACGAAACCCGACCATGATCATCTGACCAATCTTGATATCCAGCGATGGTTCCATGTCCGTGTCGAATTCCAAAACTGCACCATGCGTCAGTTGATATTCAACTTCATGATACCATCAACGATCAGAACCTTCAGGCCGGCGACCACCAACGATATCTTGAACATCCACACGAACAGGCTCGGTGATACATACTTGAGCAGGTGTTTGCCAAGCAGCGTCCCGGGAATCACCGCAGCAATCATAATCAGCGAAAGCGTTCCCGTGGCGATGCCGCTGAACGTCCCGAGAATCAGAAACGCGGGCAGCTTGATCAGGTGTGTCAGCGACTGGCAAATGGCTTTGGTGGCGATGAGTCGCTCTTTGACGTAGCCATGACGAGAAAAGATCGGCGCGATCAGCGGACCAACAGCCCCGATCGTCAGCGCCATCGCGCCGGCAAGAAACCCGACGGAAAAGAAACCTTTCAAACTGGTTTCGTGCGGTGTTGAATCCTGCGACTTGCCCTTCGGTACAAATGGCGCGACGAGAACGTAAAGGCCAACAAGCATTTTGAGATAAGGCTCGCCGGTTTCGATGCGCCCGATCCAGGAAAGCGCCAACGTGCCAACGACCGCGCCGGGAATCATGCCAAGAACAAATCGGCGAACCGCGCGAAGATCGGCGCTTTTCCAGAATGCGATCGAGCGCGTCGTGTTGCTGCACAGTTGAACCACAGCATGAAGCGGAATCGCTTGGCCATGATCGAGAAACGACAGCATCACCGCGAGCAGCAAAATGCCCCCACCCATTCCGATGATGCCGGAAATGACCGAGGTGATCAGGGCGGCTAGGGCCAGGGCGATCGTCGTGGTGTTCAAAGCTGTTGATCCGATGAAACAATCGCCGTTATCACGCCCGCACGCATCTTGGCGATGGCTGCACTTTACATAACCAACTATAATTACTAAAGTTAGGCTCAGTATCGTCGCGGTGCAATCATCGACGGCGCGTCGCCTCGTTTGCATGAACCCGCACATTCTATGAAGCGATGCTTAAAATAGCACGACTTCACGGCGATGGGGCTGGCATTTCAGCCGACTGACACATAAACTAAAAACGTTAGTTTTAGCAGATTCGTGCGTGGGTTGGCAGTGCCTTCGACGGTCGAAATGCCTGTCGCGAACTGAGTGGCCGGGCTCGAGCAGAAGGCACGGGCAGCGCGCACCTTCAACCAGAGCCCACTTCGATTCGTCTGGCGGTACAATGATCCGACATTGGCGATGGGGCTTGGATGTTGGCGGGCGTCCTTCGACGGTGACTGATCGTGTCGACGTCGAGCGATGGAACTGAAGCGATCGGTTGGCCCGTCTGATTCACACAGCGTGACGATCCATTTGGCATGGCAATTTGGCATGGCATTTCCTCTGCGGAGTTTCCAAACATGACAAACGTTTCAGGCAGGCGCTCACCGGTTCTGAGCAGGCGCATTGCACTCCTTGGTACTGGGTTTTGCTTGGCCCTGCTGGCACTCTCTGCGAACGCCAATCCCAACATGGTGGCCAACGGCGACCTCGAACAAGCGCCTTCGCGCGCTAACGTGCGATTGAGCGGGACAGAACTCGAAGCCATTTTTGAAATGCCCGGTCATCTAAATTTCGGTCGCGTCATCGCTCGCAGCCAGTCCGCAGGCAGTTTTGCATCCGACATGGTGGTCGGTTATCTGCAAGGCGGAAATGCTGCGGGATTGCTGATCGACGCGTCGGACGTCAAAGAGGTCAAAGGTGATTTCGATATCGAAGTCTGGTTTGATCTGCTCGGAAGCATCCGCCCCAATCGCAAATACGCATACACGGTCGATTGCCGTCCCTACGAGAAAGGCGAGCTTCCGGAAATTGACATGATTGCCCCCGCGTTCTGGGCAGATGGTCAGTTCATGGGCGCAGAAGTCAAACTCAGTTGGTCGAAGGACATCAAGACCTCCGACGAATTCCCGCGGCGCGGCGTCGTCGAAACGCCTGACTTTGATTACATGACCGGTGGGCAGTGGCTGGTGCTCAAGCTGCCGAAAAACTACAAGGGCGGTATCGTCTTTACGCGTGTCAGCCTTCGAGAATTGAATGAGTCATTGCTGGAAGGCAAGGAACCACCCCTTCCGACACCGACACGATACATCACCATCGACGATGTGCTTGAAGAACAGATTGTCACCGCCCACAAGCGCACGGCTGAAGCCCTCAAACGCGCTCAGAATCAACAAGGCTATTGGAATGCAGGCAGTGTCAGTGACAGCGTTGGGATCACCGCCTACATCCTCGACACCCTCGCGCGCCAGGGTGAGGACCTGTCGTCGAAACCGATGAAGGCGGCGATGAAATGGTTGGCGGACCAGGAGGCGACAACGACCAACGCCATCGGAAACCGCTTGTTTTTCCTTGCAAACTATGGTCTCCCCGAATACCGCCAATGCGTTGCGGGCGACCTCAACACATTGATCGACGCTCAATACGAAGATGGCGGCTGGTCAAGTTCCGTGGACCCCAAAGACCAAACCGAACGACGCGACCTGAAAACAGACAACTCAAACACGCTCGACGCCGTGTCGGCGCTGCGCGAAGCATACTATGCTGGATACAAGATTGACTCGAAAACATGGATCAACGCGGCGCGCTATTTTCGCGATGCCCAGGCGCGCGATGGCGGATTCCGCGCCATGCTCGACAAGTCCGGCGGACTCGGCGAAGCGACCACGACGATGAACACAGCGTGGGGAATGAGCGGACTTTTCATGACGCTCGACATGGCCTTTGCAGCCGGCTCAACACGATGCACGCAATACCTGAGCAACTCGCGCCACTTGTCAGGACTTCGCCAGGGCATGGAATGGCTCGATGATTACTACGACGAGCATTACAAGAAACTTCCGACGCTCAACAGCCAGCCCAACCCGATCATGAACGCGCTGGCGATGCAGAGCTTCGCGGAGCAATCCGGCGTGCTCCATCTTCATGAAAAAAACGTGTTCCGCACCGAAGCTGAATCGATCATGAACTACTTCGATCAGGGCAGCGGATTGTTTGCCGGAAGCCTTACATTCAGTGCGGCCGCCCTCAACCTGCTCGATGCCGGCAGCGCCCCGATCGTGTTCCAACGACACATCGCCAGCGAAAACTCCGACCTCGACTTCTCGCGGGATGGCGACCACCTCGCCCGCTACCTGCGCAGGGTCCGCAAGAGTCCGCTCAACTGGCGGGTCTTCGACGTGGACGACCCGATTGACGAGATGCTTCGCGTCCCGATTCAGTATGTCCACATCGCCGACCAGATGGACTTCGAAGACAACTATTGGAAGAAACTTCGCGACTATTGCTTTGGCGGCGGCGTGGTCGTGTTCAACATCGCTGAAGATCACGAAGAACGCCGCGCCGAAGTCGAAGCCGGACTGGCCAAAGCGTTTCCCGAATACAAGCTTGGTCCCATCGCCGAAGACAGCACGATCCTCAGCGTCAAGCACAAACTCAAGTACGAAGACATTGGCGGCATGCGCACGATCGGCAATGGGCTGAAAGATTTCGTCTACCTGACCGCCAAAGACTGGTCGTGCAGACTCAACACGTACGACATCGAAGGCGACAAGACGCCATTCGAGTTCTTCGACAACCTGCTCGAATACACGATGGACAGCGATCCGCCCCGCAGCAGCTTCCTGACGACAACCTGGGAACAGGGAACATCAACCGCCCGCTCCATGAAGGTTGCCTACGTCGAAATGGGCGGGAAGACGCCGGCATTTCCCGACCAGATGGAGACGCTAAGCCGATCCATCGAGTCCGGGTACCGCATGTCGATCGAGAGCACGCCCATCGACAAGCCAGCCGACGACGTACGCCTCGTCTGGGTCGCCTGCGCCGGACCCGAAAAAATCACCGACAAGCAGTTGGATCTGATCAACAAGCAACTCGACAAAGGCGCCTTTCTCTTCGCCGAGGTCTTGACCGGCGACCCCAACTGGGCCGAGTCATTCCGGGCGGACTTGCAGAAACTCAGCGGCGAAATCACCATTCGCAAGCTGGTCGCGAACCACCCGCTTCTGAATGGAAAGCTGTACGAAACGTTTGGATATGACGTCCGCACAATGGCGATGCGCCACGAACTGCGCGACGATCTTGAAAAGCTGCCGCGCATCGATGCATACGTCATCGAACGCGACGGCGAAGAAGTCGGTGTTTTCAGCACGTACGATGTGGGAAGCGGTCTGGGCTACTTCCTCTATCCGAAGTGTCGAGGCGTCATGCCCGATGCGAGTCGGCAGTTCGCTGCGAATCTGGTGCTATACTCGTTGCAACGATCGCTGCCAAAGAGCATGTGATTCCGTGCGGGCCGCAGCAACCCAAGCACACACCCGAACAATCGCCAACTGGGGCACGTAACAACCATGAGCTTTCGAGGGACTTTGCGACCAAACATGAGTACCTGCAAACCACGCGTACCGTTGTCGTTGCGTCTTCAAAGGATGAGGCGATCGGCTTTTTCCCTGATCACGTCCACCGTTGTGGCGCTGTGCATCATCGCAACCGCACAAACGGCGGTTGGCGACACCATCGTCTTGAAGGATGGCACCATTGTGGAAGGTGAGATTCTTCGCGAAAGCACGCGATTCGTGAAGATCAAAACGCGCTTTGGCGACAAGTCCTACAAACGCAACAAGATCGAGAAGATCATCAAGGAAAACCGCGAAGGCAGTGCCGTCTTTTCGATCAACAACGTGCGCGAATACACCGAATTGACCGATCTGGCCAAAGCGCTCAAGAACGCCGACGCCCTTTACGAACTGGGGCGCTTCGACGAAATCCCACCCCTGGTCGAACCGTTGATCGGTCAGGGGACGGAGTTTGACGACAGCCGCATCAAGTGGTTGCTCATCGAAAACTACGAACGCAAGGGCGACTGGGCCAAAGTCGACGAAATGCTCGAAGAAATGTCCAAGTCGAAATTGGAATCCGACAAGCTTCGGGCCAAAGCGCACAAGGATATTTTTGAAGAAAACCCCGAACACAACGTCCGAAAGATCGGCGGCGTCCGCACCAAGGATTTCATGGAGCGCGACATGCGCAATAAGGCCAAGGTCAAGGACTCGTTGCAGGATCGCGAGATCATGCGGGCTGCGCTTCTGGAATACCTCAACCAGATCGTGCGCAATGACAAGATCAGCGTGGGTGCATTCGCCGATTCGCTCAATCCAGAAGAAACCTACAACGCCATCATGGAGGTTATTCAGGACAAGGATAACCCGGAACGCCGGCTCGTCGTTGAAGAAACGCTGCCCTACATGGATCTGCTGCGCAAAACTGAGCAATCGATTTACAAAGCCCAGGCGATTCTGCCGGGATATGCGTCGGGATTCGAGCTGGATCTGGTTCGAAACGAACTGCTCCATCTCGAACGCGTTTATCGCAACCTGATCGCCATGCTTTCAGCCGCCTACCCGGACAATCGAAACTTCTCGTTCGGTGGCGACGATGGTCGACTCACCGCCGATCAGCGGGATCAGTGGCGGGAGGCATGTGACGAATTTCTCAATCTGAGCAGGCCCATGACAAAGCTGATCGAATACCTGCTCAAGCGCGCCCGCGGATTCCCCGACAAGCTGACGCCGTTTATCAAGCAGTGGGAAGACACGCTTGAGCGCGTCAAGCAAATGGAACAGAACACAAACCGCAATCGCGAAAGAACCCGCGTCTAACCAAGACGCAATTGCGAATTGAAGTGAGTCAATCAGGACAACCGACATCATGAGAAAGAAAACCTTACTTCTATCGGGACTCATTGCCGGCGCGAGCGCATGGCTCGCCCCCAGCGCATGGGCATTGTCCATGTCTGAACTTCAGTCCAAATATGCAACCGGCGACTATGCTGAAGTCGTCAATGCATTGACCGAAGAAATCAAGAACAATCCCGGTCATGAAGAGGCCTACGTGCTGCTCGCCCAGTCGTACGAAAAGCTCGACAAGAAAGAACTGGCGGTGAAAGTCTGGAATGAGTTGAAAACCATCACGCGCGATCCGGACCGCACCCAACTCGCCCGCCTCGGGCTCCTGCGAATCCAGGGACCGCAACCTCCCGAATTCGACCCGGGTGAAACCTGGGACAGCGATCCATACAAAGTCGATATCGGCACCATCGATTGGAAGCGACTCGAAGCCGACGTCGATTCAGTCAAACCCGTTGGCGGACAGGGCAAGCTCCCACCGGTTCTTTACGAGAGCGCGTTCTTTCAAATGTACGCCCCCACCAGCAGGGCGGCGTACGCAGCCAACCAACTGGCGGAAAAATATACGGAATTTCTGCTGAACAAGTACTTCAACGCCGGGCAGGAGTGGGCGCTTCGCATCCCGATTTTGATCTTTAAAGACAGCCAGGACTACGTCGGCTACAATCCGTCCTTCGAAGGCAGTGCGGGAGTGACATTCAGTGACACTCGCACGGGTGTGCCGATCTTCATCGCGATGTACATGCTCGACTCGGAAGGGAAACTCGACCGCGACGCGCTCGAAGGCACCCTGCCCCATGAAATCGTCCACATGGTCATCCACGAGTGGTTCGGCGGAACAGCTGTCCCCCGCTGGATCGATGAAGGGATGGCTCGCCGCATGGAACAGACCCGCAACCATTACGCCGAAGCCGCAAAGACCGGTCGCGATGCAGCCGCCGGTGAGTACTATCGCTTCCGCGACCTTTTTGCCCAGAAGCAGTACCCGCATCGCGGTGATCGCGTGTGGCGATTCTACGAACAGAGCGCGACCATGATTCTGTTCCTGCTCGAACAGTATGGCCCCGATGCGGCCTCCGCGTTCTTTACCGCGCTGAAGCAGGGCAAGAGTCACGATGAAGCCACTGCCGGCGCATTGGGCCTTCCCGAAGACATCGCCGTGGACGAATTCGAACGGCGATGGGTCGACTGGGCGCGCGATCAGTACATACGATATGGCAAGAAAATCGACGAAGGCGAAGTGAAAGTGGCTGCGGCGATCGAAAATCCGCCGGTCCAGGCCAGTTTCAGCGAACTGCCCACCGTCGAACACGCAGACAAATGGGCCGACATCCGCACCGACTCACTCGACTCATTCAAGGACGTGGGCGGTTCCAAACGCTTCTGGAAAGTCGACGGCGACAAACTCGTCTGCTCGATGAAACCCAGCAAGATCGGCTCGCTCTTGGGTATTCGAATTGACGACGAACCACCGATGGCATTCAAATGCAAAGTCCGGGCGCCCGAAGCATCGTACGATGCCCCGACGCGCGTCGGGTTGGGAATGCTCGATCACCGTGGCGACGATACCGGCATCGAAGTCGGGTTCGTCCTGTCCGATCGACAGGAACACGCTGTAACCTGTGTGGTAACCGATGAAATCGCCGTCTACCTCGACGACAAATGCACGGGGCGATTCCCGTCCCTGCGTGCCGATCAACTCAACGAGGACATCGATTGGCCGCTCGCCATCGTGGCCTACGGCGCGCTTGAAGTCTCAGACTTTAAAGCCTCTCGATTCGAGGAGTTCATGCTGGTCACCGATGCCAAGCCAGAATAACCGGAACCACCCGCCAAGCCGCGTTTTTTCGGGGTGGGCTGACTTGCTTCGCGTTTTTGCTTTGCTGATTGCGCTGGGCATGTCAGCCCACCCCGCTGTTGTGCATGCGCATCCGCATAGCCCATTGGAACTGATTACGCACGAGCACCCGGCGCTCGGGTTGATCATCAGCATCGAATCCGACCGGATCGTCTACGACGTGTCATTGTCCAACGGATTTCTCAATACGCTCGTCCCCAAGGAGCGCGGATTCCTCAAGCTGCGCCTGGAAAATAACACGTTCATCTTTGAAGACCCCGAGCAGGAAGCAGCAGAACGCCGAATCCTCGATGAATATTTCTCGCAACTGCCGCCGCTGAAAATCAACGGGGTGGATTGCAAACCGCAATTCGAAAGTTTCAAGTTCGTCCGTTCCAGCGCGTCGGCCAACATCACAGAGAGCGAAACACTTCCACCCGACGCCCGCGTGCGCGTGGTCTATCGCAGTTCGGACGAGCCGCGCCGTGTCGAACTCGTCTGGATTGTCTTCGCAAACGCATACTCGGTGGATGCGTTCGGTGATCCGATTGAACCGAGTCTCGCCGCCCGCCTCGATACCCGCGTGCGGAGTCGCATCATCACCTTCACCGGTGACAAACCTGTGATCGAATGGGAAGCACCACAAGCACAAACCGACATGCGGGTGGAAGTCGCTTCATCCGGCTCGAATTCCGCGGGGCGTACGATTCCGATCGTTTCGGTCATCATCGTATTCGCCGGGCTTGCGGGATGCTGGCTTGCTGGCCGATCGAAACGACCCTGGCGCGTTCGCCTGATCGTGCTGGTCATCGCGGCGGTGACCGCGTTTCAAGTGCGCAACTTCGGCGGTTTCACACTGGGCAGTCAGCCCGAACGAGCGACAATCGAACCGTTTCCCAAGGTTGCGTCAAAAGTCTTCGAAGCGCTGCTGACCAACGTCTATCGCGCGTTCGATTTTCGCAGTGAAAGCGACATTTACGATGTCCTTGCGCAAAGCGTGGATGGCCCGCTGCTCGACTCGGTATACAAAGAAATCCGGGCAGGGCTGGTGTCAGCCGAACAAGGTGGTGCGGTCGCCAAAGTGAAATCGGTGGAGATCCTCGAATCAAAGCTCGTCAATCCGGAACCCAAGCGCGATGGTGCATTTGAAATAAAAACGCGATGGCGCGTCGAAGGTATGGTATACCATTGGGGGCACGTACACGACACAGCCAGCATCTTTGAAGCGATTTATACAGTTGCCCCGCGCGACGGATTCTGGAAAATCATCAAGACCGACATGACGTCGGCATCGCCCGAAAAGTAAATCGCGATTTATCGGGTTCTTGTGTATCGGCGCCAAGCCGAACCAGCCGCACCGACAACGATTGCACGCATAACCATGGTTCAATTCACCAACGTTGAATTCGCATACCCCGATCATGCATTTGCCATGTCGATACCCGGGCTTTCGGTCGACGACGGTCAGCATGTGGCGATCATCGGACCAAGCGGCAGCGGCAAGTCCACGCTGGTCAATCTCATCGCGGGCGCCCTCGTTCCGCAAAAGGGCTCGATCACCACGTGCAACACCAAGCTCACCGGACTCGATGATGCCGCCCGCCGGCGTTTTCGATTGAAACACATCGGCATGGTGTTTCAGGAATTTGCCCTGCTCGATTATCTCAACGTGCGCGACAACATCCTGCTGCCGTACCGTTTGGGCGCACTGGCGATGCCGGCCGACGCCAGCGAACGCGCCGACAAACTGGCCCAAAGCGTCGGTCTCGATCGGCATCTCAAGCGTCATCCGCAGCAGCTGTCGTTTGGCGAACGTCAGCGCGTGGCCATCTGCCGCGCCCTGGTTACCGCCCCTTCGCTCGTGCTGGCCGACGAACCCACGGGCAACCTCGATGCCGCCACGACAAACGAAGTCATGACCATTCTCGCCAACTGCGTCAAAGCGTCGAATGCAACCCTGATCATGGTGACCCACAACACGGAGCTGATGGATCGATTCGACCGGACGATTGACGTGACGCAATTTGAAGCGGCGGCGCAGCGATGAAGCACATTCTCTTCATGGCCTGGAAGCACCTGCGTTTCTACAAGTTCAGAAGCGCGATCCTCGTCATGGGACTCACCATGACCATCGCCCTGCCGATTGCGTCGCACCTGATTATTTCAAAATACGGTGCATCGCTGCGGTCGCGGTCCAACGCGACCCCATATGTCCTCGGCGCACGCGGCAATCGTTTCGACCTCGTGTTGAAGTCGCTCTACTTCGGTGATGCCGACCTCGACGCGATCTACATGGAGGACGTCAATCAACTGGAGCGATCCAAATGGGGAACGGCGATCCCGCTGCACCTTGGGCACACAGCCAAAGACGTTCCGATCGTTGGCGCGCCGGGTGATTACTTCGCGTTCCGCAAGTTGTCTGCAAGCCAAGGTAGTGTCAAACTCGATCTGGGCGATGTCGTGCTCGGGTCCGTTGCTGCGGAACAACTTAAGCTGAAAGTCGGCGATCGCATCCTCTCCGACCGCAAATCGTTGTACGACATCGCCGGTACAAACCCGGTCAATCTCCAAGTGATTGGCATTCTCAAGCCATCCGGGTCAGCCGACGATCGCGTTTTGTTTACGAGCCTTGAAACGACCTGGCTGCTGGACGGTTTGATGCATGGTCACCCCGACCCCGAGCATTCCAGCCCGGACGCGCATGGCAAGGGCGTGGCCTATCACGAAGTCACGCCGGAAAACCGATCGGCATTCCACCTGCACGCCTACCCGGCAGAAATCCCGGTGACGGCGGCTATCATTACACCGAAGGATCAGAAGGGCGCAACGATCCTCGAAGCCCGTTACGAGAATTCGGACACGCTGCAACTTCAGAAGTGCTCGTCGATCATTGAAGAGATTCTGGCGATGGTCGTGCAGATTCAGACGTTTTTCGACACGTATTACGTTTTCGTGCTGATTGCGACGATCCTGTTTATCGGTTTGATCGTGGTGCTCTCGGCGCAGTTGCGGCGGACGGAACTGGAAACGATGCGGCACATCGGGGCAAGTCGTGCGTTTGCGATCGGACTCCAAGCCACCGAACTCGTTATGATCGTCGCGATCGCAAGCATCCTTTCAATCGCGGTCACGCTGATCGGTATTCAGATCGTCGGCCAATACTTCCACCTGACCTGACCGGCCCGCACGCCATCAGTGAGTTCCGCGCAAAAAAAAGCGTAGCCCCAAGGACTACGCATGAAGTTTTGTAGATTGTCCGAATGGTCCAGCCGCCACCGCAAACGATGGCGCACCTTGCTTGTCGTCAGCCCGCAACCTGCCACAGCACCCGCGCTGCGACCAGATCATGGCTTCCAGATTATGGCGGTCCAAACTATGGCGTTGTTGTCAGACCCGACGACGATCCACCGTTGATGTCCTGCTGCAAACCGGTGAAGTAGGCCGTGATGAATGTCTGCGTAAGCGTGCTGGCCGTTGCTTCCAAACCGGTCAGCAGTGTGCTGCGAACGGTTGGGTCGCACGATCCGAGCTGAAGAACGCTACCACCCACGAAAAGAGCGGCCAATGCCTTTCTCTTCATGCGATTCTTGCCTCGCTTTGCCATTGTGTATGCTCCTGATGTATTGCGGTTTGATGGCTTTTTGAACGCGGCGAAAGCGCGGTCACCGTCAAGAGGCTAAGTTATGCCGCCCACGAAGGCAAGACAATCACCGAGTTCCTCGCATTCCGCAGATTCCTATTCTTTCTACACATCGGAAGCGAATCGGGTGCGGTTTAGAACTTCCGATATGATCGATTATACATCCTGGTGGATGTCCAGTTGTCCGATAATGTCGGCGCTTCCAGCACCTTCGACACGCCAAAATTGAAGTGCGGGGAAATGACCGCAACAGCTGGCTGTGCCCCCCTGATTCATGTGTATTGCGTGGGTAAATCGGCGCGTGACGCTTCGGTCCAATGCAACCCCGAAAAAACGGGCGCGGGCAACAGGCGTGACCAGCGAGACTATCGACCGGTGCCTGCGGTAGCCAACATGTCGGTGCGCACGTTCGACTGGGCCAGGGTTAAGTTCCGCTTTACGGCTGCAAGGGGGAATCGACGCCCGGGGCAATCGGTTTTGTGGGTCACGCCACCGTGGCTCTTGACGTTGTCAGCTGACAGGCCGCATTGCTGCGAAAGGAACAGCACAAGCTTGTCCACGCTGGCCAACTGTGCTGATGTGGGCGAGGAATTTTGGAAGTTACCAACCAGGCAGATCCCGATGCCGTGTTCGTTGTAGTAATTGTCACCGGTCTTGCAGTGGGCTCCGGTCTTTTGCTTGGTCCAGCGCGAGCCCACTTCAATCTGGCCGTCTCCCGTGTCCGTTCCGTTGCCAATGACAAAGTGGTAACCGAGTTCGTCCCACTTGCGGACATGGCGATGTTCGTAATCGAAGGCAACGGCCCCGCCCTTGGTCGTCGCGCTGTGGTGCAGCACGATTTCCTGCCAACGGTTCTTGATGCCGCCAGGCGGAATCCAACCGGCTTCTGATCCAACGTTCTGAGGCCTCTGCACTGGTTGGGGGGCAGGACGCGGTACAGGGCGTTGAACGTATTGCGGGGTTGGTGGGAGCACCGGTGTCGGAATCACGCGAGCCTTCTGCGGCGGCTTGGTGGCGAATATGGGTTTCGAAAAACGGTCCATTCCTTTTTTCTGATCAGCACAGCCGGTGACTGCACCGCAGATAAGGATGGCGCCCGCGATAAACTTTAATCCATTTCCGACACGAATCATGCTCGAACCCTTCAACAAAACCATCGCCCATCTTGGCTCGTTTATCATCAGCGAACTGGGATCAAATCAGCCCGACAAAACGGCCTTTAGGAGCATATCGGCATGACAGCCAAAATGCGACCATCCGAATTTTTTGACTTGTAACAACATCCCATTCCATGCCGATCATCGCGGTTTTGCGTACAGTCGGATGATGCTTTTGAACGATAATACAACCAGTGAAAAAGGAAGTGATGCGATACCCCAGTGGTGCGCAAGAACGGGCCATTCCCGAGGAGGGAGTTGATGTTGATGCCTTATCAAGAAGAGCCACAAAGCGCAAGACTGCGTCCAAACATCGATGAAGACGAACTGGCGTTCTGGAAGGAGCGCCTCAGCGCCATCCCCGATCTTCGCTGGGCGAAGGTCATGCGCCTGCGACGGGCGATTCACACCAATGGTTACGACGAAGCCACGAGCATCGACAAGATGCTGCAACGCATCGACCAGGATCTGGCGATGCTCTGTCGGGAGTCAGATTCAGAATTCGGATAAACCAATCCGAACCCGGCCAGCCTCTTCCCGCAAGACTTGTCCCACCTTCAATATCTGAAGGTAACGATCCCCCCGCCGATTGAGTTCATTCCAAACAACCAACGAGACTCACCAGGATTGACTTTGCTTTCCCCTGGATTCCCGCCTGCGCGGGAATGACGGCTTTGTTGGGTTACCTTGGACTGGATAATGATTCGCCGGTGTGCCCGCGGCATCCGGTTCGCCGAGCTTGCAGCGAACCGGAGCGCGATACGGGATTGGTGTTTTCGAATCCGCGGGCTTCAGGTGACGGCCTGCAACTCCATCAGCCGACGCCGTTAACCGACTGCGGATGACTTGTTCTTGGCGGCTTCGATTAGGCTGCGAACGTCTTCAGCACTGAGTCGATTCCGCTTCTTGGGCTGCTCGAAAGTTTCCTCAGCCTCAATCCTGGTTGGCTTCGGACCGGGTGCCACCGCCCGCTGATTGGCCCGCCTGACCGAATTGGCTGGCTCAAACCGCTCATCCGCATCCTCAGACTCGGGCCCTTCAAACTTAATTGTCATCGGTTTCGACGATTTCGCTCCCTGGGGCGAACCAGTTGGCTTGGCATTGGGCACCGACTTGGGAGCCGGTTGCGGCGGCGCTGATCGTGCGACCTTGGTCACTGCGGCTAAATCGTTTGCACCGACCGGTGACGGGATGCTGTCGATGAAGTCGGGCGAATCGGGCATCAACGTGGCTGGGTGCGTGTCGTTGATCGATGGCGCAGCTTTGATCGCAGCTTCCAGGCGTTCACGGGAATGCTCGGCTTCAGAGACCCACTGCTTCATCGTTTCGGCTGTCTTGTGCGACGCGCTGAGCATCTTGCCCATCATCTTGATGCGCTCGTTGGCGTCGAGACTGGCTTGCGATACGCCCCTGAAGATGCGCTTGACAGCCAGGCACAACTCGTTGAGTTCGTCGGCTTGGGCGCGGGCGTTTTGAATCGTACTGATCGGGTCGGCCAGCGACTGCTGCAAGTCGCCAAGACGCTTCTCGACGTTCTCCGCGATGCCAGCCGAGTGCTTGACGCTCGCGCTGATCTGAGCTGCACGCTCGTCGTCTTCGCGAATGGTCTTGACGATTGCGTCAGCCGTCGCCACGAGGTCCTGAATCTCTTCGGCATGGGCGGCCATGCTCGCTTCAATCTGCTTGCCGGCTGCGTTGGCTTCGTCCAGCTCACTGTGCAGCGATTTCGCAGCCACCAGTTGCCTCGAAAGTTGCTCGGAAAGCGCTTCGGCTTGTTCGTGCTGCGACGCAAGGGTGGCGCCGTTCTGGTCGGCCAGCCCGTTTTGATCCTGCAGGGCTACGATGCGTGAAGCGGCTTGATCGACGAGCGAACCGATGTTCTCCTCGCACGCCTTTGCCTTTGTCGACAGCGCTTCAAGCGAGCGAGCGCGGTGATCGGTGGTGTTGGTCAGCGCCCAGACTTCCTGGATCAATTGGTTGATCTTCTCGCGACGCTCATCGGCATGGGCAACCATGTCATTACCGCTGACGATGGCCTCATCAAGAATCGTAACCGTTTCGGTCGCGCTGGCGATCTTGTCCTGGATGGCCTTCGCTGCGGCCATGGCCGCATTGTTAACGCGTTTTTCTGCCTGCTCAGCCGTCGAGATCGCCGTATCCTCGACCGTCACGAGTGCCGCACGCGACTTCTTGTCGATTTCGAGCGAGAGGTTCTTGAGCTTCTCGGTGAAGTCGGTGGCTGTCTTCTGAATGGAACCGATGGCAACACCGCCCTGTTCGTGAATCTGTCGGCTGACCTGCTCTGTTTTGCTGGTGGCCAGTTCCGTCATGCGGGTATCGCAGTTGCTGGCGTGGGCATCGACGCTGTTGATCAGGTTGGCTTTCTGCTGCTCCAGCGCGGACTTGGCTTCGCTGGCGATGCGTTCGACAGTCTCGCGCGCATGGTTGATCTTGCTGAGGGCGAGTTCATCGACCGACACCGCAAACTGGTCAATGATTTCCTTCGCGGCTTCCTTCTTGGCTTCGTAGGTCAGTTGAATCTCTTTGGCCTGCAACTGCATCTCGTCCTGAATGCTGGTCGCCGAATTGCGAAGCGACTCGGAGATGCCCAGGGCTTCATCCTGGAATGCGGCCAACGATTCGTCGAGCATCATCTTGGCACGCGACGCACCGCTGTCGACGATGACGTTGACGGAGTCCTGCATCGTCTTAAGGCGCGACTGCACGGACGCCAGCGTCTCCGCCGCCAACGCTTCGATGTTCAGAATCGACTGCTGGGTTTCTGCCAGCTTGGCTTCACTCTGACTGACGCGATTCATCATCGTGGTGGCGTGGGCTGTGGCTTCCTCGGCCCGCTTGGCGGCTGCCTCTTCCGCGGCAACGAGCTGTTCGTAGCGGCGGATGCTCTCGGCGATGCGGGCTTCTATCTTCTGACCCGCCGACTGAATCGCGTCGATCGTGTCTTCTCGGGACGTCTTGATCGAAGCGTTGGCCTTCTCGCCAGCCGATCTGACGTTGCCAACGGACTCGTCGCTGACCGACTTGATCGAATGAATTGATTCATCGCCCAATGACTTGATCGAATGGATCGATTCGTCGCCCGATGATTTGATCGACCGGATTGATTCGTCGCCGAGCGATTTGATGGCGTTGACGGAAACAGATTTCTGCTCGTCAATCGCGACGGCTGCCCGATTGATCTTGTCCGTCGCTTCGTCCGTCAGGCGATCAACTTCAGTAATGCCGCCAGCCAATCGCTCCTGGATTCCATCGCCGACCTGCCGGATACTCTGGTGAATCGTTTCGTGACGCTGCTCGATCTCGTTTCGGGTGGATTCGATCTGGGTTTGAATCTGCTCTGCCGTTGCGTTCACTTTCGCGATTGCATCTTCAAGGCTTTCCTGCTGAGCAGCCGCTTGTGCTCGAAGTTCGACGAGCTTCTGGGCGCTAACGGATGAGGCCTCCGCGATCTTGCGGGCTTCCATCGCAGCTTGACGACACTCCTCGTGGGCCTTGGTCGCGGCGGCTGCGTTTTCCCGATGGGTCGAAAGATCCTGGCGAATCTGCGCGAACGTCTTGGACAGGTTTCCTTCGAGGTGCCGCGCGTCGTTGAGCGACTGTTCGACCTGCTCACCCAGGTTCGAGGTATCCTTAAGGCTCCGCTCGGCACGCTTCAGGGCGTGTTCGGCGTCGGCGAGAATGCGTTTGGACTCGGAGCCGGCTCCGTCCATCTCGTCGCGGATGATGGCGACCTTCTCGTCCACTTCGCGCCGGGCATCGCGCAGCGCTTCGTCCTGCTCGTGCTTGAACTGGTCGATGATGTTGGACAGTTCTTCCCGTCGACAGGCCAACTCATCCAACTGCGCGAGCATCTTGTCGTGCTCATCGGCGACGACGTTTCGCGATTCGTCGATCAACGCCTGAGCCTGATCGCCGATGTGCTGCAACTCTTCGTGAATCTGCTGCGCCGACTCCAGACTGGTCAACAGCAGTTCAATGCGTTCATCCGTCGACGAACCGATGCGCGAAAGAGCATCCGCAAAGTCAACGAGTTGGCTATGCGTCTCTTCCGCCCGCTGAATCGCCGCTTTGAGCGATGATGCACGGGCATCGGCTTCTCCAGTGCTTTCGGCCAGTTCCTCCAGCGTATGCACGACGTCGTCAGAATCCTGACCGCCTCCGCCATGTCCGACGACGGCTGGTAACTTCGCGAGTGCTTCCTGAAGCTGCTTGACCATCCCTTCAACCTTGCCGGGGTTCATCGTGGGCATCTCTTTCGAACTAGATTCGGGTTGGGGTTCCTCCTGCGCGGATGCGGCTGCACATTTGGAAACCATTGATGCGGAAATGCTGGACAGTTTTTCTTTGGCGGCTTGGTGCATGGCTCTCTTTGCCAGATCGTTAATTTTTCGGGGGACACCACCGGTCAACTCGCTGATGCGCCGGATGGCTTTTCGGGCGAAGATCTTTTTGCTCGTGGCGCCGGCGACGCGCAGGCGGTTGAGAATGTAGCTCTCAACGTCAGCCGCATTCATCGCGCTGAGTTCGCCCAGACGTTTCACCGAACCGGCGAACATCTTGAGGCTTTCCGAGCGGAGGGTTGTTTCGATGGCTTCGTTGGCCACGAACACGATCGACAGTTTCAATCCGCGTTCACGGGCGGACTGAACGTGTTCATGGATGGAGACATGGTCGTCTGCGAGTAGATGCTGCGCCTGGTCGATGATCACGGCGCATTTCTTATCCGTCGCGTCCGCGATGATGTTGACGATTTCACCGGCAACCTGATCGATCCCGCGGCGCGAGGTCCCACCGATGTGCGATGCGCTATCCTTTGACGATCGCTTTCCGGCATCTTCCGGCGGTGGTACCGATAACGAGAGAATCCGCGCCTGGGACTTGAACCGCGACACCATCGCATGGGCGAGGATGCTCTTACCGCAACCGTTCCCACCCTTGATAAGCGACACCCCACCGCTGTTAAGCAGTTCCTGCACAGCATGCATGATGCGATTGCATGCAGGATTCGCATGGAAGAATTCAGCGCTGGTCGTTTCCTCAAACGGAGGACGATTCAATCCAAACGTTTCGAAATACGTGGAATCCATGGACGGCTCCTTCATCCGCTCAATAACGGAATCAGCGTCCGATCATCACAATCGGCGCAGAACGGCGGTACTCGCGTTTAATATCGGAACCTGCCCGTCGCGACTGGAGTTATCGGCCTTTACGGGGGCGTGAAGCGGACTCTGGAGGTTATGCGGGCCGAGATTGATGAAGGCTTTTTGAAAAATCAAGTGTTCATCCTCAGGAGATATCATATTTCAAATAAGGAAGCGTATGTTTGGGTCAATCCGGTCCCGAGGGCTGGTTGGCCACATTTGAACAGGAGAGGAGGAGAGCGATGGTAGGGTTGGTTAACGCAGTGGGGGCGATTCCCGCAGCAAGCGAACAGACACGACTGACAGACCGGCAAGTGGCATCGTTCCCCGAGGATGCGGGTTCGCCACCCATGTGGGTGCGGCCGCACGAAGCAAGGGACACGACAGAGACAGCCCAAGCCGTAACACCAGCCGACTTCGAGCGGTTCACAGAGCAGCGCGAAGTCGCAACAGGGAACGAACTCGAAAAGGCAGAGCGGCAAGCCGCGTCACACCCAGGTTTGGGTGATCGAATCGACATGTTCGCCTAGTCCGAATCGAGCGTCGGGAAGACCGAGGCCTGACACCCGTTCCCAAGACAATCATACGATACCGTTTGCAGACGGTGTGCGCATGGGTTGCATGCGTGCGAAAGACAGGTGCGTCGGATAAATGCAGACATCCACCCTGTCGCGGGCAGATCCGGCATTCGCCTTGTCGCAATCGAGACGATGTTTGGGCTAGGTTGCCCTTTGGCTTGAACTGCTGCCCTTGAACCAGAATCTTCCTGTTGGGCCAGCCTTTTACCCTTTGGCCTGATTTGGGGAATTGAGCAGGTCGGCTGAGATTGAGTCTTGCAATCCTTCGAAATTGCCGGTCCCGGCAAACTTCAGATTCAGTGGAATCGCACCGCCCGAATGACCAATGCGGTCGTTGAGCGTCGTCCACAACGCCCGAAGCCCCTCAAACTGGTCCGATCCGATGTGGCCACCGTCACCTTGAACGTGCATGCCCACCCGAATGATCGGTGCATCAGCCCCTTGATCCGAAACGTCCCAATTCGACTGAGAAAGCCATAGATTCTGAGCCAGAACCGCCCCATCGGGCATCACCAGAAAGTGCAGGTCTTCGCGCTGCCCGACGGCAGTCAGCGTCCGGGTTGATGAATGAGAGTCGATCGGCACGATAGTGACGCCCCGCCACGGCTGAGTCAGGGTCGGGCAGGAACTGACGGCTTTTTGAGCATATTGGGATGGCGTCAATGACAGGGTGATGCCTGAATCGGGCTCAAGCCAGAATAGAATTCCGCCACCACCCACCATCGCGAGGGCAAGACTGCTCAAAACTCGGAACATCCGTGTTCGTTCGTCCATCGTACTTTTCAATTCGGTTGGGTTTGAATCGGGTTTGATAACGACGCATCCAGTCGTCGGTTATCAGTGCGTCTTTGTAATGGATTCATCGGGATAGGACAAAGGAATTGGTCAACATTTCTCAACAAGTTGTGAAATACAAACGCGCAACAGTACATTCCCCAACACGCGCTTCGCCTTCAACCACAACCTTTTCCAATAAGATGTAACAGCGCATATCACCCACACAAGATATAGGTTAAACCCAAATTGAAGACAACGACGGACAAAAATGAAGCATTGAAATGCGCGAGCCTGTGATATGATTCGCGAAGGTTTCAGGTCACCAAAGGAGGTCGAGCCAATCGGGCCGAACATGACGAGAGAAACAATGCTCGAAATGACATGGACATGCCCGCATTGCAAAGGTTCCGATGCCCTCCCGAGTGCCATCGACCGGCACCTGCTTACATGCGATGCCTGCAAGTTCTCATTCGCCGCACATCGACAGGTTCAAGATGGCAGCACCTGGCGCGAGCAAGCCGCCCTGTTTGACGCGGTCGGTGAATCCTGGCCCAAGGTCCGCTCCGACCGCTACCGCATCATCCGAGCCGTCGCCAACGGAGCCCAGGGACGGATTCTCCTCGCCCACCACTGCCACCTCGACCAGATCTGCATCCTGAAAATCATCGTCACCCAGGACGAATGGCGCGAACTCGCCACCGCCCGCCTCCAAGCCGAAGCCCGTGCGGGGGCGCTCATCGCCCATCGAAACGTGGCCAAGGTCCTCGATTGCGACTGCGTGGACGACACCTGGTACTTCGCCATGGAGTACATCGAGGGCGAAAACCTGCGGAAAATGCTCAATGCCGTTGGGGCGATGTGCTGGCAGCAGGTCGTCGAAATCGGCGTGCAGATCGCCAACGGCTTGTCCGCGATCCATGCGGCTGACCTGATCCACCGCGACATCAAACCGAGCAACATCATGCTCGCAGCCAACGGCGTGGCGAAAATCACCGACCTCGGGCTGGTCAAAATCAAAGGCCTCGAAGGCGACATGGCCCTCACCTGCGACGGTCAGATTCTCGGCACGCCCTATTACATGGCCCCCGAGCAATTCGACGGTGACAACCATCTGACGCATCGAGCCGACCTCTACAGCCTCGGGGCGAGCATGTATCACCTGCTCTGCGGCAAACCGCCCTTCCGCGGGTCCGGCGTCATCGAACTGTCCAACCGGCACAAGCACGATCCGGTCATCTGGCCCGAAGACATCACACGATCATCCCCAGCGTGGCTGCGCAACGTCATCGAAGTGTGCCTGGCCAAGCGCCCGGAACACCGTTTTGAAAACGCGGAGAAACTCAGCGAAGCGCTCCGCTGCGGGGTTGACGTCACGGCGCTCGTACCGCAGGCAGCCGACACCTCTTCGCCGGTCGGGGTTGTTGTCTCGGCGTTTGAAAACATGTCGCGTCAGCCTTCCGACGATTGGATCGGTGAAGCGCTGGCCGAGTTCCTCAGCGCCCGCCTGCTTGACCTTGACGGGCTGCACGTGGTGGATCGACACGGGTTGTCGAAACTGCTGGGTCATGAGCAAGGGACGGCGGTCAGTGTGCATGACGAGAAGCGGCTGCTCGATTCGGCGGAAATGCTCGGCGCGGCGACGGTTGTCGTGGGAACGTATCAGCGAACCGGTGACAAGCTGCGGATCATCGCGCGATCGGTCAGCCGATCGGGTGCGGCACAACCGAGTTTCTCGGCGGACATCGTGGGCAACGTCGAAGACCTCTTCACGCTGGAGGATCAACTGGCGGCGAAGGTGATCGACGCGATCGGCGCCCATCGAAGCGTTCGCACCGGCGGAAAAGTCCACACTGCCGGCACTGAAAACCTCGAAGCGCACGAGAAGTTCATCAAAGCCCGGCTGGCCTATGCCGACGCCAGCTATTCGAAGGCGATCAGGCTGTGCAACGAGGCGCTGGCTATCGACGATCAGTATATCGACGCGGTCAGTTTGATCGGCGCGGCGTATGCACGAATCGGCGATTACGATCGCGCGCTCGAATTTCACCGTCGCGAGGAAGTCGCAGCCCGTCAGGTTGGCGATCAACGACGGGTGGCAGAAGCGCTCGGCAATCTCGGCGTGATGTATTACTACCAGGGCGAATACACGTCGGCGTATGAATTTCTCGAAAAGGCCCGGGACCTGACCATCGAGATGGAGCACCATTCCGACACGGCGAAGTACGAAGGCAATCTCGGGTTTGTGTTGATGCGGCTAAAGCACTTCGAAGACGCCGAGCGGGCATTCGCGCGGGCGATCGACATTCACAAGAAGTACCGCGACGTGGTTTCATTGGCTTGGCCCTACAACGGCATGGGCGGTGTGCTCCTCAAGCAACAGCGTTATGCGGAGGCGGCAGAGTATTATCGCCGGGCGCTGGGGTTGGCCAATGAAGTCGAAGATCGCGTCAACATCGGCGTGTCGCACATGAACCTCGGGCGCTGCGCGTGCTTGATGAATGACTACGCTGAAGCCGAAGCGTGTTTCGACGAAGCGCTGACGGCGCTCAATGGCACGAACTTCTGGAACGGTCTGACGATGGTGTACGAACACCTCGCGGAAATGTACCTGCAGGAGGGCAAGACCGATTCGGCACTCGACGCCATCAACCAGCGCCTCACCCTCGCCCAGAAACACAACAACCGTCGCATGGAAGCCGACGCCTGGGAACAAAAAGCAAGAGCCCACGAACTAGCCGGCGAAAAAGACAGCGCCGTCCAATGCCTGAAACGCTCCATCGAAATCACCCAACAACCCCACCCCCACCAGAGCCTGTACAAGCATCTGGCTGAAACGACCAAGCAGCACTAGGAATCGTGATTGAGTCAACCGTGCCACTGCTCTGTGAGCAGTGTCGACCAGTGGGTATCGCAGTTTGACTGCACTGCTCACAGAGCAGTGGCACACCTACATTGTCAACTTTACATCTGTTCGATCGTGTCGATGCCCAATAGATACAGCCCCGACTTGATGGTTCGGGCGGTGATCTGGCACAGGCGCAGGCGTGACATGCGTGTGGATTCGGGTTCGGCGTCGGTGACGCGGACGCCGTGGCGACGATCGTAGAAGCGGCTAAATGCCTTCGTCAACTCGTAGAGGTATTCCGTTAGCACGTTCGGTCGAAGGTCGCGAACGATCTGGCTGATGACTTCGGGAAAGCGCGTGATCATCTTGGCCAGAGCGATTTCGGCGTCGTGTTCGATGGTGATCGGTGCGTCGGCTGGTAGTGCGTCGAGGTCGATGTCGGCTTTTCGACCGATGCTTCGAATTCGGGCGTATGCATAGAGCATGTATGGCGCGGTGTTGCCTTCGAACGAGAGCATCTGCTCCATGTCGAAGCGATAGTCGGTCGTCAGCGAGTGCGACAGGTCGGCGTACTTGACGGCTCCGATTCCGACGGCTTCGCTGATGGCCTGTTTTTGCGATTCGCTCAGCGCGCGATCGTCGTCATCGCCCTGCCGTTCGTCGATCGCTGCCCGCGCGGCTTGCACGGCTTCTTCGAGCAGATTCTTGAGCTTCACGGTACCGCCGTCGCGCGTTTTGAACGGTTTGCCGTCGCGCCCCAGCATGCTGCCGAACGCGAGATGTTCCAAGCGGACGCTATCTGCCGCCCAACCCGACTTGCGGATCGCGGCGAAGAGCATCGCGAAGTGTTGCTGCTGCGGGATGCCGACGACGTAAATCAAACGCGTCGCCCCGACGTCGCGCAGACGATGTCGGACAGCCGCAAGGTCGGTCGCGGAATAATTGAATCCGCCGTCGGATTTGCGAACGATCATCGGCAGCGGTTCGCCGTCGCGATTTTTGAAATCGTCGAGGAAGATGCACTCGGCTCCGTCGCTGGTTTCGACCATGCCCGCATCGGTCAATTCCTGAACCGTCGGCGCCAACTGATCGTTGTAGAAACTTTCGCCGCGATCTTCGAGCTTGGTGATTCCCAGTCGATCGTAAATCGCGTGGCAATGACGCAGCGATTCATCGCAAAACGCCCGCCAGACTGCCAGCGTTTCTTCGTCACCGCCCTGCAATTGTACGACGGCTTGCCGCGCGCGGTTGGCAAAGTCCTCGCTACTGTCAAACGCCTTCTTGGCGGCGACATAAAACGCTTCGAGATCGCCAATCGCCAGCGAATCCGGGTCGCTGATGACGTCCGGCTGAACATCGCGCAAATGCGTGATCAACATGCCAAACTGCGTCCCCCAATCGCCCACATGGTTGACGCGTTCGACGGTGTGCCCGGCGAATTCCAAAATACGCGAAACGCTTTCACCGATCACCGTGCTGCGAAGATGACCGACGTGCATTTCCTTCGCGAGGTTCGGACTCGACATGTCCACCACGACGGTCTCAGCCGCCTCGTCGAATTGCAGGCCGAGACGATCGTATTCCGACGTCTCGCCAGCCGGTATCGACGTCAGCGCGTTTGAAAGGTATGCGTTGGTCAGGCGGATGTTGAGAAAACCGGGGCCTGCGATTTCAAGCGGCGCGGAGATGTCTGCGAGTTCAACACAACCAGCCAGTGTCTCGGCGATGTCGCGCGGTTTCTTTTGCAGCGACTTGGCCAACGGCAGCGCGCCGTTGAACTGGTAGTCGCCAAAACGCGGATCGTTGCACGGTTTGATCCATTGTTCGTCAAACGGACAGTCATCGCCAAATGACGAGCCCACGGCGCTGCGAAAACGATCGCCCAGCAGTTTCATGGTGTTTGAAAACACGCGACACCTTTTAAGTCAGTGATGGGCATGGCGTAGGGTGGGCCGTCCCCACCGCCGTTCAAAGCG
>DDIR01000123.1:82018-129407 GCA_002338715.1 Phycisphaerales bacterium UBA1845 | reverse complement strand
GCCTGGATTAAAAACGCTCTAGCCGTTCTCTTCCGTGAAGTCGCGCATCGCTTTCAATGTCGCCGGGCTGATGTGGTGCTCGATGCCTTCCGCGTCGATCTCAGCCGAGTCGGCTGGCACGCCCAACGCGAGTAGAAACTGAAGGACGGTCTGGTGACGACGGCGCGCGTTGTCGGCGATTCGCTTGCCTTTGGGGGTCAAAAAGATTGAGCGGTAGGGCTGTGACGTGACCAACCCGTCGCGTTTTAACCGGGCGACAGCTTTGGTCACGGTGACATGACTGACACCAAGTTGCGCGGCGATGTCGACGGCTCGGGCTTCACCGTTGGCTGACGTCAGATCATCGATCATTTCCAGATAGTCTTCAGCCAATTCCTTCGCGTGATCGTTGCGAATCCGGGCGAAGCGGGCCTTTGCGACGACCGAATTCTTCGCCGACGAGGTCTTGGTTTCTGACTTGCTCATGGGCTGATCCTGCCTGTGATTCTCTGGACGATCCGACAAATTCGACCGCGTCCCTCGATGCGGCTCAACGCATCGCGGGCGGTGAGTCGCCATGTTACGGCATTTTGTTAATGGCGTCACACTTGACGGTCGATGCTTACGAATATAGCATAGACCATATTCTGTAACAATGCCAATATATCGGCAGGATTTGTCGATGGCTTTTAAAGGGGTGCGACGGATGAAGGGCAGTGACGCATGGGCATTGATCAGTGCCCTGGTTGTGTTGGCCGGTTTGACGACCGTTGCGGCGGCTGACGCCCCGACGAAATATCCCTACACGGTCACCTGCACCACGGGCATGGTTGCGGACATCGTTCAGCAGGTGGCGGGTGATAAAGGCGAAGTCAACAACATCATCGGTGCGGGCGTCGATCCGCATCTTTACAGCGCCACGCGCAACGACGTCGCCCGGTTGATCAAGAGCGACATCATCTTCTACAGCGGGTTGATGCTCGAAGGTAAAATGACAGACGCCTTCGTCCGGGTCGGCAGGAAACGGCCCGTTTACGCGGTGACCGAACTCATCGACCACCAACTCCTTCTCGAACCGCCGGAGTTTGCCGGTCACTCTGATCCGCACGTCTGGATGGACGTCAGCTTGTGGAAGCAGTGCACTGAGATGGTGATGCAGACGCTGAGCGAATTCGATCCGCCAAACGCCGCGTACTACAAAGAGAATTTTGAAGCCTACGCCAAAACGCTCGACGCACTCGACGCCTACGGAAAAAAGTGCATCGCGACGATCCCCGAAGATCATCGCGTACTCGTCACGGCCCATGATGCGTTCAACTATTTCGCTCGGGCTTATGGGATGGAAGTGCGCGGCATTCAAGGCATCAGCACGGAATCAGAAGCCGGTATCGCCGACATCAATCGGCTGGTTGAGATGATCTGCAATCGAGGCATCCAAGCCGTCTTTGTCGAAACATCCGTCTCTGACAAGAACATCAAGGCGCTTCTCGAAGGAGCCAAAGCCCACGATCACCAGGTCTCGATCGGCGGCACGCTTTTCTCTGACGCCATGGGTAATGCCGGGACCTACGAAGGTACGTACGTGGGAATGCTCGATCACAACATCACCACGATCACCCGCGCACTGGGCGGCGAAGCGCCGTTGAAGGGCATGCAGGGAAAACTCGCCGCCTCCGAATAAGCGCGTGTTGGGAGACATCATTTGTCACCGTCCAGATCGCCAGACCACCGCAGGTTTGAACACGACCAGGTTCATCATGACGACGACTCTCCGTTGTCGATTCACGACATGACGGTGGCGTATCACCGCAAGCCGGTTCTCTGGGACATTGACTACGCAGCCCCCCAGGGAAAACTTGTTGGGATTGTCGGCCCAAATGGTGCGGGCAAGAGCACGCTGATCAAGGCGTGCCTGGATCTCGTCCCGAGAGCTTCGGGCAGCGTGCGAATTTACGGGAAAAGCTACAAAGAGCAGCGCCGCGTGGTTGGATATGTCCCACAGCGTGAGAGCGTCGATTGGGATTTTCCCGCGAGCGCTCTCGATGTCGTCACGATGGGGCGATATGGGCGCATCCCGTGGTGCATTCCTCCGCGTAAGAACGACAAGGAAGCCGCTCTGCACGCGCTCAATCAAGTCGGCATGGGTGACTACGCTTTCCGCCAGATCAGCAAACTCTCCGGCGGTCAGCAGCAGCGCGTGTTTCTCGCCCGGGCATTGGTGCAGGATGCCCGTGTGTATTTCATGGACGAACCATTTGCGGGCGTCGATGCGGCAACAGAAGCAGCCATCGTAACCTTGCTCCGAGAATTGCGCGAACGCGGGCGAACCGTGCTGGTGGTCCATCACGATTTGCAGACCGTGCCTGAATACTTCGACGAAGTGTTGCTGTTGAACATGCGCATCGTGGCGGCCGGTCCGACATCGTCAGTATATACCGAAGAGAATCTACAGAAAACCTATGGCGGTCGACTGACGCTCCTCACCGAAGCCGCCGAGGCCATCGCCCGCAGCGGGTAGGGCAATTGATGCGAGTATCGGCTCGATCCATCTCAACCGTTCTGATGGGCGCCTTGCTGCTGGGCATCGTTGTCGCTGCACCGGCTGGCGCATTCGGACAGAGCGATCCATCGACCCATCGATCGATCACCGACACGCGTTTTGATTGGCCAACCTGGTCGAGCGTCGTGCGCGTCGCCACCTTACGGGATCACAACACGCGCATCGTGGTGCTCGGGACGACGCTGCTGGGATTGGCAGCGGGTTTGGTGGGCACGTTTGCATACCTGCGCCGGCGGGCATTGATGGGTGACGCCTTGAGTCACGCAACATTGCCCGGGGTGGCTGCGGCGTTCTTGATCACTGGTGAAAAGAACCTGACGTACCTGCTCCTTGGCGCGACGGTGACGGGCGTCTTGGGTGTATTGGCCGTGCTCGCAATCCGACAGTCCTCGCGGATTCGCGAAGACGCAGCGATCGGAATCGTGTTAAGCGTATTCTTCGGCGCCGGTTTGGCGCTGATGAGCATCGTACAATCCACGTCCACCGGTAATGCAGCCGGACTCAATCAGTTCATCTACGGTAAAGCCGCGTCGATGATTACGAGCGACGCAACCATGATTGGTATCGTAGCGTTCGTCGTTGTCACCGGGACCATCCTGATGTTCAAGGAGTTTCGCATCGTCTGCTTTGATCAGGATTTTGCCGCGTCGATGGGACGCAGCGTTGTCTTGATTGATTTATTGATGATGGGTTTCGTGGTCCTGACGACCGTCATCGGATTGCAGGCCGTCGGGTTGATTCTGATCGTTGCGCTCTTGATCATACCAGCCGCTGCCGCCCGGTTCTGGACCGACGATTTGAAAGCGATGACGATGTTTGCCGGCACCATCGGCGCGATGAGCGGATGGATCGGAGCATCATTCAGCGCATTACTCCCGAAAATGCCGACCGGAGCAATCATCGTCCTGACGGCAGGCATCCTGTTCCTGTTCAGCATGGTGTTTGCCCTCCGCCGTGGAATCCTCCCAGAAGCCGTCCGACGCATTCGCCTGCGCCGCCGCATCGCATTGCAACACCTGCTGCGAGCGATGGCGGAAATCGAAGAACGCACCGGAAAACCTACACCCATCGACTCAGCCGAACTAGTGAACATGCGCAGCTGGACGCAGCGTGACCTACGACGATTGACCAACCGTGCAAAAGGGGCGGGACTGCTGACGCGGAAAAGTTGGACCGAACTTGAGTTGACCAAACTCGGGCGCACCCACGCCCAACGGGTGCTGCGCAATCACCGACTCTGGGAAACGTATCTCATCGAGCACGCCGACATTGCCCCGTCGCACGTGGACCGCGATGCCGACGAAATCGAACACGTGCTGTCCGAAGAGTTGATCGACGAACTCGAAAGAGCCCTCGAAGCCGGGCAGGACATTCCGCCGTCACCACACGATGACACGCCCGATACCGCGAGGACCATGCCATGATGGAATGGGATGTGAACATCGACGGGTGGATCATCGCTGCCGGCATCTGCTCGGCGATGGCGTGCGCACTTCCGGGTACATTTCTCGTGTTGCGCAAGATGAGTCTGATGGGCGACGCGATTTCCCACGCGGTGCTTCCCGGTCTGGCGATCGCATTCTTGATCACGAATAGCCGCGGCGTGCTTCCCATGTTTATCGGCGCGGTCATCGTCGGAATACTGACAGCCGTCGGGACGCAGGTCATCACCCGTCACGGAAAAGTCGAAAGCGGCGCGGCGATGGGGGTGGTGTTCAGCATCCTCTTTGCGCTCGGGCTTGTGTTGATTCGGCAGGCAGCCGACCACGTTGACCTTGATCCCCAATGCGTGCTCTACGGCAACCTTTCGCAGATTCCGCTCGATGCACTCGATGGTGGGGTTCCACCAGCCGTCGTCAACGTGGCGCTCGCGCTGCTGTTGAACATCATCTTCGTGTGCGCCCTGTATAAAGAACTGAAGATCTGCGCATTCGACCCGCAACTTGCCACGACGCTGGGAATCAATGCCAACGTGATGCACTATCTGCTGATGGTCGTGGTGGCTGTGACCACGGTGGCCAGCTTCGAAGCCGTGGGTTCCATTCTCGTCATTGCGATGTTGATTGTACCAGCCGCAACTGCCCGTCTGCTCTCGGACCGGATGGGCACGACGCTCGTTCTCGCGGTGATTGTGGCGGGGGTGTCAGCCGTCCTTGGTCATCTCCTCGCGTTTCGCGGTCCGGGTTGGCTTGGGCTCGATCCTTCGGTCGCGATCGAGACAGCCGCGATGATCGCCGTGGTCACCGGCGTCCTATTCTTGATCACGCTGGTCTTCGCACCGCGATATGGCCTCGTCGGCAAGTGGTACCACCGCGCCCGACTCACCCTTCAGATCGTTCGTGAGGACATGCTGGGCATTCTCTATCGTTGGGGCGAGCATCGACCAGGTGAGGACATTTTCAAGGAAGACCTGCTTAGTGCCGTGGGACGCGGCACATTGGCGCGAATCGCGCTCGGTTCCCTTCAACGTCGAAAAGCCGTCGAAAGCATTGGTTCTGATCGGGTGCGTCTTAGCGCGACCGGCCGCGACGCCGCAACCAAACTCGTCCGCGATCACCGCCTGTGGGAAGGCTACATGGCCACCCATTTCGACATCCCGCTCGACCACCTCCACGAACCGGCAGAGCGCATCGAGCACTACCTCGGCGACGATTTGAGCGAGCAACTCCAAAAGGAAATGGGCGACCTGGGCGAAGATCCCCATGGCCGCAAGATTCCCGAATAGCCGGTCCACCACGTCGCCCAGTTGTCCATCACCCAGCCCGGTTGGATGAAACGCAACCGCTCCTGTAAGATCCCCGAATCAACCACAGATCAATGGGCACTTACCGATTGGAGCCATGCCAATGCTCAAGAACGTTTATATCGCTGGCGGATGTCGGACCCCGTTTGGGGCGTTTCAGGGAATTTTGTCGACCGTTCCTGCCGCAGAACTCGGCGCGACTGCGATTCGCGGTGCGCTCAAACGATCCGGAATCAAACCCACCGACATTGACGAAGTGTTCATGGGCAACGTCATCGGCGCCGGCCTCGGTCAGAACATCGCCAGGCAATGCAGCCTCGGTGCAGGCATCGGAGATGAGGTCGGCTGCACAACGATCAACAAGGTGTGCGGTTCGTCCATGCGATCGATCATCCACGCGGCGCAGGCCATCCAGTGCGACGACATGGCGCTGGCAGTCGCGGGCGGGGTGGAGAGCATGTCGGGAGCGCCATACCTGCTTCCGCAAGCCCGTTCGGGTTATCGCATGGGGAATGGCCAAGTCGTGGATTCGATGGTGCACGATGGGTTATGGGACGTTTACAACGACGTCCACATGGGCAATTGCGGTGACAAGTGTGCGGCTGACTACGGGTTTTCAAGGGAACAACAGGACGCATTCGCCATCGAGAGCTTCAAGCGGGCGATCAAAGCCCGAGACGAAGGCATCAGCGCCGCGATCATCGAAGCCGTCGAGGTCAAGAGTCGCAAGGGCAGCGTCATCGTCGACAAGGACGAAAATCCTGAGAAATTCGTGGAGGATAAGATCGCAGCCCTTCGACCGGCATTTGGCAAAGAGGGCACGGTGACAGCGGGTAACGCCTCGAGCATCAATGACGGGGCGACAGCGTGCGTGGTCTTCGGCGACGATCGCCTTAAATCGCTGGGCATCAAGCCCCAAGCCCGCATTCTCGGACACGCGAACGTGGCGATGGAACCGACGCAGTTTACGGTCGCGCCGATCCATGCGATCCGCAAGCTCTCCGACAAATTAAACCTCAAACTCGCCGACGTAGACCTGTTTGAAATCAACGAAGCGTTCTCGGTGGTAGCGATGGCGGCGATCCACGATCTGAAGCTGGATCACGCCAAAGTCAACGTTTACGGTGGGGCGGTCGCGCTGGGCCATCCGCTGGGCGCAACGGGGGCGCGGATCACGATCACATTGGCCCAGGCGTTGGAAGTCAGCAAGAAACGCATCGGAATCGCGGCACTGTGTATCGGCGGCGGTGAGGCGAGCGCGATCGCCATCGAGCGCGTGGAGTAGAGTCTGTATTCTTGGCATTCAGCAATTCACAGGCAACGTTTTCAATCGATTCGCATTGAACAAAAATGTTCGTAAATGCCGAGTGTTTCTCGATATAAACGGTTGCGAGTTATCCAAGGGATGCCTAGAATCCGTGCCCACGGTGACGCCAGAGCTGAACATAAGTTCAGCGCCGCAAAGGGTTGAAGGTGGTTGGGATACCATGTGGTCGAAAGGCCAGGGCGTGACCAGAAGGCGAAACGGGAGCCATGCGCGACTATTTCTATAATATCTATTCGTCACTGCGGACGATTCTGATCGGTATGCGGATCACCATCCGCTACTGTTTTGCAAAGACCATCACGCTTCAATACCCCGACGTCGCCCCGGCGCTTCAGCCGCGATATCGGGGTTTCCACTGGTACGAGATCGAAAAGTGCATCGCTTGCGACCAGTGCGCCAAGGCCTGCCCGGTCGACTGCATCTACATCGAAAAAACCGGTCCGCGAAAAATCGACAAGGAAAGTGGGGTGGCCAAGGGCGGGGCGATGACCCGTTACGCCATCGACTATTCCAAGTGCATGTTCTGCTCGCTGTGCGTTCCGCCATGCCCGACCGATTGCATCCACATGGGCAATCTTCACGATCTTTCAGGTTACGATCGCAAGTCGATGGTCGTTGAATTCACCGAACTCGCGACCGAAGGTTTGCAGACTCCGCAGCCACTTTGGATGCAGAAAGACAAACTTCCCACTTGGGCTCAGGATCGCAAGCAGGAGTGGATCGACAAAGCCAGCGATCGTCATCAGATCATGGCCGAGGCGATGACCGAACAGAAAGCTCCGCCCAAGCCTGCACCGTCCAAGAAAGACGCCCCCGCGGAAGGCGATACGCCAAAGGAGGAATCTGATTCCTGATGTCCACGAACCTTTTGGCCCAGGCAACCAACGTGCTCGCCAGTTCGCAGATTGATTCTGGAGATACCAACGTCGAACTGGTGTTTGGCATCCTGCTGTTCACCGTGACCGGTATTGCATTCATCGTGTCGGCGCTCTTTGCGGGCAGCCTCATTCGCCCCAAACTTCCGCACCCGGAAAAAGCATCGACTTACGAATGTGGTGAGCCGTCGATCGGCGACAGTTGGGTTCAGTTCGACCTGCGCTTCTACATCGTCGCCCTGTTCTTCATCGTGTTTGACGTGGAAATTGCCCTGCTTTGGCCGTGGGCGGTCGTGTTCCGTCAGTTCAGAGATGCGGGCAACGGCAGCCTGGCATTGTTTGGAATGCTGTTTTTCCTGGTGCCGATTCTCGTCGGGTTCCTTTACGAATGGCGGTTTGGATATCTCGACTGGGTTCGTTCGGATGAAGGTCAGAAAGAACCCGAGTGGAAAGCGCCAGCAGTTGTATCGGAGTCTCTCTCATGAGTTGGATCGAAAACCGATTTGAAGAAGGCCTGATGATGACGTCGCTGGACTGGGCGCTCAACTGGGCGCGGGCCAGCAGTGTTTGGCCGATGACATTCGGTCTGGCGTGCTGCGCCATTGAGATGATGGCCGTCGGCGCTTCCCGGTTTGATATTGACCGTTTCGGTGCAGGTGCGTTTCGGGCCACACCGCGACAGAGCGACTTGATGATCGTCGCGGGCACCGTGACCTACAAGATGGCCAGCCGCCTCAAACGTCTTTACAACCAGATGCCCGATCCGAAGTACGTGATGGCGATGGGTGCGTGCACAATTGGCGGCGGTCCTTACTTCAAGCATGGATACCACGTGGTCAAGGGCGTCGACCTGGTTGTTCCCGTTGATATTTACATTCCCGGATGTCCTCCGCGACCGGAGGCGCTGTTGGAAGGTTTGATGCGTTTGCAGGACAAAATTCGCCACGAAACAAGGGCGATCGACCGGGTGGCTGAAAACAATCAAAAGCTGCTGGCCTCAGTTTAAGGCATCGGGCAAGTAAGCAAGACAGAATTGCCAGAACCAGAAATTGCCAGAACAAGAACCAGAGTGACACGCAATGTCATTTGAAGAAATCTGCCAAATCCTAAAAAGTCAGTTCGGCGATGCGATCGAAGAGACCGCCGTCGACAGTTGTCGCCCATACGTCATTGTCAGCAACGACAAATGGACCGAGGTCGCGACTTTTTTGCGTAACGATTCACGGATGGCGTTTGATTTTCTTCAGTGCATTTCCGCCATCGACTTGTTGGCCGACGACAAGCTGGCCTGCGTGTACGACCTAGCCGCCATGTCACCGCTTTCGGCGACGGAAAACATGTCGTACGTCCGCGAACTTGCGGTTCGCGTGGTCACCGATCGAAACAATCCGCAGATCGCATCGGTCGCGCATCTGTGGGCAGCGGCTGACTGGCATGAGCGCGAGGCCTACGACCTGATGGGAATCGATTTCCCGGGTCATCCGAATCTCGAACGAATTCTCTGCCCGGACGATTGGGTGGGGCATCCGCTTCGCAAGGACTACGCCCATCCGCTCGAGTATCACGGTATTCCGGGAACGACGGAACACGAATTGAAGAGCCCACGCCACTAGTTTTTTGGCGGGAATTTAACGGCAGTTGAGAATAATGGCCGACACGATCGCACCAACCAATCCGGCTGACGCCTCTGCACCAAGGCAGGCAGACGTTCGCACCGAAGAGATGCTCGTCAACATGGGGCCCCAGCACCCATCCACGCACGGCGTGTTGCGTGTTGTGCTGCGGACGGACGGCGAAATGGTGCTCCAATCGGTGCCGCACATCGGATACCTGCATCGCTGCGCCGAAAAGATCGGCGAAAACGTCGCACCGTATCAATACGTGCCCTACACCGACCGGATGGATTATTTGGCCGGCATGAACAACAACCAGGCGTTCGCGCTGGCTGTTGAGAAGTTGACCGGTCTGGAAGTTCCCGAGCGGGCCCAATATATCCGCGTGATGTTCGCCGAACTCAACCGAATCGCATCGCACCTCGTGGCGATCGGAACGTATGGACTGGACATGGGCGCGTTCACTCCGTTTTTGTATTGCTTCCGCGAACGCGAGATGTTGCTGGACCTGTTCGAGTCGGCATGCGGAGCGCGTTTGACGTACAGCTACATCACGATCGGTGGTGTGACCGACGATCTGCCAGACAACTTCGTCGATGTATGCAGCGAGTTTCTCGACTATTTCGAACCGAAGGTCGACGACTACAACAATCTGCTCAGTTACAACCACATTTTCGTGAAGCGAACGGGCGGGGTTGGCGTGATCTCGGCTGAAGACGCCATCCGTTTCGGGCTGACTGGTCCGGTGCTTCGCGGCAGCGGTGTGAAGTTCGATCTTCGCAAAGCCAAGCCTTACGAAATCTACGATCGTTTCAACTTCGACGTGCCCGTCGGTTTGTCTGGCGGAACGGGCGAGATCCCGCGCGGTGTCGTGGTGGGTGACTGCTGGAGTCGCTACTACGTTCGCGTGAAGGAAATGATCGAGTCGGTCAAGATCATCCGTCAGTGCCTCCGAGATATACCAGCCGCCGACGAAAAAGAGGGCGTTTGCAACAAGAAGTGCAAGACGGTGAAACTGCCCGATGACGAAGTCTATATGGAAATTGAGAATCCCCGCGGACAGCTTGGGTTCTATGTGAAAGGTGACGGTTCGGCGATCCCGGCCAGGGTCAAAGCCAGGGGGCCGAGCTTCTGCAATCTCTGTGTTCTCGAATATGCCGGTAAGAATTGTCTATTGGCGGACATCCCGGCGATCATCGGAAGCATGGACGTTGTGATGGGTGAAGTCGATCGTTAGTCAGTTGCGTTTGATCGAGGGAACCAATTTCTAAAGTGTGTTGATCGTTTTTTGCGTGTTGAATTCTAATCGATACAATCCGTCCCTCATCTAGTGGGCAGGTTGCAATCAATTTACAGGGAGCGTCACCGTGACGCAGTTTTCCGTCCCTTGGAAACAGAGTCCACCGCTTGAGTATCGCGGTCCCGCCCGGGGCATCGTGGCGCTGGCCCGCATGGTCTATACGATGGCGACGCCCATCGTCAGCCGGTTCCCCGGCCCGATCCTTCTGGGCGCAATCATCGGTGGAACGCTGCTGGTCTGGGCCCACTGGATGCTCTTCGGTTTTGTCGAGACGATCGCAGCCAGCGATGTGAACGGTGCGGCCCATAGCGTCTGGGGTCAAACACTGACCACCGCTGAAATCGGCGCGTATCTCGATGCCCATTCCATTGTCGCCAGCGGGATTCTCAAGTACCTGCTTTGGCCGCTCCAGTTGGAACTGCTTCGCGATCTCGTCGGTCTCGGGGCAATCTTCGGTTTGTTCAATCTGATTCCCGTTTACGCCATCTGGTGGGAGCGCAAGGTCGCGGGTCGTATTCAATCCCGCATGGGGCCGATGCGCGTCGGTGGATGGCACGGATGGGCGCAGTCTTTCGCCGACGGTGTAAAGCTGGTCGGTAAGGAAGACCTGGTTCCCGAACAGGCGGATGCGATGCTGTTTCGCGTCGCGCCGTATCTGGCGTTCGTGCCGTCACTGCTCGCGTTTTTGTGCCTGCCGCTCGGTTCGTACTGGGTGTTCCGCAATGTGGACGTCGCGTTGATCTTCATCATCGCCATGGTCGGTGTTGAAGTGGTCGGCGTCATCGTCGCGGGTTGGGCGAGCAACAACAAGTGGAGCGTCTACGGGGCGATGCGCGAAGCGTGTCAGATGGTTTCCTATGAAATCCCGATGACGACCGTGCTGCTGATTCCGATCATGACGGCTGGCACGTTGAACATGGTGCAGATCGGCGACATGCAGACGGGCGGATGGTTCAGTTGGAACGCCTTCCACAACCCGTTCACGTTCATCGCCTTCATCACGTACTACATCGCGTCACTGGCCAACTGCAAGCGGGCTCCGTTTGACCTGCCCGAATCTGAAAGCGAGTTGGTGGCTGGTTTCCACACCGAGTATTCCGGTTTCCGCTGGGCGCTCTTTTTCTTCGCCGAGTACGCTGCGATGTTCGTCGTCAGTGCCTTGGCTGTCACGCTGTTTCTCGGCGCGTGGCATACGCCGATCCCGGCGACCTGGGCATTCGAGGAAGATTCAATCGTCAAGATTTTCTTGAATGGCGTGCTGTTCAGTAGTCCGTTCTGGTTCATCTTCAAGTGCTTTATTTTCATCTATATCCAGTTGTGGATTCGCTGGACGCTGCCTCGTATTCGCATCGACCAGGTGTTGTACTCCTGCGTTCAGGTGATGTTCCCGATCGCGTGCGTCGCGCTCGTTGGGCATGCGGTGTGGATGGTGCTTTTGGACGGCACGGTTTTCTCGGACATCATCCGCTGGATACTGGGCTTGCTGACCGCAGCCGTGACGTTCGGATTCCTTTCCGTCGCGGCATTTGGTTATCGCAATGGCCGCCAGATGGTGGGTTACCTTGCAGTGAAGCAGTTGCCTGGCGCGTAGTCGCCATCGCTAAACGTTTTTCGTTCTGGAAGCAGACATGACGCTTCGACTCAAAAAAATCTTGCTGTTGATGACGCCGCTGGCAATCGCGATGTTTATCGCGGCGGCTCCGGTTCATGCGGCCGACACCGACCTTTCGCTTTCCGATCAGGGGATTCAGACGTCCGCCGACGGGGGCCTGCTTGAGGCGCTGATGTTCTACGCCTGCGCAGGCGTCATTCTCGCAAGCGGCTTGGCGATCTGCCTGTCGAAAAACATCGTCCGAATGGCGGTGTATCTCTTCGGTACGCTGGCTGCTGTCGCGCTAATGTACTTCTTGCTTTTGGCGAATTTCATCGGCGTCATCCAGCTCATTGTGTATGCGGGTGGCACGCTGATTTTGCTGATCTTCGGCGTCATGCTCACGAGTAAATCACCGTGGGCGAAGTTTGAGGTGAAGCGTAGTGAGTTGATCGCTGCAGGTGTCGTGTGTGCGTTGTTCGCCGGCATGCTGCTGTTTGTTGTTGTCAACGCAGAATGGCCGCTGGAGACGGACGCGGTTGTCGTCGGTTCGTCGATGACGCAGTTCGGTACCGGCCTGCTGACCAATTACCTCGTGCCATTTGAGGCGATCAGCGTGTTGTTGCTCGTCGTGATGATTGGCGCGGCATACATGGCCCGCCAAGAGTAAGCGGATTGAGTGCCTTATGTTTGAGATAGGTCTGACACATTATCTGGTCGTCGCGACGCTCCTGTTCGTGATGGGCATCTTCGTGATGATCACGAAGCGCAACGCCATCGGTATCCTGATCGGTGTCGAGATGGTGCTCAACGGCGCCAACATCAATCTCGTGGCGTTCAATCGCTACAACGGGATGGGCAACATCGACGGTCAGATTGTCAGCCTGTTCGTCATCGTTCTCGCCGCAGCAGAAGCTGCATTGGCTGTGGCGATTTGCATGAACTTCTACAAGAACCTCAATACCGTGGACGTCGATCACGGAGATACGTTAGCCGGATAGTTTTGGAGCCGACTGATTTTGGGGGCCGGATAGTTTTTTTGCCGACGCGTTGATGCCGGCTGACTTTGGAAACCATGGGTAACTACGAAATCGCATTATGCATCGGCGTCGTCGCACCGCTCTTTATGTTTGCGGTGTTGGCGTTCTTTGGCCATCGCATCGGCAAGCCAACCTCCGGATGGGTGGCGGTGCTGGGCGTCCTCGCCAGCCTCGGTTGCGCAACGTATGTCCTGTTGGGTTGGCTTTCGGCGACCGACAAAGCCGCACTGATGGCCACCACCGGTTACGACTGGGTGGTGCTCAACCTCTTCGGCAACGAAATGCCGATCGAGTTCAAGGTCAAACTCGATGGGCTGACCGTGATGATGTATTTCATGGTCGCGCTGGTTTCGACCTGCATCTTCGTATTCAGCATCGGGTACATGGCCGGTCATTCCGACGAGGTCGACGGCCAATGCAAGTTCCACCGGTTCTTCTGCTACCTTTCGCTGTTTGAATTCTCGATGCTGGGCCTTTTGATTTCGAGCAGCATCTTCTTCCTGTTTGTCTTTTGGGAACTGGTCGGTCTGTGCAGCTACCTGCTGATCGGTTTCTACTTCGACAAGAAGTTCGCCTCCAATGCGGCGATGAAAGCGTTCATCACCAACCGCGTCGGCGACTTTGGCTTCCTGCTTGGGCTCATGCTGGTCTTTGTCTTCCTTCAGACGTTCGACCTCGACCAAGCCGCCGCCAACTTCCGTCATCAATATGCCACCAACTCGGGGATCTTCGCGGCCGACATCGACATTCTCGGCTGGCACGTCTCCGGCATGGGGCTCGCGACGTTGATGGGCATTGGTTTGTTCTGCGGGGCGATGGGGAAAAGCGCCCAGTTCCCGCTGCACGTCTGGCTGCCCGACGCGATGGCTGGTCCGACCCCCGTCAGCGCCCTGATCCACGCGGCGACGATGGTCGCGGCGGGTGTGTATCTGGTCGCCCGCGTGTTCCGTCTGCTCACGCCCGATGCGCAGTTCTTTATCGCGGTCATCGGCTGCATCACGCTGACGATCACGGCACTGATCGCGATCGTTCAGGTCGACATCAAGAAAGTGCTGGCATACTCGACGCTGTCGCAACTTGGCTACATGATTTTCGGCATGGGCGTCGGCGCTTGGCCCGCGGCATTGTTCCACCTGATCACGCACGCATTTTTCAAGGCGATGATGTTCCTCGGCAGCGGTCAGGTCATCGAAGGTTGCCACCACGTGCAGGACATGCGAAAGATGGGCGGGCTGCACAAGAAAATGCCCGTAACCTGCTGGACGTTTTTCATCGGGGTTCTGGCAATCGCCGGATTCGGTATCCCGGGCACGCACTTTGGACTTGGCGGATTCTTCAGTAAGGACGAGGTTCTCGCGGTTGCCTACGAGCGCACGTACAACTGGGAAGACCGCTTTGGCGGGCATGAGAAAGACGATGGACACGGTGCGGAAAACGCGCACTCCGCCACACCACGTGAAGACGATCTCATCCTCCGTTCGGGCAAGGTGATTCTTGCGTCCGGACAAGTCCATGACGAGCACGGTTCCGAAGAACACGATGCCGATGAACACGGTGCCGATGAACACGGTGCCGAAACGTCGCACGGCGAATCCGCAACCCATGGTGCAGCCGCCCACGATGCAGGGCATGGCGGACATCACGACGATCCGGTCCTTGCTGGTATCGCAGCACAGCAGCACAAGATCCCCAAGTGGATGTTCTGGCTACCCATCATCATCGCCTACGTCACGCCGTTCTACATGATGCGTTGCTGGTGGATGACGTTCATGGGCAAACCACGTGACGGGCACGTCCATCATCACGCCCACGAGTCGCCCTTGATGTGGGCGCCGCTGATCGTTTTGGCGATCGGAACGGTGGCGGCCAGCTATATGATGTTCCGCCCGCAATTGGGTGAAGCCGCAGTGATTGCCTCCGATGCGCCGCTGGTGGTGGCGGTCGATGGCGAAGTGCCAGACAAGGCGCAACATGAACTGCTCGGACTGTCGCATGACAAAGACAAAGATCCTCACGGCGCGCTGATCGGCATCGTCGGTTTCTCGTGGCTCGTCGGCATGGGCTTGGCGATTTTGATCTACCGCAACGGTCTCGAACTCGCGGAGCGCATCAAGCGATTGCCATTCGTCGGGTTCATCCATTGGTGTCTGATGGAGAAGCTATTCTTCGACCATATTTACGACACAGTGCTCGTGGGTGGAACGCGGGTGATCTTGTCGGGTGCGTCGAATCTCTTTGATATTCTGGTCGTTGACGGCATCGCCAACCTGCTTGGCCGCGGAACCGTTCGCATCGCCGAGTTCTCGGGCAACATCATGGACACCGGCGGGGTGGATGGACTGGTCGACGCCATCGCTGAATCCACGCAGGGTGCGGGCGAGATGGTTCGCCAGCCGCAAACTGGCAAGATTCGCAACTACATATTGTTTGGAACAACTGGGGCTGTGCTCGTGTTGGCCGCGATCATCGCGGTGGTGATGAGCTAGCCGGCCCATTGAAGGATTAGCCTTTTAGGCAAAGGACGAATTGCTGTGGACCAACATTTGATCAGTTGGATAGTTTTCCTGCCGATGATCGCCGGCTTGGTGCTGTTGTTTGTACCGCGCGAGTTGGTGAAGTGGGTGGCGCTGTTCGGCAGCGGGTTGGCGTTTGTGCTCTCGCTGCTGCTCTTCAAGACGTTCTGGGGCGGCGAGGCTGCCGGCGTCTTTGGCGATGCCTACGGCGCACTACACCACGTCGAACGTGCGGGGTGGATCACCGGTAACCGGTTTTCGATTGAATACTTCGTCGGTTTGGACGGGTTGAGTTTCCCGCTCTTCCTGCTGACGACGTTCGTGTCGCTGCTTGCGTGCCTTGCCAGTTTCAATTTCGACTCGTGGAAGATCAACAAGGGCATCAAAGCCTACTTCTTCCTGTTTCTGCTTTTGGAAACGGGCATGTTGGGCGTGTTTGTGTCGCTCGACTTCTTCTTGTTCTACGTGTTCTGGGAAGTCATGCTGCTACCGATGTATTTCCTCATCGGTGTGTGGGGCGGTGAGCGTCGTGAATACGCGGCGATCAAGTTCTTCATCTTCACGCTGGCGGGTTCGGTGCTGATGCTCGTCGGTCTGGTGGCGATGTTCTTCTACAGTGCCGACGCTGTCGCCAAGTATCCGGAGCTGGCCACCAGTTACAACACCGGTGCCCAGGTCACGACGGGTACGTTCGACCTGATCGAACTGACGACCAACGAAGCCATCCAAAAACACTTCGGCGACGCGGGAACCAAACTCCTAGACGTTCGTTTCGCGCCGCTGATGTTTATGTTCCTGTTCATCGGATTCGCCATCAAGTTGCCATGCGTGCCGGTGCACACGTGGTTGCCCGACGCCCACGTGCAAGCCCCGACGCCGATCTCCATGATCCTTGCCGGCGTGCTTTTGAAGATGGGCGGTTACGGATTCCTGCGGTTGTGTTACGGCATCTTCCCGCTGGGCGGTGAATTCTGGGCGAGTTTCCTCGCGGTCATTGCGGTGGTGAGCATCTTGTATGGTGCCCTCTGTGCGATGGCCCAGACCGACTTCAAGAAACTGGTTGCGTACAGTTCGGTGTCGCACATGGGTTATGTGCTTCTGGGTATCTGCGTGATGACGACGACCGGATTCCAGGGCGCGATGTTCCAGATGATCGCCCACGGCATCAGCTCACCGATGTGCTTTTTCCTCGTCGGCGTGATTTATGACCGTGCCCACCATCGCCAGATCAACAAGTTCGGTGGACTCTGGCTTTCGATGCCGCGCTACGGATCGATGGCCACGCTCGGCTTCTTCGCATCGCTGGGCCTGCCGGGACTTTGCGGGTTCGTGGGCGAAGCGTATGTGTTGCTCGGAACATTCCAAGCCGGTCCGCATTTCAAGTGGGCATATACTGCCGCGATCTGTGCAGCGTTCGGCGTGGTTTTGACAGCCGGTTACATCCTATGGGTGGTGCAGCGGGTTTATCTCGGTTCCGTGCGGGAAGAATACAAGAGCTTCCCCGAAGCCACGGGCCGCGAGATGCTGATCCTCGCACCGCTTGGTGCGCTTTGCATCCTGCTGGGTGTGCTGCCCAAGCAGTCGGTGTTTGATTTCATGAATGGAACGCTCAACCTGCTCATCGACCAGATGAATGGCGTCACGCAGATGGCGATGGCCGCCGCTGGTGGCTAGGGAGCCGCAACTTCGGCTGAGCGTTTTGATCGAGTTTGGCATATTAGTCTGATTGGATAGCGAATCACGGTGACTGAATTGATCGCTGAAATACCAGCGTGGTTTCCAAAAGCCTCGGAGTTTCTCACGTTCTCGCCGGAATTGGCGTGGGTGGCGACGCTGTGTTTGATCATGCTCGCGCCGCTGGCGATCGGTCGCGATGCCCGCATCACTGCCGGCCTTGCGATTGTCGGCATCGCGGTGACCGCGTTCTTTACGTTCAAGGTGATGGGAATTGTGTCAGCCGAGGGTCCGCAAACCGGACTGACGCCTGATCGCACGGGCGGTATGCTGATCGCCGACAACCTTTCACTGTTCTTCAAGCTGTTCCTGCTTACGTTTCTGGTCGGGGTCAGCATCCTGTGGATGTCCGTTTCCGCCAACCAGGAAGACGACGCACCCGAATTCTTCGTCCTCATGGTGGGAAGCGCGCTGGGCATGTCGCTGATGGTCAGCACGCAGAACATCCTGATGATGATCATCGCGATCGAGTTCGCATCGCTGCCGAGCTATGCCATCGTCGGGTTCAACAAACAAAAACGCATCGCAGCCGAGGCGTCGCTGAAGTACATGATCTTCGGTTCGGTCAGCGCAGCCGTCATGCTTTATGGGGCGAGCCTGATCTACGGATTCTTCGGTACGCTCGACGTTGCCCAGATCGCGCTCAATGCCGGACCGGTCCTCGAAGCCGGTGGGGCCAACCGTCTGCTGGTTGGCTTGGGTATGTTCTGCCTCTTCGTCGGCATTGCGTTTAAAATATCAGCCGTCCCGTTCCACTTCTGGTGTCCGGATGCTTTCCAGGGCGCCAAGACGGAAGTGACGGCATGGCTGAGCGTTGCGAGTAAAGCCGCGGGCTTGCTGCTGCTCATGCGGTTGGCCCATGTTTTCTGCATGTACGCCGGGGCGGAAGTCCTTCATGGCGTTGCGATCGTCATTGCGATCTTCGCGACGATAACGTGCACCGTCGGAAACCTCTCGGCTTACAAGCAAACGTCCACCAAACGCATGCTCGCGTATTCGTCGATCGCACACGCCGGTTACATGATGGCCGCGGCTGCGATTCTCGTTGACGCCAACAAGGTCGAGTCGTTCAGCGCGATCAGCGCTGTCCTCGCGTATGTGGTGGTTTACATGCTGATGAACCTCGGTGCGTTCGGCGTCGTGGCGCTGCTTGAATCAAAAAATGGCGGCGACGATTCGATCACCGCGTTTGCCGGGCTGGGTTGGAAGACGCCGGTCCTGGCGATTCCGATGTTGTTCTGCCTGGTGTCCCTCGTTGGCATTCCGCCGTTTGCCGGCTTTATCACCAAGTGGTATCTGCTTGCCGCACTGGGCGAGACGGGCGTCGGTCTGTATTGGGCGCTCGCGATTGTTATCGTCATCAATACGCTGATCAGCCTCTGGTACTACATGCGGGTGATCGTGCAGATGTTCCTGCGGGAATCGGACAAACCAGCGACCGATGTGCCCATGTCGGGTGCATTGCTCGTCAACGTGTGCGGGGTGCTACTGATCGTTCTGCTGATTTTCAGCAACCCGCTCAAGAACCGTTCGGACAAGTACTCGGCTGGCCTGTTCGCCGCATCACCAACCGCATTGGCTGGCGAAGGCGCGAAGGACTCACTTGCACAATCGAGCCCGCAAGCTGGCGGGACAGAATCATTGGAGAACAATCACGGTGGATAAGCACGACGTCATCCGCATCGTGAGTAATCTAAGCAGCGAATTGGCTTCCAGCATGCTGATTCACCTCAAAGATGTTGCCACGTTTGTCAGCGATGCCGATGTATCGATGGCGGCTGACATTGAGCAGATGGCCAGCGAAGAACAGGATTGCCTCCATCGGTTGGCGGACCTTCTCGAATCGATGGATGCCTTACCGGGCCCGCCTCGGGTTCAAGCGGCGATTGCGGCGATGCCTTACAACGAGATTCACGTTCTCATCCCTCGCTTGATTAAGGACAAGACGCATCTGGTCGAATGCTGCAAGCAGGCGGCTGGCATGGTGACGGATTATCCTGCCGCCACCGAATGCCTCGCGGCTGTCGCTCAACGCCACAGTCAGCATCTTGAGAAGTTGAATTCGATGCGGGCGGCAAAGGCATCGTAGGTACTTATTCCGCAAGTCCGTCACCACCCTGCGCACCACAGACGAGGCTTTATTCGTCACTCCCGCGCAGGCGGGAGTCCAGGGCGGACTAGAGTTGATCGCCCCAGTTCTGGATTCCCGCTTTCGCGGGAATGACGGCGCGATTGGGAAACCCGCATATTGACCAATTGTCCTATTGACCTCCTCCCTTTGCCTTTCAAACACCCCGCACAACCGAAACATTGCAAGCCCAAACCCGGCCTCCTAGAATGGTCTTTGTCTGTGAAATAGTCCTTTAACTGGCGTCATCACGCCATCTCAGCCGGAACACCGCATGGATCAGCCGCCCAAAAAACAGAAGTCAGTCTACATCGAGACGATGGGCTGCCAGATGAACGTCCTCGACAGCGAGTTGGTCGTCGGGCAGCTTCTCGCGAAGGACTACGTCACGACTGACTCGGTGGACAATGCCGACGTGTTTCTGGTCAATACGTGCAGCGTACGCGACCACGCCGAGCAGAAAGCCCTCTCGCGATTGGGGACGGCGAAAAAGTCCAAACAGGCCAACCCGGACATGGTCATCGGCGTCATCGGATGTATGGCCGAGCGCGACCCTGACGGTCTCTTCGCGAAAATACCCTACGTCGATCTGGTGTGTGGACCGGGCGAGTTGAACAAAGTCCCCGCGATGATCGAGGAAGTTCAAGAGACCCGCAGTCGCACGGTGGCATTGACCCTCGACAAAAAGCGCAACAGCAACCTGCTCGATCGAACGCTCGATTTCGATTCGGTTGAAGCGCTGGACCTGTCGCGCGAACCCGCTCCAAGTGCCAACGTGCTGCAATCGTACATCCGCATCCAACGCGGCTGCGATAAGTTTTGTACGTTCTGCGTGGTTCCGTTTACGCGTGGCAAGGAACGTTCCCGACCACCGCAGCAGATCGTCGAAGAAGCGAAGATGCTCGCCGGTCGCGGTGCGAAAGAGGTGACCCTGCTCGGTCAGACGGTCAACAGCTATCTGCATCAGGAAAGTGGGGCGGCGGTCAACATGGCCGACCTGCTGTATCGCCTCAACGATGTCGATGGGCTGGAGCGCATTCGATTTGTCACGAGCTATCCGGGCGATTTCCGCGATGAGATTTTCGAGGCGATGCGCGACCTGCCGAAAGTGTGCGAGTACCTGCACCTGCCGGCGCAGAGCGGTTCAAACTCGGTACTGAAACGGATGAAGCGGCAGTATTCGGTGGAGGTGTATGAAGAGTTGCTCGCCCGCGGACGCGAGTATGTCCCGAACATGACGATCGCGAGCGATTTCATCGTCGGGTTCTGCGGCGAGACGGAAGCGGAATTCGAGGAAAGCTTGGCGCTGATGGATCGCATCCGGTTTAAGAATATCTTCTGCTTCAAATATTCTCCGCGACCCAATACCGTTGCGGACAAGGGCATGGCCGACGATGTACCCAACGCTGTCAAACGCGATCGCAACCGCCGCATGCTCGAAATGCAGGAGCGGATTTCACTCGCACAAACGCAGGCCATGATCGGGGAGACGGTTGAAATCCTCGTCGAGGGATACAGCAAAGCCGCGATCAAAGCCCAGGAAGCAGAGCAGACCCGGGGCGAAGAGGTCAGTTGGCGGCGATCGGACCAGTTGGTCGGCAGGACGTCGTCAGATCGAATCGTCGTATTCTGCGGTGACGAATCGTATATTGGTTCACTGACGAAGATCAAGATCAACGGGGCTACCGCCCTCACGCTTTTTGGCGACCCGGTCGATAAACCAAGTAAGCCAGCTCATAGAATTGCTGGAACGGCGGGGTCATCGGCTCATCCTTTGCAAACGAGTCCGGTGATCCGTGGAGAGAACGGCGGTATCTCGATTTCAATTTCGGGATAGCCCACGTGTTTTGGATTTGAAGACTTCTCGCATCTGGTCCCGTGTAAATGACTGACAACGCATCATCCATCACAACCATCGACGCGCCGGTGACGTCCAAGGCGAATCCCAAACGCGACATCAAACCGCGTCGTCAACCACCGTACAACGTTATCCTGCTCGACGACGATGACCATTCGTACGAATACGTCATTCTGATGCTCAATCGGCTCTTCGGTCACACACTGGAGACGGCGTTTCGGATGGCCCGCGAGGTGGATGAAACCGGTAGGGTCATTGTCGACACCACCACGCTGGAGCGGGCGGAACTCAAACGCGATCAGATTCACGCCTTTGGCCGCGACAGACTCATCGAGCGGTGCAAGGGGTGCATGTCGGCTGTCATTGAACCGTGCCCGTCCTGATCGCGGCTATCTGTAACCACTCAAAGGTTCTTGCAACCCCAGCCTCCATGGTGTGTACCATGTTTGAAGTCGCGATGAACGAACCGAACCACACTCTGCCCAAAGGTGCAGTTTTGTCCTACGCCATTCGAACACTGTTGATCGGCGTGGCGGCCTGCTTCGCGGGCGGATGTACGCCATCGCAGAATCCCGGCGGGGGTGGCGATTCCTCCGCGTTCCTCGACCTGGGTTCGAACGGTGTGTTCGATGTCGGGGAGGAAGGAATCCTCACGCGTCAATTCGCCATTGATATTTCCAACGAGATCCCCACTGAGACACCCGAGAGCGCAACCCTTTCGCTGGCTGCCGCAGACATCAACGTAGCCGACGGATCCAGCGGAACAGACGTGGGAACATCCGGCGTGGTTGTTGTAACCCTGCGCCTTATTTCGGACCTAAATACCAACGCGTGTGAAGCCGGCTCCGCAGAATCTCCGATCGTAGCCGACCACGTTGACAACGTCATCACCGAGATACTGCCGGCTTCCGTTGACGCCAGCACGACCGGTTTGCAGGCGCTGCTTGCGGGGCGGTTTAATCTTTGCGTGTCGGTTTCTACGACCCAGCCGCAACTCGTCACGATCGACCGGATCGGCGTCGAGTTTGCCCAACCGCAGCCGATTGTCGCCAACAGCTGCGCTGAAATCCTAGCGATGCCTCAGGTTCAGGATGCATTGGCGCAACTGGACGATGCGTCGCTGAGTTTCTCTATCCCGCAAGGCGGTCAACCCAGCAGCATCGTGGGTTCGTATTCGCTCATGGAAGAAACGACGTTCGATCCCGACGGAAGCGACACCGGGCGGATGCAGAGCGGTACAATCGATTTTTCGAACCAACAGGCACAAACCATTAACCGGACAGGTTTTGGCTCGACGGTCAGTGAATTCATTGTCGGTGACGCCACGAGCGTCGGACTTTGCACGATCAATCGAACCAACGGGTCCCTCTGCGACCAAACGATCGCGCGACTCGAGTCGCTGGTGACCGACCCCGAATCGGGCAATCTGAGCGGCCAGTTTTTATCGGTGGCGGTTCGCCGACACGGCGGACTGTCTCCATCGTGCGGGGCGACGGGCGATTTTGTGTTCGGTGACGTCAGCTTTACGTCGCAGTCGGCGATGCTGGCTCGGCGAATCGCAAGGATCGCGGTGCCCGACACCATCACTCCGGACCTTCTGCAGTTGGCGCCGAGTGGCGACATCGGCGTCTTCAGCGACGTGGGTAGCGGCGTGGTGACACAGTTTGACACCATTGATCCGTTTGAACTGACGACCGTTCCAACACCCGAATCGCTGTCGCCGTTGGGCACGAGCGCACTGGGTTATTCACGCACCGGTGCCGTCCTTTCGGTGATCACTGACCGACCCGATGCCGGTGTTTCATTCAACGCGGTAACACTCAACGTCATCCGTCAAACCGAAACCACGACGGCTGACTACATCGGCGAGGTGGTCGACTTTGATCTGGACGAAACGCGTGTCTACGTTCCCGCAACATCGCCGGACTTCTCGGACCGCATCACCATCCTTCGAACCGATGACAGCGTATTTGCCGACGAAGTTCGACGAATGCAGACGCCCGATGATGATGTGCCCGTTTACGCGCGACTCAGTCCGGACGGTTCGCTGTTGGCGACCCTGCTCGAAGACCAAGCCCCCATCGGACAGGCGGGCAAGTTGATCTTCGCCAACGTTGATCGTACCACGCCGAATTTTATCATTCCGCCCATCAACCTGGTCAACGATGCCGGCGGAACCGCGCTCGCCCAGCAGTTGGTATTCACGCAAGACGGAAGCCGCGTTTTTCTCGCGGGGCTTGGGGCGGTGGTGTCCATTGAAACTACCGATCCATTTACGATCTCACGCATCGACGTAAGCGATGGCGCAGGGGACAATCCCATTGCGCTGGCCCTTAGCGGTGATGGCAAAGTGCTGGCCGTCGCGGTGGATGACGATCTGGGCGACGTGAATTTCGCGATTGTTGACGTCGCGACGGAGCAGGTGGTTCACACGGCTAAGTTGGAAGGCATCGACAAACGCGGCGCGGTCGACATTGCCCACTTCGACGTCGGACGGGTCGCGATCGTCGCCAATGCGGTGAGTCGAGTCGTCGCGATTCAGACGGAATCCCCATTTACGACATCCCAACCACTGTCCGTCGCCGATGTGACGGATCAGGTCGCGGTGGGGCGATTGGCGGCTTCTGGTTCGATCATCGCCGTTTCAAACGTGGATGAACCTGCGATCTATCTATTCGAATTCCCGCAAGCCCCCTAGCGGTAGCTCTTGGCCACCGTTTCGATGTGGTCGAAGGCGCGGTTGAGCGTGTCTTCCGGCGCGAGGAACACGACCCGAAAGTGCTGCGTGCCCGGTCGCTGACCAAATCCGCTTCCATGCACACAAACGGTTCCGGTTTCCCGCACCAGCTTCTGGACGAAAGTCTCGTCATCAACGCCGAGTTCGATTCGCGGAAATGCATAGAACGCGGCCTGCGGTTTGACGCAACTGATTCCTTCGATCGCGTTCAGCCGATCGACGGTCAGATCGCGGCGACGGCGCAGACGGGCCAACACCGGTTCGAGATACCCATGGTCGCCATCGAGGGCGGCAGGAATCGCGTACTGCTCGGGGTGATTGGCGCTGAGTCGGGCGCGTTCCAGCTTTTGAATCGCCTCGCTGTACTCACCGACAATTTCACTTGGCCCACTGACGATCCCCCAACCGATCCGAAACCCGGGCGCGAGGTAGGCCTTGCTCATGCCGTTGAAGGTGACGATCGGGAGCTGGTCGGTCATGGATGCGATCGACGTGTACGGCATGTCGTCGAGCAGCAACTTGTCGTAAATCTCATCACTGAAAATCACGAGGTTGTGTTTGATCGCAAGGTCGATAGCCGCTTGCAGCGTTTCCTTCGAATAGACCGTCCCCGTGGGATTGTTTGGATTCAAGAGAATCAGCGCCCGCGTCTTATCGTTGATCTTCGATTCAATGTCCGCGATGTCGGGTTCCCAGTTGTTGCCTTCGTCAAGATAGTACGGATTGTTGACGGCATCGAGTTTTGAGAGGATCGCGGTGTACAGCGGATAAACCGGCGACGGCGTCAAGACGTTTTCACCGGGATTCACCAGGGCGGTTAGCGCCAAATCAATCGCTTCACTCGCACCGGTTGTCACGAACACATGCTGGACCTTCTTGATCCCCTGTCGACCAGCTTGGTCCGTGATGGATTTCACCGCGCCCTTGGTGCCTGACGACGGGGCATACCCGTTGCGGTTGGCTTTCATCGCCTCGTACACGGCTTCGACAATGTGCGGGGGCGTCTCGAAGTCGAAGAGGTTCGGATCGCCGATGTTGAGGTAGCACATCTTCATGCCAGCCGCCGCGACTTCCTGGGCCAACACGACGACATCGCGCACGGCGTACTTGATATCTTCAGTCCGACGGGCTGGTTTGATCTGGGGGAAACTCATGGGAACTCAATCCAATTCAACGGGGTCGCTTCCGGTGTTTGCTGAACCTCTAGAAACCTAACAATGCGGCTTCACCCGGTCAACCTGACGAGGTCCCGTTGCGACACAGGACTGTCCGGCGCCATCGGTTTTTGTAGAATGCCCGCGTGAACGGAAGCGAGTCCCCATCTCATGCAAGCGGTGGCGCAACCCGTTGGCTTTTGCGGCTGACGATTGTGGTGATCACCTTTGCAGCGTTTGCCAGCGGGTTGTCCGGTGAGTTCGTCAACTGGGACGATGACGCCAATATCGTGTTCAACGACGGAATCCGCGGACTCGACTGGCCGCATGTTTCCTGGATGTTCACAACGCTTCACGGGGGGCATTACCAGCCGCTCGCGTGGGTCAGCCTCGCCGTCGATCGCGCGATCTGGGGGCTTCATCCTTTTGGGTTTCGCCTCACCAATCTACTACTGCATTGCGTCGCTTCGGTTCTCTTCTTCGACGTGGCATTGATCCTGCTGTCGCTGGGCTTTGACCAACGCGAATCAACCAACCGCGTCCCGCTGCATCGGGCTGCCTTGATTGCAGCGCTTTTGTTTGCAATTCATCCGTTGCGGGTTGAGTCGGTTTCGTGGGTGACCGAGCGTCGCGACGTTCTATCGGGCGCGTTCGTGATGTTCACGCTGCTGGCATATTTGAAATTCGCAGAATCTAGGCGGGGAATTGGTTGGCTTGTTGTCTCGTGGTTGGCGTTCGTATTGGCGTTGATGGCCAAGGCGTCGGCAGTACCCCTTCCAGTGGTATTGCTGGCGATCGACGCATTTCCACTCCGGCGACTTCATGCCAAAGCATCGTCGCTGATTCGGCGCATCGTCGAAAAGATTCCGTTCATCGCATGTTCAATCGCATCATCCGTCGTCGCAATCAAAGCCCAGGCAGCCGCCGACGCCTGGCAATCGGTCGATCGTTTCGATCTGATCTCCCGCCTCGCGACGATCCTCTACAGCCTCTGCTGGTATCCGATGAAATTTCTGATACCGACCAAACTGTCCGCGTTTTATCCGATCCCGGAACGCGCCCAACTCCTGGGATGGACGTTCGCCGTGTGTGCTTCCATCGTTGCGGCTTCCGGAATTGTATTTCTCGCACTGCGGCGCAAGTGGCCGGCACTTCTGACCGCAGCGCTCGCTTATGCGCTTTTGCTGGGACCGGTATCGGGAATCGCACAAAGCGGCGAGCAGTTCGTGGCTGACCGTTACGGTTACCTTCCACTGCTTTCGGTCGCAATTCTCCTCGCCGCCACGGTTCATTGGGTCACGCAAAGCGCAAAGGACAATCCTTCACAAAAGACATTTGCGTTGCTGCTTCGCATGTCGATGACGGTCTATCTGGTTGGATTGTTCTTTCTGACGATGTTCCAGGCAACGGTCTGGTCGAATTCCGAGTCGCTGTGGACCCATGCACTGCGCATCGGTGTAGAAAGCAGCATTGCTCACGTCAACGTCGCGGAAACGTTGCGCGAAATGGGGCGCGACCGTGAAGCCAGTCAGCACTATGAAAGGGCGTCACAGCTCGATCCGACAGATGCCAAGGCGTTCAATGGCGTGGGAATTACCGCGCTGCGAATCGGCGAACCCGACCGGGCGCTGCGTTACCTCAAACGCGCCATCGAACTTGATCCAACCAACGCCAGATACCATTTTAACATCGCAGAATTGTATGCCGGTTACAGAATGCTCAATGAAGCCGAAGATCACTACCGAACTGCGATCCAATCGGCACCTTGTTTTACGGCTGCCATCGAGCGGTTGGCGGCGATGCAGGAAGCCAAGGGGCAATTCGTTGCGGAAAAGGCGACGCTCGAAAAGGGACTGACCTGCCTCAACAACACCGCCGGGTTGCTCGCTGATTTGGCTTGGCTACTGGCGACCTGCCCGGATGATTCCGTTCGCAATGGCCAACGGGCAATTTCGTTGGCTGGCGAACTCTGCGAGCAAACCGGATACCGCGACCCGATGGCCCTCAGCACGCTGGCGGTTGCATATGCGGAATCGCAACTGTTTGATCGCGCGATTGCAACACAGGACGAAGCGATTCGAATTGCTGCACAGGGGGAATTTGCGGGCGAGTTGGCTGAAATGAGGCGGCGAAACGCACTGTTTAAGGATCACCAAAAGTATCGTCCACCGCTGGCCGATCCCAAACCCACCCCCTAGACCCCTCACGCAAGGCGAATCCGTTCCGAACAGAGTTCACGCCCGAACGTCTTATGAATTCGCTGGCGAATGGTCGATGCCTTGAACACGAACCCGCAAGCCCATTTGGGCCTGGTTGAAGACAAACGCGAAAGAAAGTGACGGCGTACATATGTCATGGGAAGCAATTCTGACTCTCAGCGTCCTGGTGCTGATGCTAGTCGCCTTGGTGCGAAGCTGGCTACCGCCTGATGCGGCATTTACTGGTGGGCTGGTTACGGTGGTGGCGGTCGGCGTGATCACTCCGGAGCAGGCGTTTCATGGCTTGAGCAACCATGGACTGGTCACGGTTGGGGCCATGTTCGTGGTGGCGGCTGGCCTGCGGGAGACGGGGGCCCTGCACGTTTTGGTCACGCGGTTGCTGGGCGTTGGAACCGGTGTCCGCGCGGCGTTGGGGCGGATGATGGTGTCGTCGGCCGGCGTTTCGGCGTTTTTGAATAACACGCCGATTGTCGCCATGCTGATGCCCGAAGTATTGAGTTGGTGTCGAAAAAGACAGATCCCCGCTTCCAAGCTTTTGATCCCGCTATCGTACGCGACGATTCTCGGCGGAATGTGCACGCTTATCGGAACGAGCACAAACCTCGTCATCGACGGTATGGTGCGCGAAACAGGATACCTGAAACCGCTCACACTGTTTGAACTGAGTTGGGTGGGTGTGCCAGCCGCGATTGCGGGTGTCGTATTCATGTTGACGGTTGGTGTTCGGTTGCTCCCGCAGCGCACGGAATTACTCGATCAATTCGGCGCGACCCAACGCGAATACATCGTCGAGATGTTCGTCGAGCCCACCTGCCCGTTGATTGGCAAGAGCGTTCAGGACGCCGGACTGCGTCATCTGCCGGGGCTGTTCCTCATCGAAATCGATCGCAAGGGCGACGTCATCACGCCCGTCACGCCTTCGGATAAGTTGCACGAGGGCGACCGTCTCGTCTTCACCGGGTTGGTCAGCACCATCGTCGACCTGCAGCGCATCCCCGGTCTTGTCCCCGGTGTGGAATCACATTATGACGTATCCGATTCGAGCAAGAATTCCCGCCGCCTCTGCGAAGCCGTCGTCAGTTCGTCATTTCCCGAGTTGGGCCGCACCATCCGCCATTCCAATTTCCGCACCCGCTACGACGCGGTGGTGGTGGCGGTGCACCGCCACGGTGAACGCCTCGAGCAGAAGGTGGGCGACGTCATACTTCGTCCCGGCGATACGTTGCTCCTGCAAGCCGGCAGGAATTTCGAGAGGACGTTTCGCGGCAGCAGCGACTTCTATCTCGTCTCCGAAGTGAGCGACAGCGGACTGGTCCGCCATGAGCGCGCATGGATGGCGATGGGAATTTTGCTTCTTTTGGTGGGTCTGCTGACGTGGAATGCGCTCTCCACTGCCGTCTCCGCACTCATTGCGGCTGGGCTGATGGTCTTGTCTCGCTGCGTATCGGTGGGCGTGGCGCGACGGTCCGTGGATTGGCAGGTCCTCGTCGTGATTGCAATGGCACTGGGATTTGGTGAGGCCATTCACGAATCCGGATTAGACGCATCACTCGCAGGCAGCATCGATTTGATTGGCGGCCGCATCGCCGGTCCGATCGGAATTCTCGTTGGTATTTACCTGATCACCAACATACTGACCGAGCTGATTTCGCACATCGGCGCGGCAGCCTTGATGTTTCCTATCGCGATGGAAACCGCCCAGGAAATGAACGTCAGCGCCGCACCATTCGTCATCGCTATCGCCATCGCCGCATCGGCCAGCTTTGCGACACCGGTGGGTTATCAAACGAATCTGATGGTGTATGGACCGGGTGGTTACCGCTTTTCGGACTTCTTGAAAGTCGGCATACCGATGAACATCCTCATCATGATTGTGGCGATGCTCATCATTCCATGGGTTTGGCCGCTGACGCCTGTCGCGCCTTAACGGTAACGGAATCCACCACTACGGAATGAATTTGTAACCGACGCTGTGCACCGTGATGATGTGCTGCGGATGCTTCGGATCCTTTTCGATCTTGCGGCGCAGGCTGACGATGTGGTTATCCACCGTGCGGTTCGCAGGAAACGCCGAAAGACCCCAGATCACGTCGAGCAGGTTGTTGCGTTCGACCGGCTGCTCTGCGTGTTCGATGAGCATCTTGAGAATTTCAATTTCGAAATGACCAAGGTTGAAGGTCTCCTCGCCTTTGACCACCTTGCCTTTGACAAGATCGACTTCGGCGATACCGATGTGAACCACCTTGGCCACCGATGGGGACGACCCGCTGCGACGCAGGGCGGCTTTGATGCGGGCGAGCACTTCGCGAACGCTGAACGGCTTGGTGATGTAGTCATCCGCACCAACCTCCAAGCCGCGGACGACATCGATCTCCTGGCTCTTGGCGGTCAGCATGAGAATCGGAACGGTGAACCCGGCATCGCGGACCATCTTGCAGACTTCCAGTCCGTCGCGCTTGGGCATCATGACATCGAGAAGGATCAGATCGGGGCGTTCGGAGTTGGCTTTCTCCAGCGCTTCCTCTCCATCGGCGGCGACGATGACTTCGTAGCCCTCGAACTGGAGATTGTCGCGCAATCCCATGGCCATATCCGGCTCATCCTCGGCGATCAGAATACGATGCATCGTTGTTCTCCATGAGGGTTGTCGCACTCGCTTGTGGCAAGAATATACGGAAAGTACTCCCTTTGACCAGTCTCGATTCGACGTCCACGATACCATGGTGGGCGTCGACGATGTGTTTCACCAGCGCCAACCCCAGTCCCGCACCGCGTCGCGCCCGCACCAGATCGTCGTTGGCCCGGTAGAAATCGGTGAACAGGTGGTTGCGGTCCTCCGGTTTGATACCGATTCCCCGGTCGCTCACGCTGATCAAAACGCCATGACCGCCGCGGCGGGTCTCAGCCGACACGTCGATTCCCAGGAAGCGATCGTCCCCGTCGGAGTACTTCATCGCGTTGTTGATCAGGTTGATGAGTGCCTGGGCGACGGCATCGCGATCGCATTGAATCAGCGGCAAATCCTCACCGATGATGAGCTGGTGTTCGAACTTCTCGTGGTCGAGCTGCAGTTGATACGCTTCGTAGGTTTCGGTGACGAGGGCGGCGACATCGCACTCGACCATGGTGTAACGCTTGCGACCGGCATCGATCCGGGCAAAGTCGAGAATGTTGTTGATCAGGTGGGTCAGGCGGCTGCTTTCGCGCGTGATGATTTCATAGTACTCGCGCCGCTTATCATCTGAATTCACGCGGCCGGACAGAAGCGTCTCACCGAAAAGGCGAATGAGCGCCAACGGTGTCTTAAGTTCATGCGATACGTCGGCGACGAACGACTGTTTCATGCGTGACAGCGCCAACTCGCGATTGAAGACCCGCCACATCGCCCACAACACACCGGTCAGTGCCGTCATCACAAGGACGGTTCCGACGATGAAGTAAATCGTCTGCCGTTGCACGAGTTTGTACTGCGACCGAACGAGTTGTTTGCTTGGCGTCAATTCGACAAAGGGGACAGCCGGTCCGAGCGTTTCGACCCAATGCGAGTTGACGGCTTCCTCACTGTCTCGATCGACGGTGATGCGCTGCGAAAACTGTTCGGAAGAAATCGAGGGTTCGACGACATCGGCGACAAATCGCTCGACGTTGATTCTGGCGCCGACGATGGTCGGTCCATTCGCGCCCTGCAGGTCGGTGGCGTAGGCGATCACGACGGGCTTGCCGTTTTCGACGTCATGGATGAATTCCACCGACGCCGACTGCGAGTCGAATTGTGCGGTAAGGAGCGGGGGGAAGAGGCGGGCCATGATCGAAGCCTGCGCCTGTTCGCCGTCTTCGGACTTACCGGATCGGCGTGGGGTTCGCTCCCAGACGTCGTCAGCCGTCCGTCGCCAGATGATGATCAGCGACGTTGAGTCGAACATATAAACTTCGTCCACCCAGGAGGGGGGTTTCTTGGCTCCAAACGGCGGCAGCCTGAGGCTTGAACGCCAGTTCACGGAGATGTTCTCGAGTGTATCTTCCAGCTCTGACGCCACCTGCTTGTTGATCTCCGCACGGACCCGACGGGCTTCCGGGCGTAGATCGTTGATCCGCTGCGAGGCGAGCAGTTGCGTCTGGCGGATGGCGAGGACCATCCCGAATGCAGCGAGCACGAGTGTGATCGTGACGACGCTGATTCCCGCGACGGTCCAAGCTGTTAGTCTGGTTCTGTCCTGGTCGGCCATGGTGGCATAATAGCATGATACCAACCGACAGGCTCGGACTTGTGCAGATTCGACAAACCCAGACGATTGAAAGAACCCCGGCGATTGAAAGAACCCAGACGATTGGACACGCCGACTCAGGGCACTATATTTTCATGTTGTCCAGACGATTTTTGATGCCAATCATCGCCCGCTACCGCGTGTGATGCAGTTCAATAAAAGGGAGTCGCCCCAGCATGTCCGATCCGCAGCCGATACCTCGTCCGGGAAGAGTTCCATCTCTGGCCAACGTCAAGAATATCGTCGCCGTCGGTGCCGGTAAGGGGGGCGTTGGCAAGAGCACCCTTGCAGGCTTGCTGTCGGTCGGGCTAAGCCGCGGTGGGGCCAAGGTTGGTTTGCTCGATGCCGACATCTACGGACCATCCATCCCCACGCTCATGGGCGTCGGCGGGCAGCATCCCAGCGTCGATCAATCCCGAAAGATGATGATTCCGGTTGACGCCAGCGGCGTTAAAGTCATCAGCGTGGGTTTCATGATCGACCCGAACGAAGCCGTCGTATGGCGCGGACCCATGGTGCATGGCCTGCTCAAACAGTTCCTTGAGCAGGTAGAGTGGGGCGAGTTGGACTATCTGATCGTCGACCTGCCGCCGGGCACGGGTGACGTAGCGCTGACACTCGCTCAGTCGATTCCAATGACCGGCGCGGTGGTCGTGTGCACACCGCAGGACCTCGCGCTTCAGGACGCCAAGCGGGCGCTGAAGATGTATCAGACGCTCAACGTGCCTGTCCTGGGAATCGTCGAAAACATGAGCTACTACCTTTGCCCGAAGTGCGGAAATCGTGACGAAATTTTCGACAACGGTGGGGCGGAGGAAGCGGCGAAGGCCTTGAGCGTGCCGTTTCTCGGCGCGATTCCGCTGAATGCATCGGTGCGTTTATCGGCGGATTCCGGCCAACTTGGCGACAACTTCGTCGGTTCACAGGACAAAGTGACGGCTGCCCTCGACGCATTGGTTCAGAGCTTCTGCGGTGAAGTGGAAGCGGTGAACGCGAAGTCCTCCGGCGCACCGACACTGACCATCGAATAACCTGTTGCCCAAGACGTAAAGACGATCTGGATCGAATTGCATGAGCGATCGTATCGATCAATTTGCATCCGTGTTCAAGGCGGCAGAGAAAGCGCGGTATCAATACGATCCGCCATTGCTGAGTCGCGTCGCCGTGCTGGTTGATACGCTCAAAGAGCAATCGAGTGCGTACGCCGAGTCCGTGTGCGAGTTTCTGAAAGCCAGCAATATTGTCGCGGATGAGTTCAAGGTCGTCGGTGCAGAGGATTTTTCAAACATCCGACAGATGTTGGATGTCGTCCACGCCGCCTCTCCGAATCTGATCGTCACCCACCGTCACCTGCACTTGGATCGCGAGGAACTCGAACACAGCCTGGGAACGTATCTCGACACGCTATTGCAGGGGACGCCGATTCCCGTCTTGGTCACACCCAGCCCCAACACCGACGGAACGCCCAAACCGCTCGAAATCGCCCGCGATGTGCTGGTGATGACCGACCACCTGCTCGACGATCCAAAGTGCATCAACTATGGCGTCCGGTTCGTCGCACCAGGCGGAATCGTGCATCTGTGCCACGTTGAAGACGACGCGATTTTCAGAAAGTACATGGCGCTAATCGAGCGAATTCCTGAAATTGAAACCGATGTCGCCCGGGAAAAATTGCGGGCAAAGCTTCTGCAACTACCGACCGACTACATCGCATCGTGCATCGACGCGCTGCAATCGGAATCCATCAACGCGACGATCAAAGCCAACGTCCGACTCGGGCATCGCGTCACCGACTATCACAATCTCATCGAGGAACACGCAGGCGACCTGCTCGTATGCAACACCAACGACCCAGAGAACCTGGCCATCCATCCGATGGCCTACGCGATTGCCCTTGAATTCCGCAAGCAACCCCTTCTTTTACTATGACGCTGCTACCTTGACGGACCTAGACTTTTCGCCCTTATGACATTGAACCTCCAAACCATCCTGATCGCGTCGGCTGACCTGCATAGCCAACCGCACGTTTCCAGCGGCATCACCACGCTGTTCGGCGTTTTGCTGCTGGCGATGATCGCGTGCCTGGCGTTTGAAGAAAAACTCCACGCAAAAAAATCGTTGATCACCGGCATCTTCGCGGTCGTTTGCCTGCTGTTGGGGGAAATCACCGGGATCCTGCCGAAAGAATCGATCGCCACCATCGGCGAGCACACCATTCGCCTGCCCGTATATATCCCTGCTATCGATTGGGAGGTGATTGCGATCATCATGGGGGCGTCGCTGTTCGTGGACGTCACCAGCAAGTCGGGCATCTTCAGTTGGATCGCAATCAAACTGACCAAGGCGTCCGGCGGCGATCCGCTCAAGCTGCTGATCTATTACGGTATCCTCACCGTCATCTTCTCCGCCGTCCTCAACAACGTCACTGCGATGATCATCATCGGATCGCTGACGACCGTATCGCTTAAGAAACTCGGACGCAGCGACAAGTTGCTCGGTTTTCTGATCACCGAAGGCCTTTTGACCAACATCGGCGGGTTGCTGACGCTCATCAGTTCGGTGCCCAACATCATCGTTGGCAACCGAGCCGGCATTTCCTTCGTGACCTTTTTCCTAAAAGCGGCGCCCTTCGTTGTCGTGGCAACGTTCGCCACGTTATGGCTGGCTCGCACGCTGTTCGGCGTCAAGAGGCTGGATACTGCCGGCGCCAAGGAAGAGGCGGCGGCCCGCGTTGCATCGTTTGACGAGAACGAAGGCATCCCGTCGAAGCGGTTCTTCATCACGTCAGCCGTCGCATTTGCGCTGTTGATCGCGGCGCTGTCGACGACGTCGATTCTGCCGTACATCAAAGACCTCGGCATGGGATTTGTCGCGATGTCGTTCGCGGTGTTCATGCTGATTGCGTTCAAACACGAAGTCAACAAATTCTATGCGGCGCTCGACTGGGATCTGTTGGGATTCTTCGCGAGCCTGTTCGTCGTAATCAACGTCATGGAACACGCCCTGGTCCTCGACGCGGTGGGAAAAGCCCTCGGCGCGCTGCTCGACCTTGGCGACACGCTGGGAACCGGTAGCTTGCTGGTGACGTCGGCGCTGGCCAGCAGTGTCACCGACAACATCCCGCTGTCAGCCGTCCTCGCGCAGATCCTCGGCAACCACGATCCAGCCTACCCAGCCACATCCCCGGTCTGGTGGGCGGTGGTATTCGGCGCCAACCTTGGCGGGAATCTCACGCCGATCGGTTCTGCATCGACGCTCGTCGCGATGACGGTGATTCACCGCAGCGAAATCAAACTCAGCTTCGGCGGGTTCGTCAAAGCTGCATTGCCTTTTGCATTGGTGCACCTGGTGCTGGCGGTGGCGTACGTCCTCATCGTGCTGTAACGTTTGAAATTCTGGAGCGAATGAAGATGAACATTCCCGAACTACTATGCGATCAGGTCCGGCGCACGCGCGAATGGACCGACTTGCTTGTCGCCGATCTGTCGGGCGACGATTGGACATATCAGCCGGCGCCGGGGATGGCCCACGCGCTTTGGCTTTGCGGTCATCTGGCCTCGGCTCAAAACCTTCTTCTTTTTGTCCGATGCCTCGACACGAATGCATTGGACCCCGAATTCATGGCCCACTTTCCCATTGGATCGCCGATCAAGTCCGCGACGGAATACAATTGGCCAACGCCTGACGCCGTGCTCGCGAAAATGAAAGACGTGCAGGCCAAAGTGGAAGAAGCGATCCTCGGTATCGATGTGTCCATATTGGGCGAACCAGCCTATGGTAAAGATGGGGCCAAGCACCCACATTACGACACAAAGGCCGGCGCGATCAGCCATATGAACCGCCACGAAGCATTCCACGCCGGTCAATTGGCATCGATTCGCCGCTTGCTTGGCAAACCATTTTTGAGGTGAGTCGGGCGATTGGTCCGTTTGGAATCCGCGAACATGCAAACGATTCATCTCAACCTGTTTGGCCCCGCCCGCGACTTCGCCGGCGCTGCGGCGATGCCCATTGAACTGGCTGACGGTGCGACGGTGGGGGACCTCATGCAGCGGTTGGGCGAGCGGTTCCCCGAGTGGCGAAACGGCTTGCAATCGGTGCGTTTCGCCATCGATGACGCGTTTGTGACGGCTGCGCATAAGCTTTCGGAAGGCGATCATGTTGCCGTGATTCCGCCGGTATCCGGTGGAATGTCCGAATCGCAAGCCGATTTGATCGTCCTGACCCCCGATCCTTTGGACATCGCTCATTGTTACGCACACTTAGCCGCTTCCTCGACAGGCGATGGCGGTGGGGTTTGTGTGTTTGTCGGTAAGACGCGCGCAGAATCGAGCGATGATCACGGTCCGCTCAAATGTCTCGACTACGAGGCCCACGAAACGATGGCCATCGCGCAAATGAAGAATCTCGCCAACGAAGCGCGCACGCGATGGACGATCTGCTCGGTCGCATTGTGTCACAGGGTTGGCACTGTCGGGATCGGCGAATCGTCGGTGGTCATCGGGGTGGCCAGCGCCCATCGCGACGAATCGTTTCAGGCCTGCCGCTGGTTGATCGACGAACTCAAACGCGAGGTTCCCATCTGGAAGTGCGAGGTATGGGAATCGGGCGAACGGACATGGTCGAAGGGCGATCAAACCAAAGCGGCTGAAAGCGGAGCCCTCTAACGTGGCTGGTCGCGAATCCATCGCCGCGCGAACCGAACGCGCCAAACGAATCCTGAAAAAACTCCACAAGCAATATGGCGACGCCGACTGCGCCCTGACCCACAAGAACGCCTTCGAACTCCTCATCGCCACGATCCTATCGGCCCAATCCACCGACGAAACGGTCAACAAGGTGACGCCGGCACTTTTCAAGGCATACCCCGATCCCGAGTCGCTGGCCGTCGCCGATCTGGAATCCGTTCAGGAAATCGTGCATCCGACCGGATTCTTCCGGCAGAAAGCCAAGAGCATCGTCGGGGCGGCCAAGCGCATCGCGGACGAATTCGACGGTAAGGTTCCGGACAATATCGAGGATTTAGTGACGCTGCCGGGTGTGGCCCGCAAGACCGCCAACGTGGTCTTGGGGACGTGGTTTGGCAAGAACGTGGGGGTGGTGGTGGACACGCACGTGGGGCGGTTGGCCGACCGCCTCAAGCTCGCCTGGAACCACAAGGACACCAAGGACGCCATTCGCATCGAAAAGGACCTGATGCGGGTCATCGACCAGAAAGACTGGACCTACGTCTCCCACGCCCTGATCTGGCACGGCCGCAAAGTCTGCTCAGCCCGCAAGCCAGACTGTGAGAATTGCATGCTGTCGACGGAATGCCCATCTGAAGGCAGAATCTGACGGGCATGCCATTCAAGGAATGCTTGACAGAATCGGGGCTCATTCATACCTTGTCGCGATTGAGTTTACCATTGTATGGCTCCAGAGTGTACGGATTTTGTTCGGATCGGGTTCCGGGCGGAGTTGGTGTGTCGGCCAACGGGTGTCAGTGCCAAACGGTGCTCTGGTCTGAAATGAGGATGAACGGATGTTACCGGTAAAGAAGAAATCGAAGTGTCGCAAGCGCACGCGTCGTGCCCATCACGCGTTGTCGAAGCCAACCCTTGCGGCTTGTCCGAAGTGCGGCAAAGCCAAGCTTCCCCATTGCGCCTGTGACCAATGCGGTTACGCCAGTGCGCACGTGTTGCTCCCATCGCGTAGCGAGGTTGAGTAATGCCTATGCGGATAGGCGTTGATGCTATGGGGGGCGACCACGCTCCCGGCGCGATTATCCGCGGATCTTTGCAAGCCCTTGCAGACTTCGATCAAATCGAACTGTTGTTGGTCGGTGACGAAAAGGTCATCAGCGATCACCTGGCCTCCAGTGGCGGTGTGCCCGACCGGTGTCAGATTGTGCATGCATCTGAAACCGTCGAGATGTCGGAATCGCCAACGGATGCGCTTCGACGAAAGAAAGATTCGTCGATCATGGTGCTCGCGAAGCTGGCGGCTGACCAGAAGGTCGACGCGATCATCAGTGCGGGCAATACTGGCGCATGCGCAGCGGCTGCACAGCTTCGCATGCGGTCATTGCCATGCATTTCGCGGCCAGGCATCGCGGTGGCATTGCCGAGTTTTCACGGCCCGGTGACGTTGTGCGATGTCGGGGCGAACATTCAGGCTCGCCCGCAACATCTATATGAATACGCCGTGCTGGCTACCGAATACGCCAAGATGGTTCTCGGCGTCGAGTCGCCCCGCGTGGGTTTGGTTTCGATCGGTGAGGAAAGCCTCAAGGGCACGGATGTCATCAAAAAGACCCACGAATTGCTTAGCGCGGACAAGGCTATGCGTTTTGTGGGCAACGTCGAAGGTCGCGAGTTGTTTCAAAACAAGTGCGACGTGGCAGTCAGTGACGGATTCGTCGGCAACATCCTGTTGAAGTTCATCGAAGGCTTGTCAGAAGGACTCTTCAAGACAATCTCGCGTGAATTTCAGGACGACGATGAAGTCACCAAAAAGAAATTTGACGACGCGCTTCATCGCGTCTGGCAGCGTCATGACTTCAGCGAATACGGTGGGGCGCCGCTCCTCGGTATCAACGGCGTCTGCATGATCTGCCACGGTCGAAGCGAAGAACGGGCGATTCGCAACGCGGTCAAAGCGGCTAGCACGTTTGTCGAACATCGTTTTAATGACGCGATCACCAAACGGTTGGGACAAACCGGTTCGTCCGGTCCGACCGATGCAACAACCCAGTCAATGGCCAACATTGGTTAGTCGTATTTATGGGATTGGTCGTCATTCGGACTAATCTCCCGAGGTATTGAAATCCCATGAACCCATCGCTTCGTGCCATCATCACGGGGACCGGAATGGCCGTCCCGAAGGAAGTGCTCGGAAACGATCACTTCGAAAGCTACCTTGACACGTCCGATGAGTGGATCACGACGCGAAGCGGCATCAAGCATCGTCATCGCGCCGGCGAGGGCGAGACAACGGTCAGCTTGGCGCTGGAAGCTTCGCAGAAAGCGATTGAAGACGCTGGCATCAACCCGGAAGACCTCGACCTGATTCTCTTTGCGACCGTCACACCCGACACGTTCGTCCCGTCGGCTGCCTGCTGGCTTCAAGGCGCACTCGGCGCAAAGAACGCCGGGGCGATGGACCTAAACGCGGCGTGTGCAGGTCTGATCTATGGCATGACCCAAGCCGCGATGTACCTCAACTCGGGCATGTACAAACACATCCTGATTGTCGGTGCGGAAACACTGAGTCGTATCACCGACACGCAGGATCGCGCGACCGTGGTTCTTTTTGGTGATGGGGCGTCGGCTGTGATCATGTCGCACACGGACGATCCCGAGCGCGGCGTGCTGTATCAGAATTTGGGCGCCGATGGGACCTGTGCCGATTACATCTGGCTGCCGGCCGGCGGTTCGAGGCTGCCAAATACGCAGGCAACACTGGCTGAAAAACTCGACAAGCTCAGGATGAAAGGCCGCGAAGTGTATAAGTTCGCGGTCGTGAAGTTCAACCGACTCGTCCAAAAGGCGCTGAAAGAAACCGGACTGAAAGCCGACCAAATCGATCTGATCATTCCGCATCAGTCGAACCTGCGAATCATCGAGAGTGTGCAGGAAAAGATGAAGCTCCCGATGGACAAATTCGTCGTGAACATCGATCGCTACGGCAACACGTCGGCGGCTTCGGTCGGGATGGCCCTCGACGAAGCGAGACGCGATGGTCGCGTGCAGCCGGGCAATGTCGTGATGATGATCGCTTTTGGTGCAGGGCTGACCTGGGCCGTCATGGTTGTACGAATCTGAAAATCTATCGCGCGGGACAAAAGCGCAATCTAGATGGAGCAAAGATAATCACCATGCAAAAAAAAGCTGCAATCTTTCCAGGACAGGGATCGCAACTTTCCGGAATGGGTGCCGATCTCATCGACGCCAGCAAGCGGGCCAAGGATGTCTACGCCCAGGCGAACGAAATCGTCGGATTTGACCTAGAGGCACTGTGCTTTTCTGGAACGCCCGATCAGCTTGAAGCCACGAACATTCAGCAGCCGGCGATCCTCGTGACGAGCATTGCGCTTCTGGAAGCGCTTGGCGAAAACGTCGATGTGCGTGCAATGCTGCCGGCAGCGGCTGGTTTGAGTTTGGGCGAATACACGGCGCTCTACCATGCGGGCTGCCTCGGTTTTGAAGACGTGGTGCGTCTGGTTCATCGTCGCGGCGAGTTGATGCAGGCAGCGGCTGATGCTGCCGACAGCGGCATGGTGTCACTGATCGGCGTCGATGAAGCCCAGGCGAAAGCCATCTGCGAAGAAGCCGCACAAGGCGCCGTCTTAAGTCCAGCCAATTTGAATTGTCCGGGTCAGATCGTCATTTCCGGCGACCAAGCCGCTTGCGATCGATCGGTCGACGTGGCATCGGAAAAAGGATTCCGGGCGGTCCCGCTCAAAGTCGCAGGGGCGTTTCACTCGCCATTGATGCAATCGGCGGCAGACGGCCTCGCCGAAGTATTGGCCAACATTGAGATCAAGGCCCCGGTGATGCCGGTCCTTTCAAACGTCACGGGCGACTTCCACGAAGGTCCGGAATCGATCCGCAAATTGCTTGTTGATCAGGTGACCCAGCCAGTGCGCTGGCAGGATTGCGTCGAAAAGTTGATCGCGAGCGGGTTTGGCGAGTTCGTCGAGATCGGCCCGAATCGCGTGCTTAAGGGCCTGGTGCGTAAGATCGACAAGAGCGCTCGCACCACAAGCATCGGCACGATTGAAGATATCAAAGAGCAGAACCTGGCCAGCATCTCTTAAGAACACAATGATGCCCGGCGCTGCATTCGCAAGTACGCAGAACGACACAAGGAGTCGGAAAGATGGACTGGCAGGGACAGGTAGCCATCGTCACTGGAGGGAGTCGCGGCATTGGACGCTGCATCAGCTTGGCATTTGCCGAACGGGGCGTCACAGTCATTGCATGCGCGCGTTCTCTCGACAAGTTGCAGGAAGTCGAGAAAGAAGCCAAGCAACGGGAATTTGCGGGCCAGATCATTCCGATGACGCTCGATGTCACCGATGCGGCGGGCTGCGAGAAGGTGGTGGAAGACACCGCAGAAAAGCATGGCCGTCTGGATATCCTCGTCAACAACGCGGGCATTACCCGCGATGGTTTGCTGGCGACAATGTCAGACGATGACTTTGATACCGTCATCGACGCCAACCTGCGTTCGGCGTTTCGCCTGATGCGTTCGGCGACCAAGCACATGATGCGTGCGAGGTATGGGCGAATCATCAATGTCTCAAGCGTCGCGGGATTGATGGGAAATCCCGGGCAGGCGAACTATTCAGCCAGCAAAGCCGCCCTCGTGGGCATGACCAAATCGGCGGCAAAGGAGTTGGCCCGTCGCAAGATCACGTGCAACGCAATCGCTCCCGGATTCATCGAAACGGACATGACCGATGTGCTGCCTGACAAGGTCAAGGAAGGGGTCCTTCCCCTGATCCCGATGCGGCGATTTGGAATCGGCGACGAAATCGCAGAAGCCGTGTGTTTCCTGGCGTCGCCTGTGGCCTCATATATCACAGGGCAGGTCCTTGTTGTTGACGGCGGGCTGCACATGTAGATTGTCGCCAGAGCTTGATCGCCCAGGGCATCTGCCCGTTTGAGCGGCTTAAATACGGGCTCGTTTGCGACACATATGGTTGCGAATTTGGAACAGGGAAGCTAGGATCACCGCGAACTCGGTTCGAGGCCGCAAAGGCAAGACCAGCCGGGTTTGCGTGGTTACAATTGAAAGGGGTTCAGCGGAACCCCTACCGGTTATTTGCTCGCTTGGCATGAAGCCAATCGGCAGACTTGTATGTCGGAGGACTTTCTGTGGCAACTCGTGAGGAAATCGAAGAGAAGGTTTGCGAAATCGTTAGCGAGCAGATGGGCGTTGACAAGAGTGAAATCACAACAGCAACCTCATTTGTAAACGATCTCAACGCCGACTCGCTGGATACGGTCGAATTGGTCATGGAACTTGAAGACGAGTTCGACACCAGTATCCCGGACGAAGAAGCAGAAAAGCTTCAAACGGTCGGCGCTGCGGTTGACTTCATCGAAAAGCAGATGGCCGCTCGCTCGTCATAGTTTTCCAAGAATCGAAATCACTTGACGCGATCAGGTTCGCGCGGATTGATTTCGATTCTGTTTATTGGCCCGGTTGTCGGGCATTCAGAAACGGATCAACATGTCTCAACGTCGTGTAGTCGTCAGTGGAATGGGGGTTGTCACCAGTATCGGCATGGACGTGGATACGTTCTGGTCGAATCTTCTGGAAGGCATGAGCGGCGTCCGTGCCATCACGATCTTCGACGCGAGCCCGTTTGAAGTTCGCATCGGTGGTGAGTGTCGCGACTACAAGGAAGACGATCACTTTGACCGCAAGTCGTCAAAGCGCATCGACCGTTTTGCGCAGCTCGCCATCGTCGCGGCGCGCGAAGCCGCAAAGTCCGCTGGCTTCGACGCCAAGTCATACAGCGGCGATCCGCGGCGACTCGGCGTCATCCTGGGTTCGGGCATCGGCGGGTTGCTCGAATTCGAACAGCAGCATCTGCGTCTGGTCAACAAAGGCCCGGACCGCATTTCTGCGTTTACCATTCCGAAGCTGATGATCAACGCGGCTTCGGGCAACGTTGCCATCGAGCAAAACCTCCAAGGCATCAGCACGACGGTTGGTACGGCCTGTGCGTCCGCAGGACACGCGATGAAGGACGCTTTCAGCGCCATCTGCCATGACGAGTGCGATCTCGTATTCACGGGTGGATCGGAAGCTGCGCTGACGCCATTGGGTCTTGGTGCGTTCGCGGCGATGAAAGCCCTGAGCACGCGGAACGACGATCCGGCCCGTGCAAGTCGCCCGTTCGACCGTGACCGCGACGGATTCATTCTTGGCGAAGGTGCAGGCCTACTCGTGTTTGAAGAGCTCGAGCACGCCAAAGCGCGCGGCGCCACCATCCATGCCGAGGTCCTTGGATTTGGGGCAACGTCCGACGCGACCCACATCACGCAACCGCTCGAAACCGGTGAGGGTGCGGCCGTCGCGATGGAGCAGGCGCTTCGTCAGGCCAAACTCACCGTTGACGACATCAACTACATCAATGCCCACGGCACGAGCACGCCGCTTGGCGACCTGGCTGAGACCACCGCCATCAAGCGGACGTTTGGTCCTGCGGCGAAGAAGGTCGCGATCAGCAGCACCAAGAGTTCCATCGGTCACCTGCTGGGCAGCAGCGGCGGCGTCGAGACCATCACCACGATCATGGCGATGAAGAATTCAACCCTTCCGCCAACGTTGAATCTCGACAACCCCAGCGAAGGCTGCGATCTGGACTACGTTCCCAAGGTCCCGCGCGACCAGAAGATCGAATACGCCATGAGCAACTCGTTCGGGTTCGGCGGACACAATTCATCGATTCTGCTTGGTCAGTACAAGCCGTAAATCGCCGAAGACAAACCAAGGTCTGCTGCTTGAATTCCGCTTTTATTGAACGGCCGCATATCAGGTGCAACCACAGGGCCAGGTACGTCACCCGGACGCCTTAGGCCTTATCTGCCCGAAAGCCATCCTAAAGGCTGATTTCGGCCTCGCCGATACGTCAATCAAGGCCTGAAGTATCACGTCCCCAATGGAGGGGACTGCTGCGCGCGGCGACGGGTAGGATCAGTTATGTCGATTCTTGAACAAGACGAAATCGATTCGCTGATGGATTCGGTGAACAGCACCCACGAGATTCCGTCAGATCCCGAGCCCACATCCCGACGGCGAGAGGTCCAGATTGACCTTTCCAAGCTGAGCCCCGAACTCCGCAAGCTCTTTCACCTGCAAGTCCCCATCATCGTCCACCTCGCGGAACGCAACATGCCGATGCGCGAAGTGCTTGAACTGGGCGCGGGTTCCATAATCGAATTCTCGCGCTCAAGCGATGCCGAACTCGATCTCGTTGTCGGCAACCGCCATATCGGTAAGGGTCAAGCCGTCAAAGTCGGCGAAAACTTCGGTCTTCGCATCACGGAGATCGGCCCCCTCGAAGCCCGCATCCGCGCGATGGGCAGCTAAGTCCTTTATCCCTTTTCGTTCTCAATCAGTCCCAGATCCCTCAATCAATCAGACTCCTCAATCAATTTCTGGGCCATCGCCCGCGCGTCATCAACGGTCGTCACGAGTTCATTGAGTTGCGCGCGGTACACGGCATCAAGCACCTTGCGATAGATCGGACCTTGCGGAATATGCTGCTCAAGTAGAAACGCACCATCGAGCAGCGGCGGGGGAGCGTGGTCTTGAACGGGGATTTTGTCACCGCGCTCGCGAAGCGCCTGAATGCGTAAACCATACTCATCAGCGGTAAACGCCGTGGCGAGCGAAATGATCTCGTCGAAGTGTCCGGACGCCAACATGTTCTTGATGTCGGCCAACTCAAGTTCGCCATCGTCAACAACGCGATACACCCACTTGAGAAGGAGACAAACCGATTCCATCTCTTCGTTGCTGCATCGAATCGCCCGGCAGACCTTTCTTGTGTCAGGCGACCGTTCAGCCGCCAAAGGGCTGAACACCGCAGCCAGCCCGAGGGGGAAGGACACGCGGGCCGGAAGCCTTCCCAAAATATCCCTCGCGTTGTTTTGATCATCGATCGTCCATTGAACGCCTTGGATTATGTGATTGCACAAGCCAGTTTCGCAAAGTGCCTTCCATGCAATGCACCGCCCCTCGGATACAAGCATCAGTGCCAACTCGGCACGAATACGTTCAGGACTTACGGAAGCGACTTGCTTCGCATACTTGAGCATGGCATTGAACGTTTCGGGTTCGATTCCAAAATTGAGTGTCGCCGCGAATCGTGCAGCCCGTAAGAGCCGCAGATGGTCTTCTGCAAAGCGCTTTGAAGGTTCGCCAATGCAGCGAATCAATTCCGCAGATAGGTCGGCTTGGCCACCGACGTAATCAACAAGTTTGTCTTCAACCGGATCGTAGAACATCCCGTTGATTGTAAAATCTCGCCGCTGCGCATCGTGTTCGGCGTCGGTAAAAATCACGTCCTCGGGACGTCGTCCATCGCGATAAACGCCATCGGTTCGAAACGTCGCAACCTCGATCTCATGCCTTCGATGTGACACCAGCACAACGCCAAACTGCGCGCCAACCTTCTTGGTCCGCTTGAACACCTTGCACACTTCATCCGGCGTTGCAGACGTGGCGACGTCGTAGTCTTTGGGTGTCTTGCCCAGAAGTCGATCGCGCACGCACCCGCCGGCCAACAGCGCTTGGTGACCGTGATCCTTGAGTGTCACGATGATCGACTTCGCGGCTTCAAACTCAGCACTTGAAATGGCGTCAAACGTGTGGCTCATTCGACTTTCGATTCCAAATGTTCTTTCCATGCCGGCTCGTGGTTGGGATCGTCAGACCGCAAGAGCGTCAAGACGTTGCGGCCATAGGTACGCTGATCAACCACAAACCATTCGCCGGGGAGACTGTCGACGACTTTGACGGATTGCTCGTGACGAAACACCAGAAGGACGTCGTCGTCAACCACATGGTCCTGCCGCAATCGCTGCAAGAGCACGCCCATCCGCGACGACGGCGAAAGATCGTTTGTCACCGGAAACGGTGGATCGAGAAAAACCAGATCGTGTTTGCCCCAGCCGACTGGCAGGGTGATTCCCTTGCGCCAGAGATTGGATGAGACGATCACGCCTTCCGCCCCCATCTGCAATTGTTCCATGTTGCTCTTGAGGATGGCCACCGCCCGTCGATCCTGTTCGTAAAACACGACGCGAGACGCACCGCGCGACGATGCTTCCAGACCGATCGATCCACCACCGGCGAACACATCCGCAACTTGAATTTCCGGAAGATACCCGGGCGTTTGATAATACGAACCGAGAATATCAAAGAGCGCCGACTTCACCCGATCGGTGATGGGGCGGGTCTGACCGCTCTGCGGCCACTTGATTTGTCTTGAGCGCCACCGCCCACCGATGATTCGCATCGCGTCTGGATCTCACAAGTCACATGGCCCTGATTTCAGCGGCTTATTCGCAGCTCAACCAATGTTGGCGTCGCACTGCAATCAATTCTATAATCCGCGAATGGAGCGAAACTGGCAAGGACTGCAACCATCAAGCGAGATTTTGACTTATGGGTTCAATTTTATGCGAACATTGCACGGGGGCATGCTGCCGTTACATCGCGCTGCCCATCGATGAACCGACCGATCGCCGCGATTTTGACGATATGCGTTGGTATGTCATGCACAAGGGCATTTCGGTCTTCGTCGAGGATGGCGATTGGTACATTCAGATTTCCGCCGACTGCGAAAACCTCATGCCGAACAACATGTGCGGCATCTACGAGACGCGCCCCGCGATCTGCCGCGAATATGATGCGGGTGAATGCGATTACTCGGGTGGCGATTACCACTACGATGTCATCCTCCGCACCCCGCATGATGTCGAGGCGTACGCCATCAAGCAACTCGGAAAGCAGGGCGTTTTTAACAAGCCGCCGCAACCAAGGGCGAAAAAGAACGGTGCCCGAAAAGGTGGCCCCAAAGGACTGATCACCAATCAATCGCTTACCTCGCTGAAAGTACTGTTGCGACATGACTAAGTTTAATTTGCGTTCAACCTGGTCGATGATATTCACTTGCTCCCTCGTCTTAACCGGCGCTTCCGGCTGCCTGTCCGGATCGCTGGCGACGTCTTCGGGTGAAACCGACGGTGGGAAGTGGTCAATCGCCAAACGCCAGCAAATTCACGTTGGCGAAACGGTCGAGTTCAGCTTCGTCCTCAAGAAAGCGTTGGCCAAGGAATCGGTCGACGCCAGCGGTATCGCCGACTACTGCGTTTTTTCAATCGGTGGTGACCGCGTCGAAGCCGAACTTGACGAAGCGGGGGGGTTCAAAACCGAATACAAGTTCGCCGGTGTAGAGGATGGCCAACAGGTTCAAGTCGTCGCAACGGCATACTCGTCGCAGGACGATCGCGACTTCATGCAGATTGCGGGCAAATGGCTGCAGACCGAAAGTCCATACAACAAACCGGACCGCCGGATCGCTAGTGCGAGCGTCCTCCTAAACGTCTATCAGGGCGTCGTCCGCTTCAAGTTGCCAAAACCAGAAGACGCCTACGATCTCGGAACGGCCAAGATGACCTTTCGCTGCGCGGGCGATCGGTTGGTGAGTGTGTTCGAACATCGACCTCCGCGGAACGGTTTTGAGATTTCTGACGAAAACGCCGACGGATCGCGGTGGGTGGCGTACCTGCCGACGGGCGATCAGCTTAATCCGACTGGAACCACCGACGTGGAGTTTTCAATTTACGACGTTGCGGGTAACCGCATGACATTCACCGAAACGCTTCAGACGCCATAGCCATTGTGCAAGATCGCTGATGCGGCCGCTTGCGCTCAGCGTTTTCGCCAACCAATTTCATCAGCAAGAGTACCCATGCGATATCAATCCCCCAAAGGCACGCGAGACTTCTTTCCCGATGACATGGCCCTTCGCCGCTGGATCATGAGCAAGTGGGATCATGTTTCGCAGCGCAATGGCTTCGTCGAATATGACGGTCCGATTTTTGAAGACCTGGATTTGTATCGCGTCAAAAGCGGCGATGAGATCGTCGATCAGCTCTTTCACTTCACCGATCGCGGTGGGCGCGAGATGGCCATCCGTCCTGAAATGACGCCGACACTCGCCCGCATGGTCGCCGCCCGCAA
>DDIR01000123.1:74469-81926 GCA_002338715.1 Phycisphaerales bacterium UBA1845 | reverse complement strand
CCGCATGGTCGCCGCCCGCGTCAATTCCCTCCCCAAGCCCATCAAGTGGTATTCCCAACCGCGCCTGTGTCGGGCTGAACGACCACAACGCGGTCGACTTCGCGAATTCTTCCAATGGAACATCGATATCATCGGCGAACAAAGCGAACTCGCCGACGCCGAATGCATATTCGTGTTGGTCGATTTCTATCGAGAACTGGGCCTGACGCCAGAACAGGTCGAGATCAAACTGAACTCGCGCGAGATTGTTGCGTCACTGATGCAAGCCGCCAACGTTCCCGAGGCAAAGCAGCCGGCTGTTTATGCTGCGCTTGACAAGCGCGACAAACTGTCACCCGAGGCGTTCGAGGAAGTACTGGCCAAGATCGAACTCGAAGCCGAGCAGAAAGAAATCCTGAAACGTTTTGGCGAATCGTCCGGCCCCGAAGGCCTAGCCGCAATCAAGTCCTTTCTGACAGAAGCGAAGGTCGCGACGACCGGCTGCGACAGTGTGCGCCGCGTATTGGAATTACTGAATGCTTTTGATGCCGGTGCCTATTGTCGATTCGATATGGGTGTTGTGCGCGGGCTGGCCTACTACACGGGTGTCGTCTTTGAAGCGTTTGGAAAAGGGGGGCTACGCCGTGCGGTTGGCGGCGGTGGACGCTACGATCAGTTGATTGAAAACATGGGCGGCCCGTCCGTGGGTGCTGTTGGTTTTGCGACGAGCGATGTCGTCATCGCTGACCTGCTCGGCGAATTCGACCGCATGCCGGTTGCCTCCGACGCGATCGATTACTTCGTGATTGACGCCGATCCAAGTGTCTTCGACGTCGTCCTCAAGATCACCGCCAAGCTGCGCGAACAAGGTCTCGCAACGTCATTTTCCTATCCGCGACAGGGCGTGGGCAAGCAATTCAAACAAGCCGCGTCTCGCAATGCGGCGCGCGTTGTCATCGTTGAAGCCGATTTCAAAACGTCGAACACCGTCAGCGTGAAAGACATGGCCACTTCCAACCAAACTACGATTGCGCTCGACGCATTTCTGAATGACCCGAATGGCGCGACGGGATCAGTCGGATGACACGCCGGCACATCCATTACGAAGCGGCTTTTGAAGACTACCTACGGTCGCGGGGCCAGCCTTACGTCGCAGTGGATGAAAACCGCAAAGCCATCTTCGCCGGCAACCGGGTCAAATCGTTTGACTTTCTGGTCTATGCGGCGTCCGGACAAACCTGGCTCGTCGACATCAAAGGCCGGCAATTCCCGTACGATCACGACGGTCGAAAACGCTACTGGGAAAACTGGATCACCCGCGACGACCTTGACGGGCTCACGCAATGGCAAGAAACCTTCGGCGAAGGATTCGTGGGCATGCTGGTGTTTGCGTACCACGTCACTGAACTGGGCAAGCGACTGCCCACGCACCACCTACACCTGTTTCGCGACCAGACTTATGCATTTATGTGCGTGACACTTGATGAATACAAGGACGCCTGTAGGCACCGGTCTGAGAAATGGGAGACGGTCACCGTGGCCACAAAGGATTTTAAGGCGATCGCCAAACCCATTCAGTCACTGACGGGAAACAACGGTTTACGGGCATCCAGTGCGGGCCTATAATCCTTGCGATGTATACAATGCTGTAAACCAAGCCCATCGAGGCACATACGCCAAGAAGGGCACTCGCGTGTTCACAAGATCGGAGTGCAGACGAGAATGTCAGGATTCTATCGACGGATAACCAACCGGTTTTGCCAGATTGCATTCGTCGGATGCGTGCTTGTGTCTGCTTCAACGGCCCATGCCAACATCAGACCTGTGTCCGGTCCTGACGATCAAAGCCCCATGTGGCAATGGGTGACTGCGATCGCAATTTTCATCATCTGTGGGGCGGTCATGTTCAAGAATTCCAAGCGAACGCATCAGGATTAGCTTTTTGGAATCGACAACAGTTGCGGCACGCGCCGTTTCCATTTGCGAACCGTTCGCCGTTGACCACTGTTCAAAACCGATGCGCTGGAGAAACCTTCAATGAACAAGAAATCAATTATCGTGGGCTTGGTCGGCCTCAATCTCTTGCTGCTGGCCGGGTTGATTCTCGCCAGTTACGACCCGCCAGCCGCCAATGCGCAGGTGCGTGGAGGACGAGCGGGTGACTTTCTGATGGCCACCGTCCAGATCCATGAAGACTACGACGCAGTAGCAATCATCAACGTACCCCTCGGTGCGATGCACATTTTTGTTCCGCGTGAAACCAAAACAGGGGCCAAGTTGGTCTGGACCGACAGCCGCAATCTGAATAGGGATTTCGGACGGCAATAACTGGCACAACACGCGAATCGGTGCAAACAAGATCTGGAGAAGAGATCTTACGACACGCAATCTTCGACCAAGGGGTCTTTCAAATGAGTACAAACGCTAAGAACATCTCAATCGGCGTCCTGAGCATCACGGCCGTCATCCTGTTCGTCGGAATCATCCTCGTCAGTTCACCTGCGGCCCAACCAGCTTATGCAGGCAATGTCAGCAGCTACGGCGGCGACTTCACGGTCACCATCGGCCGCGTCACCCGTGACGCCGAGTTGATTTACCTTGTCGACAACACGACCGAGCGTCTGATCGTATACGGCTTGCAACGCAAGACCGGAAAGTGCGCGATCCTCGATCAATCAGAACTCAGCCAGCGATAGTCGTTGCAATAGCGATTGAAAACGGCAACCCGGCTTCGTAAGGATCTTCACGCGCCGTGGGCGACGTCAGCCGCGAGAAAAGGATGGAGCGACACAAATCCAACGAAGTCGATCTATTCCTGCGCCGCGCATTGGTCGTTGTCCTGGTCGTTCTGCTTGCCGGTACGGTTCTCTTGTTCGTCTATGGAAGCTACTTCACATCTCGGCTGGATTCCTTTGAACAGCAACTCAAGTACCGGAACCCAACCGAATCCGATGAATCGCAACCTTCCGATCCGTTGACGGTTGAGTCTGCTCAATCTGAAACGCCCAATGCAGTTCAGGGGCAAACGATCTACGTCCCAGCATACTCACACGTGTACCATCAGGAAGGTAATCCACACCTGCTGACGGTCACCTTGAGCATCCGCAACACCAGCATCGACCACGAAATCTCGATCGACTCGGTCCGGTATTTCGATACCCAGGGCGTCGAGGTGAAATCGTATCTTTCCAAACCGCTTCGGCTCAAGAAGCTCGCCACAGCCGAGTTCCTCGTCGCCCGAAGCGATGTCACTGGCGGTAGCGGAGCCAACTTCCTTGTCACCTGGACCGCCAACAAGCCCGTATCCAACCCCATCGTCGAAACGGTCATGATCGATACCAGCAGCGATCAAGGCATCTCGTTCGTTCGCAGCGGAACGGTGATCCATGAGCTCGGACCGCAGTCTGAGTGATCCCCATTAGAACACCTTTAGTCCAAGTGTAGCATCGCGACAGCGTCGTCATTCCCGCGAAGGCGGGAATCCAGGGGCAAACCGAAGCCAATCCACGTGGGTACTGACGCCCGTGCTGTGAAGAGTGGACGAGCAAAACGCTACGCTTGGATGAAGATCGCAATAACCCTTGAACCATTCCAGCCATTGAGTGTTGCACCAGCCAAGTCGGTGGGCCAGTTGCGCGAACCGAACACAAATCAGTCCATGATCTGCTGGCTGCGAGCCAAAAGCCGATTCCTGCCCAGACGAAGGGCGAATGGGTTTCTGAACCCGTTTCAAAGCCGCCCCGCTCTGAATGCAACATAATATATATTATCGGACGTTATAGATCGTCCTTGGATAGGGTGCCTTCAGGGGCGATTCCATGATGCCGGCGTGCTTCGGTTGGCTGCCCATGGGCTATCAGCTCCCCCTTTTGAGCGAGCGTGGATCGGTTCAACCTCCCTCGAACATTCCCTAGGCTCAAACGTGGGACCTGGCTCAGCGATCGGCTACCAGATCATGCAGCGCACTGTCCAAACGCAGCGATTGCTCAGTCACGCCGAATCTGAATGCCAGATCACTTTGAATGGATCCAGCCAGGTGCTGAAGTGTCCCGGAGGACTTGGAGATACAGAGGCGATTGAGGATGCATTCCAGGTCGGCTTCGCGATCGTAGAGGAATTCTGAGCGAGAAGGCGACTCTGAGCCGTTGGTCAGCAACTCGGGATAGCTGAGCCGCCGCGGGAGCACGGGGATACAGCCCGCAAGCATCGCCTCCACCACCGCGAGGCCGAAATTCTCCTGGATGGCCGTGCTGACGACCACATCGCAGGATTTGAGAAGCTTCCAATAATCATCGCGACTCGGAAGGTAGCCGGCATGGCGGACGCGGTATTCAAGTTTCGTGAGGGCGGTTTGAAACCCTGGCGGGGCGGTTCGAAAGGTCTCGCCCAAGACCACCAATTCAAACTTGGCGTCGGTTTCGTGCAGTTTCAGCAAGGCCTCAAAGAAGGGCCCCGGATTCTTGTCATATTCCCAGCGGTGCGGCCAAAGTATGCGCAGAACCGCCCTTTCGTTCGATGAAGCCACCCCATCGCCGCCAGCGGAAAAACCAGGCGGCAATTCGACGGCTGGGTATTGCACGGAGGATTTCGCCAGAATCCGCGGCAGAACGTCTCCAGACAGATTTTCAGGCATGGTCTTGAGCATTTGCCGGACGGCTTGCAAGAATGCGTCCAGATGTGATTGCGAGTTGAACCAGACGGCATCCGCCGCCAGCGCTGATGTGATGTTTGTAAATCCGAACTGGAAATCGCGCCAGTCATTCGGAGACAGCGGATAGGTGAGTTGGTTTTCATGGAAATAGCAGATGACGGGGATGTCGCGAATTTGCCTGGGCAGCAGGGCACGGAGATCGGCGACCGAGGTCATATCGCAAGTGAACAGGGCGTCATACCGCCCCGCCGGAGCGTTTTCAAGCTGTTTGGCCAACCACATCGCCGAGCCGCGCATCCGCCATTTCCAATGCCTTGCCGGCAGCGTGAACAGTTCCCATTGGTGAACGCTGGCGTCAATCCATGTGTCGAGAAACGCCCGGTGCGATCCGCCATAGTAGGGTTCAAATGCGATGACGCGAAGCGACTTCATCGCCGTGTTCTATTCGATCGGTCACTTGTGCGTCAACGAGAAGAGCATCGCCAATCACCGTCATCTCGGTTACGATACGCGCCGTATTAGAATCATTTGACGCAAATGGAATGGAATCTTGCACCCTCATCTTTGGACGATCCCCGGTATAAACTTCCCGATCCGCACGTATGGCTTCATCGTCGGCTTGAGCTTCGTCATCGCCCTGCTCATCGCCCGACGCCGAGCGAAAACCTCCAATCTTGATCCCGGCGTGATGACGAATCTGACGCTGATCGGCATGATTGGCGGGCTCATCGGCGGACCGCTGATGTACTTTTTGCATTACCACAACTTTGGCGGCCGCGAAGTGATCGGCGGGGTTGTGTTCGGCATCGTTTGCGCGCTGGGTTACCTTCGGTTCACCGGTCGATCAATCCTGGCCTATATGGATGCTGCTGTGCCGGCACTGATTCTCGCGATGGGCATCGGTCGCCTTGGTTGCCTGATGTTTGGATGCTGCTGGGGCGGTGTTTGCCAGACCGATTCCGGCCAACGTTCTTTGGCGTGGGCGATTCACTTCCCCTATTTCAGCCCGCTCTATATTGAGGACTGGTCGGCTGGCCGGCAAGAGGTTCCAGATGAATTGATGTGGATCAATCCAGAAAAGCTTAAATCGAAAAAGCCGCTAACGAGAGAACCGATCCCTCCATTGGTGCTTGAGATGGATATCGACAACGACGAACTCGTGATGAACTATGCTTCTACCGCCTACACATTCGGACAGCTCAAAAACAGTGCTCCAGAAAGCAAGGCACTGATCGCTGCATCGAAAGCATATGCCGATGCCAAAAAGGCGATGACCAATCAGAATTTATACGCCATCGGAGCGGCCGCGCACTTGGTCGAGCTCAACGCCAAGGACGATACGCGTGACCTTAAATGGGCGGACCTTCGCGCGTTATCAAAGAAGCAATTCACCGCGTGGGTTCACCCGGCACAGCTTTACGATTTCATCGCATTGACACTCTTGTTCCTCTTGCTGTCTGCGATTTTCTTCAAAGGGTGTCGACGCGGAACTGTGCTTGCGTGGGCGATGGTGCTTTATCCGATCAATCGCTTCGTGATGGAAACGATTCGAACCGACAACCCGCGCGAGTTCGGCGGACTGACGATTTCGCAGGTCATCTGCCTGGCGATCTTTGTGTTCGGCGTGATTCTGGTGGTGTGGCTTCGGATGACCCGCGAACCGCAAAAGTCACCGAGCATCGCCTGAAGCCATTCGACAAACCCCTATGGCGATCTTATTCCAAGCGTAGCGACTTGCTCGTCCACTCTTCACCGCACGTGTGCCGGTGCCCACCTGGATTGACTTCGTTTTGCCCCTGGATTCCCGCCTGCGCGGGAATGACGGCGCTGTCGTTACGTTTGGACCAAAAGTGTTAGATCCTGGACGGCCCGGACTTCACCGTTACTTCATCCTGGTTGGCCTGTTCTTCCGCTTCGCGCATCGCCTCTTCAACGTCTGCGATTCGTTGCTCAACGAACTGGCGGATGTCTTCGGTCAGTTTCGTTTCAAGTTCATCGCGCGCTGCAAACTTGTTGTACTCGTTTCGCAATGCCGTGAGCACATCGAGTTCATGCGTCTCTGCCGCGTCGCGATCGAGTGACAACCTGGCAATGCGCGCCAATGCAATTTGCGTCGACAACTCCGTCATCTGGTTGGTCAATTTGGAAACCTCGCCAACCCGCCCCTGATCGGCACGAACGCCGACAAAATTGATCCACTCCGCAAACAAGTCCTGCCGCACGGGAGTATCCGCCGTCACATCGCGCCATTGAATCGACTGCCCCGCCACCATCTGGCGAACCCGTTCAAGGTCCTGATGCACGATGGTCGTTGTCAGGTTCCGGGTGAGCGAGAATTTAACGCCCACCGAAAACGATCGCTTCGCCCGCATTGATAGCGGAATCATCATCATCGCCCATTGCAAGGTCGGCCGAGCTTCCGGAACCGATGCCAGGATGCACCGCTCTTCACCGATCAACGCCCGAACCACTTTCAAGAACGCACTGGGTCCCTTGGCGTTACCAATGTGCCTTGGCTGCGTGTAAAGGTCGGTGGCTTTCAAATGCAACCGCCCCATCGCCGGGCTGAATGCCCGAGCGGCTTCAACCGGTACGCGTGCAAGCGCCTGATCCACCGAGAACGGATTGTTGTCGAACTTGCGAAAGTCCTTGGGATCCAGAATCGCGATGTGCGTCCTGACGCGCTGACCGCCTCGCGCCGTGTGTTCGACGCCATCGTAGCGACAATGGCACACGCAATAGCGTCCCGATGGCAGCGGATACGCCAACATCCCTTCGCTCTGCAGCGAGTCGCTGGTGAGCGATCCGTGCGATGGCGAGCGGCGGG
>DDIR01000123.1:33598-74350 GCA_002338715.1 Phycisphaerales bacterium UBA1845 | reverse complement strand
GGCTTTCTCGTCCGGACGAATGCCCGAGCTGGCCGCCACGATTCGATACCCCTCCCCCATCGGCGATTTTTGCGACGTGAAGATGGCCTGATCGCAATCGATTTCGACGGGCTTCAGCGGGCGCGCACCATCCTGTGTACCGGGAGCCTGCTGACCGGCTGGGTGCATTTTTGAACTGATAAACGGAGCGGGCTGGGCAGACGCTGGCTGGCTTACAGTTGATCGGTGATCCATTCGAACGGCTCCAGGACGCCGCGCAGGGCGGTATGCAAAGGAACAGGAACCACGTAATCGTCTGCGTGCCCAGACGTCGCGTAACCGAGCGATCCCACAACGCTGGAAGCGAAAAACTCCACGTTGTCGAACCGCGACTCGCACATGTTCCAAACGCGATTGAGGTTGGCTTCGACAAACCGGCGGGGGTCGTCGAACACCTCCGGACAATAGTCGCCCTTGCAAAGCACGACAGCCGTCGGCGTTTTGACGCGTTGTTCGCGCTGACCACCGGACATCGCGTCGATGTAACTCATCATCTTCAGTGCGAAGAAGTCGGGTTGCGTCGAACCGTTGGCCGCCTGCGCCGCATCGATGAGCATGATCAAACCTTCTGACTGATTCATCAGGCTGTTGATCACTTTGAACGTTTTGGGTGTGGCGATTTCAGCCGCCAGCGACTCGCCAGCCATATCGGGCATGACCAGATCGAACCACTGATGTTGCTGTTGAGCCGTCTTGCAAATCTGGTAGTACGCCCAGTACCACTCGTTGGGTTCCATCGGCGTCTTGGGCGGAAACATCCGGTGGGCCATGTAGCTGACCACAGTCTGCTGCAAATCCACGCTGTATGCGCCTTTCGGAACAGCTTTGAACTCGCCCGCCCGCTGCGAAAGCATGTCTAGCAGAAAGCCAAGATAAACTGTTTTTCCGACGTTGCTCTCACCGACGATGGTAATGACTTGCGGGTTTCGTTGCTGGGCGATGGAATCGTGAACGATTGACATCGGCGCAGAGCACGAACCACACAGCATCGCCTCGGCTGTGTTCTCTGTGTTGCAGATCAAGCAGGTGGCTGCTTGTGCGTACGTCGTTGCCATCGTCGTGTCTCCCAAGCACTACGTCAGAACGTCACGTGCTGAAAATCTGTTGCTATCCCCGAATGTCCATGGCACAGCGGAATCCAACGTTGTGCGCTCGAACCAGGCTGGCGAGACCGGTCCTGAAACAACTGGTTGCCTGCGCCGGGAAGTACGTGTCATACGCCCCACCGCGAATGCTCTTCATCAGCATGTCGCCAACGATCGGTCGATCCTGCTCGTCGGTCAGTTCCAGATCCGAATCGGTCCACTCCCAAACGTTCCCGACAAGTTGCGAGACGCCGTTCGGTGCGTCGCCGGCTTTGAATGACGTCACCGGCGCCGTAGAAGCCAATCCGCTCGACCAGATATTGCATCTCGACCGATCCAGTGCATCTCCCCAGGGATAGCGCCGCAAGATGTACGCCGAGCTGCGGATGCGCCAACTGGCTGCAACCTGCCACTCTGATTCTGTCGGCAAACGGAAACCGGCCCATTTCGCAAAGGCTTGGGCCTCATAAAAACAGACGCCCACGACCGGATGGTCGGCAAGAAGCTTGTTGTGTCGCCCGCCTTTCCAGAACCTCGGACCGGCAGAACCGGTCAGATCGACAAAATCGATCAAATGCGTCCAAAGGTCCTGCGGCCAGAATTCGAGTTCTTCATATCCGCCGCTATCGACAAAATGTTGAAATTCAGCATTCGTCACCGGGTGTTTTGAAAGCACGAACGAATTCGTTTCGACTTCCAGTTCAGGGCAGCCGGGAGCGTCATTGATTGTCATGGGCAACGTCGCGCTGCCTTCTGGCACCAGTGCGAATTGGCGGTCGATGGCATCGTTGGCGCGTTTTAACGCCGAGCGGATTTCCGGGTGCCCGCGCCACCGGTCTGGATTGGCAGCGACCACGCCGTAGCGACCGATTTGCAGATAGCGACGTAGTTCGTCGCTTTCGAGTTGCATCTGCTCGGCGGCTTCAAACTGAATGGGCGCATTGGGGATCGTGGTCTTCTTGGACCGCGTCTTGACTGGTTTTTGCTTTCTGGCCAAGAGTCTCAATGGCATAAACGTATCTCCAATTCAAACCGCCCCATCGACGATCCGCCCATCCAACAATCGCTAGCCAATGGCCCGACGCTTGGCATCGCGACAGAGTTTCTGGAACCGTTCCAGCGACTCGTTTGCGGCGTGTTCCTGGGCAGTTGGCATTCCCTTGTCTGCCGGTGCGCCCTGGTTGGCCGACTCCCGCGTGACCCCGTATTGCGGCAACAACTCGTCCGTCTGTTCGCTGATCGTGTTGATCTCCACGTCCAGATGCTTTTGCAGCGACGCCAGCGACGATGATGCGGCTTGCAGTTCACGCAGCTTGACGTCCCATTCCGTCTGGGATGCAGCCAGCATTTCTCGCTGCGAAGCCAATTCCTGCCTGCCGGCTTCAAGCTGCTGGGCAATGCTCTCCAACTCGACGCGGCGCGATTCGGTGGCTTTGCGTTCCTGGGCCAATGCGTCCTGCTGCGCTGCAAACGCCTTTTGCTGTTCGGCGAGTTGCTGCTGCTGCGTGGTAACGCTCGCTTCGATCTTGGCGATGTCCTGCTGCTTCTGGGCGATGCGGGCTCGTGCTTCGTCCATGTTCGCGGAAGCCTGACCAAATTCCTTGCGGGCTTCTTCAATGTCGAGTCGCTCTTTCTCGAGCGCCATCCGCTGCTCCTCAACCTTCTGCATCGCAGCAGTGGCGGCTGACTCGCGGGCGGTGAGTTCCTCAACCTTCTTGTCCATCTCGGCCAATCGGAGGTTCGCCTGCTCATCGCGCTGACGCAATTCCTCCAACTGCGACTTTTGCGTTGAAGCGAGTTGCTCCGCCTGAACTTTCAGGCCCTCGTATTCCTTCTCGCGGGCGGCAAGCTCGGCTTCACGCTGCTCGATGCGTTCGCACAGCTCAAGCTGTTCGATGCTGAAGGACGAGCGTTCCTCATCGAGTTTTCGGTACTCGTCGGCCAGCGCCAGGCGACATGCCTCGAGCGCTTTGGCCCGGGCATCGAGCAACTCGCGCAGGCCACGCATCGCGCCGACGACTTCCTGCCCCATCATTTCGATACGCTTGCTGTCAAAGTCAGTCGATGACGACTGTTTGCCCTGAGCGTCTTGTCCGTTCTTGCTCTGTTCCACGGCTGTCCCCACGTTTAGTCCCCCCCTGCAACGCGACGATGAACTATTTGTGCATCTCGTTAATCAGTTCACGTACACTCTTTTTGCCTCGCGAAAGTCGCCGTTTAATGCGGATCGATTGGGCGACTTTCGGATCCAACTGCGCGAGCAATGCTTCGTCTTCTTCTTCCAGTTCCTGCTTTGACTTCTCTGGAACCACTTCACTCTTGGAAGCTTCCGCCACCGGTTCCGGTGAAATCACATCGTCATCGTCTTTCGCGCCGCCGCCCAAACCAAGGAGCTTGGCTTTGAGCCCCGTGGGCTTCTGCGATTTCTTGCCGCCCGGTAGCGTGACGATTCCAGAACCGGCTTCGGCAGGCGTTTCGGCCTTGGCAGCGGGTGCTTCAGTCTTGACGTCTTGGGATGCGGCACTCTCAACAGGTGCAGCATCTTCAACCGGTGCCGCAGCCGCCTTCTCGTAGACGGCTTTTGGCGCTACCGATTCAGCACGAGCAACCTGGGCGAGCGCCGCGCTGGCTTTGTCCATCGCGTCGACCCAAGCGGCGATCTTCACATCGAGATCGTTGATCGCGCTTTCGATCGCGGTGTTGTCCTCCAACAACACGGCCATCGCTGGATTTTGCTCTGCCCCATTCATGATTGCGTGCGTGTCCCTTTGAGCGGGCGGGTTTATTCGTTGCGCACAGTCGAAAGCGCGCTGCGACCTGTCGCTCTATTAAAAAATATACGTTTCAGTTTTGACGAATGACGCCCTTAATTGTGGGGAATAAATTCGCGTCCTGTAACTTCCCGGATTGCGGTGCATCGCCCGGTTCATTCCTCATTGCGTTTGGTCAAGATTGACAGCGTCCACTTTCACGGCTACACCTTCCAGCGTGGACACCCTAAAGATCGACTTGCACACGCACATTCTTCCGGAAACCTGGCCCGATCTTGTCGAACGCTACGGTTACGAAGGCTTCGTCCGCCTCGATCACCACGAACCGTGCAAAGCCCGCATGATGATCGGCGATAAGTGTTTTCGGATCATCAACGACGACTGCTGGTCATCCCAACGCAGAATCGCCGACTGCGATCGCACCGGAGTGACCGCACAGGTGCTCAGCACGGTTCCGGTAATGTTCAGTTATTGGGCCAAGCCAATCGACACGCTCGACCTGTCGCGAATTCTCAACGATCACGTCGCCGGTGTGGTTCGGGAAAACCCGTCTCGTTTCGTTGGACTGGGCACGCTGCCGATGCAGGCCCCCGATCTTGCGATCAAGGAACTTGAACGTTGTGTCAACGAATTGGGACTGGCTGGCGTTGAAATTGGTTCGCATGTCAATGATTGGAACTTGAACGAACCCGCACTGTTTTCCGTGTTCGAGTGCGCCGCGGAATTGGGGGCGGCGGTGTTCGTTCATCCATGGGATATGGCCGGCAAGGATCGGATGTCGCGTTATTGGCTGCCCTGGCTCGTCGGCATGCCGGCAGAAACGTCGCTGGCGATCTGCTCGATGATTTTCGGCGGCGTGTTTGAGCGATTGCCCAACCTTCGTGTCGCCTTCGCCCACGGTGGTGGTTCATTTCCATCGACGATTGGACGGATCGAACACGGTTTCAACTGCCGGCCCGATTTGTGCGCGATCGACAACAACATCAACCCGCGCGAGTACCTCGGTAAATTCTACTTTGACTCGCTGGTTCATGACGCCGACGTTCTTCGCTATCTCATCCAACTCGCCGGGGCCAACCGCATCGCCCTCGGTTCCGACTACCCATTCCCCTTGGGCGAGGCCGAACCGGGCAAACTCATCGAATCGATGAACGACCTCGACAGCAAGACAAAATCGCTCCTCCTGAGTGGTACCGCGCTCGAATTTCTGAACCTCCAGCAGAGTCGATTCACCGGCGGCTAGTCAGCACTTCGCAAGCGAATCCATTGCGGTTATCATTATGCGATGCACGCCGAGCATCTGTCCAAGACGTTCGACTATTCGACCGATCGCGCATTCGCTGAACGAATGGATGCGGCTGACGTTCTGCGACCGTTTCGCGCTCAATTCTGCATTCCGCAGGATGACCAGGGCAACGATGTCATTTACTTTGCAGGCAACTCGCTGGGTTTGCTGCCCAAGACCGTCAAGCCGATCGTTGAACGCGAGCTGGAAGATTGGGCGCGGTTGGCGGTTGATGCGCATTTCGACGGACGCGAGCCTTGGTACGGGTATCATGAGCAGTTTCGCGAGTCAGCCGCCCGGATCGTTGGAGCCCAACCAAACGAAGTTGTGCTGATGAACAGCCTGACCGTCAATCTGCATTTGATGATGGTGTCGTTCTATCGCCCCTCGTCTGACCGCTTCAAGATCATCACCGATTGGCCGTCGTTTCCGTCGGATATTTACGCGGTGGATTCGCAGATTCGCCATCACGGTTTTGATCCGGAGCAGGCCTTCATCAAAGTCCGCCCGCGCGATGGCGAGCATCTGATTGACATGGATGATTTCGTGTCGCAAATCGAACTACATGGACCGCAAGCCGCGCTGGTGATGATCAGCGGCGTCAACTATTTCACGGGTCAGTTTTACGACCTCAAGCGAATCACCGATGCCGCCCACCGCGCTGGATGCCTCATCGGAATCGACCTTGCCCACGCGGCAGGCAATGTACCGCTTGCCCTTCACGATTGGGACGTCGATTTCGCGGTGTGGTGCAATTACAAATATCTCAACAGCGGCCCCGGAACGGTTGGCGGCACGTTCGTGCACGAACGCCATGCCAAGAACGTCGAATTGAATCGATTTGCTGGCTGGTGGGGCAACGATCCGAAGAACCGTTTCATGATGCACCTTCAGCCGGAGTTCCTTCCCGTTCCAACAGCCGACGGATGGCAGTTAAGCAACCCGCCGATCCTAGCGATGGCGGCGATTCGTGGTTCGTACGATTTGTTCGATCAAACTTCGATCGAAGCGCTGCGCGAAAAGTCGCAGCGTTTGACCGGGTATCTGGAATTCCTCATCGATCAGCAAGGCAAGGATCGATTCGAAGTCATCACCCCGCGCGACGCGGAGCGACGTGGTTGCCAATTGTCGATCCTGGCCAAGCGCGATCCCAAGGCGTTGTTCGCTTCATTGCACAAGGCGCATGCGGTCGGTGATTTCAGGGAACCGAATGTGATTCGCGTTGCGCCGGTTCCGATGTACAACTCGTTTGTCGACGTGTGGCGTTTTGCACAGGTGCTGGCCAATGCTGGAGGCGGCGACCTCCATGGCTGACACGCGATCAGGCCAACGTGTGACCATCGTCGGCGCAGGGTTGGCCGGCGCTTTGCTTGCGACGCGCCTCGGGCAAGCCGGCTTCAGCGTCAGCGTATACGAATCGCGCCCCGACCCGCGTGGGAAGGAATTGGCAGCCGGCCGATCGATCAACCTCGCAATCTCAGCCCGCGGATTTCACGCCTTGGGGCAAATCGGTCTGACCGAAACAATCCTCGAGCTATCCACGCCGATGCGCGGGCGCATGATGCATTCGGTCGACGGGCAACTGAAATTTCAGCCGTACAGCGCCCATGCCGGCGACGTCATTCACTCCGTTTCGCGCGCCGAATTGAACATGGCATTGATCGCGGCGGCTGACGCTGTTGGAAACGTTGAATTCCATTTCAGCCACAAATGCGTCGGGACCGATTTTGAGCGCGGTAGCGCAACGTTCGTCGATCAACAAAGCGATAGAAACGTTGAGTGCGAACCGGGCCTGGTCATCGGCTGCGACGGAGCCTACTCCGCCGTTCGCAAGAAAATGCAGCGACTCGATCGCTTCGACTACAGCCAAACCTACTTGAAACACGGATACAAGGAGCTGTGCATCCCGGCGCTACCCGGCGGAGCGCACGCCATCGAACCGAACGCGCTCCACATTTGGCCGCGACAATCGTTCATGATGATCGCCCTGCCCAACCTCGACGGATCCTTCACATGCACGCTGTTTCTGGCGTTTGACAGCAAAAGCGGCCCGGCGTTTTCCAAACTTACCGACGAGGGCCAGGTTAACGCATTCTTCGAATCGCAGTTTCCCGACGCCAAAAAAATCATGCCGACGCTCATTGAGGATTTCTTCGAGAACCCGACGGGATCGTTGGTCACCGTGCGCTGCGCTCCATGGCATTTCAAAGACAAAGTGGCGCTGGTGGGCGACGCATGCCACGCCGTCGTGCCGTTTTATGGACAGGGTGCCAATGCCGCATTTGGCGACTGTGCGATGTTGGGCGATCTTCTCATCGAACGGGCCAACCAAGGGCAGACGACTCTGGCGAACACGCTGGAGAAATACTTTGTGAATCGAAAGATCCACACCGACACGCTCGCCGACTTGGCCGTTGAGAACTTCGTCGAGATGCGCGACCACACCGGCTCGCAACTCTTTTTGATGAAGAAGAAACTCGAGCAGACGCTGCACAAACTCTTTCCAAAGTCATTTCTGCCGCTTTATTCGATGGTGTCGTTCTCCTGCATTCCTTATCGTGATGCCGTCGAGCGGGCAAAACGCCAGTGGAAAACCGTCCAAGCCGCGGCGCTTGCGGCGACGGTCGTTGTGATTACGCTGATTGTGTGGGCGGTGATCTCGTGCAGTTGACCGAAGCCCACAACTAACGTCCGGGAATTGACCATGCCACTGAACTATTCGGAATATCTCAAAGTTCAACAGCTTCTTGAGTTGCAGGTGTTGCGATCCGATCCGCCGGAGCACGACGAAACCCTTTTCATTATCATTCATCAGGTCTATGAGCTTTGGTTCAAGCAGTTGCTGCACGAATTCGAACGCTTGAAAGTGGAGTTTTGCAGCAATGATCTGTACGGCGCGATCCATCGCCTGCAACGCGCTCGCACGATCATGAAAACGCTCGTCTCCCAACTCGATATCCTTGAGACTATGACGCCAATGTCGTTCGCCAGTTTTCGCGACCGCCTGGAAGAAGCGTCCGGATTTCAATCGATTCAGTTTCGCGAGATGGAATTCGTTCTCGGATACAAGCGCGCGACCATGCTCGAATTTGTCCCCAAGGACTCACCGGCAAGGGCCATTCTCGAAAGGCGATTAAAGGAACGAACGGTCGTCGATTGCTTCTACGATTTTCTCGCCCACCATGGCGTGACCATTCCGGATGAATTGAAAAACCGGGACGTCACCCAATCGACCGAACCCAACGAAACCATTCAAAAGGGAATTTCGCGCCTCTATCGCGAGAAACCCGAACTCGCGATCCTGTTCGAGCAGATGGTCGACTACGACGAAGGCCAGCAGGAGTGGCGCTACCGTCACGTCAAGATGGTCGAGCGCACCATCGGCAATAAGCAAGGCACGGGCGGATCGATGGGCGTCGCATTCTTGAAGCAATCGCTTTTCAAATCGATCTTCCCAGACTTGTGGGCTGTCCGTCACGATTTCTAATCGCAAAGTCTCTGTACGTTCGACTGCAACCGACATGATCTACGACATATCACCCGACATCACAGAGCAACTTGCAGTTTGGCCCGGCGACTCACCGCCTTCGCGCGAAGTCCTCCTCGACATGGCCAACGGCGACAACATCACCCTCTCAACACTGCGGGCGACCGTGCATCTCGGTTCACACGCCGACGCCCCCAGTCACTACGGCGTCGACGCCCCAACCATCGAGCGTCAGCCGCTTGACCTCTATGTTGGTACGTGCCAGGTCCTCCACGTGTCAGCCGCCCCCGACACGCGCATTGGCGTCGACGTGCTTCCCGAAAAACTGGGGGCGCCGAGACTCTTGATTGCATCGGGAACGTACCCGGATCCCAACCAGTTCAACCAGAACTTCGCCGCGCTCAAGCCGGGCTTCGTCGAAGAAATCAGCCGCCGCGGCGTACGGTTGGTGGGTGTCGACACGCCCAGCGTCGATCTGTTTTCATCGCGGGATTTGCCTGCCCACCAGGCATGTCTTCAAAACGGCGTGAGTATCCTCGAGGGCTTGCGGTTGGCGGACGTACCCGACGGTTTGTACGAGTTAATCGCCCTGCCGCTTAAGCTGGTCGGTTTTGACGCGAGCCCCGTGCGCGCGATTCTCCGGACAATCGGATCGCAACCGCATTGAACCAACAACTGCACAATTCACGGTGAGATTGAAGCGCAATATCGGCCCGTGCCCCTTTTTGTTGATGCCTTCCTGGAGGGCACATATAGTACGAGGGTCAATAATCCGAATGTTACTGTGGCGGCAAATCCTGCGTTGCAAAGGGAGTGGCAACGATGAACGACCATCGAATCAACCGGCATTTTAAAACGCATGCCAAACTGATTGGCGCACTGGCCGCGGCATTGTTCGTGCTGGCGGTCATTCCATCGGCCATGGCAAACGATGAGTTGGCCTACCGGCGGCAGTTTCAGGCGCTCGATCCTTCCGACGTTGAGGGACACTTGAACCTGGCCAAGTGGTGCCGCGAGCAGGAAGCCTGGGATCTGCTTGAGAAGCAATGCGATTACATCTTGCGACTCGAACCGGATCATGCGATGGCCAAGGTGTATCGCGAACTCGCCCGCAGCAAACAAGGCAACGCAGACGCCGACGACGCCAATGCAACGGCCCCCCAAAATACGGGCAGCTCCAGTCCGCGCAAAAACGGCGAGCCCATCCGCGAGTTAACTGACGAAGAAATCCAGATTCTTCGGCGCAATGAGTTGTCGCTGAATCGTCCCGAGCGCGTTCCCGTTGATTTCAGGAACAACGTGCTTGATCGATTCTGGGACTATTTGGCGACCCGCGAGAACCTTGGCCCGAAGGATCGCGCCATATTCAACCGAATGCGGCCAGCCGCGCGCAAGGCGCAGTTCATGCTGGGCAAGATCAACCAGTATCAACGAATGATCAGTGAAGACGCACCGTTCGAGGATGAGTTTTCAAGTGACATCGTGATTAAGGATGATCCCGCGATGTTCCGCGACTTCAAGAACCCGCGCGTTTCTGGCGTCATTCTCAGTTCATGCGCCACAGCCCGATGCCATGGTGGACGCGATGCCGGCGACTTCGTGTTGTTCAACGAACACGTCATGAATGACAGATTGCACTATGCAAACTACCTCGTCCTCAACGATTACGAAAAAGGCGGCGCACGTTTGATCAACCGGGATACGCCGCAGGAAAGTTTGGTTCTCATCTTTGGACAGCCCAACATGACCGGTCCCGGGACGGCCCACCCGACGCCCGTTGATGTTGTCTTTCCAAATCCGGCCAACATCAAGTACCGCAACTTGCTCGGATGGATTTCGAGCCTCGATGTCACCCAGCCAGAATACGGATTCTCAATCGAAGAACCGGCTGAAACCGGCAAGAGTTCGACGCCTTAATCGCAACCATTCAGTGGGTTCGAAAGCAGGTACCACGTTGACCACACCAGAAACACATGCACGCATGGCTCAGCCGTGCAAACACGATGTTCCCGATGAGAATGGCCGCTTCGGGCAGTTCGGCGGGCAGTATGTTCCCGAGACGTTGATGGGGGCGGTCACAGAGTTGGAGCACGCCTACGATGCGGTTCGCAACGACGCATCTTTCTGGGAAGAATTCGATCAACTGCTTATCGAATATGCAGGGCGCCCCAGTGCGTTGACCTCCGCCCCACGCCTCTCGGCAGAACTCGGCGGCGCACAGATCCTGCTTAAGCGCGAAGATCTCAACCACACCGGCGCCCACAAGATCAACAACACGCTCGGGCAACTCCTGTTGGCTCAGCGAATGGGCAAGAAACGCGTCATCGCTGAAACTGGGGCAGGTCAGCACGGCGTCGCCACCGCAACCGCCGCCGCCCGACTTGGCATCGAATGCGACATCTACATGGGCGCCGAAGACGTCCGCCGGCAGAAGCTCAACGTGTTCCGCATGGAACTCCTGGGCGCACGATGCATCCCGGTCGAGTCGGGCCAACGCACGCTCAAGGACGCAATCAACGCAGCCATGCGCGACTGGATGGCCACCTGCGGCGAAACGCACTACGTCATCGGCAGCGTCATGGGACCGCACCCGTTCCCGGTGATGGTGCGTGATTTTCAATCGGTCATAGGCCGGGAACTTCGCGGACAAATGCTGGCGAAGTTCAATCGCCTGCCAGATTGCGTGGTCGCATGTGTCGGCGGCGGCAGCAGCGCGGCAGGTATTTTCGCCCCGCTCATCGATGACAAATCCGTGCGATTGGTCGGTGTTGAAGCCGGTGGCGTCGGTGTTGGCAAAGGACTTCACGCAGCCACCCTGTCAGCCGGTCGAGTTGGCGTTCTGCATGGTATGGAAACGTATGTGCTGCAGGATGACGACGGTCAGACGATGCCTGTTCACTCCGTGTCGGCTGGACTCGACTATCCGGGCGTCGGTCCCGAGCACGCCTATTGGCATTCGATTGGCCGCGTCGAATACACGAACGTCGATGACGAACAGGCGCTGAAAGGTTTCACCTCGCTCTGCGAAACCGAAGGGATCATCCCCGCGCTGGAATCGTCTCACGCCGTCGCCCATGCGATGCAGTTGGCCCCCACCATGTCGAAGGATCAAATGCTGGTCATCAATCTTTCGGGGCGCGGTGACAAAGACGTGATGGAAGCCGCTCGTGTGCTGGGCCGCGAAATCGGCTGAGGCTTTGACTACCACTGCCAACCGTTATCGGTGGGCTTCGTGTTCAAGGTCTGAGAACGCCTCAGCCAATGCGTCAAGCAAATCGAGCGCGGTCATTGAAATCCGCCCATGATGGGCAGCGGCTGCGTCACCCGCCAACCCATGGGCATGCACGCCCAGGATTGCAGCATCCATTGCCGACATGCCCTGCCCCATCAGCGCCGCGATGACTCCGGTCAACACATCACCGGTGCCAGCCGTGGCCATTCCGGCATTTCCAGTTTGATTGACGTAATATTGCTCGCGCGTCGCGACGACCGTGCAATGCCCTTTCAACACAACCGTTACGCCAGTGCGGTCAGCCAACGCGACAGCCGCATCGATACGATTGTCGCGGTCGCATTCGGACACGCCCAATCCATCGAGCAACCTTTGAAACTCGCCGGGGTGAGGCGTGAGTACGACATTGTCCGGCCAACCTGCGGCCCAGTCTCCGACAGTGGCCAGCGCGTTGAGGGCGTCCGCATCAACAACGATTCCACCGCTGTATTCTGTCAAGAGAGCCGCAATGGCTGCGGGTTGAATCGACTGACCCAAGCCTGGACCAATCGCGACAACGTCGGCGCCGAACTCGACGGCATGTTTTGAAAGTTCGACTTCAGGATTCAGGCATCGCGTCGTTGCGCAAGGTGCAAGCGGCGCAACCATGGGCATGGCCTCACGCTGGGTAATAATCTGAACCAACCCAGCCCCACTCTTCAGCGCCGCGTTGGCGGATAGCGATGGGGCGCCGATCATGCCCACTTCGCCCCACGATCCTCCGAACACGACGATGCGCCCGACATCGCCCTTGTGCGCGTCCTGCGATCGTTGGGGAACCTTGGGAACGGTTAGAATCTGTTGCGGATTCAAGAATGGTCTCCGCCCGACGCGTGGCAGTTCTTTCCGGTTCGGCGATTGATCATGGCGGCTGAGTATCCAGCCGAAAATCCGTTGTCGATGTTGACTACCGTCACGCCCGCCGCACACGAATTCAGCATCGCCAGCAGCGCGGCCAACCCGCCAAAACTAGCGCCATACCCGACGCTTGTCGGAACCGCGATCACCGGACAACTGACGAGTCCGCCAACCACAGACGCCAGCGCGCCCTCCATGCCAGCCACCACCACAATCACGTTGGCTTCGTTGATCTGCTCGTGGTGGGCGAGCAATCGATGCAGACCAGCCACTCCGACATCGGTGATCAATCGCGTGCGTTGGTCGAGATGTTCAGCCGTGTTTCGGGCTTCGTGCGCGACGGGGAGATCGCTGGTTCCGGCAGTGACGATCATCACTTCCGATTCAGACCAATTCGCCTCGACCTGACGCAGTGCAATCGTTCGGCCGAGTTCGTCGTAATTCGCCGCAGGGAATTCCCGGAGCACCGTTTCGGCGACGTCTTTCGACGCCCGGGTCGCAAGCACATTTCCACCGCGCCCGGCGCAGACCGCAAAGATGCCTTTGACCTGCTCGGGCGTCTTGCCCTGACAAAAAATGACTTCACCCACACCGCATCGCAGATCACGGTGATGATCGATCGTTGCAAATCCCACGTCTTCAAAGGGAAGTGTGCGTAACCGCTTCACCGCGTCTGAAACTGGTACTTCGCCGCTTTGAACGCCATTTAACAGGCTGCGAATTAGGTCTTCGTTCATGCCATGAGTGTAGAGGGCTGACGCGATCGCATCAACAAATCGGATCGACCGGCGAATCGGGAGGCGTTGAAGTGGTCAACGGGCGCACACGTCACCGTCAAACGCCACGGTCTGGCCCTTCGCGTGCATGTGAAACCCCAACGACGCGATCATCGCCGCATTGTCCACACAGTAGGCCATCTTGGGCGCGTAGAACGCCAGCTTGCGGTCGCTGCATTCGGCTTCGAGCGATTGGCGCAGCGAACGGTTGGCCGCGACCCCTCCGCCAAGCACCACCGTCGTCGCACCGGTTTGGGCGACTGCCCGCATCGTCTTCTTGACCAGCACATCGACCACGGCTTGCTGAAACGATGCAGCAATGTCGGCGATGTCCTTTTCGGACAATTGCTCGAGCCCGCCGGTCGTTTGGCCCGTCCCGTGAATCTTGTAGCGAACGGCGGTCTTGAGCCCGGAGAATGAGAAATCAAGCGATTCGCTGTCCAGAAGTGTTCGCGGGAACGCGTGCGCTTTCGGATCGCCCGATGCCGACACGCGATCGATAACAGGTCCACCCGGATACCCGAGCCCAAGCATCGTGGCGACTTTGTCGAATGCTTCGCCGGCTGCGTCGTCGATGGTCGACCCGAGAAGCTTCACGGAATCGAAATCCGTAACGAGATACAGTGACGTATGCCCGCCGGAAACCACCAGCGCAACCGCCGGCCAAGGTGCGGGGTCAACTCCGATCGATCCACTGACCGCATGGGCCTCGACGTGATTGACTGCGATCAGCGGTTTCTTCCAGGCCCATCCGAGCGTCTTTGCCGCAGTCGCCCCAATCAGCAGCGAGCCGACCAATCCGGGCCGACATGTGTACGCGATGGCGTCGATGTCGGCTGGTTCACATTTGGCTTCTTCGAGGGCCATCCGAACGACGTTGTGGATGCATTCGATATGGGCGCGGGAAGCAATCTCAGGTACCACCCCGCCAAACTTGCGATGCAACTCGACCTGCGACGCCACGACGTTACTCTGCACGTCATGGCCATTAACCACGACGGCGGCGGCTGTCTCGTCGCACGAACTTTCGATGCCAAGTATCCGAGTCATTGATTCATGAGTCTCCAGCGTGAAGAATTGTTTTTATTTGACGCTTCGGGCGATTGATTGTCAAAATCACGGGGCCCAGTTGCCGATCCAAGGGGCACCCGGATTGCATCAATGCCCGGGAAATTCTCTGAAACGCGGATTTGACCGCCACAATGCGGAGTGACTGATGAAATACATGCTGGCCCTTTGCGGGGCACTTGTCTTGAATGCGATTGCGAACCTGTCAATGAAGGTCGGAACCCAAGGGGGCGGGCTTGGTGCAAGTGGCGTTGCGGGCGCCATCAAAATGATTCTCGGGTCCCCCGTGCTGCTCGTTGGTCTTGTCTGCTTTGGGTGCAACGCCTTTCTATATATGTACGCCCTACAGTCCAAGACGCTTCAGATCAGCATCGCCTACCCCATCATGGTTGGCGGTGGGTACGCGATCATCTCCGTGGCCGCCTACTTCTTGCCCAGTCTTCAGGAACGTCTTTCGCCGGGGCAATGGGTTGGCGTCGCTTTGATTCTTGCAGGCGTTCTGACGGTCGCATTTCAAACGCCCACCCAACTTCCCGCCGAGCAAGCCAGCGCTACAGGATCGCAGGCATCTGACCAGCCGGTGTGAACGACGCCACCAAATCGAACATCGCGCAACCCAGATGATTGGCCACCAGCGGGTTCTTGATCATTGCCAGGTGAATCGTGTCGCACGTAAAAACGGTGTCGATGTTCGTTTCAATCGCGCGGCCCATGCCCTCCAGAATCAGCAGGTCGCAATCCTCTGCAGCCTTGTTGCATTCATCCGTCACACTTGCCAAGTCAATCAACGGGCAATCGCATCCGCTGTCCACCACCGTCAGCCGCTTCGATTCAAGGGCCTGACGAATCGTCGCATCGAACGTAGCCGCCGACTTCAGGCAAACGTTTAATTCATCGACGAGAATGTCATTCAGCGCTGGTTCTTTGTTGGCCGCAAACACCACATCGCAACCCTGCGAAAGCAGGTATCGAACGAACGGAACGCCACCCAGAATTGCATCCCCGCCAGCGTTGTCGACGAAGAAGATGGCTTTCTTGTAGCGGACATGACCGGGAGCCAATCGATCCGCCATCGCGGCAACATCGTCCTTAAACCACGGCCGATCGGGTAGTTCGTTAAGCGTCGCGCGGAAATCAATCCCACCGCTGGCATGCTGATCCATCGTGGCCTGCGCACCGAGATCAAACTTGTTGCCCGCAAGGATGCCGCGAATCAAGAGTTCGACAATCTCCCCGTCGTCGCTTTCGTCCAGCACGTTGAGAATTGACGGCAGCAACTTAACTGCGGCGCTGTTTTCGTCGGCTTTGACGCGGTCATAGGGATCGCCGATGCCATGCTGACGCATCATGTCGGCGCGCTGCACACACAGTTTGTAGATCGAGAGCGGCGCATACTTCGCATGATTCTTGCGCACGTCGTCGAGGAGTTCGAGGTATGCGCTGCGATAGGAAGCCATCTGATCGACGGATGGCGGCGACAAACTCTCGGCTGCGTGCTTAAGGAGCGCGGTTGTATGGTTCGCAAAAATATCGATCCACGCTTCCCGGGCAGGTGCATCGTCGCCCAGGTCCCAATCACTCGCCCGATAATGCGAACCGTCTTTGATCTTGCAGAATATGGCCAATGGTATTCCTCAAATACAGGCAGTTTAACAGCGTCCCGCCGCAGGTTCAGTGAAATCGATCACGTCCAGTCAGCCCATAATCGTGCGACTCGCGTCTATGAAATGCCATTTCAGGCGACTCGCGCCTGCCGAATCTCAAATTACCGCGCAAAAAAATCGGTCACTTCAAGTCCGCACAAGGCGTGGACGATAGCGCAAGTAAATTGGATAGTCAAAGTGGCTTTCCAGCATCTTATGACAGCAGACGACAGCCTCAAGCCGTACCCGTCTTCATTCATTCTCTTATTCAAGGAGAGGCTGTCATGTTCGTAGGACTTATGAATGCTGTCGGTTGGGTCGCAGAATTGATCCGTTTGTTCATCGATCAAATCCCGGCCTAAGGAGCGAGCGTCTGATGATCATGGTGATTACACCCATCGACGAAATTGTCATTGACACTCGGGAGACCACCGATATGAGGGTCTGAACGTCAATCTGCCGGTTGTAACATGCGCCTCCACCACGCCGTCGAATCAGCCGCAAAGGCTACCCTCCGCCGACACAACCTCGCCCCATCAATACGCCACAACATTCAGTTTGGTCAGCGATTTCGCCGTCTCAACGATTCGATTTTTCTCCTCGTCTGATAGCGCCGTCACATATGTCTCTGCCGGGTCCCTCGATACCGTGTAGACCTGCACTTCCTTGATCTGTCCACCTTCGCGCACGATGTGATTCAGTCGCTCGCAGTACGCTTTGATTTCCGCTTCGTCCGGCCCGCGACCATCGATTCGCAGGAACAGCGATTGAATGCAGATGGGGCGAACGCGGGCCGCATCGATGATGTTGTCAATCACATGATCAAGGGTGTGGTTCGGTCGATTGACGAGTTTGTAATACGCCTCGGTGCCGACATCGAGCTTGGCCCATATCTCTCCGTTGCTTTCATCCATCATCGCCAAACCGCGCTTGACGTTTTCACGTTTCAGATAGCACGCGTCGGTGATCAACACGATCTTAACGTCCGCCAACTCAAATATTCGCAGGCCGTTGGCTACCGTTTCGACCGCGGCTGCAAACTCCGGACACGTGGTCGGTTCGCCGTCGCCGGAAAACGCCACGTCGTTGACGCGCCGCAATTCTGCCGGCACGCTTCCAAACCCAGTGTGATCGAATATCGAACCGTCGGTCGCCCGCAAGAGCATGTCATCGATTTCGCTCTTGAGGCGATCAATGTCAACGTCGCGCACCGTCACCGGAAGGGTCCGATCCACCTGGCAGTAAATGCAATCGAAGTTGCACGCGCGGTCCGGGTTCAAATTGACCCCGATACTCAGACCGCGACTCCGACGCGAAATCACCGGATACACATAATGATTGTCGCGCCAGTCACGTGGGTGATGGGCAAACACATCTTTGGATTTCGCCGGAAGTTCAGACACGTCGCAACATCTCTCGATTCACACTTGGGCACAATAGCCCTGCAACTGAAGCGTAGCTCCGTGCCGGAAAATGGCAACGTCTGCATACGAAGATGATCGGCAGCACGTCCCCGCCCCTCATTCATGAAAAAAGCCCGCGTCCGAATCAACGAACGCGGGCGGGATTGTTGAGATTCTGCGAGTTGCATTCAGGCGACTCGCCATTAACCGGCGAGACTTACAGCCCCGCAGCCTTCTGCATCATGGCCATGTCGGCAAGGTCGACGTCGCCATCCTGATCGAAGTCAGAAATCGCACAGCCGTCATCAGGCGACACGCTGCCAGCTCCCGGCCCCGTGATGCAGCCGGAGATCGCATTGTTGTAGTCACTCACGTCGACATCGTTGTCACCATCATGGTCGAACTCCGCGCGGCCGAGCGAATCCATGAACGCGACCAGGGCGTCCTTGTCGCCTTGTGGTAACGCCGCAAATGCCTGTGCAGATGCCGCACCCTGGCTGCCCGGGGCGTCATGTTCAGCGATCGCCGAGGCGATACGAACTGCAAACGCCCCACCGACGACACGGCCGTCATGCATCAACTGGTCGCGCCAACGCACACCCCAAAGCGACGGCGTGCGCATTTCGAATTCATTGGCGTCACCCTGAACGATTCCGTCACCGAGCTGCCCCATGTTGTGGAGCAGGAAGTCGGAGTACGGCTTGATCGTCTGAGCCGTCAGCGCCATTTCCGGCGCCAAGCCGGTCGTAAACGACGGTGTATGACAATCCGCACATCCGATCGAATCAAACACCACCGCACCACTCATGCCCGACCGCGGTGTTTGCGGCGGCGGAGACAGGTAACGCTGGAAGTCGGTCACGCGATCGATGAAGTGCGGAAGCACACCACCGGGACCATCCTCCGGACCGTCTTCGGGATCGGGCACCGTATCGCAAGCCGCCAGATCCGGAGGACGAATACCGTTCGGGTCATTCTCGTCAATGAGGAACCGGTTGGTCAGTCCCATTTCATTGAGCGCTGCGTCGGCACTGAAGGTCAGAACCGTCGGTACCTGGGCTTTCCAACCGAAACGTCCGATCCGCAGCGGCGCCCCACCACCATCTTCGAAGGCGGGAACCAAGTGGGCTTCACCCTGTACCGGCCCGGGCTGCGATGCGAGGTTATTAAGCAAATCAAACTCGGGAATCGCTTCAACCATACCCGCACCGAACGTCGAGTTGGTGAGGCGGTTGATCACCACGTTGGCTTCGACCGGAACGACTTCTTCACACGTTCCCGAAATGCCATTCGCCTGCCGCAGCGAGCCGCCGAACTCTTCCAGCGGATTGAATCCGCCCTTGTCTGCAAGGCCGAAACGCGTGACCAGCGTCGCACCGGAACCACCGAGTCCACCCGCATTGTGACAGGCGCCGCAGGCGTTCTGGTTGAATACCGGCCCAAGACCTTCGGCGATTGAAAGCGTCGTATCGAACCGTGCACGACCGATCTGGAAGCGATTGGCCTGCTGAGGCGTTAAACCAAGTGCCGGTGCACCGACGCGCGGCTGAAGCAAACGAACGCATTCATCGTTGACCTCGTCGCACTGCAAGTCGCCGCAAGGATTGCTGCCAACTTCGCACGCACCACCGTTGCAGGTCTCTTCGCCGTTACAGAACAAACCGTCGTCGCAATCGATATCGTTGAAACAATCCACGCAGGCGTCCAATCCTTCGTCGCACGACTGACCGGGGCATGGATCGGTTCCCGGCTCACATGCGCCATTGACGCACATTTCAGCACCCGTGCAGAACTTCCCATCGTCGCAATCACTGGCGTCGAGGCAGTCCACGCACGCATCGGTGTCTTCGTTGCAAAGCTGACCGGGACAAGGATCGCTGCCGGCCACACAGTTGTTGGACCCGTCGCAGGTCTCAACCCCGTTGCAGAAGATTTGATCGTCGCAGTCACCGTCGTTCAGACATCCGACGCACTCATCGTTGACTTCGTCGCAAACCAATCCCGGACCCGAGCATGGATCAGCGCCGTTGACACATACGCCGCCAATGCAGGACTCAGGACCGTCGCAGAACGCCAGGTCCGGACAATCACCGTCAACGAGGCACTCAACGCATTGATCGCTGTCTTCGTCGCAGAGTTGTCCCGGACATGGATCGGTGCCCGGCTCGCAGACGTTGCTGCCATTGCACGTCTCGGTACCGTTGCAGAAGAGCAGGTCGTCGCAGTCGCCGTTGTCGACGCACGTATCCGCACAGACGAGGCGGGTCACGACGAAGTTATCGATCGCCGATTCGGTGACGCTGTCATTCGGCTGGTCGGATGAGATGAATCGCACCTGCACATTGGCGGTCGGCGTCACATAATCGCTGATTTTAAACGAGCGCGTGTCCCACTCGCTGTTGGTGCTATCCGTCGAATCCACCTGCACCCAATTTGTGCCATTGTTCGAAACTTCGGTAATCAAAACGTCCTGAGCACCGCTATCGCTAAAGAAGTGCCAGAGCGCGTAACTGACCACAGCGTCACTTCCGCTCACATCGAATGCGGGTGACGTCAAAATCGTCGGACCACCGTCGACGTCGCCCGTGCCTGCAACCCCCGTCGGATTCTGACCGGTGAAGTAGCACATTGTTTCACCAAGCGATGCGCCAAAGTCGTTTTCCGGCTGGGCGAAGATACCGCTTCCGGTTGGGAAGAACGTTCCAACGGGATCGCCCCGCTCCCATTCACCAGACGCCAGCGCCTGGCTTGTCACCGTCCAACCCGGGTTGGCTGTCTCGAAGTCATCGGAGAACAGAATCTCGGAACCCAGCGACGCCAACAATGAAATTGATGTCGTTGGCGCTCCGGGTGGATCGGTCACAACTGTCGCAGTCGTCGTCTCAACCGAAACGTAGAACTGGAGCGTTGACGTGCACGGAATACCCGGAAGGTTGACGAAGTAAACGTTGGGCGATTCCTGCGTCATGCTGGTTTCAACAAATGGACCGCCATCGACCGACACGTACTGCTTACCGGTTCCCGGCTGAGGCGTCGAACCCGTTCCGCTGACCGATACCCTGAACGTCTCGGGCGTATCGGGCGTGAGCGTTCCGGGAATTCCATCCGGATAGTTGAACACGAGATCAACCGGCGGAAGGTTCAGCCAGATTTCGGTGCCTTCGCACGTCCCAATGAACATGTCCAGCCAGCCGTCATTGTTGATGTCGAACACTGCGATATCATGCACGCCGTTGGGCGTCCATGGCTGAGCCGGCCCCTGCTCTTGCAGCGTGACCGTTGGCGTGTTTCCGAGGTTGCGATACATGTGCATTCGACGATTACACCCCGGGCTGTCCACGTCCACGTCAGCAATGATCACGTCATTGAATCCGTCGTTGTTCATGTCCGCGATGACGTGGTTACCACCAAATTCACCGTCCGAACCGGTCGCCCTCTGAAACGGCTGCTGAACAAAGTTGGCCAACCCATCGCCACCGTTACCGGTGTTGAGCATATAAACGTCCTGCCCATCGTCGGTGATCACGAGGTCCGGCAAGGTGTCATTGTTGAGATCGCCCACCGTCACGTGATACGGCGCATTGCCATAAACGATGTCAAAGTCGTTGAAGAATCCTTCGTTGGCCGGGTTGTTGTAGGAAATCGAAACGCGACGCGGATCCTGAAGTGCGGTGTCTTTTACAATGTCGAGCGTCCCGTCACCGTTCATGTCCACGATGGCGACGGCCATGCTGAACGCCGACAGCAACATCGTGCTGTTCATGCGGGTTTCACGCGAGTCAATGAAAATTCCCGATCCGTTGTTCATCAACAATCGGTCGTTGACGTCCTCAGCCGGATTCTCTGGAGGGGCTGAACCAACGCCATCGCTGTCGTAGTCACCGACATACAGGTCAAGGAATCCATCGCCATCGACGTCGCCAGCCGCCACCGAACAGAGTCGCGGCGCGACGGCGAGATTCGTGCCGATGGTCGTTAACTGCGGGATGCGCCCTTCTTCGTAGCGGAACCCCTGCCACACGCCGCCGACTTCGCCTTTGTTGATGTAGATGCGCGGGTGGGAAATCGTCTTGGGCAAGCCATCGCTCAATGTCGACACGGTCACAATGTCGAGCCAGGTATCGTTGTTCACGTCGGCCAGGATGACGTCGCGGTCGTTGGTCAGATCCAGAAAACCCTGACCGCCGTCGTCGGCATCGGTCATATACGTGGAGGTCATGTCGACGAAGACGCCGTCGATCGCTTGACCATCGGCGATGCCCTGGTTCATGAAGAACACGTTTTGGCGGCGTCCGGTGGTCGTGAACTCCTGCTTGCGAACGCAGATGATGTCGATGTCACCGTCCTTGTCCACGTCGCCGAATGCGTAGTCCTTCTCTTCGCCGTCATCAACGCCCAATGAAGGGTCAGCGACCAAGCGCGAACTCGTCGCATCGACGAACTCGACCCATGATCCGCCCGAACCCGCCAAGACTGGTGATCCGGCCAACAGAAACGTCAGGACTGAGATGTGCAATCGGTGACCCCGCATACAGCTTCTCCTTACGCGTGCTTTTGAAATGCCGTGTGGACTGTTCCCGCCTAGTTTTTTGGTCAAGAAATGGTCAGACCCAAGAGTCCGCATTATAAGGCAGTCTGATATGCGAACGAAAGACGAATATTGCCGAGGTTGATTCGCCTCAATTCGGACAAGATTGGGACACAGAATTCTCGCTCTTACGCCTGAAAACTGATTCGGTCAAATCGGAAGCAAGCGATGCACGGATTCACATCTTCCGAAACATCTCGCTTTCGGTTTGAATTTGACGCCAATTGAACAATTCGGTGGAGTAAACCTCCCCGTGAATGGATGGTCACGGGTGCGTTCGGCGCTTTAAGAGTCCCAGGCCAAACATGGTCAGCAACAACGTACCCACGGTTCCGCCGCCACATCCAAACAAGCCGACACCACACGCCGAACCGTTGCTTCCACCCGAACTGTCAGCGCCGATGACGCGAGCGACACCGAATGTCCTCAACGTTTCAGTGACGGGAGGGCCACTCGTATCCACACGTTCGCTCCGCCACATGGATTCCTGATCAATCGTGGGCGCACTAAAACCCGGTGGATCACCCGAGCCATTGATGACCAATTCACCGTTGCGCCCCGTGCCTTCACCCAGCGTGAGCGACCACGTTGTCGCTCCGAAGTTGCAGTCAACATCCATCCGCGCTCGCCGGGTCATCGGTTGATCTTCGAGATCGGGATTGAATGAAAACGAAGGGTCGAGCGACATTTCGTCGGCGGAAAGCGTCGTGTACATGCGCGTCATGTATGGTTTGCCGTCAAACATCGCGAGTGCGTTCTCCAGCGGTTTGACTATCGTCTCATTGATCTCGACGACGATCTGCATGCGCGCGTCGGCCAACTGCTCAGCCGTAAACGTGTCGTTGAGCAATTCGGGGACACTGTAGATGAAACTGTCTTCGCCTTCGGGCAGCGGAAGTTCGCGCCCTAAAATCGCGAGCACCTTGTCCTGTGGGAACACAAATGTGTTGGCCAACTCGGCGACGAAGTCCGCGTCATCCGGAAAACCCGCGAGGTACACCAACTCGTCCGTATACGTTTCGACCGTGGGCAGTGAGGTGTTCGGGTCGAAATCCGTTCCGGCATAATCAGTCGCGAAACCCTGTCCGCCGGCTTCATCCATCGCCGCGGTGATGAGTCCCTGATAACTGGCGTACGCATTGAACGTTCCGGCGTACCAGTTCAACCGCGTGTAGTTTGGCGTCACGTGCAGATAGTTCAGCGGAACGGCCCGTGAATCGCCCATCAACCAGACCAACACGCCCATGTTGTCCTGCGCGGCGACGGCTGTCAGCCGAATCGGAATGGTTGCGTTGCCCGTCTGGCACCGCATGATCAGCGGTTCGATGTCTCCGACGCCTTGATCCTGTCGGAGTTTCAGCGCGACGAAGTTCTTGCCTTCGTTGACGTACGGACCGATTAACTCCTCACCGCGTTCGGTTAGTTCATAACCGTTTGAGCCAAGCCAAGTCGCAAGCGCTTCGGCGTCATTACTCGTGATCACTTCGACATCGAAGGGCCCCACGGCCAACCGTTCGAGGACATCCACGCCATCGTCCCCATCATCAGCCGAGTCCGACGTTGCCCCTCCACCTCCGAAATTAAAATCGCCATCATCGGATGGGCAACGTTGTCCGTTGGTCTCCAAAATAAATTGCGGGCGCGTGGATGTTTCGAGTGACGCAAACACCGCATCGCTCCCGACCGATAGTTCGGGAATTCCGGAAACCGGCACGACCCAGGAAAACTCTTCAGCCTCGCCCGTGTATTGGATCAACACCATCGCCGTGACGAAGATGCCATCTTTGCGAAAGATGATTTGTTCGCCGGCTTGGTCGATGGGAACCTGCTGGCAAAAGAACCCGCCACACGCCTTTGCATCCGTCGCGGTGAAGTGCGCGGCGACGGCAGCCGTCATGCATGAGACGATTAAAATGCAATTGACGATCGGTTGTCTTCGATTTTGATTCACGGTGAATTTCTCCTGGCATCCGGTTTACCCAATTCCAGTGTCGGCCCGACCGGGAGTTCGTCAACAGTCGAATTCACTGCGGAATTGATTAGGCCATTACTGCCCCAAAAACCGCATAAAGCAGGCTGGCGACCACCCCGACAGCCAGCGCATATGGAAGTTGCGTGCGAACGTGATCGATGTGATCCGATGCCGACGCCATCGACGAAACGATCGTCGTGTCGGAAATCGGCGAACAATGATCACCAAACACGCCGCCCCCCAAAACGGCTGACACCGCAAGAGCCGCCGGCAAGTCGACCTTGGCGGCCACCGACAGTCCGATCGGCAGCATGATCGCAAATGTGCCCCAACTCGTTCCAGTTGAAAACGCGATGGCGCTCGATGCGATAAACAACAGCGGCGTGATGAACGTCGCGGAAACGTCCCGTCCAACCAACGATGCGACATACCCGCCCGTGTTCAAACCGTCTTTGCCGCAAAGTCGTCCAATTGCAAACGCCAGAATCATCAAGACGCCCAACGGTACGAGTGCGCCTGCCCCCTTCAGCGCCACATCGATCGATTCCTTCAAACCCATGATGCCCTGGAAAAAGTACATGCCAATCCCAACGAAGCATCCGGCAAACACGCCCCAATACACCGATGTTGAACCCGAGCAGTTTTCGAGAATGACCCAAATCTTATCTCTGAATTGCTCCGGCAACGGGTCCTTCGTACCGGTCACACCGGTGTAGACGATAGCCGCCAACACCGTCGCAATCATGACGACGATCGGAAGTACCATGTTGACGACGCGCGGTGTTGTCGATTCGGCTCTTGGCATCGCCAGGACTTCTTCCGTCACCATCGGGCGGGCGCCGTCAGCCAGCAGCTTTCCCTCGTCACGTGCGCGGCGTTCGGCTTTTCGCATCGGACCGAAGTCCTTTCCAGTGATGACGATAAAAAGCAGCAACAGATAACTCAGGATTGCATAGAAATTCAGCGGGATCGATTTGAGCAGCAACGGCACGGGATCGTCGACGCCGAGGTCCGCAAGCTGCGCGAGGATGAACGCCCCCCACCCATTCAGCGGAATCAAAATACACACGGGTGCAGACGCCGTATCGCATACATAAGCGAGTTTCTCACGCGACATTTTCAACCGGTCGAACAGAGGCCGCCCCACCGTCCCGGTCACCAGACAAGAGATGCTCGACTCGATAAAGACAAATGTTCCGACCGCGACGGCGAGTAACCCAGCGCTTCGGCGACTGTTGGCCAACCCAAGCCCGCTGATCCAGTCGACAAAACCATCGACTCCCCCGCTGCGTTGTATCAAGGTGATCAACGATCCGACCATCAGGCAAAAGAGCACCGTGCGGGTGTTGCCGGGGCTTTCAAAAACCTGCACAAACGCGGTGAGCGTATCGATCGTCGCGGCAAATGCGTTCCAGTCGGCCAACGTGAGGTACCCAACCCAAATGCCGATCGCCAACGAAATGAAAACCTGTCTCGTCACAATGGAAAGCACAATCGCGAGGAGCGGTGGAAGCAGTGAGAGAATACCGTGTTCGTGAGCCATGATCGTTCCGAAACGCCAGAATGAGACAGTTGCCAGAATTTGCCTGATGCCAGAATATGCCTGATGCCAGAATGTGACATAAAAAAAGACCCGTCGGCATAGTTTGCGACGGGTCTTTCAATGTGACAAGTTTAATCTTCAATTCAACCGGATGTCAGGCCGATTGATTTAGACGATCCAATGGTCAACTCGATCAGTTCGCGACCGTGTTGTTGCCGTAGATGATGTAAACACGACCATCGTCTGGACGGCGGCCTATGTTCGGATCGGTTCCAACATCGCCTGGAGTCTGCGGCAGGTTCTCATCCACAAAGTCCGACCGCGTCAGGCCCAGACCGATGTCATCAAAACCGTCGTTGTTGATGTCGCCCAGCAAACCGACATTGTCGATCGGCGCTTCGTTGGGTCGGCCCGTTTCGTACGGCGACCAGAATACAAGCCCCGGAAGTTGCGGCGTGCCCACCTGATCAAGCGAGAAGCCGCCCTCGGGTGCGTTGTTGAGGTGCGTACCGCCAAAGATCAAATACGCTACGCCCATGCGCTCGCGGTTGTTGTTATCGGTGAATCGCACGCCCGGCGCCGCGATCAGTAGATCGCCGAAACCGTCTCGATTGAAGTCGCCGGCAGAAACGATGTCTTCGCCGGCTCGGTCGCCCGGATTGGCGCCGAAGAAAATGACACCGGGCAGACTGCTGGTCCCCACCTGACTGATCGTCCGGTCTCCGTCGAGCGTGACGTTCCCGAATATAACCGCCGCATACCCATTGTCGATCGGGCACGCCCCGGCGAAACCGGCCACCAGATTGTCGAAGGCGATTTGATCGTCCTCGTCGATATCGCGATCGTTGTCGAAATCGTATTGCTTGCACGTGTCGCCAATGAATACTTCATTGCCGAAGTTGTTGCGGCAAGCCGTGAACGTGCTGGTGCTCAGATTGGCGTCCGCACAATGCGTAGCCGAGGTGCTCAGGAAATCGACATTGGGTGACGAAATAAACACATCGCCAATACCGTCGCCATTCACATCGCGGCCGCCGGTCTGCCGATGGCCAATCTTATCACCGGTTTTTTCCCCGCGAATGCGAAGCACAGTCGGTCGCGGAAATGCCGGATCGTCCAGATGGCTGAGCGATATGTCGCCAAATGGCGAACGGCCCTGAAGGATGTAGACCGCTCCCGTATCAATGCGACCATTGGCGCTGCTGTCATTCAGCGGTGCGCCGCAGATGATGTCGGGAACTCCGTCGCGATTCATATCTCCCGCCGCCTCTGCACCACCGAGATAGTCGGTCATGTCTTCGGCGTAGACTTCAAAAACGTTGACCGGTTCCGCAGTTCCGCTGCGTGCGGTCCGAGGAGATGTACACGTCCCAGCGCTCGGGGAACCCCAATTCGGAATATTTTGATTGGTCCCGTCTGTATCGGAAAACAACGGATTGGTCGAATAGTCGTTTCCGTCCAGCACGACAATGCTGCCAGTGAATCGGCGCGACGCGAATATCTTGGCGTCGGCACTTCCCGCCGGTGACTGCAAAATGGTACTGGTGTAAAGTTCATTGCGAGGCGCGGACATAATGAATTCAGGCGTACCGTTCAGCGTGATATCCGCAACCGAGGCGACGTGTTCACCGAAGAAATCCGTTCGAGGATTGGCTTCACCCAATGCTCCGTCGTTGATGAAATCCCAAAACCCCGCCTGGAATCGGCACCCGCGGCCCCGCCCGCCGGTGCCCGGATCGCCCGCCGTGTGCGAAATTGGACCATCGGCCGGATTTCCATTCACGTTTCCGATGATTTCGGTCGGACTTAAGGAAACCACCTCTTCCTGCCCCGCGAGTTCAAGCGAAAATACGGTGCTATCGAGTCGCGTCGCCGAGACCGGTCCTGCGGTGTCTCGGTTCTCGCTGGTGACCATCACGGCAACCCCACACGCCTCAAGAGTCGAGTCCGCTTTGATACGTCCCGGGTCGTCAATCGGAGTTCCGGTCGAAAGGTTATTGACGTAGGGGTCGGGGTAGCAGTTGAACGTCGCTTCAATTGATGCGCGATCCTCATCGAACGAAAGCCTAAGCAATGGCCGATTCGCTTCCGAAACTGCTTCCGAACTGAAAATAGCGCCATTGACTGGTAAAATAGGCAGAATAATAAACTGGGGATTGCGAGTTCCGATTTCGCCATCGACTACCTGCTGAACCACGTCGGTGACATCGATAAGCATCGTCGTGGTAATGAGCTGTCCGTTAACTCCAAAACTCACCGAGTAGTCGATTTCCTCGTCGTCGTAATCGGTGCCTTCAGTGGGCCCCGGCGTTCCGTCCGAGCCATTAAAGTCGTTGAAATCGGTGTTGTCATTGACCCCAAGATTCAATCGATGAACTGCGAACGTTTCGGTTGATATCGCGGGAGTACCTTGAAACGTCAGTACAATAGTAGCGCTAATCTCGGCGATGTTGTCTGGATCGGGAATGAACAGTTCATCGGGAAGATCAAACCCGATGATGGGGAACTGATTGCGATCTGCTTCCTGATCGCTGGTTGCGCCATACAACAGCAATTGTTCGCCGCCCGCTCCACCGTTGGGGTCGTTTCGATCGATGTATGTGTCGATAACACCCTCGTACGCATCGTCGAAATCGGAGACTGCCGTTCCGTTGTTCGTCAGCGTCTGCAATCCAAAACGCGCAGAGAATTGCACGTCCACGGCTTCAACACCGTCACCCGGATCGTCGTCGCGACCCTGGTACAGACCATCGACCATGCCCATTCCAATGAGGATTTCCGGCCGGCCGTCACCGCTGACGTCGGAAATCGGTGCGACACTGGTAATACCGCGGGGCACCGCCAGAGGATCGTCATGTAAAGACTGCAACCGATTGGGGGGCGCTTCTAGAATTGTACCGGAAATTCCGCGACTCACGCTATTGACGTTGTTGACGCCGCCGAACCGCCCCTGATTCAAACCATAGATCACATACGCTTCTCCGATATTGCCGAAGTTTCGGGGATTTCCGAACTGAGCGACCAATACGAAGTCGTCGACGCCGTCGGCATCAAAGTCGCCGACACCGACCATATTCGAACCCAAACGCGATCCAGGATTGAATCCCTGGAATACCGCTCCGGAAAGAATCGTACCCACATCAAGAAGGTCGACCGTCCCCGTCGCCGATCGAAGAATGTTGATCGAACCCTGCGCGTACGCATGAACGCGCTGATTTCCGGCGTCGATGATCGTCGCCCTGACGCGGTAGGGCTCTCCATTGGGTCGAGGTGGAATCACACCGAGATCAACCGCAATGTTAAACGTCAGCTCTTCCGTACTTCCCATTGGGATGTCCTGCTGACGCAGGACAATGATCTCATCGGGGTCGGGCAGCCGCGGATCGTCGTCCGTGGATATATCGTTGAGGTCGAGAACGATGAACAACTCCGACTCGCTGTCTGCATCGTACGGGAGATTCTCGTTTACTGGCGCAGACGTCGGCCGCACCGTCACGACCAAGGTGTCATCCTGCGCCACGCCCTGGTTAAATGCCGGCTGAATCACCGCAACCTGCGGGGGAACGTTCAGCGGGTTTGTGCCCGGTTCGCCAATCGTGATCTGCACACGCTGCGAACTCGAACCGGTGACCAGCGCATACACCGAAACAACCTCGTTGAGCCCGTCCGAAATTCGGCCCAGCAGGTTATAGGTGCCCAGCGGGATCAGTCCGGTCGATGCGCTGAACTGATCGGGGCCGGCATTGTCGTTTTCTTGAATGTTTGAAACGAGGACGATTTCAGTGCCCGTCACCACGTTGACCAGGCTGAATGAAATCAGCGCCGGCGAATCGCGGTCGTCATCGGTCCATTGAATCTCAAACGGTTCACCCTGGTTGCGATTGATGTTGGCCACCGGCGCGAGAATCTGCAGCGACGGCGGTACGTTGCCAATGACGCCCGGTCCAAGAACCAGTCGCGGCAAATCTCCGATACAACCGAAGAAGACCGTAACCCCAATCAACGCATAAATTGCCGTCTTGGAAAATCGCGCGGTCTGCAACCGTTTGAGTTGAAACCGTTTGGTCTGATGAGGCATGGTCACTCACTCCAAATGTATGCAACTTCGTTTGGCAACGTTGGGTTGTTCCACGTTGCGTTGATCGCCGGCTTTGAAAATGGATCGTTCGCCAAAGCGTCGCTGACCGACCATCTGTCGATCAGCAAACCGATCACTTCTGTGCGGCATTGTTTCCTAAGCGTCACTACTTGCCACTTCATGGTTGAACGGAGGGAAGGTTTTGCCCATCCTGGTAGCGCTGGTGTTCACCGCGTTTCAGAATCACGCAGAACCGTCGACCGCCCCAAATACATCACGGCGATCGTTCGTCCAATGGTGCAATCAACAATCAAAATACCGTCACCGGCAAAATGCCGTCCCTGGCGTTCAAACCGCAAATCCCGACCAGGCAGGCCGGTGTACACTGTCACTTTGCGGCAGCGCTCATACTAAAGGCACCCCAATTGTCCCGTCAAGCGCCACAACCCTTTCATCCGGCTGACACTTACGCGCAAAATCAGTTGCCCGAACCCGGCTCCTCTGGTTCAATGGTACGATGACCAACAACCCATTTGAAAACTCGCACAAATCTGAAGAAATCCCTCTCGATCTGGGGGAGTACCGACCACCTCTTAGCGTTGTAGCACTTTTGGCCGGAATTATTGGGCTGGTCGTCCTGATTCCCTGGTTGCCCGCAGTAGGCATGGCCTCAAAAGGATCCGGGTCGATCAGGATGGGGATGCTCGTTGGAATTCTAGGCGGCGTGTTCGCCCTTATTCTAGGCGTGATTTCGTTTTTTCAGACGCGCCACGAGGTGCGGCGTGGGCGATGGCTCGGCGTGACCGGTGGCATCTTCGGATTGCTGGGGATCGGCACCAATCTGCTCGTCGGCTTTGGATTGTTCATCACAAAAGCCAGCCTTGGTTGCGGTCAGGACGCGATCGCTGTGCTCAAGACGTCTGCGGCAGACCGGGCGGCAGAAACCGACAAATGGATTTCGCGATTCGCCTCCAAGCGCATGTCCGTTAGCATCAAGCCGAACGAATTTGAAGATTGGCTTGAACAGATCGCCAAGAAGCACGGGCAGTTGCAACAGCACGAACTTCCCAAGACCAATTCGCTTACAACCAAGAACGGCGCGATCGTGGTCCATATCAAAGGCCACTTCGTCAACGGCATCACGCCAATTGAAGTTGAAATTGGCATCGATGGCGATCAAGCCAAGGTCGATGACATCAGGGTTGGAGATTCGTCGCCACTGGATTAAAAAACCTGTAGTTTGAACGAGTGGTGTGGGTTCAAATGCAGCGATGTCGCAGCGCCGTCATTCCCGCGAAATAGGGAATCCAGGGTAAAAACAACTTCATTCCTGGTGAGGACCAACACCCATGCCGCAATGATCGAACGAGCAAGACGTGAAGCCAATGTACAATTTCACCTCTCGTCTATTGCAACGAATCGCCGGTGTCTAAACTGACAACAATCTCGCCCTCATAGCGGCGAGGCGCATTGATCCCCCTGATCAATTCCAACACTCCGTCCACGTTGGCCGCAACGGCATCTACAGATTCCGTCATGCCGGCTTGCACGCGAACGCAGCGAATCAGCGGCTCCAACGTCCCGAACCAATCGGACCAGCCGGGTACGTGTGCCGGCAACTCCATCGGCAAATCTATCCCCACCATCGACGAATTGACATCTCTAACCAACTCGCGAAGTTCGACCGGCGACGTCAGGAAACGTCCAGTTGCCGGTCGCAAACACAAGCAAACACCGCATCGTTCGGCGTGACACATAACTGTCGCCAACATCGCTGCCGTACGGTTCAACGCCTTCGCGTAGGTCGCGGTTGCGCCCGGTAAATCCGCAAGCTGCGCTGGTGCAAATGAAATTCGCTCAACGCCATGCTGACCAGCACGCTCGATGAGTGGGATCAACCGCGCGTTCGCCGCCCCATCCAATCCATCTGCATCAAAGCAATCCACAAATCCCGTCAGATACCAAGCCGTCACTTGAACCGCGCTGTTTGCGTCTTCTGCCGAATCGCGGCTGATCAGCCCCTGTGAGTTTTCATGCGAAAGGAAGTCCTCCACCGCACCAGCCGCCTCAAACTGCTCACACCCGATCGCGCTTGCGACGCGCGAAATCCGCACCGAATCATCATGGTTCGCGCTTGTCGGAAATTGGATAATGATTCTGGGTGACATGTTCATGGAAGATTTCACAGGGCTTTGCTGCTGTTCGCTCGTCACATTGTCGCGGGTTCGAGGGCGCTCTATACTTGATCCGTCTGCAATCTCGCGTCCGAAGCTTTCGACTGGTCCAGATTCATGAGCCGCATTCAAATCTTACCCGATCTGCTCGTCAACAAGATCGCTGCCGGTGAAGTCATCGAGCGACCGGCCAGCATCGTGAAGGAACTGGTCGAAAACGCCCTGGATGCCGGCTCGAGCAACATCATCGTCACCATCGAAGACGGCGGAAAACGGCTAATCCGCGTGGTGGATGACGGGATCGGCATGTCGGCTGAGGATTTGAGGCTTGCCGTCACCCCGCATGCGACCAGCAAAATCACGTGCGAAGAGGATCTCTTCAAGATCGCGACGCTCGGTTTTCGTGGTGAGGCGTTGGCGAGCATCGGAGCCGTCAGTCGCCTGCGGATCACGTCGCGCCCTCGCGATCAGATCGAAGGCAACGAAATCGTCATCTCGGCCAAGCACCTCGAAACCGCTCAAGCAGCTGGCTGCCGCACCGGTACGAGCGTCGAAGTCCGCGATCTTTTTTTCAACGTGCCCGCCCGGCGCAAGTTCATGCGTGCGACCGCGACCGAAGTCGGGCACATCAACGAACAGGTCGCAAGGATGGCCCTCGGTCATCGCAGCGTCGGATTCGAACTGACGAACAATCAGCGTACGACGCATCGACTAGCCGCGGACTCTTCGATTCGCGACCGTATCGGCGCTCTTTATGGCGCCGACCTCGCCGACGAGCTGATCCCGATCGAGCGCGACGAACGCGGGTTGCGGATTGAGGGCTACGTCGCCCCGCCAGCCCGCTCTCGTTCGACGGCCTCATGGCAATACGTGTTTCTAAACGGGCGTTACATCCGCGACCGCTCGGTGCAGCATGCCATCCGCGAAGCTTATCGCGGCTTGATGGAGCACCAACGATTCCCGGTGGCGTTTCTGTTTCTGACGATGGACCCCGAGTTGGTGGACGTCAACGTACACCCGTGCAAGCTGGAGGTTCGCTGGCAGAATTCGCAGCTTGTCCATTCGCAGGTGCTTTCCGCGCTTCGCGACAAATTCCTGACGAGCAACCTGGCGCCGACACTGCGAGCGGGTGAGAATGCGCCGTCTTCGAGGTTTGAGTTCGATCCGCAGAAGGCGGCTGACGTGCGCCGAGAAGCCGCTGATTACTACAAGGGGCTCGTTCCGTCGCCGATGGGTTCGCCGATTCAAGCCACCTATGAAGGCCGCGACTTTGGACCAACCATCGGTACGCGACCCGGCATGCGACCGTCCGACATTCGCTCCGACGTTTGGGATTCCATGCACGGAGGCGGTCAGCCAGACCAACCGGAAACCCGCCTGCCGGCAGACGACATGCCCACGGAACTGCCGCAGATCAAGGGCTATCGTGCGCTTCAGGTCCACAACAGCTACCTCGTCGCGGAAACCAGCGACGGACTCGTGATCATCGATCAACACGCGCTGCACGAGCGGATCATGTATGAAAGGCTCAAGGCCCAGTTCACCGAAGGCCCGCTCGAATCGCAGCGGCTGCTGATGCCCGAAACCCTGACCGCAAGTGCCACGGACATGGCACTTCTTCAGGAGCACGAAGAGTTGCTGGCCAAGCTCGGCGTCGAAGCCAATGCGTTCGGCGAAGATCAAATCGCGGTTCATTCGTTTCCGTCATTGCTGAAAGACATCGATGCAGCCGCTTTCATGCGTGACCTGCTCGATCGGCTGGGCGATCAACACACGCAAACCAGCACGGAAGAAGTGATTCACGAAGTGCTCGACATGATGAGTTGCAAAGCCGCCGTCAAAGCGGGCGACGCGCTCACGACCGAAGAAATCGCAGCGCTCATCGAGCAAAAAGGTGAGATTGAAAAATCAAGCAACTGCCCGCACGGTCGCCCTACCACGCTGAGCCTCTCGGTCGACGAACTCGAAAAACAGTTCAAACGAAAATAACCGACCGCTATTCCAAGGCCTGCAATGTGACCTTGACGGTGCGCATCTTGTCGTCACGCTGCACCTGAACATCGACCGTGTCGCCGACGTTGTGGTTGGCCAGTGCGTCGAGCAGCGCGGCTTCGTTGGGTGTCGCGGTGTCGTCGATCTTGACGATGATGTCGCCGAGAATGATCCCGCCATCGCGGGCAGGCGACGTCGGTTTGAGGCCCGCCGCTTCGGCGCTGCTGCCTTCGGCCACGTTGATGATCAGCACGCCCGGCAGTCGCAGTCGCCTCGAAACCGCATCAGAGGCAATGTTGATCCCAAGCCCGGGCCGGACGATTTTGCCATACGCAATGATCTGCGCCACCGCGTCGTTGACCGCATCGACCGGCACCGCAAAACCGATCCCCGCAGAGACGCCTGCCGGCGCGTAGATGCTCGTGTTGATACCGATCAGGCGCCCGGCGCTATCGAGCAACGGGCCGCCGCTGTTACCCGGATTGATCGCAGCATCGGTCTGGATCACGCCTTGAATCTTTCGATGCGTGACCGATGCAATCTCCCGATTCAGCGCACTGACCACACCAGTCGTCAGCGTATAGTCGAGCCCGAACGGGTTACCGATCGCGTAAACACTTTGACCGACCTGCAAATCGTTCGACGTGCCGACCATGATCGGCGTGAGTTTGTCTTTGCTCGCGTCGATTTTCAGAACGGCGACATCCTTGTCGGGCCACGCACCCTCCAGACTCGCTTCGTAAGTCGAGCCGTCATGAAGCGTCACGCGGCAGGCCGTTGCGTCCTGGATGACATGAAAGTTGGTGACGATGTGCCCTTCGCGATCCCAGACGAATCCGGACCCGGTCCCTGTCTCGGTGACACGGTCGGCGAAGAAACCCGTTCGACGGATGCGCTCGATCATCGGGCTGACGTAGACGACCGACTTGGAGCATTGCTCGAACAAATCGATCGTTGATAACTCGCTCGCACTCAATGCACCGCGAGGCGTGACCGGCCGAGCCACCGGCGTCTCTGTATCCCCGCCCTTTGCCAGAATCTGATACCGCAGCGCAGACGCAGCCACGACCGCCATGCAGAGAACGAAAATCATCGCCGACAACCGAGAGCGTCGCGGCTGACCCGGGGGGAGGAATTGATCGTGCATGATGAATACCTTTTGGAATCTCGTCAGAGCCAATCAACCGGGCTGAGACGCACATACTTATAGAGAATCTAATCGCCATCGACACCAGACACTGCAACAGACAGGTATCATGTGGTCGAATTCACGACGTTACGCTGATCGCGACGTGCAACATCATATGAATTAGAGAGTTATCGTCCAACGGGCGATTTGTGTGAATTTGCCGGACGAGGCGATTCTAACCCGCCAGAAGCCGCTTGGCCCCGTATTCGGGTGTTGCACGCCGCGCGATCGACCATCGGATTTCCAGTCCGGTCGGGTCACGTCGAACCGTCGACGCACCCTACAAATCCTGCAAAAGTTGATTATAGTCTCGGATTCGACGCAGATTCATAAACGGCTTTATCCAGATCAGCCGTCCGACAGCGAACATCGAGGAAAGAAAATGGCGTTTGAGAAGGTGGAAACAAAAGTTGACTTCGCGGCCCAGGAGCGGCAAACGCTCGCGTTCTGGGACGAGATTCAGGCGTTCAACAAGCTTCGCGAAAAGAACGCCGGCAAACCGCGTTGGTCATTCCTCGACGGGCCCATCACAGCCAACAATCCCATGGGTGTTCACCATGCCTGGGGTCGGACGTACAAGGACGTTTTCTGCCGCTACTTCGCAGCCACCGGCCACGAGCTTCGATATCAAAACGGTTTCGATTGTCAGGGACTTTGGGTCGAAGTCGAAGTCGAGCGGGAATTCGACATCAAGACCAAGACCGACATTGAGAAACTCGGTCTCGATAAGTTCACCCAGGCCTGCAAGGACCGCGTCCACAAGTACGCGGCGATTCAGTCAGAACAATCCAAACGCCTCGGGTATTGGATGGACTGGGACAACTCGTACTTCACGATGGCCCCCGAGAACAACTACACCATCTGGAGTTTTCTCAAGAAGTGTCACGAAGGCGGGTTTATCTACAAAGGCACCGACGTGATGCCGTGGTCGGGCCGCGCCGGTTGCGCTTACTCGCACATGGAAATCGCGGAAGGCCGCAAACTCGTCACGCATACATCTGTGTTTGTTCGCTTTCCCATTCGCGATCGCAAAGATGAATATCTGCTAGTCTGGACAACGACGCCCTGGACGCTGACGTCGAATACCGGTTGCGCGGTCAACGGAGATCTCGACTACGTCAAGCTGCAGGCCAAACGTGACGGTGCGATCTATTACTTCGCCGAAGAGAACCTCCAGTTCCAGCGGTTGGCCAAGGAATACAAGGAAGGTTTCGGCGGCAAGCCCTGGCCGAAAGACACGCCCAAGCTCAAGACGCTTCATCAGATCTTCCAGGAGAAGGGTGGTTACGAAGTCCTTGGCAAAATCAAAGGCAGCGAACTGGTTGGATTGACCTACGATGGTCCGTTCGATGAACTTCCCGCGCAACAGAAACGCGGCGGGTTCGCCCATCCGCAGGAGTTGATCCCGCAGGATCAGCGCGATTGGCCCAGCGGTGCAGAAGGTCACCGCGTCTTCGACCCGGGCAAAACGTCAAAGGGCGAAGCGTACGTGGTGGCTGGCGAAGGTACGGGCATCGTCCACTCCGCACCGGGTTGCGGTGACGTCGACAACGCATGGGGCAAGACACAGAAGATCGTGGCCATCGCCCCGCTCGACGCCGAAGGACGTTTCACCGAAGGGTTTGGTCCATTCACCGGCAAGCGCGCCACCGATCGCGAGACGGTCGATGCGATTCTCGAAAGCCTGCGTGAGAAGGAATTGCTCGTCGCCCACGAAGAATATCCGCACATCTATCCGCACTGTTGGCGCACCGGTGATGAACTGGTCTTCCGTCTTGTCGACGAGTGGTACATCTCGATGGACTGGCGCGACGAGATCAAGAAAGTCGCGTCGCAGGTGAATTGGCTGCCCGCATCGATGCGCGGTCTTGAGCGCGAACTCGACTGGCTGACTACCATGCGAGACTGGATGATTTCCAAGAAGCGCTATTGGGGATTGGCCCTTCCGATCTGGGAGTGTCCCGAGTGCGGGCACTTCGACGTCATCGGCGGATACGAAGAGCTGAAAGAACGGGCCGTCTCGGGTTGGGAAGAATTCGAAGGCCATACGCCCCACCGTCCATACGTCGACGCGGTGAAAATTGCGTGCGACAAATGCCAGTGCCAGAACATGGCACGCATCCCGGACGTTGGCAACCCCTGGCTCGACGCGGGCATCGTGGCCTACTCGACCACCAAGTACAACACCGATCGCGAATACTGGGACAAGTGGATCCCTGCCGACCTGATTACGGAGTGTTTCCCGGGTCAGTTCCGCAACTGGTTCTACGCCATCCTCGCGATGAGCGCGATGATGGAAATGGGCAAAGAAAAACCACGCCCGCCATTTAAGAATCTGCTCGGACACGCGCTGGTTCTCAACGAAGAACGCCAGGCAATGCACAAGTCGGATGGGACGGCGATCTGGTTTGAAGAAGCGGCTGAACAACTCGGCGTCGACACCATGCGATGGATGTACGCATCGCAAACGCCGACCAGCGACCTCGCATTCGGTACGCGGCACCCGGATGAACCGATCACCATCACCGGCGACGACGGTATTGAACTTTCAAAAACGGTTGGCGGCGATCAGATTTGCCGCGTGACCTCAACACCAGCCGACGAAACCCGTCGCCGTGTGTTGCTGCCGCTTTGGAATACCTACGCGTTCTTCTGCAATTACGCACGACTCGATGAATTCGATGTCGATGCCGCGCTCGTTCCCTATGCCGATCGTCCCGACATCGATCGCTGGATTCTCTCGGACTTACAGCTTTTGATTCGCGATGCCCGCGCGTCGTTTGAAGCGTTCGACCTTCAGCCGGTATGCGGCGCGGTTGAGCGTTTCATCGAAAACCTCAGCACGTGGTATATCCGCCGCAACCGTCGCCGCTTCTGGCGCGGCCCGGAAGCAGGTGACACCGATAAACTTGCGGCGTATCAGACGCTTTACGAAGTGTTGGTGACACTCAACAAAGTCATCGCGCCGATTCTGCCGTTTATCACCGAGCAGATTCATCAGAACCTGGTGGCCAAACAGTCGCCGAGCGAACCGCAAAGCGTGCACTTGTGCGACTATCCGGAACCGAATGAGACGCTGATTGATAACGCCCTTTCAGACAAGATGGCCGCCCTGCTCCGCATCGTGTCGTTGGCCAGGTCAGCTCGCGCGTCATCGAAGCTGAAAGTGCGTCAACCGCTCGCAGGCGTGTTGGTCAAACCCGCAAACGACATCGAACGGGAAGCCGTCGAACACGCTGAATTCCGCGGCCACATTCTTGAAGAACTGAACGTCAAGAACGTTGAAGCGCGGGCGTCGGTCGACGAGTTGATTTCCCGCAACGTCGAGGTGAACAAGAAGACTGCCGGCAAGAAATTCGGCAAGGATCTTCCCGGGATCATCAAGGCCATTGGCAACATGGATGGCCAAGCGATCTCCGAATCACTTGCGAAGAGCGGTACGGTTGAAGTTTCGGTTGGCGGCGGCGTATTCACGCTCGACACGTCCGATGTGATCGTCGCCCACGATGCCGGTGACGATTGGTCGGTGGCGGTCGATGGTGAAACGGTCATCCTGATTGATCGTCGTTTGTCTACAGAGTTGATCCAGGAAGGCCTCGCCCGCGATCTGGTCCGCAACATCCAGAACCTGCGGAAGGATTCAGGGCTCAACATCGAAGATCGGATTGCCCTGTCGATCGTGACGGAAGACAAGGAATTGCAGGCAGCGGTCAGCGCGTTTGAGCAGTACATCAAGGATGAAACGCTTGCGGTCGAACTCGTCCAGACACCGCCCGACAACGCGGACAGTCATTCGAGCACCGTCAAGATCGCAGACACAACCGCATGCTTGAGCATCGCACCGCAGGCCGTTAGCGCCTGATCGGTTGCAACACATTGACATGGTCGGATAAAAGATTCGGACGCCGCAGGGAGTCGCCGACAACCTGCCGCGTGCGCATCGCTTTGAGGACCTGTACATGGCCGACACACTCAGCGCACGTCAACCCACGATCACAGAGATCGGTCGCGAATACCTCCGCCTGCATCTTTCGGACGCCGTGGGTCCGGTGATGCTCGGGCGTTTGATCGCCCACTTCGGCAGCATTGACAAACTCAAACACGCATCCATCGATTCACTCACGCAAGTCGAAGGCATCGGTCCGAGGCGCGCCCAAGCCGTCTTCAACGCCCGCAACGACGACATCATCGAACGTGAAATCGAACGGGCACAGTTGGCGGGCGCTCACATCATCTGCTGGGAAGATGACGCCTATCCAAAGCAATTGCGTCACTGCAACGATCCGCCCGTCTGCATTTACGTTCGCGGCCAACTCCAACCCGCCGACGCCGTGTCGATCGGCATCGTCGGATCGCGCAGATCCAGTCGCTATGGTTACGACCAAGCCCATCGCTTCGGCGCGCTGATTGCCGGGGCGGGATTCACCGTCGTCTCGGGGATGGCCCGCGGCATCGATGGGTATGCCCACGAAGGCGCGATCTCCGCACAAGGTCGCACCGTCGCGGTACTCGGCTGCGGCGTCGATGTGGTCTACCCGCCCGAACATGGGCAGTTGGCCGAGCAGATCATCGCGTGCGGTGCGATCATCAGCGAACTACCCATGGGATCGCAACCGACAGCCGGCTCGTTCCCGAGTCGCAACCGCATCATCGCGGGCATGACACTGGGGACGCTCGTGGTCGAAGCATCGAACCGAAGCGGAGCCCTCATCACCGCACGGCTGGCGAGTGAATACAACCGTGAAATTTTCGCCATCCCGGGTCGCCTCGACACGCCAACCGCGATCGGGACCAACTCACTGATTCAATCGGGCTCGGCCAAGCTGGTGATGGGCCTGGAAGACATCCTCGACGAACTTGGAGACGTCGGAAAGGTCATGGGAGCGGCTTCCGGTTCAGCAACCGATAAGAGCAAAGAGGAATCTTCAAGCATCGCCGGCCTGGCATCCCTGAGCGGTAACGAACGAACTGTCGTCGAACTGCTGGCCGACAGTGAAATGAGCATCGACGAGTTGATCGCCCGCAGCGGTCTCAGCGCGTCGGAAGTCTCGGTCGCACTCACGCTGCTGCGGATCAAGAGCACGATCGTTGAACTCCCGGGAAACTGTTTCGCATTGCGACGCACATGATCTGCGACCGACGCGCATATTCCCCACCGGTGACGGAACGAAAATAGCCCCACCTGCCGCGGCGCTTTCATCTTGACGCGGTTTGGTCCCCTCCTATGATGCCCAAGGTGGCGCACTTTGAGCGCGTCAGCCGATATCTCTTGCAGCAATATCGCCAACCTTAGCGGCGAAAACATCGGCCCCTGGTGGCCCAAATGGAGGACAACCATCATGTCGCGCGTGATCACGCACGTCGAAGCCAGCGAAATCCTGGACTCACGAGGCACTCCGACGATTCACGGAGTCGTCGCTCTCGAAGACGGCGCAGTCGGTGAAGCCGGAGTTCCCAGCGGGGCCTCCACCGGACAATACGAAGCCGTCGAACTGCGCGATGGCGATGCCAGCCGATACAACGGCAAAGG
>DDIR01000123.1:0-33504 GCA_002338715.1 Phycisphaerales bacterium UBA1845 | reverse complement strand
CAGCCGATACAACGGCAAAGGCGTGTTGAAGGCGGTCGAAAACGTCAACGGCGAAATCGCCGATGCCGTCATCGGTCTCGACGCCACCGATCAGGAACTCATCGATCAGGTGATGATCGATCTCGATGGCACGCCCAACAAAGGACGCCTCGGCGCCAATGCGATGTTGGCGGTTTCACTCGCAGCCGCCCGGGCGGCATCGATCTCGTGCGAGCTGCCGCTGTTTCGCTATCTCGGCGGTCCGGGGGCGCACGTCCTCCCCGTTCCGATGATGAACATTCTCAACGGCGGAAAGCATGCCGACAACAACGTCGACTTCCAGGAATTCATGATCCAACCATGGGGCGCAGAAAATTTCGCGCACGCAATCCAGATGGGTGCGGAATGTTTCCAGGCGCTGAAGTCGGTGTTGAAGAAGAAGGGATACAACACTGCCGTCGGTGACGAAGGTGGTTTCGCCCCGTCGCTTAAGAGCAATGACGAAGCGCTCGAAGTCGTCGCCGATGCGGTCAAAGCGGCTGGCTATAAACTTGGCGAAGACATCTTCATCGCCCTCGACCCAGCCACGACCGAGATGTACGACGAGAAATCAAAGACCTATTCATTCTTCAAGTCGGCGCCGGATAAGAAAGTAACCGGCGACGAGATGATCGCGACGTGGAAGAGTTGGTGCGAGAAGTACCCGATCCGCAGCATCGAAGACGGATTGGCTGAAGATGATTGGGAAAATTGGGGCAAACTCAACGCAGCCCTCGGCGAAAACGTCCAGTTGGTTGGCGACGACCTGTTCGTCACCAACACCGAGCGTCTCGCCCGCGGTATCAAAGAGAAGAGTGCGAATTCGATCCTGATCAAGGTGAACCAAATCGGCACGCTGACGGAAACGCTCGAAGCCGTCAATCTCGCGATGCGTAACGGCTGGTCTGCGGTCATCTCGCATCGAAGCGGTGAGACCGAAGACACCACGATCGCCGACATCGCAGTCGCCACCAATGCCGGTCAGATCAAAACCGGAAGCCTATGCCGCAGCGATCGGGTGGCCAAGTACAACCGACTGCTTCGTATCGAAGAGCATTTGGGAAGCTCTGCCGTCTATGGCGGGAAATTCTGGAATCGTTAGTGGGCACGGATCGCCAACAAACTAAATCACTCGAGCTTAACGAGGACCCAATTCCGCCTGGAGACAGTGCGGGGATTGTGTTCTGGTGCCTGATCGGTCTGTCGCTGGCTGGGATGCTCCCTTGCATGGTGCTTCCCGCCTGGCGCGAGTATCAGGACGCCACGGTCACCGAGCAGGTTCGCGCGCTTCAGATGGAAGATGCCCAGCGCGAACTTGAGATCATGCGCAAGCGCCTCGACGCGATCCACAACGACCCCGTGGTGATCGCCCGCCTTGCCCGACGCGAACTTGGTTTTCAAAACCCCGAAGAACAGATTCTGCACGTCGGCGAGATTGATCCCGCAGTGGCAACGCTCGATGATCCTGAAGGTTTGGTCGTACACAAATCGGATCGAGAGCGACCCGTCGCAGCGCAATTGCCTGCTCCATTGGCCCGCATTTCTTCAAGGTTGCCTGCGATTGATTACGATCGGATTTTTGTCCAAAGTCCGGCACGTGAGTTGATCCTGGCGCTCTCGATTGCGCTTTTCATCGCTGCGTTTGCCATCTTCTGGCCAAAACCCACGTCGGATGCTACAACTCCCCCGTCCCAATAAGCGGTCTTGGGTTTCGCCCAACGTTTCGAGTACCAATGTTTCACGTACGCATTCGACAACTAACCTCCACGATGACCATCCTCGCCTTGCTGCTGGCCATCATTGGATTTCCATTGCCGCCGCAGGTTCCAGATAGCGACGAAGATTTTCCATGCAAGGACCACGGCTGCGGCTGCACAAACGCCCTAATGTGCAAAACGGCGTGTTGCTGCGCCCCTCCAGCCCCGAAACTCAGCCTCAAGACGCAAGCACCGACCGGCGGCTGCTGCTCGACAAAGTCACCCAAAAAAACCGCGACACCCAAGTCTGGTTGGGTGATTCAATCGCAATCGTGCCAGGGTATTGCGGTCATCTGGACCGCAATGGGCATCATTGCTCCGCCCACGGTCGAAAGCTGCGACTTGATACTCACGAGGCACGTTGTCTGCCAAATCCCGGCTGATGACCGGCTGGGCCCAATCACACCGCTGACACTCGAACCGCCCCCTCCACGATCGCTCCTCTCCTAGCGAAAACCGACCGGAATTAAATTCCGATTCGTCAATCGGACCTGGTGGCGCTGTGCGCCTCCGGATCTCCAACAACAGAGGAGAATCAATGTGAAATTGGTTCAACCAACGCGCCACCGGTCTGCGTTTACGCTGATCGAGTTGCTCGTTGTGGTGTCGATCATCGCGCTGTTGGTCGCGGTGCTGCTGCCCAATCTGCAAAGCGCCCGCAACCAGGCCAAACGCGTGGCGTGCCTGTCCAACCTACGTGAGCTGGGACGTTTCAACCAGTTCTACGCGGACGAATACGACAACCGTTTTCCGCGCAGTCATCACTCGGCGGGTTTCGGTTTTCAAAACGGTCTGCCGTGGGGTTACGCATTTGTGAAGTACACGGGCACGGAACCCTGGTCCAGCAAGATGAATGATTCAAGCTGGGTGAAACTCCTGAACACGAACTATCGCTGTGGTTTCGACAGGCGTCGTGCACAACCGGATGGTCCGCCGTACTGGAGTTATGGCCTCAACGTCTACTTCGAACTTTCGGTTGCAGAATCGGGAGATCGAACATGGCGTCTGTTGGATCAGATACCGCGGCCTGGCGGAACCGTCCTCTTCGCCGAAGTGGGAGATGACTCGCTGATGTCGTCGATGTCGTCCGATCATCTGATGGCCCACTTCTGGTCAAAGTACGACGCCCCCGCCGAGGTGCACAAGGATCGCCATCGCCCGAACGCAGGTTACACATTTGTCGACGGGCATGTCGAAAACCTCAAGTTTGAAAAGACATTTGAAAAAACAGATGACGAGCAATCGTCACATGACAACTGGAACCCCGGCACCGCCCAATAGCTTTGGCGTGTGCCCAATCAATAAGGATAAACAAGATATGAACATCAAAAATGTCGCGGTGATTGCTGCGACTCTCGCAATGACTTCGACCGCTGCGTTCGCAGACCTTTGGCCGCAGAACGTCAACGGCGCCATGAACATGAAGCATGTGGGTGTCAGCCTCGACGGATCGAATGTAGTGGTGCATGCAGACCTTGCTTCCAGTCCGCTCGATCTCGTGAACTTCGGCGAGTCTTACACCGCGCCCGCTGACGTGCTCGATGGCAAAGCCTACAACGATCAATACGGCTGGATTTACGAAGGCTTTGACGTACCCGGAACCGGTGATGCGATCTGGATCGAACTCGAATCGCAGACGGCAGGTCTGGAAACGTATGAAGGTGGGATGCGCATGATGAAGGCATCGCACACCTACGCGCCGCTCTTTGGTACCGATGGATCGTCGGACATCTGGCGCTTCGACCGAATGATGACGCACAACTGGTATGCGGCTGCCCTTCCGGGGGATTACTCCGCGACATACAGAGTCTACGTCGGCGACGAAACCACCGGTGTGGAGAACTTGGCTTACACGTCAGCCAACGTCACCTTGACCTGGACCAACGTTCCCGAACCGACGAGCGCGTTCTTACTTGCTGGAGGCGCGATTGTGGTTCTTCGAAGGCGTCGCGGTACGGCGAGGACTGCGCGATGAGTAGCCTTGCAAGAGCGATCGCGTTTCTTTCCTTTTTGCCGTGCGCAGCCCAAGCGATGGGCGCGTCTCCGCAACTGGGCGGGCCGATGAAACACTTGCAGGTCACGGTCATCAACCAGATCGTCACCGTGTCGGTGGATGGCGACCCCAATGAACGTTTGTGGCTGCAGGATTACGGCGAGACTTATGCCGGTGCGGCTAGCGTCCTTGATGGTCAGTCGTACAACGGCCAATACGGTTGGCTGATCGGCGGCATCGTGGACATCCCATCCGGTGCGGGCGTGTTCGTCGAATTGCAAAGTCAATCCGAGGGGTTGCTCGCGTTTGAACAAGGCACGTTTGCCCCCATCTTCGGGACGCAAGGGTCAGATGTCGTCTGGCAGTGGAATGGTTTCATGACCCACAACTGGTACGCAGCAGACACCTGCGGCAAATACGAAGCCATCTACGAAGTCTACGTCGGTGATGCCGTGGGCAATCGAATTCCGGAATATGTTTCGGATTTCGTGACGCTCTATTGGCAGTTCGTCCCGGTTGAAAACCTGGGCGATTTCGATCAAGACGGAGATGTCGACTTGCTGGACTTTGCGGAATTCCAAACCTGCTTCACCGGCTCGGGTGAGTCAACGATGGCCTCGCATTGCGGCTGCTTCGATTTTGACGGTGACGATGACGTCGATGCCGTAGACTATCAGGCAATCGAACCGGCGTTCGAAGGCGAGTAACTCGATCCCATTGTCCGCCAAGAGCGGCTGAGGACGCAGTAAATAACAGGCGGTGGCGGACCAAATTTCAGGTTCGCTGCCGCCTTTTTTCATTGACATTGTCGCCCCAGAACACGAGACATACCGATCGATGTCCCTGCTGTGTAACAAGCCATTGGCGTCGGGTTCGCGAGCAGATACAGTCTGCGGGCCCAAAATCGGAATTGGATCCGAAGGCAATGGAATTGAAATCAATCTATCACGGGAGTACGCCATGAAGAACATGTCATTAAAAACGCAGGTGTGTGCCGTCTTGCTTATAGGTATTTGTGCGGGCCACGCGTCGAGTGCATTTGCCGATGAACTCACGATTGACGGCGGGCATTCGAGCGTATTGTTCCGCGTGATGCACAAGAACACCGCGCCGTTCTACGGGCGCTTCAACGAAGTCAGCGGAACGTTCACGTTGGCGGACAATCCGGCTGACTCCTCATTCGACGTCGTCATCAAAACCGAAAGCGTCGACACCAACAACAAGAAGCGCGACGGTCATCTCAAGAGCCCCGACTTCTTCAACGCCCGCGAATTCCCGACCATAAGTTTCAAAAGCACCAAAGTTGAAAAAGGCGAAAAAGACACGCTGAAAGTTACCGGCGATCTCACCTGTCACGGCGTCACCAAGTCGATCACCATCGACGTCGTCCAAACCGGCGCTGCAAGCGGCCCACAAGGCGAAAGCAAAGGCATCGAAGCCATCTTCACGATCAAGCGAAGCGAATTCGGCATGGAGTATGGACTGGAAGCCCTCGGTGACGATGTTCGCGTGATTGTCGCCCTCGAAGGCGGAAAGCGCGGCTAAGCACACTCTGCTGAAAACCAGGCACCATGGAATTTGCGTTTTTTTTAGAGGGCGTAGCCGCTCCCGTTGCGACGCTTGTTGTCTTGATACTGATCGGCAATCGGTTCTGGCGCTTGAAAGATGAGCGCCAGGCCGATCCTTTGCCGGCGATCGCTTGCGGCATCGCCTTGACGGTGGCATTTTTCGCCATGTTTCCCAAGACTGCTGTTCCGCCGAAGGAACATTGGCAGTGGATACTTGTGGTGATCTGGAGCGCGACGGCGGCTGCCCTCATCATGCCGCTGATATCGCGCATCACTATCCTGCGCATGGTCATGTGGATCGCGACTTCCTTGGCGCTCGCGTGGCTGGTCTTTCCAACCTGGGAAATATTCGCCGACAAGCGCAACTGGTGGGTCGGCGGAATTGCCATTGCAATCTTCGCCAACCTCGAATCCACGTCACACCTGAGTCGAAAGCGACACGGGTTGTCGCCGCTATTCATGGTGACGATCGGCACGATTCTGACGTCCATCGTTGTCGTATTGGCCAACCAGGCCAAGTTCGCCCAGATCTGCGGATCGATTGCGGCGGTGCTTGGCTTCCTATTCCTCGTATGTCTTCTGCTGGACAAGCGTGAACCGATTCGCGGATCGATGGCGTTTCCATCAATTCTGATCCCGGTCCTGGCGTTCCTTGCCTACTTCTTTAACCCTGACTCGGATGGCAAATCCTTCCCGACGGCGTATGTATTGACTTCGATCACGCCGTTGATGGTTGCAATTGCAACACTTTGTCCGATGGGCAAGCTCAAGGGGTGGAAGAGATTCGCCGTTGTGCAGGTTTTGTCCATCATCCCGGTGGCGATTGCCGTGGTGATGCTGTTGATGACGGCGAGCACGGAAGACCCATACTCGTACTGAGCGCAGCACACTGTCGAGCGAAACTCGGGCGATCGCTAGAAGGTTATCTCGACCCGGTTGCGTCCATCCTGCTTCGCGCCGTAGAGACATTCGTCGGCGCGACGGATCAATTCTTCCGCGTTGACGGTCTCTTCAGAAAAGCTGACGTGTGCAGCCCCCAGGCTCGCGGTGAATTGAAGCGGCGTGCCGTTGTGCTGAAATCGAATCTTTGAAATGCTGTCGCGCACCTCTTCAGCCAATTCACGAAGTTTTCGGGCAGATGCCTCGGCTACCACAATCGCGAATTCTTCGCCGCCATACCGAGCGACAAAACGCGATTCTTCGGCAAATTTCTCAACGCACGATCCAACCCGACGCAACGCTTCGTCGCCGGCTTGATGGCCATGGGTATCGTTGAGTTTCTTGAAGTGATCGATGTCCATCATGATCAAGCCCAATTCACCGCGCAATTCGATGGCATCTTGAACGGTGTTGGCCAAGTGGTCGTCAAACGCCTGGCGGTTGGCGACCCCCGTAAGCTTGTCGGTTTGCGCGCGATGTCGCCACGACTCGATTTGACTCTGCGCTGACACGCGCTCCTGCTCGGCACTCATCGAAAGGTGGGTCAACTGCATCATCGCGGAGTGTCGAAGTTGGTCAAATGAGATTTCGTCGCCGAGATCGACGCTGAACATCTCAGCCGCCTCGCTCACGTTATCATTAAGCACCTCCATGACGCTGTCGAGGAACTCACGCGAAACCCCGCACATCTTTGCGACGGAGCTGAAGATTTCTTCCGAACAGGACGGATCAACGTCACCCGAAAACAAGCTGGCAATCTCGGATGCCGCATTGAGAATCGTACCGAGCGATTTGGCGCGAGGGTCCAGATCTTCCAGGCCGTTTCCGTGGTGCGCCCGAATGGCATGGCTCATCGCCTCGGGCATGCTCCAGTTTGCAAGCATCATGGCGCTGACATCGGCGTGCGTGATCCCCAGCACTTCCTGTTCAATTTCGTGAATCCGACCGTGACCGGCCAGGTGTTGCTCGATGACCTTGTCGTATTGTGCCTGATTGTGACGCTCGGCGGCGATCATGCCGATGTCGCTCAGCAGTCCGCCGACAAACGCTTCGTCCTTGCGAACACCACCAAACTCCTGTGCGATGAGCCGTGCGGCTACCGCAGTCGTCAAGGAACGTCGCCAGTATCGCGGATAGTCAAAGCGCCCTTTCTTGCCGCCCTTGACCGTATCTGCCAGTGCAAATCCCAATGCCATCACTTTGACGGTTCGAATTCCCAGGACAACCATGGCCTGTGGAAGCGAACTGACCGTCTTTGACATTCCGAAGATCGATGAGTTTGCAGACTTGAGCATCCGAAGCGTCAGCGCCGGATCCGTCGAAATGGCGTCGGCGACATCCTGGATGTCAATGTCATCTTCTCTGCAAAGTTCGATTACCTTCAGCGCAACCGCGGGAATTGAAGGCAGCGCATCAGAGTTCACAATAGAAGACAAAAGCGCAGTATTCACCGGATATAATCTCTCTAACGTTCTTGGAGCCCAAAGCAGTAACAGATCGAAGTGCAGCGATACCGGTTCCGAAACGCCGCCTCATTCGATTGGCGTCCGTCAATAATAAAATCGACTCTTCGGCCCGTTGTCTTTGACGAACTATTTACTGTGCAACGACCAATTCTTATGGCGGCTTGCCTCGCTTGTTCTGCTATCGCCAAACCGCAGCCAACAAAAAATCCCAAGCCCTCGCTGGCTCAAATCCGCGTTATTGGTTGTGTTATCGGGCGTTCAAAGCATGCGCCTCCGTTTTCAGCATGAATAATTCAAGACGTTCAGCTGAGCCACCGATAAATCGGCACCTGAACAAAATGGTTCATTCAGACTTTGAATGGCCTGTTGTGTCACTTAGATCTGTATTTAAAGAGAAAAACGGAGAATCCAATATGGCAGCTTCAAAGAAAACCACTTACGCAAGTGTCCGTGCAAACCTCCAGAAAAAAGCCAATTTCTTCAAGACCTTGGCCAATCAGACGACCGGTCCGGCTTCAAGCCACCGTCCTTCGCCTTCACAGCTCAACTCGTTCTCAAAGTGGGTCGAAAAGGGCGCCGTCATTCAGAACGTTTCGCAGAACCAGCTCAATCGTTGGGCCGGCTCGGCATCGAAGAGCAATACCCAGAAGAAGAACTGGAGTGTCGCTTCAGCCAAGACGACCCTGGCCAAGCAGTTCGGCAAGAGCAGCATCAAGGCCGTCGCTTACAACAAGTCGGGTGGTTTCATTGTCGCCACCAGCCCGACCCGCAACGGAAAGAACTTCCGTTTCCCAACCCGCTAGTTTCAATCGCATGACTGCATAGGTTCGCAAACGGCGAACCTTTTCGGTATTGTGTGACACAGCAAAAACGAAAGAAGGCGATCCACGGGATGTGGGTCGCCTTCTTTCTGCGCGCCGACTGTTTGACCATTCGCGTTATTTCCGTATGAACACAAATAGGTCTTGATAAGGGAGCAAGTCACTCTCCTGACGGCTGAGCGAGAACCCTGCTGCCCCCAAAATCTCGATTACTTTCTCCGGCGCGATCTTCATCCACTCCGGCGGTCCGACAGGTAGCTCGCCTGGCTTGAATTCGATGATCGCAACCTTGGCGCCCGGGCTCAACTGATTGTGGAGGCGGGTTAGCCATGCCTCTGTATTCTCAATGTGATGCAGCACGTTGCAGATAAAAACCCAGTCAGCCGAGTTCGGAACCGACGGGTCGTCAGCCTTTGCCAATCTGGCTGTGACGTTCTGGACTCCCTCGTCGATGGCACGCTTCTGAATATGCGTGATCATCTCGGGTTCAATATCCAGCGCGATCACGTCACCGTCCGTCAGAACTTTCGCGAATCGAAACGAGAAGTACCCCGACCCCGCGCCAATGTCCGCCAGCGTTTCGGTTCCCTTCAAACCCAGCGCCGATACGACTTCATCCGGCTTTTGCCATTGGTCTCGGTCGCTGCGGTCCAGATGTGCGATGTATTCATCGGTGCTCGCGAAAGGCTTATGGTTGTGGCCGTGCTGGTGATGTTGGGATTGGTTGTGCATTGGACAATCGATTGGTGTCTGATCGTCTGAATGGTGGTGATGGTGTCCTGAAGTGTCCGCATCCACAGTTCTATCCATTTGTTTTGAATGTTGCTCATGCGATCCTGCGTTCTCCGCACAACCGCCCAGTTGGCTTGCGATCATTAGGACGCTGACTGCCCAGATCGACTTTTGCATGGGATGATTCTCCATTTTGTGTTCACCGGTTGTTGAATCACGTGCCACTTGTGTCGTGACGAAACGCGATTTTGCATACCCCGTTTGCACTTCGCCTTCCCACAGCCGAAAACGCCTTGCGATACTGCGAAGGCGAAAATGTTTCAACCCGTAGCCCGCTGATATCCAGTTGCCCCTTCTTGATCATGTCAAACACGATCTCATAGGTATGACGTCGCTTGCCATCGAAGTCTTCAAACTGGCGGCCATACGCGCCGAGGACGCTCAACTCACTGAACCAAAGCGCCGTTGTATCCACCAGGGCGATATGCGATGTGCCTGCCGCGACAACCGTTCCGCGCCCCCTGCAGAACTTCATTGCATTGGCGAGACTCTCGCCCGTGCCCACGCAGTCGAACACAACATCCGCCCCGCCGATCATCCATTGATTTCCGAATTGCCCTTTCACGCGTTGTGTTCGAAGCTGACCTGCGACGCGTTCAAATAGCCCGCCCCGCGACAAGTCCCGCGGCGCGACGATGACATCATCCGCCCCAGACGCCACGAGCGCATCCACCTGATTGTCGCTTCGAGCAATAATCGACACATTCGCTCGCGATCCCAGTGCGCGAATGCCCATCAACACGCCTTGTCCGATGATGCCCGCCCCCACCACCAGCACACCCTCCCCGTTAGTCGGCACGCGTCGCAATACCGCATGCAAACTGCAAGCCAAGGGATCAACCAACACGGCTTGCTCGTCGCTCAATTCCTCGGGTACGCGATACAACTGCGACTTGTGGGCAATGAAGTATGGCGACCAACTCCCGGATGTGAACGCGTTCAATCCGATCATCGTCCCCTTGTCCAAATGCCCCCGGCCGACAAACGACTCGCACAGTGAAAAATGACCCGCGGCACACTGCGCGCACGGCGGCTTGATTCCACGAGGCACGCACGAAAGCGACGGCTCGCACACCACGCGATCACCCTGCTTCCATTCGGAAACATCCCCCCCGACCGCTTCAACCATTGCGACGTTCTCATGCCCCAAAGCGATCGGAAAACTCGTCAGGGTCCGCACGATGTTGGCTGGATGCGTTCGCTGAGTCAGCATGGCCATGTCGGTGCCGCAGATCCCTCCAAGTTTCGTCCGAAGCAAGACCCAATCGTCGGATGGAAGCTCTGGCTTGGGAATATCGGTGTATTTGAGGCTGCTCAGTGGCGACCAGAACACGCTCGGCCAAACCCGCCCGATCGCTTTGCAGGCGATCCAACGTGCGGGGCTGATGTTGTAAACAAGTGCCTTCATCGATTTTGTTGCATGCTCAAATGTCGTGACACAAAAAAGCGGGCTGACGAAACCATTCGCCAGCCCGCATGTTATCATCAATCCTGCGCGTAAACGCAACGTGTGTCTTGGCGTTACGGATCGATCGGCTGAATTCCCCCAATACCGCCGCCAACTTGGACTGCCGGTCCAATCGTAATCGAACTCTTGAATCGAGGAGCAAACGACGGATTATAATTCTGGCCCTCAAAGGTGAGTTGCGTGATGTCTCCGCCGGTTTCATCCATCGAGAATATCTGCGTCACTGAATCTACGATTGAATAAAAATAGATTCGACCGTTCCTTGGGTGATAAGTGGGATGGGCCGTTTGGAATGACGCATCGTTTGTGAGATTGATTTGATTGCTGCCATCGGGGTTCATCAAGTACACTTGAGACGAACCATCGCGGCTGGTCTCAAATGCAATCCGATCGCCCTCCGGATCAAAGACCGGGTTGATGTTTACGCCAGAGGCAGAACTCGCCAGCATGGTTTGATTGGCCCCATCAGTATCCATCGACCAGATGCTCCAAGCGCTCCCTCCAACGAGTCTGCCATAGATGATTTTCTTTCCGTCAGCGCTAAATGCCGCAAATCGTTCTAAGTCAGAGCTGTTTGTCAGTTGCTCAACGTCTGTCCCATCTGCATCCATGATGTATATGTCTTGGCTACCCGCTCGCGTCGACATGAAAGCAATCTTCTGTCCATCCGGACTCCAGGTTGGTTGATCGTCACGGTCTGGATGATTGGTCAAGTTTTGAGGGGCAGAACCGTCCGCGTTCATCACGAAAATTTCGGCATTGTCCCCCTGTCGGTATGAAGTGAACACAACACGTGTGCCTTGGGGATTGATTGCAGGTTCGCGATCATCATCCGGATGGTTCGTCAACCGCGTCTGGGCGCTGCCGTCGGCATTCATGATGTAGATTTCTTCATTGCCATCGCGCTCGGATGTGAAGACCAATTCGTAGTCGCAGGCGTCGCCCAAACCGTCGCCATCGTTGTCGGCTTGGTTCGCGTTCGACGTGTCAGGACAGTTGTCGCATTCGTCGCCCACGCCATCGCTGTCGGTGTCAATCTGATCGGGGTCGGTCGCCTCTGGACAAATGTCGCACGCATCGCCCAAGGCATCACCGTCGTTGTTCTCCTGATCCGGGTTGGCGACGTTCAGGCAGTTGTCGCACTCGTCGCTGATTCCGTCGTTGTCGGCGTCTTCGTCAGACTCATTCGCAATAGCCGGGCACGGATCGCACGCGTCACCGACGAAATCGCCGTCGGTATCGGTTTGATCCGGGTTGAATTCCGTGGGGCAGTTGTCGCAAATATCGCCGACGGTATCCGAATCGGTGTCGTCCTGATTTGGGTTGGTCGCGTTCGGACAATTGTCCTGATCGTCGCGAACACCGTCCAGGTCATCGTCTCCGGGAACGTCCGGGTCCGATGAATTATTGTTGCTGTTATCGTCAGCGCTATCGTCATCGGCAGTTTGCATTCCGTTGTTGTTGCCGTCATCGGTGTTGGAGTCGTCTGAAACACCGTTGCTGGTCGCGTCTCCCGAATCACCATTGTTGTTGTCCTGCCCACCGGATTGGTCCCCGGGCGTCTGACATCCAAAGGTCAGAAAGACCCCCACGAACAACACCGTCAAGGTAAACGCTCTCTTCATGGTCAGACCTCCAAAGTGGAACTATCTGGTTTTTGGAACCTCGAATCCGTCAGCGCGTGAATGCTACCGATGCGCTACGGAGTGATTGCCGGCCCAATGACAATCAGGTTTTTGTACTTCGGTGAAAACGACGGATCTTCATTGTTCCCCGCCGAAGTCAGTGCGATCACATCACTTCCATCCGCATTCATCAGGTAAATCTGTGACGCATTGGCTGATTGCTCATAGCCGGAAAACACGATACGGCTATCGAGCGGATGATACGAAGGATAATACACTTCAAACGTCACGTCATTGGTTAAATCGACCTGATTTCCGCCATCGCCATCCATGCGAAAAACCTGCGTTTCACCGGTGCGATACGAAATAAATGCGATTGCATCGTTGTTGTAGTCGTATGCAGGTGTATCGTCCGACGATGAACCGCTGGACACATTCACGAGGTTTGAACCATCGGCATCCATCTCCCAGACATCCCAGCGGCTCGTACCCGTGCCGTAACCGGAGAATGCAATTCTTGAACCGTCGGGATGATAGACCGGTGTTGCAACCGAGGAAAAATCATTTGAAGACGTCAAAGCCTTCTCCTGCGTCCCGTCCGAGTTCATCACATAAATACGCTGAATACCGCTGCGGCTGGAACTGAAAATGATCTTCCGCCCGTCCGGACTCCAAGCCGGATTGTTGTTGGCATACTGGTTGTTCGTCAAATTCTGCGGAGCTGTCCCGTCAACGTTCATCACATAGATGTTGTCAAATCCATCGCGGGCTGAACAAAATGCGATGCGGGTTCCCTGCGGATTGATCGATGGTTGATGGTCGCGCTCCGGATGCGTGGTGAGTCGCGTCTGATCGCTGCCGTCAACATTCATGATGTAGATTTCGCGGTTGCCGTCGCGCGTAGACGTAAAGACGATCTCCTGATCGCACGTGTCCCCAATACCATCATCATCCGAGTCGGCTTGATTCTCGTTGGCGCTATTGGGGCAGTTGTCGCATGCATCGCCAACACCGTCACCATCGGTGTCACTTTGCCCCGGATTGTCGTCGTCGACGCAATTGTCGCACACGTCACCCATCGCATCGCCGTCACTGTCGTCTTGGCCCACGTTCGAATCACTCGGACAGTTGTCGCAGTCGTCACCCACACCATCGCCATCAGAATCAACGCCCGAATCATTCGCCAAATCTGGGCACGAATCGCACGCATCTCCAACCATGTCGTCGTCCGAATCCGACTGCGTTGCGTTGGCGACGGCTGGGCAGTTATCGCAGGCGTCGCCGATATCGTCGGAGTCGCCATCCTCCTGATTCGGATTGCTCGTGTTTGGACAGTTGTCCGCGGCATTGATCACGCCATCGCCGTCGACATCGTCTGCAGAGTCTATGTCTGTCGCACCTTGATCATCGCCATCATCTTGATCATCGTTATCGTCGCTGCTGTCCGCACCATTGGTATTCAAGTCATCCATACCATCGTTGGATGTCCCGCCATCATCAGCCGCATCCTGATTCTGGTCACCGGGTTGGTCAGCCGGCGTCTGGCAACCAACCGCAAAAACCGAAAATGAAATCAACAACGCAAATATGAAAACGCGACGCATGCAGATTCTCCGATTGCCTGACCGACCCGAGGTTTCGCCAATGCCTCAGATGGTATTGGCCCGAACGATCATTGCACCTTTCAACAAACCGCCAAAAAATCTGAAGAATCCGAGAAACGGCCATAAACCGTTGCAGGATCGTCAATTAGTTGCGAATAGGTGGACGACAAGAAGGGCGTGCGAAAGCACCGATGAGAAGCTTGGTCGTTGGGGTTGGTTGAATGTGGACGAACGTCGGTGGGCTTAGCTCTAAAGTATTCCAAATCCACTCGTAGCCGCGAGACAGCACACCGTCATTCCCGCGCAGGCGGGAATCCAGGGGAAAACCAAAGTCGATCCAGGCGAGTATCCGCGCCCTTGCTCTGAAAAGTGGACAAGCAAAAAGCTACGCTTGGTTTTAGACCGCAATGGTGGCAATCTCTGTCCAAACGTAGCATCTTGTTCGTTACGCCAACGCAGTACTGGCTTCGGATGCACTGAGATTGATGATGCATCCTCCTGGATGCCCGCCCGCGCGGGCATGACGGCGGCAGCGTTGAACTTATGGCGTTCTAAAGTCCGCAAGCGAGCGGTACTGCAATCCGTATAGCAGTTCGAGGTAGCGGCTGGTCTCTTCGCGATCGATGCTGGTCATGTATTTCCAGAAACCGTAGACCCGTGCGAGCGTCATCATCTTCTCGGCGTACAACCGCCACGTGTACCCACGTTCGATGCGGGCGATGGCATTCTGCGAGGTCTGATCCCAGCACTTCGGCGTTGCGGCACACTTTTCGAGGAACTCTGCGATGAGTTCTGCGGCTTGGTCGCCGTGGTTGGGATCGATGTGGAATCCCGACACACCGTCTTCGATGATTTCCGACGGTCCGCCATAGCATGTCGCAAAAGTCGGCAAACCAGACGACATCGCTTCGACTACCGTCAATCCGTACGCCTCAAACAGCGCCGGCTGAACGAACACACCGCGATGGTCGGCGATGAATCGATACAACTCACCCACCAGCGTGCGTTCCGACTGGAACCCGAGCCAACGGAAGTGCCCTTCCAGATTGTGCTCGTCGTACAACTGATGCATGCGTTCAATCTGCTGACGTTCCTCGTGATCGCTGGACCGCGCCGGATCGAGATGCCCGCCGACGACGAACAGGTTGGCGTGTTTGCGCAGGCGCTCGGATCGGCCAAACCAATCGACGAGACCGTTGAGGTTTTTGATGCGATCGAGCCGCGCCATCGTAAAGACGATCGGTTTTGATTCGTCTTTGAAATGGCCGCGATAAGGCGAACCGCCACCGTCGCCGAAGACCATTTCGCGCAGTTCGGGTTCGAGCGCGGTCAAACGGCGCTTCTTGTCTGCGTGGCTGAAATAGATATCCGGATCAGCCCCCGGTGAAACGATGTTGAATTTCGGATCGTGGACGTTGATGCCGTTCACAACGCGATAAAGACCCGGCATCGTGAAATGCGAATAGCTTTCGTACTGCCCGACACTGTCTTCCGTACCGGCGATTTCCTGATACGTACTGGTGATGATGAAGTCGGCATTGTTCATCGCGATCAGGTCAGCCGTGAACTGACACGCGAAATGGTATTGCGAGTCGTTGTCTTTCCAATAGAGATCGCTCAAGAGGTACTTGGTCTTCTCCAGCGCGTGGGCGATGTTGCACTGCGTCACGTGCAACCGACGCGACATCAACGTCGCCACGAGATTGCCATCTGAGTAATTGCCGACGATCAGCCCCGGGTTGCCGCCGAGTTCGGCGATCACTTCCTTTTCAGCCTCTTCTGCGAACCGCTCCAGGTAGGGCCAAATTTCAAAACGCGAAATCCAGTTGGGGACAATCTCCCCATGCGCATCGCGAAATGGCACGCGGAGGATTCGTGCATTCGACGTACCGATGATTTTTTCCGACCGCTGGTCGCAGGTTGTGCCATGCGCGTTTTGAATCAATCGCGTGACGACGAGGATTTGCGGTTCGAGCGTGATCCCCTGCTCGTCCAGACGCTTCTTCATTTCCCATTCGAGCGCACGAGCCTGGTCGAGAATGTAGACGACCTGCCCACCGGTATCGGGAAGTCCCAACACGTGGGACTGACCGAAGTAGCCGTGTGGCGAGAGGATCACAATGTTGAAAATCATCGGGATGCGTGCGAGGAAGTTTTCCAGCACGCCGGGATCGGGCGCTTCCAAAATGTCGGAAAGCATCCGCAACGTTTCGCGCATGCGCTCGACCGTCTTGCCCCAACCCATCTCAAAGCCCATGGCCTCAAGATCGAGCGAAACATCGTCCCAGGTTGCGTCGGGCGAACATTTCTCCAGATATTCGTCGGCTTGGCGAAGGGCGCGGCGCAATTCGGTTACGTCGTGGATCCGCTGACTCAGCATCAACTGGCGACCCGAGTACTGGTGCAGGCGAAGGAATTGCAGCAGGCGCTGATCACCACGATCAAGTTCCTGAAAGAGTTCGCTCGAAAGACGGCGGTTCAGGAAACTCATCCCCTGACCAATCGACCGCGGTTCCTTCAGCTTCGGGAACCCACGGTTGAACGGCGTCAGGTCCACTTCCATCTGCCATTGATCGCGTGCACTTTGACCGTCGACCAGCCGCTCCTTGAACGCCAGAAACTCGGATACATCGATCTCTTCGACGTCAACCGCTTCGGCGTGGAAACGATAAAACTGCCACTGGCCCGGGCGCCAACGAACAGAAATCGCAATCCATGGTCCGTCTATCGCGGCCTCTTCGCTCGCATTCAACAATTCACCCAAAGGCGATGTCGACAGCGACGAGTCTTCGCGCTCGGCGGACACCAACTCCATCGATTCGCGAAGCTCCGAGCGCATGACGAACTTTTTATCTTGCGACGTGAACTTGCGCAACAACAAATAGGCTTCGTCGCGGTGTTCACGCATATACGTTGAAATGGCATCAGACATTCGAGATGAACTCCGGTTCGTGTGTGCGGATCTGACCGAAGAAGTCGTAGTGCTCGATTCCTTCGATGATTCCCCACGCGTAGTGTTTTTCTGCAAAGTAGATGTGCGGTTCGCCACGGAGTTTCTCCAGTTCTGGATCGTGGTTGCCTACAACCACACCCAGCGTGTTGCCTGTCAGCATTTCCTCATCGTTGCCCGAATCGCCAGCCACAAGGCAACGATCGGGCCCAACACCCCAGTCCATGGCGAAATAACGCAGCGCCATGCCCTTAGATGCTCTTATCGGCAAGATATCGAGGTATGCCCCATGCGATGCGATTACTTTGGCTTGTATGCGCGATCGCCTCAAATGGCGAATTACGTCCGTTACCGAAGGTGCTTCGCCTTCGATCATGTCGAAACTGATTTTGTATTCTGTTTGTCCTTCCGGCCCCTGTGGCTTCAATCCGGGAACGTCGGCCATCGCCTCGCGAATCGCGTCAGGACGCCACCGATAGCGAATGTGCTGCTCGAATCCACGGTCCTCAATCAGCGGAGCCCCATAATGTATGGCGCTACCGACAGACGTGATTAAGAGTTGTGGCGTTGGAATCTTCCACTCCTGCAAAACAGACAGCGTCAATTCGAGGCTTCGTCCAGTTGCGATCCCAAACGCCACGCGTGAACCAACATCCTTTAGCATTCGAATCAACTCGCGAAGTCCGCCTTTGTCGCCCACCAACGTGTTGTCGATGTCGCAGACCACGATTCGGTCAGCGGTGATGAGCCTGGCCGCGTTTGAAAGCGGGCGCTGGCGTTTGTGGGAATTTCGGATCGCAGCGCTTGCAGTGTTGACGAACTTGCTGACGTGCGCTGACCACGAGTAATGCCGGTGCGCTCCGCGCAAACCCGACCGAGACCAGCGGTTCCATTGCCCTCGATCTGAAATGGCATCCAGCAGCGCCTTTCCAATCGCATCTGTATCCAGCGGATCAATGAGTACACCGTTCTTACAGAGCGCCACAATGTCTCGCGGACCACCGTCCGACGTGGCCACAATCGGCAGTCCACTGGCGGCTGATTCCAACAACGTCAATCCGAATGGTTCGGTCAACGCGGGATTGACGAACACGCCCTTGGTCTTGGCCGCCAACTGATATAGGTGCGGAACGTCAGTGGACTGATGATTTTTCGGGTAGGCGATCTTGCCGTACAGATTATAGAGATCAGCGTAATAGAGAATCTCATTGACAACTTCACGGGCACTGCGATCAAGTTGATTGATGTCCGTGCGATTGCCGGCGACCACCACGAGATTCGCACGATCGCGCAATTCCTGATTCTCGCCAAATGCCTTGATGAGCGCGGAAATATTCTTGCGCGGATCGGGACGCGACACCGCCAGGATCATCGGTTTGGCCCAATCCTCAAGAAACGGCGCGATCGCCTTCTGGATCTTTGGCAGGTTGCGCCAACTGCGCGGTGGCGGCGTGAAGCGACTCAGATCGACAGCCGGCGGAATCACGGTCATGCGACCGGGCTGATAGTTGTCGTAGAGCGCATATTGCTCTTCAACTTCCTGATGGGTGCTGGTTACAACGAAGTTTGCGTTGTCGAGCGCATACTCTTCGGCCTCGATGCGCCGTGTGATGCGGTATCGTTTCTCGATGGCTTCTTCGGTCGTTCCCTGTTCAAGTAGCCGCTGCTTTTTGACCCGTCCGAGCGAATGACCGGTGAAGGCCATCGGTATCCCCAAGAGCGACGACAACCGCGCCGCCACATATCCAGCGTCGGCATAGTGCCCGTGAATCAGGTCGGGAACACGCCCCTGATTTCGCAAAAATCGAAGCAGATTGTCCGAGAAACTGTCCAAATGTGGCCAGAGCGATTCTTTCGCGAGGTAGCGTCGGGGACCACATTCGATGCGGACGATGTTTGCACCTGGGGCTAGCTCTTCAAACTTCTCGCCATATACCGAATCGAGTTTGGGATCGACAAGACGCCGCGTTACCAGATCCACGCGGTCGACTTCGGAGTGCTCGATCAACGCCTTGGCCAATTCGACCACATAGGTGATCTGCCCACCGGTATCGGGATCCACCCCAAGTTCCATGTCAGAACCGCGGACGCGTCCATGAACGCTGACAAGCATGATGTAACGACCCGATCCATCCGACATTTGGCCTCCTTGGCTTGTTTGAAGTCATAATTCAGGCAGATTTAGACCCATACACCCTAAAAGCTTTTGCCGTGAATGCAAAATTAAGCCGTCATCACGCTTCGCACGTCCCTGTGAAGTCTGCCTAAGTCCCCAGGAATTACCGTTTTGCAATCTCTTGAACAGCTTCTATGATCCGTTTGACTTGCTTCGACCAAGTGGGTTTTGTTAAAGGTCGATTGCGATCATCCACCCGGGCCTGACAAATACTCTGGAGAACAAAACACATGTCGATGCCAATGCTCTGCATCATGGCACTGGGAATTGTGCAGCCCAATGCCGTCGAGATATCTGCAAGGATCGATGCCACGGATTTGCACGTGGGCCAGTCCTACACGCTCACATTGAACTGGGATATTGCTTCCAACTCGTCCGTGGACCAAGCCGGGATTCCCGTCCCGCTGATTCAGATCGATGTTCCCAAATCGGTCGAACTGGTCGGGAAGGTCCTGAATGAGCACAAGGAATTGGCAAAGAATGAATTTCTCCGCGCCCCGTTTGAACGTGCGCTCGAATCCAAATCTTCCAATATTGATTTCAAACTCATCGCCGCGCCGAAAGATTCTGATCAGATCGCAATCAATTTCATTGCCTATGCAACGCTGGAAGATGGCTCGGTTCGCTTCATCAGAAAGCGGATTGCGGTTCCGGTGATTGCGGAGGGTGGGGGGAAAGAAGTCGCGATCGGCGATGCATCCTGGGGCGACAACAGTCTTGTCAAAATAGGCGAGAAGGTGAAGGGTGTCTCATTGCCGCAGGCGGATGGCACGCAGGTCGATCTTGGCGAGATGATCGGAAAATCGAATATCGTGCTCACCACGTATCGGGCGTTTTGGTGACCGTACTGTGCGAAGCAACTGGTCCAGTTGCAGGAAAGCTACGACGAATTCACGAAGCTCGACACCGTGGTGATTGCAGTAGCGCAGGAAGACAAAGATTTGGTATCACATGCCAAATTCCTGAAACACTTCAACTCTGAGCCAAGATTCAAATTGGTTGCGGACATCGAAGGGATCACGAAGGACCGATATCATCAGACCACGACGTACTTCATCGATAAAACCGGCCACGTCAGGGAGATCTTTCCAATGATGATCCATCACCGGGCATCGTGGGAACCGGTGCTGGAGCGCATCAAGGCACTCAACAACGAAGACCGATAAGCCCGCGATTCGCAGTGTCCAAGTCGACGTTACACAGAATCTGACAAGTCAGGCTGCGCGCGAAGGTCCTGATATCGGTGACGATTCATAAGTTCCGCGTTCAACTAGACTTGACTGGACACTGGTGCATCGACGACAATCGGCGTTGAATGTCGTCCGAGGTGCTGCCTAGTATGAATCAAAACGCGATTCTTACAGGCGATACCCGGTGTGCCGACGTTCGAGCGCTCGTCCATCAGATTGCTCACCCACGTGCCGCGGCATCGATGCCCCGCGCCGGGCAATGGCCTTGATGGCGGATCGCATTCGCGCCCATGTTCGCCTCGTGCGGCGCCTGTCGTCTCGGTGTTTTTGACAACTTCGATTTTGACAACTTCAAAGTTGATGCCAGACCAAAACAGATTTGCTTGAAGATTCGCACTGCTTGCTGGATCTAGACAACCAAACGAGCCATTGGGGAGCTGCCGTGAAAACCAACAATCGTACACGAGGATTCTGCAACTGGATTTGCGCGGGCTTGAGCCTGGCGATTATGTTCTCGCTTTTTGTTGCCACGCAAGCCGTCGCCGATGAGCGAAAGTTCACCGTGATGATGGTCGTCCCGCCAAAGTCGGTGAGCGGTGGCTACCCGCCAGCCAGCGTGACTGGCGTGGATCGCGGCGACATCTTCGATCAGTACTTCGACGACTTCAATCCAAACATTGACTCGTTTGCAGAGTACTGGAAGGAAATCTCATATGGGCAGGTTACCGTAACCGGAAACGTGTTTGACTGGGGTGAAGTTCCCTGGCCGCTCCTGCCCGAAGGCTCTCCCAGCACGCTTCCCTTCACGAATCTTAATGGCGGCTCTTACTCAGAATTCGAAGGCGAGAACTTTGACCAATCACGTCAGATGTATCGCATTGACTACAACGGTGACCTCTACGACAACGACAGCACCGGAACACCTGACGATCCCACTGCCAACGTCAAAGTTTATCCGCTCGGCTTGGACGACATGGACATTCACGGCAATCCGGTCTGGACGCCCGGCGAACGATTCGTCGACCTCAATGGCAACGGGTACTACGACGCGCTGACCGAAGACACGGCGGATGGTTACAAAGGGTCCATGCAAAACGATCTGGGCGATACGGTCCCGGACTGCACGCCCGATGGAGAAATCGGAAACGACGAATACTGTGATTTTGACGACGATGGCGCTTGGGACTATGCCGAACCTTTTGAAGACTTCCTGGTCATCTACGATCGCGAAAGCACCACGGTGGAAGGCCGATGGATCAAGCTTGATCCAAGTCCAAACAACACGTTTGAGGGCGATGTTGAAACAAAAGGCAGCCGCGCGTGGGCAGAGGCTTACATCCGCCGAAACTACCCTGGCGACGCGGATGCATTGATCGCGCGTTGCGGTAACGGTGTGTATGACGGACCTGACGCTTGGACCGAAGTCGGCAATACGAAACTCCAACAGGCACCGGCGCCGGGCGGCTTTTATGTCCCCATCACACCGGAACCCGGGGCGTTTTATCCGGCGATGGTGTCGTACCAGGAATGGTGGCGTCAATACTGGCGTGACGAGCACATCGATAGCGGCTTGATTCCAACAGAAGCGCCCGATGCACCTGAATGGGTCGAAGACATTCCGGTCATGCGGGACTTTGACCCGCAGTCACCCGGCGTTGGCGGCCCGCGCGACTTCAACCCAAACGTCGGTGGAACGAACGCCAGAACAGGCGTCGAGTGCACTCCCGATGCAGAAGTACAGGAAAACGAATGCGACTCCCCAACCCTGGAGCCGATGTTCGTCGGTGACGGATTTGACGCAGAGAATCCAAATGGCGGTGGCGGCAGCATCTACCCGGACACGACGGGTTACTACGACGGTCCAGCCGAGTTCCGCGACTTGCCCTCCTCGATGTATCACACGCGCAGCTTTACTGCCGGTGAACCGGTTTACTCGGGCTACTCGCACTTCGGTTTCATCAACACCAACAGCCTCGATCCGATGGTCCTCGGATTCGACGGTGAGTGGTACGGTGGTGACGGTCGATTCGGTGAAGTCACTTCACCGTTTAGTACCAACGACTGGGGACATGATCGAGGCACAAATAACCCCAACAACCCAAGCGGCCCCGATAGTATTATCCCACCGGCTGGACCCTTTGCATTCAACATCCACGGCACTGCCGGCTTTGACGGTGGAAACTTGACGAGCCTGGAGTTTCTGACGTGGCGTAAAGACGATGACGCAACATCAGGTTTGGCGATGAAACGCGACTTCAACCTTGACGGACTTCTCGACCAAGGTGAGGTGCGTGATCGTGGAACCGAGAACTACTCAGTCGACCTCGACTTGGGGACAACCAATGATGGCGGCCCAAGCACGACCTATCCGTTTAACCGACGGCGACTGACCGAAGATGCCGTCGAAGTCCATGATGATTCAGCCGACTGGGACCTTCTGGTCATGCCGGTGGACAACACAATCTGTCTCACAATCCCGCTTCCTTTGGGGGGAGAAGAAGAAGTCTGTTTTGACCTGCATTTCAATTTCGTACACTCCACGTTCATCCTCCCTGCCGGCATTGTTGCGACCGGCTTGGCACCAGGTGGCAGAGGGCTCTTCCAGTTGCCCGCACCTGCGATGGATCTTCCGATTCAGGTACGGGAAGACACGCCCGGATCGCTCTCGCCAATTTGGTTCTCTGACTTTGGGACGACGCTCGGTGACGTCGGCGAAGTTGGTGGCGATGTGGGTGGCGTGGTCGGTGGTGCAGGAAAGCAGCTAATGGCGCATGAATGGTTGCACGTCTGGGAACTCTACCCAGACCTCTACGACTATGACGAATACCTGCCCGGAGCAATTATCGACACCCCGGTGGGAGCTTGGGATATCATGGCCGGTGGGTTCGTCCATCCGTCGCCGGTCTTGAAAGAAAAGTTCACGGGCAACTCCTTCCTTGGCACGGCACACCCGTCATGGATCGACGTGACGGACCTCGCTGACATCCTTCGTCCCGGCGAACCGACCGAGATCGAATTGACCGACTTTGCATTCGATCCGTCGCATTCGGTGTATTACCACGAGAACCGCAACAAGGACGCTGATCCGGACCTGGAAGAGCGCTTTTACTTCTACCGATTGACCGGTGTTGACCCGCCGGACGAACCCGGTGCCGGTGGTAATAAGATCAACTTCTCGCTCTACGCTCCCGGCGCCCCGATCGGCAACGGAATGATGTTGATGCATACCAACATTCCACGCCCGCTCCTGGACGCACCGGAAGCTCAGCCGTTGCAGCAGCGCGTTGGGTCCAACTTCATCTACGCAATCGTCCAAGCCGACGGCGGTGAGGACGCGGGTGATGCGGGCGATCCGTTCCCCGGACTCAATGGTGTGACCGAATGGCGTGAAGATGCCACCGATCCGAATTCGCGGTGGTATGGCCAGATTCGCAGCGGCATCGAAATCCTTGATATCGTTCAGGAATTTGAAAGCTCGTTTGTGACGTTCCTGTGGACGCCGCGATTGGTGCCGCTTCTCAACTTCATCGATCCGCCGGGCGGTTTGGTGGTCGGTGGTCAGTATCGCATTGCCTACAACGCATTCGACTTCGATGGCGGAACCAAGATCGAGTTCTATTTCGACTCCGACAACGAAGGCTATGACGGCACGCTGCTTAGCCCTCCCCAGACCAAAGCGCCAGGGTACGTCACCGGAAATTACGGTGTTCCCTTGATTGCACTGCCGGGTGACGGAACCTATTTCTTCTACGCGAGAATGGTCCCCGGTCCAGGTCAGGATGGTCGAACCGACCCGAGCGCCTCGCCGGCCCGCCCGACAGGCACCAATCGTGGTTCGGGTAAGATCCGCGGCACGTCGGTGATGATCGGAACAACCGGGCTCACGGACGACAGTCCCGTCATTGTCGACCTTGCAACATCGAAGGTTGAATTGTGGGACGTCATCTGCGTTGACGACACAACGCCAGGGCAGGAAATCTGGCAAGTCATCGGTGAGCTTTCCGGCGAGCAGGCCAATGCCACGACCGGCGTCGAGTACACCAGCGACAACGGCGAGATCACGTTCACGATTGACTGGACGGGCGTATTGGGTGATGGCGCCAACGTCACCAACGTCGGACAGTTCAAGCTGACTGACCCGGATGCCTCTTTCGACGCGACGAGTTTCGATTCGAATGACGTAGTCCGAATTACGGGTGGAACCAATGTCGTGCCCGGGTTCTACAACATTCTTTCCGTGCCCTCCAAGACGGAACTGATATTGGCACAGAATCCCGGAAACAGTAGTTCCGCGGGCAACGTCACTTACCGGCTCGGTAGTTTCTCAGCCGGCGATGAAGACAATCGCGCGGACGGTTTTACCTTCTTCACCACGGGTAAGACCGCCTACAGCGCCCCCATTTCATTCCTGAATGGAAACGTGCTTCCGCGGCTCTTCCCGCAACTCGAAATCACGTATCCGAATGCCGGGAACCCCCTCGTGGTCGCATTCGATGCGTCGCAAACACGGGACGAATTCTATGAATTGGACAACCCTGATCTTCTTTACACGTGGGACTTTGGCGACGGCAATGAACTGATTGGCACCGGACCGATCGTTGAACACGTGTACGCCCAGTCGCAGCCATTGGGTGCCAACATCCTGATGACGGTCCAGAACTCGGCGACCGGTGTCACGTCGACGATTGAACTGACGATCGATGTCGGCCCGCGTGACGACGATCTGGACGGTGTGGGCAATGACATCGACAACTGTCCAGATTTTCCGAACTCCGATCAGACCAACAGTGACAATGACTCGGCTGGCGACGCCTGTGACGGTTGCCCGTTCGATTCGGCCAAGCTCGCACCGGATGTTTGTCCGTGCGGTGAAGTTCCGGTCGATCCGTTCTGTACCGAGAATTGCACATGTATTCCGGACTGCAACACCAACGGTATCGCCGACACGCTCGACATCTTGAGCGGGTCTGAAGATTGCGACGGGAACAACGTTCCTGACGAATGCCAGTCGCAGGCCGACTGTGACAACAATGGCGAATTGGACTTCTGTGCAATCGCCAATGGCAGTGTGGACTGCAACGCCAATACTGTCCCCGACGAGTGCGAATCGCAGGACGACTGCAACAACAACCAGGTCCAGGACATCTGCGAAATTGCAGGCAACGACTGCAACAACAACAGCGTCCTCGACGAATGCGAATCGCAGGACGATTGCAACAACAACCAGGTTCAGGACATCTGCGAGCTCGACGGCAACGACTGTAACCTCAATGACATTCTTGACGAATGCGACATTGATTCAGGGTTTAGTCCTGACGTTGACCTGACCGGTGTTCCGGACGAATGCGAAGATTGCAACAACAACGGCATCCTGGACACGGTCGACATCGCGAATTGCCCGACCGGATTCGCCAATGCGGCTGCCTGCGGTGACTGCAACAACGATCACATTCCGGATGGTTGCCAGGGCGACTCCGACAACGATGGAACGTTCAATCCATGCGACGGATGCCCGAATGACTTCCTGAAGGTTGCACCGGGTGCCTGCGGTTGCGGCACGCCCGAAACCGACACGGATGCTGACGGCACACCGAACTGCAACGACGGTTGCCCAACCGATCCGAACAAGACGTCACAGGGCAGTTGCGGTTGCGGTATTGCTGAGACCGACACCGATGGCGACACGGTGCCCAATTGCATCGACGTCTGCACCAACGGTACCGGCGACGATCTGGACGATCGCATTGACACCGACGACGACGGCACGCCCGATTGCGTTGACGAATGTCCGAACGATAAGAATGAAACAGAAGCCGGTGCATGCGGTTGCGGCGTCGAGGAAGTCGACCCTGACTTTGACGGTGTTCCCGATTGCAACGACAACTGTCCGCTGAACGCGAACGCCAACCAGACCGACAGTGATGGTGACGGCCGCGGTAACGCTTGCGACGCTTGCCCGAATGATGCGAACAAGACATCGGTTGGCGTCTGCGGTTGCGGATCGCCGGACATCGACAGCGACAATGACGGCGATCTTGATTGCGTGGACAACTGTCCGAACAATTCAAACGCCAATCAAGCCGACGCCGACAACGATGGCATTGGCGATGTCTGCGACGGCTGCCCGAACGATTCGAACAAGGGCGAACCCGGTGTTTGCGGATGTGGCGTTGCCGACACCGACTCGGACGTTGACGGTGTTCCGAACTGCAACGACCTGTGCCAGGGAACCCCACCCGGGTCAGCCGTTGATGCGGACGGTTGTATCGTCGAGCAGCCGGATCCGAACCTGCCGGGGGCTGACTGCGAAACAACCGCGGACTGCCTCGAGGGCGAGACTTGCGTCGACAACGTGTGCGAAGTTTCGACGAATGGCTGCCAGACGAGCCAGGATTGCCCACAGGGTGAGTCATGTGTCGACGGTGAATGCACCGCCGCAGATGCCGCCTGCACGGTGAACTCGGACTGTGCAAGCGGTCAGACTTGCGTCGACGGCGAATGCGTCGACAGCGGCAGTGAAGATGCGGCCAGCTGTGGAGCCGACGCACCATGTGGTGCTACGGGCACCGCGACGATGCTGCTGATGCTGCTCGGTTTCAGCCGCATGAAGACCCAGCAGTTGCGACGTCGCCGCCAGCGGTAGGCCTGATCGTCAATTCCAACCTCCAGGCGCCGCGGCTTTCGAGTCGCGGCGCTTTTTTTGCGCGCAGATTTCCCATGCTGGGCCCGATTTGCCGCGTCATGCGGTTGTTGGATTCGCCAATCATGCGTACCATTCGCGCATCGAAGGCATTGGAGATTCATTGATGGCCCCGGAAAAACTCAACGTCCTGATCATCGGAAGCGGTGGGCGCGAGCACGCATTGGCCTCCAAAGTGGCGATGAGCCCCCGACTGGGCCAGCTCTTCTGCATGCCCGGGAACGCGGGCACCGCATCCATCGCAAAGAACCTTGATGTTGATCCGAGCGATCAAAATGCCGTCATCGCAGCCGCAAAAGCCAACCAGATCGATTTCACCATCGTCGGTCCCGAAGCGCCCCTGTGCGCTGGAATCGTTGACCGATTTAACGACGAAGGACTTTGCATCTTCGGGCCAACCAAGGCAGCCGCCCGGCTCGAAGGCGACAAGGCCTTCGCCAAGAAAATCATGACCCAGGCCCTCGTACCGACGGCAGAAGCGCGGATATTCGACAAACTCGAACGGGCGAAAGAGTACATCGCCACGCGAGACACGCCCCAGGTCGTCAAAGCCGCAGGATTGGCAGCTGGCAAAGGCGTCATCGTTTGCGACGAACCGTATCAGGCGTTGCTGGCGGTCGAAGACATCATGGGCAAAGGGCAGTTCGGTGATGCCGGCCAAACCGTCGTCGTCGAAGAACGCCTCAAAGGCCCGGAGATTTCCGTCCTCGCGTTGATCGACGACCGGACCATCTACGTCCTCGAAACCGCACAAGACTACAAACGTCTCGGTGACAACGACGAAGGCCCGAACACTGGCGGCATGGGAGCGATTTCGCCATCACCGCACGCCACCGACAGCCTGCTCGACCAGGTGCAACACGAGATCATCATCCCGACACTCGACGGACTGCGCCGGGAAGGATGCGTCTATCGCGGCGTACTCTACGTCGGATTGATGCTGACGGCTGGCGGTCCGAAAGTGCTCGAATTCAACTGTCGATTCGGCGACCCTGAAACGCAGGTCGTCATCCCGCGACTCAAGAGCGACCTGCTCGAATTGCTCTATGCGTGTGCGAATGGAAAACTCGAGGATGCGTCGATCGATTGGGACGATCGAACAGCCGTTTGCGTCGTGATGGCCTCGGGCGGATACCCCGGCAATTACTCGACTGGCAAATCAATCGAAGGATTGAATACCGACGTACGCGATGATGTCTTCGTTTTCCACGCGGGAACGAAGTCGCATGTTGCAGGCACCAGGACAGCCGGCGGGCGGGTGCTGGGTGTGACGGCGCTGGGTGAAAGTGCGGCTGCTGCTCGGGAAAAAGCCTATCAATCCGTCGGTAAGATTCGCTTCGACGGCGCAACCTATCGCACAGATATCGCGGCCAACATGTAGGCGGCTACTTCCGATCTGTTCTGCACGCTCTCAGCACATCGTCCCCCGAACCGATCCCCAAATCCTCGCGCAGCTTCGCGAGTTTCAGGATTTCGTCCTGCGAAAGCTTCCGCGGACCGCCCAGTTGATAGGCGGCTAGCAGCACCTCAGCCGTATGCTCCAACTTTTCCAACTTGTGATACGCCGACGTGAGCGAATCGCCAACGGTCACGCTGCCATGCCGCTGGAGCATGATCGCATCGTGATCGGCGATGACGTCCCGCGCGACAATCGCGCCTTCATCGGTGGCTGGCGTGCCATATTCGGTCGTGGGAATGCATCCGAGCGTCGCGACGACTTCCGGAACAATGCACGAATCAAGCGGAACGCCCGCGAAGGTAAACGCGTTGGCGATCGGCGGGTGGGCGTGAATGACTGCTCGCACATCCTTGCGCACTTCGTACACCATCAGGTGCAATCGAAACTCAGACGACTTTTTGAGATCGCCGGAAAGAACGCGTCCGTCGTGGTCGATCATCACGATATCTTGCGGGCGAAGACTGCCGAGTGCGACACCGCTCGGCGTGATCAGGATGCGCCCGGTACGCTGATGCCCACCGCCGATTCGTACGCTGATGTTTCCATCGCTCGCCGCGACAAGCCGCCGCTCATCGATGCGCTTCGCAATGGAGACCATCTCACGTCGTAGTTGCCATTCCATTGAATTGCGCGACTTTCAAAAGCAACGTTGTGATCGCAAATGTACTGTAATAACTCGACCAACCGTGCCACTGCTCTGTGAGCAGTGTTGGGCGACCGAAGATGATTTCGGATCTTCACTGCTCACAGAGCAGTGGCATTTCGATTGACTTTGCTACTTCAACCGACAGCGACTAGCCGACGTGCACTTCATCGATGATGCCGACGACGACCGAACGAACCGGACCGCTGCTGTCGCGAAGGATCTGCCGTGCCCCATTGCCTTCGTCAACGATAAGCACCGAATCTCCGACGCCAGCTTCAACAGCCGCCACCGCGATAATGTAGTCATCGCTGCGTTTGCCATGTTCGTCGGTCTTTTCAACAATCAGCATCCGCTTTCCGTTGTAGAACGGATGGTTGATCGTCGAGACGATTTCACCTGTCACCACGCCGGTAATCACTTCGAAGGCTCCTGGTGAACATCGTCCACAATCCCGACGATCGCGTGATCAACGGGCACAAATGTCTCGCGAAGCGTCATCGCAGCTTCGCGACCGCCTTCGTAATAAACCAGTTCACCCGGACCGGCCATGTTCGTCGAATCGGCGCAGACAATCGGTTCGCCCCGCTCATCACCTTGCGGCGACAGCGGTTGTACGAGCAGGTATGGTACCCCCTTAAGCCCTTCGCAGACTTCGGTGGCCACGACCGTTCCGATGATGCGTCCCAACAACATTCGACTTGCATTCCCTGGTTACGGATTACTTGCTCGAACCATCAAAGCGCGACGACTCCGCCAATCGGTCGGCCAGCGCTTCGTCGATACGCGACACGATCGACTCACAAAACTGCACGTCCCTGCCAACGAGCGCATCGTTGGCAATCTGCGAAGCGGCTTCGACGTCCGAACGCAAACCGACAAACCGCGCAAATCCCTTTCCGCCAAGACCATCGCCAAGCCGCAATTCCATCAGCGACACCAGCGCCCCCTTCGCAACCGCGTCTGCCGCGCGGACAATCGCGCTCGACGTTGACGTCTCCAGCGTGAGCATCGCGTCGGACGCCTTGGCCAACCGTCCCCCGCCGATGCCTTTGACCACGTCGCGATGGGCGTCGGGCAGAAAAATATCGTCCAAAACCTGCGGCGTACCCGCACGGATGCCGGCTTTGTAAGAGAGTTCGACTTCGGCGACCATTCCGCCGATCAGCACGAGAAACCGCCCCGGCTGAATCGTCCCCACACGCAAAAGCTGCACCGACGCCTCTTTGACCATCGCGTCGGCTGCAAACGTGCCAGCCGCGATACTCGAAAACTCAATTAAAGCGATGGCCGGTAATTCACTCATACGATTCTGAAGTGATCCACTAGCACGCAGCGTCGCAAGCGCGAGAACGTTCGCGGATCGGTCATCCCCTCACCCGTCGGGCTGGCGATCGAGAACGAGGTGTATCCTTCACCCCCTTCGCCGAGACCGTTGTAGCATGGACCGTTCTTCACGAAGATGCTGCAGTTGATCAGCCGCGCCATGCGCGAGAGGTTGTCGATGTTCTTAGAGTGCATGACGGCTGTGTGACGTCGGCCGCCTTCCGCCTCGACGGCGAGATCGATCGCCTCGTTCGCACTCGACACCCGCGCGACCGGCATGATCGGCATCATCTGCTCCGTCCAGATGAGCGGATGGTTCACGCCCACATCGATGACGCCAAGTCGCAGGTCGGCTGGCACATTCATTCCGATCTTCTGCAAGATCACGCCGGCATTTTTGCCAATGAGCTCGCGGTTGACGGTCGCCGCTTTTCGCGGGCCATTGGTCTTGGTGAAGATCAGGTTTTCCAACTGTTTCGTCTGCGATTGCGTCAACACAACCGCGCCGTTTGCGGACATCGACTTGAGCAACTTGTCCGCCACCTGCGAGACGACGAACGTTTCCTTCTCGTCGGTGCAGATGATGTTGTTGTCGAACGATGCGCCGAGTACAACGTCCCTGCCGGCTTGATCGATGTCAGCCGTCTCGTCCACGACGATCGGTGGATTGCCCGGACCGGCACAGATCGCCCGCTTGCCGCTTTTCATCGCCACGTTGACCACACCCGCGCCACCGGTCACCACGAGCAATCGAATGCCCGGATGCAGCATCAACGCCTGCGCCGTTTCGACGGTCGGATGCGCGAGTGTCACCGCAAGGTTCGGCGGTCCACCAGCTTCGATGATCGCCCGGTTCAAGAGGTCGATGCATTTGATCGAACAATTCTTGGCGTTGGGGTGCACGTTGAACACCACCGCATTGCCAGCCGCTAACATGCCGATGGTGTTGCAGATGATCGTGGACGTTGGATTGGTCGTTGGCGTGATCGAACCGATGACACCGAATGGGGCGCGTTCAAAAAGCGACAACCCCCTGTCACCCGATTGCGCTTCGGCACGAAGCACTTCCGTGCCCGGCGTCTTGTTCGTCACCAACCGATTCTTAATCACCTTGTCTTCATAGCGGCCCAAGCCCGTCTCGCGGTGGGCTTCGTCCGCCAACATTTCCGCAGCGTCGAGCATGTGTCTGCGAATGTTGGTGATGATCTTGTCTCGGTGCGACAATTTCAGCGTATCGAACGCCCGAAACGCTGCGTTGGCCGCATTGACGGCTGAGTCCAACTCGGCAAACACGCCGATGACTTCGCGACCAAACTGGTCAGCCGCCGGCATCGACGATGGCGACCCGCCCGATACCGCGCCAGCCCCCAATCGGGCGAGCACCGCCTGGGCGATGCGATCGATTTGTTGTTGGGACAGTTGACTCACGTTCGCCTTCTTCCCGTTGGCATTGAAGACCATTCACTGCTCACAGAGCAGTGGCACGTCTTATCCTGAATGCGGGTTAGTTGTAGGGCGGATCCTCGTCTTTTTTGTACTTGTACGCGCCGTTGACTTCCCATTGGTCGACGATGGCCATGATCACCGCATCGCAAGGCCGATCGCGCGTCACCGTCGTCTGACGCGCCGAACTTCCCGTGGCATACATCACGAGTTCGCCCACGCCAGCCCCCACGGCATCGACCGCAACGACCAAACCGGACTTCTCCTGGCCGTCGATGTCAACCGGTTTGCACACCATCATGCGCAGACCTTCGAGCGACGCTTCTTTTTGCGTGGCGACAACCGTGCCAACGACTTTGGCAAGGACCATGTTGAGGGCTCCAATGCAAAAAATGCCATGACGTGGCACTGCGCAACCAACGACCGCGCGTACCCACAGGACACATCAACGCCAGTGTTAGCCCTTCTTGCCCTTGTCGGCGCGACCGAGCGGGATGACGGAATCCACGTTGGCGTGCGGACGGGCGATCACATGCACCGCCACCACTTCACCGACGCGCGAAGCGGCTGCCTGACCAGCATCGCAAGCGGCTTTGACGGCTGCCACATCACCGCGCACCACCGCACTGACATACCCACCGCCGGTCTTTTCGTAAGTGACAAGTTCGACTTTTGCCGCTTTCACCATTGCGTCGGCGGCTTCGACCACCGTCGGGAAACTGCGACATTCAATCATACCCAAGGCATCTGCCATAATGATGAACCTCCTTTGAAGCTCTTGTCGAATTCGACGACGGAATTGCCGCCGAATCGTTTATTCGCAAACTGTTTATTTGTCTTTACCGGTTACGCCTTCGATGGCGGCGAGCGCCGCCTGATAGCCTACTTCGATGTCCCGCTCCTCACCGCCAAGGTACAACCGCCCGAAACTTCCGAACACGCGCACTTCGAGGACGTTGATGTTGGCCGCTTTCTCGGCTTCGTTCGCCGCCAGCGCCGCATAACCCGCGGGTTCGACTTCCATCACGTAGAGCGTTTGCCCGGCGATGATCATGTTGCCATGACGCATGCGGTTGACCAACTGGGTCTGGTGATCGTCGACGCGGCGAATGACCTGACTCGACGCGATGCGCGGTTTGATGCGATCCTCTTCGGTGAGTTCCAGCGATTCGAGAATGGACGCACCGGCTTGGCGGACGTCGGCTTGTGATTCGGAGTGAATTTCAAGCATGCCGTACAAGCGTTCGACGATCTGCATGCCCGGTTTGACGTTGGTGCTTTTGAGGGCGATGTCGGTCACGCGGTTGATTTCAATACCGGGTGAGATTTCGATGTACAGACTGGCCATCCCCGCGACGGGAAGGAAGCCCTGCGCAACCGTTCCAAGAAACGCGGCGTATTGCGGTTGGATGCTGTCCAGAAAACAGTACGTTCGTAGATCGACATTGGCCATTTCAAGTTTCCGATTCGATGGTCTAGGGCGTTTGAGAATTCCCGCCAGTTACCTTCTGCCCGCAAATTACCTTCTAGTTGACAACTTCGCCTTCGTAGGGTGGGCCGTGCCCA
>DDIR01000012.1:37908-39576 GCA_002338715.1 Phycisphaerales bacterium UBA1845 | reverse complement strand
TGCCCCCTCCTCCACCGCCGCCACCGCCGCCGGTCGAGGCAGCCGTCACGGTAACCGTCAGCGGAAGCGCGCCGCTTCCATCGTTGCGACCGGCGAACCCATTACCGATGCTGTACTCGTTGTAGGCGTCGGGGTTGCTTGAGAACGCGAGCGTCTGCGCTTGTGCGCCGGCCATATCGGGCGAAAGCAAACTTGCATTGCGGAAGATGTAGAATTCATGAACCCCCTCCGCGTCAGCCCGCAGTTCGAACGTTCCCAGGACGAGATCAGTAACGGCACCATTGATCGAGCTCGCAGGATCATTGGCAGCCCCAGCAATGTAGGACATGTTCCCGCCCAACGTTCCCATGACACCTCCGTCTGAGAATCCGTTGGCTGGTGTATTTGCGACAACGTACAGCGCGGTGTTTTCGACCCTGTCGGGTGTCGGCGTTGTACCGTTGTGGTTTTGTGGAGCCGCCGTCAACGAGAATGCGTACCCACCGAGACCCACGTTGTCGGCTTCGTCGGCGTCCTGGGTCCAGATCACGTTGACCACCACGGTACCGCCGACCTGGACCGAGGCCTCAACGGGATCGCCAGACGCGAATTCAATGGACAGTTCAGACGCCCGTGCCGTCATCGCGGAACTCAACCCAACGATGGTCAAGATTCTCAATACACTTTGCATAAGCCGTTGCTTTCGCACTGAAACTCGCCTCCAGAAAATGAAACCTTCAATCGAAAGTTTCCAATACACGTTCGGAACTGACCTCATTTTACGGAACAGGCCACTTTTCAGGTTATCGACAGACCTATCGCTGCGGTTGTACTGGAGGCCCAAGTGGGTGCCCGCTATCTTCGCAAGCCGCCCGAACCACCCATTATCGGAACCCCCTGCATTCGATAATAGTCGCGAAGAATCTGCTTTTCTGTCGCCGATGGAAAGTATGCCTTCAAGATTCTTCAAAAAACAGGACTGCGGCCACAAGACGGGCGATGATCTTTTGGCCATAATCACCGAATAAACGCCGGTTTGGCTTCATCGAACCCAACGAACCCCCATTGCGTAGCACTCTGCGGAGAGGATCGAACCCCCGAACCCATGTTAACGAGACCCAATCAACGCAAACTGACCGTCCCGCTCTGTGCACTGACGATCCTGTGCAGCTTCGCCGGCTGCCGCGAGAAATCAGGCGCAAACACCTCGGCCAAACGCGAAACGCTACAGCACACCCCGGACATCGAACATGTCATTCTGATCTCGATCGACACGCTGCGGGCTGATCACCTGGGCTGTTATGGTCATCCGTTCGTCCAGTCGCCGAACATTGACGCCTTCGCCAAGGAGTCGGTTCTCTTCACCAACCACATCAGCGCCGCGCCCACAACGCTGGCGTCGCACACGTCGCTGATGACCGGAACCTATCCGCACACGCACGGTGCGCCCAAGAATGGTTTTGTCCTCGGCGATGAAAACGAAATGCTCGCCGAGGTGTTGGCCAAGGATGGGTTTGATTGCGCGGGCATCATCGGCGCTTTTCCATTGCATCCTGTTTTCAATTTCGATCAGGGTTTCTCTCACTTTGATGCAAACTTCACGATCGCATTCAAGGAGCACGAGACAGATCAGCCGCAGCGGTTGGCGGAAGAGGTTTCCGATGCGGCGATTCGCTGGCTCGACAAGCG
>DDIR01000012.1:7414-37807 GCA_002338715.1 Phycisphaerales bacterium UBA1845 | reverse complement strand
AATTCGCTGGCTCGACAAGCGTCAAGCCAAGCCAGCCGGTGAGCGCGACCGGTTGTTCATGTTTATTCATTACTTTGATGTTCATTGGCCTTACGAAGCACCCTTCAAGTATCGCAACCTTTACGGACAGTCGGGTCAGCGCAAAAAAGGTTCGATGGAGAACATCGAACGCGTGCGAGCGCTGCTGACGGAAGGTGAGAACAATCCTGCCCGACTAAAGACTGCGATGAAATTCGCCAAAGCCCTCGACAACGAATACGCCGCGGAGATCACCTACTGCGATGAGCACGTCGGACGCCTGTTCGATGAGCTGAAAAAACGCGGCATCTACGACAAGTCGCTGATCATCCTCACGTCCGACCACGGCGAAACGATGCACGAACACCGCACGTACTTCAGCCACGGTGCGACGGTTTACGATTCGGAAGTCCACACGCCGTTGATCGTTCGCTTCCCCGGTCAAGACCACGCGGGCGAGCGCGTGTCGCGGATCGTTTCCAACGTCGATGTCGCGCCGACGATTCTCCACCTGCTGAATCTGCCGACGACGCCTCGCATGGAAGGGGTGAGCTTTGCAAAGGTTGTCGACGGCAAGCTACCAGAACGTGCCCCTGTATTTTCCGAAGCCACCAAACCGTGGTGGGATTCGAAGTTTCATGACGAGTCAGAATGGGTCAATCAAAAGAAGTTCCAATGCGTTCGCTCCGAAACGTTCAAATACGTCGCCCGCGATCCGGATAGCATCTATGGGCTATACGATTTAGTAGCTGACCGCGACGAACAAAACAACCTGATTGACTCCGCGAATCAGCAGCAAGCGAGCGTGCTTGCGGACTTCAAGAAACGGTTGGCCGATTGGCGTAACGAAGCGAATCCGATCCCTGCGTTTGAAGACAAATCGCCCGAAACACAAAAACTGCTTCGCTCGCTGGGATATGCCGCCCCGTCAGAAGAATCCGACGAGGCTCCTGTCGACGCCACCACGAATTGATCGGCGATGAACCCGAATCCCCTCGCAAAGCCACCAAGCCGCAAAGCTTTCTGGATCATCATCCTGATTGCATTCGGTCTGCGCCTCGCGGCGCTGATGGTCACGACGCACATCGAACCATTGCTCGATGAACGGCTCTACCTGCAACGGGCTGAAGCGCTTCTCAACGGCGAAGGCTTCATCGGTTCCTATCAATCGTGGGTGCGCCACGAAGGCAGCCCACTGATGTCCGACTTGCCGCAATACACCGGCAGTTATCAGCCGCCTTTCTACACGATGTTTATTGCGGGGATTTACGCGATCACCGGCCACAGTGTCGTCGCGGTCAAATTCGCCCAGGTCATTCTCAGCACCGTCACCGTCGGGCTCGTCTACTGGATCGCATGCGCATGGTTTGATCGCAAGTCGGCGCTGATCGCCGCGGCATTCTGCGCCATCTATCCAAACCTGATCGCCTTCAGTCACTTGCTTTGGACCGAGACGGTATTCACGTTTCTGGTCATGCTCGCGTTTGGATTGCTCACGACGACGTCATCGGTTCCTTCGAAGAAAAGTTGCGTGATTGCAGGCGTGTTGCTGGCGTTCGCGGCGATGACGCGGGCGGCGATTCTTTACTTCATCCCGTTTCTACTCATCTGGTTTGTGCTGATCCACTGGACGAACCGCTCGCGCGCAGTAGGCCGATCGGTGCTGACGGTGATGGCGTTGGTCGTCGCTTTGAGCCCCTGGACGATTCGCAACTATCGCGTTCACGATGCACTGGTTCTCGTCGACACCAATGGTCCCTTCAACGTTTGGCGCGGTAATGCCGGCAAGCACACGTTCCTGGATCGGCCGCATCCGCCGCAATTCAGCTACGCGCCGCCGTTTCAATCGATTCCGGTCATGCCGGTTCGCGCCAATTGGGCGCCCGAGTTGATCGAGATCGCCCGCAAGCGCTACAACACCGATCAACCCACCGACATCCAGATTGTCGAAACCGCGAAGTACGAATCGATCAAGAACATCAAAGACGACCCCGGTTACTTCATCCAAGCCGCCATGTACAAACTGATCGACATGTGGAACCCGACATCGTTTATGATCCGCCACTTTCAACTGGGCCAATACGGACCGGTGAACCCGGCGATCCAACACACGATCGAATGGTCGGCGATTCTGACGTACGTTGCGGCGATGCTCCTTGCGTTTCCGGGCTTGCTGCTTACTTTGAGAAACCGACACACGTGGTTGATCGTGCTGATGGTGGGTTATTTCTGCGGTATCCATGCGATTGCATTTGGATTGACGCGGTTTCGACTCCCGCTCATGCCCTTTATCATCATGCTGGCGGCTGTTGGTGTAACCAAAATGTTCGCCGCCACCGAAAGTGATGAGCCCGGGGAAGATGAAATCGTAAGCGGCGAAACGGGAGATGGGGCTTAAGAGATGAATCGCATCAACGGACATCAATCGAAGAAAAGTCGCCCGCCAATGCGCCGGTTCGCACTCGTTTGCATCGTTGCGTGCTGCACGTTGGCGACTTCCTGCAAGCCGGCTGGCGAAACGAAATCCAACCAGCCCAACGTCCTCTTCATCGTGCTTGATACGGTGCGGGCTGATCGTCTGGGTCTTTATGGATACAACCTCCCGACCACGCCCTTCCTCGACACGTGGTCGAAAAAGGCGCTGGTCTTTGATGACTGCCAGTCGGTATCCAGCACCACGGTGCCGTCGCATGCCTCGATGTTCACCGGTCTTCTGCCGTCAACGCACCTGACCGACAACAGCCATCCGACGTTGGAAGGCGAGTACAAGACCCTGGCTGAGGCGCTTGGGCAATCCGGATACCGAACGTTTCTGTTCTCTGCCAATCCGTTCATCTCCGCCGACAACAACTTCGACCAGGGCTTTGATGCCTCCGAACATCCGTGGAGCAAGCCGCACCTGGCCAAGTCCGCGAACATCATCCGCGCCAAGATTGACCCATCTGACAAGAGCAGTGAATTGCCGCAGAAGATTCAAAGCGGTGAAGTCGAAAGCTGGGCGATCAAAGCGTGCGGGGAAGTGGCTGAAGACGCGCTGACGTCGTGGCTCGATCGCAGCGAAGGCGACAAACCGTTTTTCGTTTTCATCAACTACATGGAAGCCCATCGCCCGTTGCTCCCGCCGAAGCGGCTTCGCGAAAAGTTCATGAGCAGTGCGCAGATCAGGCGATCGTACAGAACCGATGTCTCCTGGAACCGCATGTGGGAATATGTCTTCGGTCTTACGGACTATCGCCCGGAAGAGCAGGAGGCGATCGGTTTGACCTATGATGCAGCCGTCGCGGAACTTGATGAAATACTTCAAAGCATGATGGCGACGCTGGAAAAGCGCGGCGACCTGGACAATACGCTTGTCATCATCACAGCCGATCACGGTGAACATCTCTGCGAACACCATCTGCTCGACCATCAGTACTCGCTGTATCAACCGCTTCTCAAGGTTCCGATGATGATTTGGCATTCGTCGCGCATCCAAGCCGGTCGCAACGGTGATCCGGTGTCCAACATCGATGCGTTCCCAACGATCCTGGAGTTGGCTGGCGTCGCGACGTCGTCCGATTCCGATGGTTATGCACATTCACTTCTGCAAACCAAGCCACAGCGCGTTCGACACTCGGACTATTTTGCGCCGCCGAAGAAACCAATCGCGGACGTTCAAAGCGCCCACCGGGGCTGGAATCCGAAACCGTTTCTACGGCGTCTCCGCGCCGTTGTGGATGGCAAGTACAAACTGATCTGGTCGTCGGACAAGAAACACGCCCTTTACGACCTGAGCATCGACCCCGGTGAGAATCACAATCTCTTCAAGACGGAACCGGAAATTGCGACGACGATCCTTTCGCAATTGATCCCGGTAACCAAAGCCGGCGGAAACAGCGCCCATGCCGGCAAGGGACCGCGATCCGCAAGCCATGCCCAACGAATGAATGCGCTGGGCTACACTGGGCAGGATGATGCGGACATCGACACCAACGGGGTCAATTCAAACGGGATTGAAGAATAATTCCTGCGCCCAACGCATTTCGACATAGGGAAGCGACATCAATGATGCAACTCCAATCATCCTGGCGATTCGCACGACTCGTGTTGATCGGCGCCGCGCTGCTCCATTGTTGCGGTGCGTGCGATCGATCCAGCGATTCCGCCAAGAAGGATCAAAATACCAAGTCGCGAATCGATGATCTTCGCGGGTTGCCCTACGCAGGTACGGTCGTCGGCGACGATCCCGAACATGTCGGTGTTGTATACGTCGATCCGCAGCGCACCGAACCGGGTTATAACCTTGTCACACTCGCCCAACTGTCGGAAGCCGTCCTCATCGATGCCGAAGGACAGACGATCAAATCGTGGTCGATATCACCCAGCCGCCGCTGGTCGCACTGCATCTTGACGCCCTCCGGTGACCTTTATGCCCTCGGCGCCGACAACGTCAACCCACCCCAGCCGCACGTGACGGCCAAAGCGCGCTACCTTGCGCATTTCAACTGGGATGGCGAGCTAGTTTCCAAGCATCAGTTGCCCGTCCATCACGACGTCGAACTTCAACCGAATGGCAACGTTTTGGCGCTGACGTTCGATTCGCGCATCATCCCCGAGGTCCACAAGACCATCACATCGCGAAACGATACGATTTCGGAAATCAGCCCGCGCGGCACCGTCGTTCACAGGCTTTCGCTTCATGACGCATTGAGCAACGCAACGGATGGATTCAAACTTCAGGAAGTTGCTCCCAAAAAATGGGGCCGTTCGCAGATCATCGATCTCTTTCACGCCAACTCGATCGAAACCATGCGCCGCAGAGACCTTGCAGAGAAGAATCCGATCTTTGGCCTCGACAACATCCTCGTCTGCATTCGCCACCAGGACACCATCGCCATCATCGACCGCAAGTCGGAGAAAGCGATCTGGACGTGGGGGCAGAATGAGATCTCCGGGCCACACGACGCGACGGTGCTCGACAACGGGCACATCCTGCTCTTCGACAACGGGCTGGGGCGCGACTGGTCGCGCGTCATCGAGCTCGACCCCGTCACCAAGAAGATTGTCTGGGAATACAAAGCCAAGAACCCGACCGATTTCTACACGAAGAGTCGCGGCTCATCGCAGCGATTGCCCAACGGAAACACGCTGATCGCGGAATCGGAACGAGGGCACGCGTTCGAAGTGACGTCCAACGGTGAGATCGTTTGGGATTACTACAGCCCCTTTGAAGATGAATCGGGCGAGCGAAGCACCCTGGGCCGCATCCGCCGTTACCCGATCGAGTTCATCGAAGCCATCAAGAAATAGTGCGTTGTGTTGCGTGAACTTTCCCTGGCGAGTTGGGGGTGTGCGCGCAAAAAAAACGGACCACTTCATTTGCATGAAGTGGCCCGCGTTGTTTCCTGATTGGTTTGGACGTCTTCTTACTTACGGCGACGGATCACCATCAAACCGCCGAGTGCGAGCATCGTCAGGCTGACGGGTTCCGGGGCGACGTTGAATCCGGAGACGACGTAACCTTCCATGCCCGACACGTAGTTGGCGAGCGTGTCACCGAAGACCCAGTTGAAACCGTAGGCCACATCGGTACCGAGCACGTCCGGTGCACCCGAGCCGACGCCGTTGGATCCATTCTGGATGTAGGCGGCTGACGGCGCTGAGATCTCGAGCGATGCGATGTCACTGAAGGTCAGCGGGTCTGATCCGAAGAGGTTGTGGATCCACGACGAGTTGGTGTTCCAGCCGGGGGTCTCATAGACCTTCACGGTCTTGTCGGCCAGGTCGGTATAGTCGAGATCGTATGTCTTGCTGCCATCGCCGTTGAGCGAGAACAGCGGCTGAAATGCGGGGTTGGACGGTTCGTTGGCGACGACGGCATAGTTGCCCAGGCCATCGGTGACCCACATGTTGAAGTAGGGCGCGACGGCTGGTCCTGATCCGTTGGAAAAGCGGGTGGTGTCGTCGTGACGGGTGATGGTGAGCTGCGAGATGTCGCCGACGGTGATTCCGTTGATGTCGTTGGAGCCGAGGGCGGCTTTCATTCCCCCCTGGCTGATGACGAATTCTGTTGCACCGGGAACGTAGGTATTGTTGGGTTGAATGGTCGGAGCGCCACTCGCACCATTGCGGATGACGAACGAATCGAATCCGGCTTGCGCGATGCTACCGGTGGCAAAGACGGCGAGTGAGAGAGCGACTGCGAGAGACTTCCTGTTCATCTGAGAGATTCCTTTATTTACCGGAGTTGGCCGGCAACCATTTTTCCCTTCGTGGCGAAGGGGACCATCTGGCAAAACGGCGCATGATCGCGCCGGAGAAATACGCGCATTTCCAAGCAGGCGTTGCCCGGTTGCTTCCGGGACAATGCTCGACGCTTCGTTTATTTTTGAGGGAATGAAGCTAAATGGAGTGTGCTATTATCGGACGATACTCCAACGTCTTACCTCAATACAGATTCCCCAACCCATAAACGCAAAAAGTCATCAATACAAAAAAAGAGAGCCCACGCGGCGGCGTCGCTCTCTCTTCAGTACGATCGCTTTCGGGTGTATCACAACGAAAGCAGATTTACTTTTCTCTCAACCCGGGGGCAAGTGTAGCGGTCACCAGTTTCGTTTTCAATCGCACAAGAGTGTAAAAACAAATTACAATTGGGCTTATAGTTTGGTTACCGGACCTTTGGCGACAAACGATTCCCTGTCGAGTGCAGAGATATGAATACGCATCGCGACGACGTGCTGACGTTTGAATACCCCGAGCACCTGAAGCAAAAGCGCGGGATGTATTTCTTTGAAGCCAAGAAGCGCGGCGCTTTGGAAATGTTGGTCATCGAGCTGTTTCCGAATGATGCGGTGGTCGGACAACTCCGCAATTTCATTCTCAATGCGCCGGTGATGGGCAATGCTGCGATCAATCTGACGATCGTTCGGCGCGGCGAGTCCGGCATTCGTCCGGGCATGATCGAGTCACTGCTTCATACGCAATACAAGATGCAGGGGATCGAAGGCTATCAATGGGACATGATGTTTCCGATTGGTGATAAGGTCGCCAAAGTGGGCATCGTCAAGACGCCTGGTAACTTTGACGAAGACGAGCCGATGTGGGAGCGGGTCATTCAGAGCATTCAGCCGGCTGACACTGAACCGGTCCGCGATGATGTGGACAGTGCGGCAGACGACGGCGGATGTGTTCGCGTCATGTCGGATGAAATGTCGCCGCATGTGATTCTGCCCGCGTCGTTGTGCAATGAATGGAAGGCGCTCGACGAAAGCGAGCTGATGGTTGGCGGAATGATCGATCCGTTCGCGCTCTTGGATCCAAAGACGCACGTTGGGCAGGCGATGGGAATTCCTGATCGCTTTGGTTTGATTCCTGTTGGCGATGGTTTGGGACTGGTGTTTTCCGGGGCGTTGGCGACGGCTTGTGCGGTGGATGAATCGACGGGCAGCGTTCGAATCGCGTCGATCAGCGAAGGGGCGGGCGACGAAGAGGAGATTGTGGAAGCGGCGGTTTGGAAACGCGATGCGGTTGCGTTGGTCGACACAGGCAAGCGGTGGAATGTCGAGGGCGAGGCATTGCTCCTGTTTGACGCGATTGCGGAGGCCCCGGCGCCGGACGATTCCGAAAACACTGTTCGTATCCAAGCCGGCGCGTATAAAATATTCGCGGGCGAAATCGAAGACTCCGAAGGGCTCGGCGGCAGTGTATGCGTCATCGAGTTGCGACCTGTAGTCAAGTAGTATGGAGTGAACACACGATGGCCCGTCAATTCGTCATCGATCATACCTTCAGCATTCGCGGACGCGGACCGGTTGTGTGCGGCAAGATCGTCAGCGGTACGATTGAAAAAGGCATGACCTTCACAATTCCCACCATCGACGAGCCAATCGTGGTACAGTCGGTTGATATCATCAGAAGCGTTCAGCCATCACGCCGCGAAACAGGCTTGCTGTGCGCGCAACTCAGCGAAGCAAACCAAGCCGCTTGGCGCGAACTGGACGTCGGCGGTCTGGAAATCACCGTTGCGTGACGCGGCGACTCCCATCCATTGCGTACATCTGTTTCTACCGACAAATAGTCGAACGTGTCATGCCGGATCGGTCTGCATCGATGTGGCCGGGAGCGAATCCATGATCGTCCGCACGATGGTCGCGTTGTCGAGTTCGGGATTGACGGGAATGTCCGGGATGACGCCGCGATCGTCCTGAACACCGCTCGCGCGGGTCCAGATGGAACTTGATACCTGCGCGGTGATGCCACTGTTTGGCAATAGCAGCGTTGCGATTTCGCCGCAATAGCTGGCTCGTCCACCGGTTTCTTCCCCCGCGATGGCTGCGAGTTTGTTGTCCTGGGCCAACGACGCAAGATCGACGGCGGCAGAGGCGCTCCAGCGATCCGTCAGGACGACAAGCTGTCCGGGCCAATGCGTTTCGTACGGCGCGATCGTCGACGGTTTCGATCGGAGCCATTCGCCGTCGGCTTCGAAACGCGAACGATCGACGGGGTTGAACCATTGCAGCGGCAGGATGCAATCGAAGAGCCAGATCGAAGAAATCTTGCGCTGATGCAGCCCGCTGATCTTCATCGCCTGGCAGTAGGCATTTGAATATCGCCAGTTTTTCTGCCCGCTGCGGATCGGTTCCTTGGCGACGCGGCGCAGGAGGTCGAAGGGAAGCGACGTCGAACCGCCGGCGTTTCGGCGCACGTCGACGATGAGCACGTTGCAATTGCGCTCCTTCAATTCGCCAAACACGACATCGAGTTTCGCGTGAAATGCCTCGGCTTGGTTCCCGTTGAACGTTTCGGCGTGCAGCATGCAGGCGCGATCGTTGTCGTAGAATTCGTGGGGGAATGGTTCGTTGTTTGGGTTGGGTTTCAAACTCGCGAAGCGATAGGTGCTGGCTGGCACGGCGACGGTTTTCGTGGATCCGTCCTTTGACTTCAGCGTTATGTCGTAGGAGTCAGCCGGTCCGTTGTCTCGCCAGAGCATTGCCGGCAGAAGCATTTCAAGAATGACCAGGCGCTGGCTATGCGTTTCTGCGCAGGCGTATCGTTCGTATCGATCGATCAGCGTTGGCATCGGTTGGCCATCGATGGCCGTGATGGTCGCGCCGAGTTCGAGCGCGGGGTTATCGATGCCTTCGGCGACATCGAGAATGGTCATGCCGTCTGAATTGGCGCGAAGCAGCAACGGAAATGCCGGCATGCCGCTGCGCGTGTGGTCAAAGAACGATCCGAGCATGAACGTGGTCGAGTGCGAATCGTGAAGCGACGCGAGGATTTCTGAAACGCGCAAGCGCAGGTCTTCGCGCGACACCGAGTCGGCTAGTCCGTCTTTGATCTGCGTGACGCGCTCATCAAGGCTGGGCGGCTCGGGGCACTCGGGCTTGGGATGAATCGCGACGATCTGCGTCTGGAGATAATCGAGGTCGGCTTGTGCTTGGGGCTTCGTGAGGGTGTCGAGATTTCGGGTGTAAGGTTCGCGGATAATGCAGCCGGTTCCAACCAACATCAGCAAACCTGCGAGCGCACACGTACGAAGCGGTTGATGGGGAGCCATATTCAGTTTCTCCAAGAAGGGGAACGCCAGCCGACCGTGTGTGGGGCACACGGTTCAGATACGAAAGCCCATAGTAATAGCGCCTCAAGGGCCAAGCAACACAGTTTTGGCGTTGGGCGTTGATATGAGATGGTTGGACAAGTTCATACAATCGATGCGCAAGCGATCATGCGCACCAATGGATTGGGTAGTGTCAATTTGTTTCGTCGCGGAGTTGCTCGAACTCTACCAGCCGTAGCCATTGACGCATCAACTAATTTCCACCAAGTCCAGTAGACGCGTTTGTAGTAAATCGGAGGTAGACAGTTGGTGAATTATGCGATCGACGCCAGCGGGCGAATGGCGCTGACCAGGTCTTCGGTTTGGTAGGGTTTTTTCAGGTCGAACGGCAGCATCACGCCGTGGTTGTGGTCGCTGGCGATGATGATGAGGCGGTTGCCGACCACATCGTAGCCGGATTCCTGCGGTTGGTGGCCACAGATGAAAATGTCGACGTCGAAGATTTGCGCGAGTTCGTCGAGTTGCTGTTGGGTCTGATGACGGCCCCACACGAGTTGGTAGGCGCTGCCGCCGTCGCCGATGTCGCGGCCTTTGGGTGTGCGATTCAAGACGGTGGGGTCAAACGTGCGCATCATGTCCGGGCTGGGTAGTGAATGGGAAATCATGACGCGGTTGGCCGTCCGGACTGCGAGCGGATACGACGCGATGAAATCGAGCAGCGCGTCGGCGACGATGATGTACGACTCGCCGTAAGTCTGGCGCATGCCCGCGAGGAAGCTGTAGGTGACGACGCGACCGCCCTTGGTGATGTCCTGTTCGATGAGCTGGGCGAGTTCGTGGTTGCTTTGAATGAAGTGGACCTGTTCAGGGTATTCGGTTTTCCACCTTGCGGCTTCCAGTAATACCTCGTGCGACATGTCGTGCGCGTCGATGCCTTGCGGTTCTTCGTGGATGATTTCATGGAGGACGATATGGCGGGCGGGGGCGTGTTCGAGGTCGCAGAATTTGACGATGCGCTCGAAGTTGCGGCGGTGGCCATGGAGGTCGCCGGTGACAACGAGCTGCCCGTAGTTGGGCAAGACGATTGTGGATCCCTGGAGGCACTCTTCGGCGCGATTGAGTCGGGCGGCTGCGCGGTAGGTGTCGGCGTCTTCCTGTATCCGTTGGGCGATGTCAATGCTCATGCTGATCGAGTTATCCAGTTGCTGTTCGCATTCACATCGGGCTTTTGAACGCGCTCGTGTTGATAAAGTCCAAGATCGTCTTCTGCCAGATTCCAGCCGAAATTGCAATTACTCCAAGAGGTCCGGGCCCTGCGACATGCTTGCCCGTTTGCTGGCTTTTAGGCCTTCGAGTTTCTGACGCCAGAGATTTTGCACGGTCTTGAGTCGCCCATCAACCTGCACCATGTCTTTGGGGCGATCCTTGGGATTTGACTTGCAGCATTCCATGATGAGCTGGCTCAGCGCCAGCGGGAACTTGTCGTTGATTTCGCGCGGCGAGCGCGGTGCGTCGGAGCGGCTGATGTCAGCGGCTGACGCGCCAGCGATTTCGGTCGGATAGTTGATTCCGGTCAGCGTCCAGTACATCGTCGCGCCGAGGTTGTAGACGTCGGTGCGCTGATCGAGGTTGAGTCGGCGGACCTGTTCCGGGGCGATGTAGTCGGGCGTCCCCTGGATGCGTTTCTTGCGATGTCCGATGGGGCAGCTTTGCCCGAAGTCGATGACTTTCACGACGCCGTTCTTACCGAGCAGGATATTGTTCGGTTTGATGTCGGCATGGACGTGTCCGCTTTCGTGCAGAGCATGCAAGCCAGCCGCGACTTTGCGGAAGATCGCGAGGAAGTGCTCCAAGCGATTCGGACGATGCTGTTCGATCGTCAGCCCTTCGATGTACTCCATGATCATCAAGACTTCGACGGTCCGAAGGAGTTTTTTGTTTCGATGGATCGAGATGCACTGGCGGATGTGCGCATGCTTCAGCGGATGACAGACTTCGTATTCGGTTTCGACCTGTTCGATGAAACGCTGGTCATCGGGCTCGCGCCGCACCACGCGCTTGAGGGCGTAGTGCTTCCCCGTGGCTTGGTGAACCACGCGATGAATGACCGATCGCGCACCTTGCCCGAGAACTTCAATCGAACCGTAGCCGGGCAGCAGATCAGCCAACCCCAGTCTCCCTTCCCGCCTGAATCAGATTCTGACAGACCCCAAATCCAACGTGGTATTGATGTGCCTTACCGCCCGGGATTGGTCTGAACCCACCATGTGTCCCGAACGCGGACGATCCGGTTGGTGTTGCCCCCAATCACCCCAAATCGTCCAGACCTCGCCTAATGGACGGCGCATATCATAGCCATATTCGCGCCCTCGTCTATTTGAGAAAGGGGCTGGTTGAGAAAGGGACTGGATGGCTAAATGCTCAGTCGTTCGAGGCGGTCAGCCAACCCGCCGCGCCCGATAACGATCAGTTGGTCGTCGACCTGGATGACTTCCTGCGGGCCAGGACCAAAGACCTGCCTGCCGTCACCGCGTTTGATCGCCACGACCATCACGTCGGCCCGCTCGCGGATGCTGGAATCCTTGAGGGCTTTGCCTGCGAGTGGCGAACCGGCATCGACCTGGTACTGGGCGATTTCGATGTCCACGCCTTTGGCGGCCATGTCTGCGAAGTCGACGACGTGAGGTCGCCTTAGGAGTCCGACGGCTTTGTTGGCGCCGATGGTCTGCGGACTGATGACGGCATCGGCGCCGGCTCGCTTCAACTTCGGTTCGGTCGATTTCTGTTCGGCGCGGGCGATGATTTTGACGGTCGGGCACAAGCCGCGGGCGGAGAGGGTGACGTAGACGTTGTCGGCATCGCTGGAGAGGCATGTCACCAAGGCGGCCGCCCGACGAATGCCTGCGGCTTCGAGTTCATGGTCGTTGGTGGCGTCACCTTGCACATACAGAAGTCCGCGTTCTTCAAGTTCGCTCTGCACGTCCCGGTCGATGACGACGCACTCGGCGTTTTCGCGCACGAGGTCCATGGCGATGTTGGAGCCCATGCGTCCGAAACCACAGATGATTGTGTGTCCGCTTAGTTTTGCAATCTTGTCCTTCATGCGCAATCGCTCCCGGTGTGAACGAAGCTCACCGCCGACAATGAGTGAGACGAGGTTGGCAATCGAAATCGCAACCGCGCTGTATCCAACAATGATGATGCCAATGGTCAGGATGCGCCCCGATTGATCGAGCGGGAACGCTTCCTGGTATCCGACGGTCGAAAGCGTGATGACCGTCATGTACAGCGAGTCGAGAAACGATTGGCCTTCGAGAATCATGTAGCCAGCCGTCCCGGTCAACTGAACGAGGACGAGGACTGAAATCGAAATGAACAAACGTTTGCGCGGACTCATTCCTGCGATTCCCGTTTGTCGGTTTTCGGCGTTGCGGTGGCTGGTGCGTGTTCGAGAATGGCAATCATCAACACGACGAAACAGCACTGCGCAAACAGCAGCGTGGCGAACGACCAGTCTACCCGAGGCACGATGATTGCGGAAATGCCCGTCGCGCCGGTGGCCAAATAGATCGTGCAGACCGCCGCCCGAACACTCATGCCGCGGCGCACGAGTCGATGCGAGAAGTGTCGCTGGTCGCCGCGAAACGGACTTTCGCCCGCGCGAATTCGATGGATCGTCACGCTGATCACGTCATAAAGCGGAACCGCGAGCACGATTAATGGCACCAGCACGCCGACGGGAGCGAGGCCTTGCTCGGGGTCGTAGAACGTCGTCAGAATCGTCAGAATCGCGAGCAGATATCCCACCACCATGCTGCCGGCATCACCCATGAAAACCGATGCCGGTGCAAAGTTGAACATGAGAAAACCCAAGAGCGTTCCGACGAGCACCCAGGCCATGATGGGGACGAAGATTTGTCCGGTTTGCGTTGCGGAGCACGCGAAGATGCAAGCCGCGATAGCCGCAACACCGGCGCTGAGGCCGTCCATGTTGTCGAGGAAGTTGAACGCATTGATGATGAAAACGATCCAGAACACGGTGGCGGTGATCGAGATGATCGGCCCCATCGCTTCGATGGCGCGAATTTTGCAAATTCCGACGATGGCCAGCGCGACGAGCGTTTGAATGATCAGCTTAATGCCCGGACCGAGCGGCTTCTTGTCGTCGATCAACCCGAGCACATGCAGCACGAGTGCGCCTGCGAAGATTGAGAGCAAGGTAGCGAGTTTGCTGCCCATGCCCTGAAGGTGCGGCTGGATGAACTCGGGCACCCAAGTTGGCAGGTTGGCTGGGTCGATCCAGCGGGCGATCAATGATCCGGCGATCAAGGGAAGCGTTGCGCTGATAAAGATGGCAATTCCGCCGCCGAGGGCGATCGGCGTGCCATGCGATTTGTGTCCTCCGGGGCGGTCCACAAAACCCGTGCGCAGCGCCCATCGCCTGACGATCCACGTGAGCAGGACCGACATCATGAACGAGCCAATGACCGCAATGCAGACCAGTTTAGCCATGTGCGAGAGTGTAGGCTCAGACGTGACCTGTGCAAATGCTTAACACTGCGATTGGCCGAAGTGCCGGTTGACGTCACCACGGTTTCCGGACAGTTGGATGGGTCTATAATTGCGGCTGATTCAACCCTATGGTTCGTAAGTGGAGTCGCATGATGAAAACGCGGAAACTGTTGGCTATTGGTACGCTTGTTCCCTTCGTCGCCGGGTTGGTGGTGACGGGGTGCGGGGTTCTCACGGACCTGTTGCCTTGCGGCGGGTTGTGTGGAGCCAACGAGTTCTGCAAGCGAGCGGACGGCGACTGCGATTCCAATGAAGGTGTTTGCACGGAGATTCCGGATGCCTGCGATGATGTCTATTCGCCGGTCTGCGGTTGCGACGGCCAGACCTATGGCAATGATTGCGAAGCCAGTGCTGCCGGCGTGAGTGTTGCGTCGATCGGTGAGTGTCCGGATGGGGGCGCGGGGTTGGGCGAGTTCTGCGGCGGGTTGGCTGGGGTGGCTTGTCAAGACGGACTCTACTGCAAGTTCGAAATCGGAGTGTGCGGGCAGGGTGATCAGTCGGGCGAGTGCGATTTGATCCCCGATGTGTGCGTGGCCGTCGTCGATCCGGTCTGTGGGTGCGACGGTCAAACGTACAGCAACGCATGTGAAGCCGCCCAAGCAAGCGTCAGCATCGACTCGGAAGGCGACTGCAACTGACCGGTGATGCCGGTGCTGGAATGTAACGAACACGCAACGACGGTGCACCTTTAATGCGCAACGCGGCGCTTCAGTTGTGGCGTTGGCGATAGCAATACCCCACCCTCCTTTAACATCCCCTCGCGGTCAGTTAAGCTTCACGTCACTAAGATCCGGTGATCGGGGGAAATCATCGATCTGAATCATTGCAAACATCGCTTCGCCCCTGGAAGCGAAACAACGGAGTGGAGATAAACGATGGCCAACGAGGGCAATCCGCAAAACAAGGACATCGGCGCCAACACCGACGTCAATCCAACCGAAGAGACATCGAAACCGGTCAAGAAGAAACGCTGGCTTCGGCGCATCGTCGTTGCGTTCGTGCTGCTTTTCTTCCTGCTGGCCGGTCTCGTCGTTGCGTCGCCGTTTCTGGCGTCCACATCACCGGTCAAGAATTATGCGAGTCGTTGGATCGGCGAGCAGGTTGGTGGTGACGTTTCGCTTTCGAAGCTGAACCTGTCGTGGTTCAGTGATTGCGAGGTCGAAGGTTTTTCAATGACCGACGCGCAGGGCCGCCAGTGGATCAACAGCGGTTCGGTCGTCGTGCCTGGAGGCGTTTGGGGTTTGCTGAAACGTCTCGACATTCCAGAAAACATCCGCATCGAATCGCCTTCGATCATCGTGTACGTCGATGAGGAAGCGGCTGACGATGACACGCCGGGCGACGCGCCTGATGGCGATCATGGCGATGCGGATTCGGGTTCATCGGACTTCAAATTGCCCACGATCAAGCTGACCTTGCGTGACGGCAAGGTGACGATCGTCGGTCCGCCTTCGCATTCGGACGAAGCCGATCCGGTTGACTATGTGATTGATGCGATCAATGCCGACGTCACGTTGGTTTCGTCGGGAAAGCTCGCGGCGAAGATCGATGCACATTCGCCCGATGGCGCAACGCTGTTTGTCGATGCCGATGTTGAAGACGCACTTGTATTGACGCGCGACCTTTCCGACCCGGCGCTCGCGACCAACTCTGCCGGTTCGATCAAGATTCATTCGGACAAGCCCTTCGACCTCCAGCGACTTACTGAAGCATTGCCCGCGTCGTATCGCGCGTCGGGTGAAGTTCTGGTCAAGATCGATGCGGACATTCGCGACGGTGTGCTGACGTCGAATCTCGATGTTCAGGTTGCCGACATACAAGCCGCGGCGATCGAAGGCGCGAAAGGCCTGTCGTCCGGGCGCCTGGGTTTGACCGGAACGATCACGGTCGATCAAGAAAAGGCGTCGGGAAAGCTTGACCTGGAGGGCGATGCGGGGCTGGCGAACGCGGTGTTCGATTGGCCCTACCGCGAAGCCGAGTCGATGCCGCCGATCGGTGAACACGTTGAAGCGATGTTGGCTGGCAAGTTGCTGGCTTGGCCCAACCTTGCCGCGAAGCTTTCGGGCAACGTTGACTTGGCTGTATTGTCGAAAGCGTTTCCCGGTCTGCTTCGTTTGAAGTCGGATGTGTATCTGCAGGATGGCCTGCTCGACATCCATGAATTGGCGCTGACGGGTGGCGACAAGCCAGTGGCGAAGTTGGCGGCATCGCTGCACGACGTGGTCGCTGCGACGCCCAACGGGCCCATTCAATGGGACCCAGCCACCGTCGAGCTGGACGTCACGTCGAGTGACGCGGGGGATCTCGATGTGCGCCGTGCGCTGGTCGATGCCGGGGTTGTGCGCATCGAGGGGCAGGGCGACTTGAATGGTCTGTCCGCATCGGTGGCCAGTGACCTCGATCGATTGCGCGACAAGATTTCGCCGGTCGTGGACCTGGGGGTCGACGAGTTGGCGGGTCGGTTGAACGCCAACATTGAATTGAATCGATCGAGCGACGAGCGCGTGGCGATCAAGTGCGACGTGAGCGGAGACCAGGTCCGCTATCGCAGCGGCGTGAATTATTTCGACGCGCCGAAGGTCGATGCCAGCACACGCTGCGAAGCGCAACTCAACGATCGCAAACTCGTCCGCATCAGTTCGGATGAAACGAAAGTTGATATCGGCGGAGAGATTGTCGCGACGGTGAAGGGAACGGTCGACGTTGCCAACGATGGTTTCTCGCTGGATGTTACCCTTCCGCAGGTCCAGGTCGCGCGTCTGAATCGCCTGCTGCAAGGTTTCGGCGTTGAATTGAAGGAGATTCAGAGTGGATCGATGTCGGGTGTCGCCCATCTGGAGCGGGCCGACGCCAACGCGGTGATCCTGACCAGTGGCGACCTTTCAGCGCGGGATATTCAGATTGACACGCAGTCGGCGCCGCATCGTGCCGACCTCGGATGGACCAACGTACGCTTGGACCTTTTGGCCTCCAACGTGGTCGTTGAGTCGGCGACGTTGGAAAGTGCGATCGCCGCGGTCGATGTGTCGCAGTGCGAGTTGGGTTATGGCGATGCGTTCAAGCTAGCCGGCCGCATCAAAGGGCGCGCCGATTTGCAGAAGTGCGCGAAGCTGCTGCCGAGTGATGAAGATGGTTCGCAGCCGTTCCAGAACTCGGCTGGTCATCTGACGTTTGATGCCAATTGTCAGACCGACGGTACTCGGACGGCGATGAACGGAACGGCCTCAATCGACGACCTTGCGATGCAAGCCGATGACGGAACGGTCTATCGCGACAAACTCCTCGCCGATTACAACGTCAATGTGGATTCGGCGGCTGACACCATCAGCCTCGACAAACTCAAACTGACGAGCAACGCGGCATCAATTGATCTCGGCGGGAAAGTCGCGTCGTACAGTGCGACCCAGAACGCCGACATCAGCGGAACATTCTCGCTCGATTGGCAGCGGGTCATGCAGGTTTGCTACGAACTGTATCCCGCCACCCGCGAGTTGATCACCATCGCCGGCCGAAACGACAGCCAACTGAAAGTTCGCGGGCCGCTGAACAATCCGAACCAATCACCAGCGTTTCGCGATGCGTCGATGTCAGCCAACCTGGGTTGGCAGTCGGCAGAAATCATGGGCATTCCGCTTGGCAAGTTGGAACTCAAACCCACGCTCAATGGCGGTAAGTTGAGCGTGCCCGTCACGAAGGTGGCGGCTGCTGGTGGAAACGTGCAGTTGGGTTGCGACGTGATGTTTGGTTCGCAGGGACCGCAACTTCGTCTGCCGAGCAATCTGCAAATGCTTTCCGGCATCGAAGTCACGCCGCGTTTGGGTGAGCAGTTGTTGAGTCGATTCAATCCGATTTTCGGTAACTCCACCAGGATGGCCGGTCGGCTGGACCTGACGATACGCGAGCTGTCGTTGCCCTTGGGTGATGCGTTGTACACCGGTGGCAGCGGGCTTGGTCGTCTCGATCTGCACAACTTCAAGATCACGCCCAGCGAGTTTTTCGTCACGTTATTGGAACTCGGTGGGATGGGTCAGCCGGACATGTACGCGATCGACGTGAGCGGTGTGGATTTCACCGTGCAGAACGGTCGAATCACCTATCAGGATTTGACGTTGAACTTCGCCCAGCAACGGTTTGATCTGAAGTTTCGTGGGTCGGTCGGGTTCGACGATTCTGTTGACTTGTTCGTGTCGGTTCCGGTGCAGGAGCATCTGCTGCGTCGATTGAAAGTGCAGGGGCCCGTGGGTGAGTATGCGACGCGACTCGCTGGCACGCGGATCGAGATTCCGATCACCGGTTCGCGCTCGAATCCGAAGCTTGATTTCTCGCAGGTCAAAATGGACGCGCTGATCAAGGATGTGGTCGCCGACACGCTCTTGAATCCGCAGGCGCTAATGGACGCCTTCGGGCAGGCGGCTGGCGGTGGCAATGAACCAGCCAATCAACGCGGCGGCCGAACTCCCACGCAAGGCAAGACGGCTGCCAAGGGTCGCGAAGGCGGTGCTCAAACGGGGCGTCGCGCCAGCGGTAAAGAAAAGGAAGAAGAGAAGCCGGGGTTGGGTGGGCTACTTGGGGGTGTTCTAAAGGAGAAGGAAGGAAAAGACGGTAAAGGCAAGGAAGCCCCGAAAAAAGATAGCCCAAGAGTTAAGAAGAAAGAGGACGATAAGAAAGATCCAAAGGATCAGAAAGAAAGAGAACGGAAGTCGGGTGGAAACAAAAGGCGACCCACCGGGCGAAAGCGAAGCAGCGAACGTTAAACATGTTTGAAGAAATCCGCTCGCGGGCCCATCGACTGCGCACCACCCCGTCCGACGAATTGAGTCGATGGGCAAGGTTTGCGGGCTTTCATCTCAACTTGTGGCGCTTCTGTGCGAAGCGCCTCTGGCAAAACAACATCACCGCGATGAGTGCGGCGCTTTCGTTTCGGACGATCTTCACGCTGATCCCAGCCATCGTCCTCGTGCTCTTGATCCTCAAGTCGGTGGGCATGCTCGAAGATTCACGCGCCAGCCTTCACGAGATGCTGGCCAAGACGGGCATCTCGCAAATTGTGATCTCCGAACCCATCGACGATGATGACAGCAGTACCAAGAAAATCGGCACCGACCACAGCGGCACCGAAAACAGCGGCGCCGACAACAGCGAAAATGACGGCGAGTCGGCGGGCCGTACGCTCAACGTTGCCGAGGAAATCGAGCGCATCGTCAACAACGTTGAGTCGAAGCTGACGGTCAATCGCGTTGGGCCTGTCGGCGTGGTGCTGTTAGTGTGGACGGCGCTGACCTTGATCACCACCCTGGAGCGATCGCTCAATCGAATCTTCGGCGCCAGTCGCTCGCGCTCCATCCCACGACGATTGCTGATGTACTGGTCCGTGTTGACGCTCGGTCCTCTGTTGTTGATGGCCACCTCATACCTGGGTGATCGGGCTGTCACGGCATTTGCAGCCGCCCCGGGCGCGTCGTTTCTGCTTGCGATCTTCGGCTGGATGGGGCCGATCCTCGTCGACATTCTCGTGGTCGCCGCCATCTACAAACTCCTGCCCAACACGCACGTGAAGTATCGCGCCGCATTGGGTGGTGCGATGATTTCCGTACCGATCTGGCTCGTCGCCAAATGGGGCTTCGCAGTGTACGTCGTGAAGCTCGTCGGCGGTGGCAACCTGTACGGCGCCTTGGGATTGCTGCCGCTGTTCTTGATCTGGGTGAATCTGTCTTGGTTGATTTTTCTCTTCGGCGCACAGGTGTCGCACACTGCCGCCAACCTCGAACGAATGCGCCGCGTTGAACGGGCGGACCAGCGGTCGTACACGCCCGTGGACTTGTTGGCCGGCGCGATCACGGTGGCGGTTCCGTTTAGTCGCGGGCTCGGACCGGTGTCAGCCGAACGCTTGATCGACAAGTTGAACCTGCCCATCGAAGCCATTCGCCGCCTCGTCGAACGATTGGAACGAAGCGGGGTGTTGTGTCGTGTCGATCGCGGTGCGGATACCGAAGATCACTACGTGTTGGCCAAGCCCCCGTCGGAAATTCGATTGCTCGATGTCGTCGGTTTGGATGCGGGCAACCTGACGGGTGAAGACGGTGCCGGTTACGATCGCGATCTAGCCGACGGCGTCACCGCCATCACCGACACGTGTTTTCAATCGAAATTGGGAACGTTGACGTTGGCTGACGCGTTGGCGAATCTGCCGAAGTCTGATTCCAAAGAAAGCGAAGGACCCAACCGTTGAAATCGATCCATGCGAAGGCGAGTCATGTTAAGACCGCGATGTTGGCCGCTGGTTTGTTGCTGACGACCGGATGTCATCGGCAGATTGCCGTCGACGCTTATCCGCCCAATGCGCTGAAGGTTCGTTATGTGTCAGCCACCGACTTTACGGATTGTCTGTTGGCGAGCGCCGTGATGTGCGTCAACTACGTGGTGGGTCAGGACCGCTTTGAGGCGACCCGGGTTCGCAAGCAACTCGCGGATGAGGGACTGGACCTCACGCGGGTGGGCGATGTGCGGGCGTTTTGGGCGGATCGACGGATCAAATTCATCCCGCTGAAGGGCGAATTGACCAATGAACCTCCGATGGGGCTGGCATGGTGGGTGGTTTCGCGGGGTTATCCGGTCATTTGCGTGGTGAATCAGGAGGAGGGCGCCCCTGAGGAATTCAACCACGCGGTTGTGGTGATCGGTGTGGATGTGGACGATAATAACGGTGCGGTCGGGGATGTGATTGTGCTCGATCCGGCATCGGCGAAGCGGTTGGAGCGATGGGATCGCGAGACATTTCTGTCACGTTGGGTACCGACCGGCAATGTGATGCTGTTGGTGTTTGACGCGTCCAACCAAGCCGTCGTCGATGCATGGTCGCGATCATTGTCGCCGACCGACGTTGGTTTGGGTTCGTGAGTTTCTGTTGGCAAACGATGGCGCCGGATGGCTGGAGGAATCGACGTGATGACAAGAAATCAAACTGCAATTGTTGCGGCGATTTGTTTGCTGATGGGGACGGTAGCGAGCGCCGAAGAGAATCAAACGTCAAACAGTAACCCCCAAAGCAACCAGGTGTCTGGCAGTGCCAACCGCACCGAGGGCACACCCGTCGATCAGTCGACGCTTGTCACACCACCGCAGCGTCCTGCGGCCATCACCGCCGAACAACTCGTCGCCCTCGAATCGTTGGCCGACAACCCGAAGCATGCCGTTCCTGCCGACACGCGCGCCGCGTATAGTCCGGAAGCCGCCAAGACCATGAAAAGTCTTAGCGGCCCCGCGTTCTATGCTGGATATGGTGGCACGTTGTTGTGGGTGTTGATCGCAGCCGCCCCGCTCTAGTCGTGCTTGTTGGCGTTGTCCAATTCGCCGCTGAATCCGATCAAGTTGGCTTCCTTGAATTTCTTTTCCAGGGCGATGTGATCGTGCGCCAAGGCGAGCGCATCTTCCGGCTCGACTTGCCCACTTGAGGCCAACTCGAACAGGTGGTTGTCCATCAGGATGTTACCCTTGGCTTTTCCGGTCTGCATCGAACTTGGGATCTTGTAGGTCTGGCCTTCACGAATGTTGTGTTTGATACCCGCGTCGGGAACCATGATCTCAAATGCGGCGACACGTCCGCCACCCTTCTTACGCAACAGTCGCTGGGCGATGATCGCTTCCAATGAACCGGTGAGCATCGCGCGGATCTGCGCCTGTTCGGTGACGGGGAACGAGTCGACGATACGCTCGATCGTACTCGGTGCACTGGACGTGTGCAGCGTACCGAACACAAGGTGGCCCGTTTCTGCCGCGGTGGTCGCGGCTTTGATCGTGGTGTAGTCACGCATTTCACCGACGAGGATGATATCCGGGTCCATACGCAGTGCCCGTCGAATGCCTTCGTTAAAGTCGGGCAGGTGGACGCCGATTTCGCGCTGGGTTACGCGGCACTTCTTGTGCGGATGGACGAATTCGATCGGTTCTTCGAGCGTGATGATGTGGTCGGCTCGCGTTTGATTGACGTAGTCGAGCATCGTCGCGAGCGTCGTCGTTTTTCCCGAACCCGTCGGTCCGGTGACGAGAACCAGTCCACGCGGCAACATGCAGAGTCGTTTGATCGCGTCGGTGTCGGGGAAGTTGAGCATTTCCCAAGTGAGCAGGTCCTTGGGAATCAAACGCATGACGATTCCCATCACGTTGGCCTGGTCTTCGTATTGCAGGCGGTGGATCGAAACGCGGAAACGACTCTCGTGCATACCAACCGCGAAGTCCGTGGTGCCGACTTCCTGCAATTCCTGCTGGTTCTTTTCGGGCGTGACGGACTTCATCAACCCGACCATGTCGTCGGCATCGAGTTCTTTGGTTTCCAGGCGGCGCATGCGCCCATTGATGCGCATCATGGGCGGTGCGCCGACCGAAAGATGCAAGTCGCTGCCACCCTGATGAACCAAGGCGCCCATCAATTTGTCAATCTGCAATGTTTTTGCTTTGCCCATTGCGCACGTCGCTCCCCGTTGGTGAGTAATGATCAGACGCGGATGTCGTTGAATCGACCGACTCCGCCCAGATTGAAGATAACCGCTTGAGTATATCCCCATTCCGGGCGAATCTCATCCGCACGTCTGTATTGTTGCTGAAACGTCAACCGGAGTCGAGCCGGCGGCTTTAATTCGCCCGCGATTTCGGCTGAGGTTGTGGTTACAAGTTCTGCAACCGCTGCTCTTTGTCGTGCGTTTGGAGGGCTTCGACCAGTTCATCGAGTTGGCCCAGCATGATTCGATCAAGCGAATAAAGGGTCAAACCGATGCGATGGTCGGTGCAGCGGTTCTGTGGAAAATTGTAAGTGCGAATGCGCTGGGAGCGGTCGCCGCTGCCGATCATCGTTTTGCGGGCAGAGTCGAGCTTTGCGTCCTGCTGCTTCTGGAAGTGATCATAAAGCCGGGTGGTCATGATGCGGCGGGCTTTGGCGCGGTTCTTGTGCTGCGATTTTTCGTCCTGCATCGAGACGGTGATTCCGGTTTCGGTGTGGACAAGCAGGATCGCCGACGACGTTTTGTTGACCTTTTGCCCGCCTGGTCCGCTGGATCGTGACACGTGTTCTTCGACATCGGTGTCCCAGTTGATGTCGATGTTGACCTCTTCCGGTTCCGGAAAGACCGCCACCGTCGCGGCACTGGTGTGGATGCGCCCCTGGGCTTCGGTTTCGGGGACGCGCTGGACGCGATGTCCGCCGCCTTCATAACCCAGCGCCTGCCACGCACCGTCACCACGAATGTTCAATACGATTTCTTTCAGTCCGCCCATTTCGCCCATCGACTGATCGAGCACTTCGACTTTGAACTTGCGGAGCTGGGCGAAACGCAGATACATCTCATAAAGATCGCGGGCGAAGAGCGCGGCTTCATCACCACCGGTGCCCGCACGCACTTCGAGAATCAGCGACGAGATCGCCGCATCGTCAGCCGACACGACCCGATCCTTGAGCATCTCCATCTGCTCGTTGTACTTTTCTTCGAGGTCTGGAAGCTCTTCCTGGGCGAGTTCGCGCAGGTCCGCGTCCGCCGTCGAATCGTGCGCAAGGGAGCGGGCTTCTTCGAGGCTATTCAGCGTGGATCGAAGCGCCCGATACGGATCGATGAGGTAGCGCAGCTTTCCCGACTCCTTCGCGAGTTCGGTCACACGGGCGTGATCGATGGCGATGTCCGGGTCGGCCATCTGCGCGTCGAGGTGTTCCTTGCGCTTCGACAATTCGTCGAGTTTGGCGAGAAGTTTATCGTCTACACTTTGGGCCATGATGACCTCAGATTCAAAATGTCGCGGTTGGTTGGCGGCGACAGGTAATTGGTTCGAATCGCTGACTCAACAAAAAGAGAAACCACGCAACGGGCATGTGGAATCCGTGTGCGTGGTTGATTGATTCTTAGAAAGCTAAGCTGCTGCGTTTGGAATCACTGCAATGGGCCGCTTTACTTTTTCTTTTTCTTCTTGTCGAAGTAGTTGCCGCCGAACTTCGACTGGAACCGCTCGACGCGACCGGCTGAGTCAACGAACTTCTCGACGCCGGTGAAGAACGGATGCGAAGCGCTGGAGATTTCCATCTTGACCACCGGGTAGGTCTTACCCTCGAACTCGATGGTTTCCTTGCTCGACAGCGTCGAACGCGTCAGCACCTTGTAATCGGCTCCCGGGTCCCAGAAGACCACATCCTGATACTTGGGGTGAATGTCAGTTTTCATCAACGTCTACCTTCTACAGATCAGCCTCAAAAGTGTCCCAGGGGCCAAGTCGGGTACATTTTTCACAACTCGACCGAGCGGCGTATTGTACGAAACGCGGTTCGGCTTGCAACCGGACGTGAGCGACCGCATCTGCGACACGATCGTGGCCGAAACATTGGTTTTTGGGTGCATCAGAGCCGATTTTCCCGTGGCGGCTGACATCGCCTATGCCTTCTTCAATGCCGGCAGATAGTACTTGGTCAGGTATTGGCGAACCTGGCGGTGCGAATTGAAGACCGGAGGAATCGTCTGAATCGCGTTTTTCATCCGGGCAAGCCAGTCGGTTGGTACATCGCCGTGGGCCCGTTTGAAATAGAGCGGGACGACTTCCTTCTCCAGCGTCTTGTAGAGGCTCGCGACGTCGCGCTGGTCGTCCTTGGTCGTTCCGCGATGATCCTGCCCCGCGCCGATCTTCCAGCCGTTCTTGCCGTTGAAGCCCTCGGGCCACCATCCGTCGAGGATGCTGAGGTTCAGCCCGCCGTGAAGCGCCGGCTTCATTCCACTGGTACCGCTGGCTTCGTGCGGGCGCTTCGGGTTGTTGAGCCACACGTCCACACCCGCAACCATGTGCCGCGCGACATTCATGTCGTAATCTTCGAGAAACACCACGCGGTTGCGGAAGCGCGGCATGCGCGAAATGCGCACAACTTCGGCGACGAAGGCCTGACCCTCCGTGTCGGCTGGGTGCGCCTTACCGGCGAAGATGAGCTGCACGGGCGTTTTCTTGTCATTGAGAATTTTCGCAAGACGCGCGGGATCGGAAAAAATCAGCGTCGCCCGTTTGTAAGTGGCGAAGCGCCTGGCGAATCCGATGGTCAGCGCGTTGGGATCGAGGATGTTTTTCACGTCTGACAGTTTCATGCCGCGCACCGGATCGCGCCGCAGTTGCCGTTCGATGCGCTGGCGGCAGAATTCAATCAACTCCGATTTGAACTGGGCGTGCAGGTTCCAAAGCGCTTCGTTGGGAATGCGCGTCGCCCGCTTCCATGTAGCATTTCTGTCCTGATTTTCCGCCCAATTCTCGCCGAGATGCTCACGAAGCAGTTCGTTCATCGCCGGGTGTAGCCAGGTCTTCAAGTGGATCCCGTTGGTGACGTGTCCGATGGGGACATCCGACGTTTTCTTGTTCGGGAAAATGCCCGACCACATTTTGCGGGCGATTTCGCCGTGCAGCTTCGCGACTCCGTTGGCATAGCGCGACGTGCGCAGCGCCAGCGGCGTCATCCCGAAATTTTCTTTGGCGTTGTCGGGTTTGACGCGGGCGAGATTGTGAAACGCTTCGTGGTCTAATTTGAGCTCGCGCTGATACGTGGACAGATAGTGATCAACCAACGCGGGGTCAAACTCCTCATTGCCAGCCGGCACGGGTGTGTGCGTGGTGAAGACGCTCGTGTTGCGCACGTAGCGCAGCGCCTGCGCGAACGTTTCGCCGCAATCCTTCATGCGCTCGGCGATCCGTTCGAGCGATAGAAACGCGGCATGTCCTTCGTTGAGATGACACGCGCCGACCGGAATCTTCAGCGCCCGCAGCAACTGCCATCCGCCGATCCCGAGCAGGATTTCCTGACGGATGCGGGTGTCGCGATCGCCGCTGTAAAGCGTGTGGGTCAACTTGCGGTCGCGCGGTTTGTTCGCGGGCATGTCCGTGTCGAGCAGATAGAGCGGCACCCGTCCGACGTCCGCCCGCCATGCCCGGACTGTGACGCGGTCGGAACCCATCGCCAGCCGCAACCGCCAAGGTCGGCCACCGCTCTTCCGCACCTCCGAAAAAGGCGTGTCCTCCGGTTTGATCAACTGCTCGCCGCTGACCTGCTTGCCGGCAGAGTTGATCCGTTGCCTACCGTAACCTCTTTTCCAATATATACCTACGGCCACAAACGGCAGCCCGAGGTCGCTGGCGGACTTGAGGTGATCGCCCGCCAGCACACCGAGTCCACCGGCATAGAGCGGGAGCGATTCGTGGACGGCGTACTCCATGCAGAAGTATGCGACGTTGGCATTGGCTTGGGTGCGATGCGTCTTTGCGTACCATGTTCTTGCCCGCAAGTATTCGCGCAACTCGCGATGGGCGCGACCAACGAATTGAACGAATTGGGGGTCAGCTTCCAATGCCCGGCGTCTGGCGGCTTTGCAGGTGCGAAGCGCGACGATGGGGTTCTGGTTGGCGGACTCGTACGCACGCGGGTTGAGCGATTGAAAGAGCGGCGCGAGTTGCGGCTGCCATGTCCACCAGAGGTTGCTGGTGATTTCGGCGAGTTGATCGAACGCGTTGGCTTGGTTTTTCTTGCGGCGCGTTTTGGGGGATGTCTTGCTCATGATCGTCTATCTCGGTTTCATTGGGATTGGGTTGGTCGGCTGATATGATACAAGGGTTGGTTGAGAATTCGACCAATCTGTTCGATTCATTCTCGTCTGTTTGCACAATTATTGACTGTCTGGATCATCTTGGGAAAGGTTTGCGGTTGGAGCAGAAAGTTCGATCGGTCACGTTGGATGCGTGGAAACATCTGACCGTGCGCTTCAGTCACCGCTTGCCCGCTTCCGATTGGCATCCGGATCGCTTTCAACTCACGGCGTCGGATGGCGCGGTTATCCCCATCAAAGCCGTCTATCCCTTCAAGCATCGCGGCGATCTTTGCGCGGTTTATTCGCTTGAGGTCGAAAACCCGTTTGAGTTTCCGCAGAAGCGCTACGTGCTTTCGGTTGACGGTTTTGGCGAACACCGCTGTCGTCCCGATTACATCCTGCGCGATGCCGCGCGATTCTATGACGACAGCGTCAAACTCGGCGCGACGTACGCGCCCGCGGCTACGGAGTTTGCGGTCTTCGCCCCCAACGCGACCGAAGTGAAAGTGGTCATCGCCAACCAGCCCGACGGAACCGAGGGCCTCACGGAACATCCCCTGACGATCAACGAAAAAGGAATCTGGCAGGCGAATGTCGCAGGCGATTGTGCCGGTCGGTTCTATGCCTACAAAGTGTCAGCCGACCGACTCGACTCGAATTGCGAAGTGATCGATCCCTATGCCGTTTGCACGCAGGGCCGACATCCGCGCTCGCTCATCGTTGACCTGGCCGCGACCGATCCACCGGGATTTCGCGAGCACGAGTTCGCAGGTGTGGAATCGCCGACCGACGCGATCATCTACGAGATGCACGTTCGCGACCTGACCATTGCAGCCGACTCGGGCGTGTCGCAGAAGGGCAAATACCTCGGCTTGACCGAGCCTTCGACCCATCTCGCTTCCGATCCTGCGACAAGCACCGCACTGGCGCACATCAAAGAAATGGGCGTCAACTGCGTTCAGATCATGCCCGTTCAGGATTTCGACAACGACGAAACCGACAGCGATGCGTACAACTGGGGTTACATGCCGCTGCATTTCAATTCGCCCGACGGTTGGTATGCGTCCGAAACGGTTGGTCCGTCGCGCATCACTGAATTGAAGTCGGCGATCCATGCGTTTCATGAAAACGGAATCGGTGTGATTCTCGACGTGGTTTACAACCACACTGCCGCATGGGCGTCGTTTGAGAAGCTGATTCCCGGTTATTACTTTCGCATGACGCCGGCTGGCAATTTCTCAAATGGTTCCGGTTGCGGAAACGAGTTCGACAGTGAAATGCCGATGGCCCGCAAGTTTCTGCTCGATTCGCTGCGCTATTGGGTGCGCGAATACAGAGTTGATGGCTTTCGATTTGACCTGATGGCGCTGATCGATTTCGAAACCATGAAGCAGATTCGCGATGAACTGACGAAGATCAATCCACGCATTCTGATCTACGGTGAACCATGGGTGGCAGCGGCTACCCCGCTCAAAAACAAGACGGAAAAGCAAGTGACCCGAGGCAGTGGCATCGGTGCGTTTAACGATCGATTTCGTGATGCGATCAAGGGGCAGGGCGACGGTGGTGATGCGGGGTTCATGCAGTATGGCCGCAATGTCGACGGCATCGTGAAGGGGCTGATGGGGGCTGTCCACGATTGGGCCCAGGATCCGATCGACACGATCAATTACTTTGAAGCGCACGACAACCTCACTGCGTGGGACAAATTGCTGCTGACGGCGCCCGATGCGTCGGATGAAGATCGAAGTCGAATGATGCGGTTGGCACTCGTGATTCTGCTGACAGCGCAGGGCGTGGTGTTTTTGCACAGCGGTCAGGAGATGTGCCGGACGAAGGGTGGTAACCACAACAGCTACAATGCGCCCGATGACGTCAACGAAGTGGATTGGTCGCGCAAGCCTGCGTTTGCTGGTGTTTGTGACTATGCGCGGGGGTTGATCGCGCTCCGCAAAGCCCATCCGCTGTTTCGACTGCGCACCCGAGATGAAGTCGAGCGGCGTGTGCATTTTGCGGTTCCGCCTCGATTTGACTGCATCGTCTATCAAATTGATGGTGACGAATTGGCTGATGAGTCGGTGAAGTCGATGTGGGTGTTGCTCAACGGCAGCGGTGAAGACGTGGAATTCACGCTGGCTGACGGGCGTTGGGGCGTGCTGGCAGATGGCACGCGCAGTGGTGTTGAAGTGCTGGAAACGGTCGAGAAGGTTGTGCGCCTGCCAGGTCGCTCGGGCATGGTGTTGGCTGGCGGCTTGTAGGTCTTGAAAGTGAACGTTTGAAATGAGTCTCCACCGGTTCGGAAGGGCGTGCGTGTTTGTTGCGGTGATCGTGTTCGCCGGGTCTTCACCGGTGTTGGGGTGGGGTGCGTCCGGTCATCGCGTTGTCGGTGACATAGCGTGGCACCAGTTGAAACCCAATGCCCGCGCGGAAGTCGAGCGCCTCTTGGCGCTGGATGACGGTTACGATTCGCTGGCGGACGCGTGCGTCTGGGCGGACGAAGTTCGCAGCGACCCGGGTTATCGCTGGGCCAGTCATCTCCACTATCTGAACATGCCAAAATCAGAAAACGTTTACGATGAAGACCGCGACTGCAAGCCGAAAACCGATTGCCCTGCCGGTGTGAAGTGCCCACCTCGCGATTGTGTGGTGTCGGCGATCGCGTACTTTCTCGATGTGCTTAAGAACCCTGAGTCTTCGGATCAGGACAAGCTAATTGCGCTGAAATTCATCGGGCACTTTGTCGGGGACATACACCAGCCGCTGCATGCCGGTTATGCCCGCGATCGTGGCGGAAACGATGTGCGGGTCGAATTCAAACACAGCAACACCAACCTGCACACGCTGTGGGACACCGTGATGATCCACAACATGGGCGGCTGGCGCGATCTGGCCGATTCGCTTCAGAAAGATTTGAACGATTCCGAAGTCGCGGCGCGGGCGAAAGTGTGGTCGGCTGACCTTGATCCCGCAAACTGGGCGGTCGAATCGCATGCCCTGGTTCCGGAATTGTACATGCTGATTCCGAAGTCGGGCCAAATCGGTGACGAGTATCAGGCGGAGAACACGCCGCTTATTCGCATTCAGTTGCAAAAAGCAGGTGTGCGGCTGGCTTGCGTCTTGAACGAGGCGCTGACCAAAGCTCCTGCGACTGACAATGGGGCTGGCAAATGAAGAAGGAATTGGTCGAAGCTTGGCGCACGAACAACAAGATCAACCTCATGCTCATCGACACGATCACCGACGAGGGCATGAACGCGACGCTCTCCAAACGCGGTGGGCGCGGGGTGGCTGGTGAGTTTGCGCACATGCACAACGTTCGTCGCATGCACATTGAAAATCGGGCGAAGGAGCATCTGGAAGGGCTGGTGAAGTTCGCGACCGGTGAGGTGCCCAGCAAGGCGCAGTTGAAAAAGGCGCTGAAGGCATCGGGGAAAGCGGTTGAGGCGCTCCTGGTCGGTGCGCTCGAAGGCAAGCCGAAGCATCGCGGATTCAAGAAGGGCATCTTTACGACGCTGGCATATTTCGTTTCGCACGAAGCCCATCATCGCGGGCGCATTCTGCTGACGCTCAAGGTCAGTGGTAACACGTTGGATAAGAACATGCAGATGGCGATCTGGGGTTGGGATCAAATCTGATGCAATAAGCGCGACGTAGGGTGGGCCGTGCCCGCCGCCG
>DDIR01000012.1:0-7279 GCA_002338715.1 Phycisphaerales bacterium UBA1845 | reverse complement strand
CGACATGGTGGGCACGGCCCACCCTACAAAAAACGCACCGCCTTCTTTTCGATGGAAGGCGGTGCGTTCTTTGTATTTCAACTTCGCGTTTGATGTTGAAGCGTTTCTTAGAACTGGCTCCAGAGCATCTGGTTGGTGACTTCGTGGTGGAACATGATCTCGCTCGGTTTGATGAGCGTGCCGAGTTCGCGTGGGCAGCGGTTGGCGGCCATCTGCTTGAGATCGACGTATTTGGACTGCATGCCTTCGCCGAGAACGTTGGCGATGAATTCGCTCTTCTTGAAAAGGCGGATGGCTGACAGGATGTTGTCGGGCAGCACGCGGGTCCGCGGACGCTTGTCGGGATCGACCGGGTCGGGATCGGGTCCTTCGAGACCTGTCTTTAGCAGCGTGTAAATCAGCATATACGGGTTGGCATCGGGTGCCACGCTGCGCACTTCGATGCGGGCTGACTTTTCGTTTCCGAGCGGGATGCGAATCATCGCCGAACGGTTGACGGCTGACGATTTGATTTCGTTCGGCGCTTCATAATTCGGATCGAGGCGTCGGTACGAGTTGACGCTCGGGTTGAGGACGAGGCAGATGTCGTCGGCTTTGTTGAGGATGCGGCCAATGAACTGGTGGCCCATCGCCGAGAGGTTGTTCTCGTCTTTCGCGTCGTAGAACAGGTTTTTGTTGTTGCGCGAAATCGAGATGTTCGTGTGCATACCGCTGCCGTTGATTCCGGTGATCGGTTTGGGCAAGAACGATGCGGTCATGCCCTGTGCCTGCGCGACCTGGCGACAGATGAGTTTGTACAGTTGGATCTGGTCGGCAGCGACGAGCGCCTGCGAATAACTGAAGTTCATTTCGAACTGAGACGGACCGACTTCGGGGTGATCCTTTTCGTTGTAGAACGCCATCGCCCGCTGCACTTCGGCTGCACTGTCGATGAACTGACGAAGCGGATCCTGCGGAAGCGAGTGATAGTATCCACCGGTTGAGATTGGCTCGAATCCGCCGGTCTCGCGGATGCGACGTTCGGCATCGCGCCCTTTAAAGAGAAAGCCTTCGATCTCCGCCGACACGTGCGCGACGGTCTTGTCTTTCTTGTAGAGTTCTTCTGACAACTGCGAGAGTCGTGCGCGAAAATCTGCGCGAAACGCGGTTCCGTCTTTGTCCTGCACTTCACCGAACACGACGACTTTGCCCGGCCCGAAGATATCGGAAGGCATCCAATAGAACGCGCTCCAGTCGATACCGAGGCGTAGGTCGGATTCTGCGATCTCGGTGAATCCGCGAATGCTTGAACCGTCGAAGGTCAGGTTCTCTGCCGAGCTGAGGAGAAACTTCTTGTCGTAGTCGAGCATGTGCAAGCGACCTTCAAGGTCGGAGAAGCACACGGTGACGGCTTTGATTCGCTTTTCGTCGGTGAGATACTTTCGTCGCTGCTCTTCAATCACCTTGGGGTCGACGCGCTCGAGGCGGTCGCGTTTGGAGGCGGTGTTCAGTTCTTCCAATTCACCGTAATGAAGTTCGAGAAAGTCTCTCAGTGCCGGTTTGTCCATTTTTGAGCTCACTTATTCAGAGCAGGGCTGGTTTATTAAAAACCTTTACAATAAGAATAACTCTACGTTAGATTATGCTAACAGCTGTAATTGTTCAAGCTGGCAGGACAAAGTCATATCGAGCTTAACGGGTCCGAAAATGCCCTCGGAACCCGTCTGGGGTGGAGGTTGATCTGCACCGGATGGGTTCATCGGGCCCTGCCTTGTGGGCGATGGTCCCGCAGTCGGGCGGGTGTCAAACGGATGCGACGGGCGATCCGGCGATTGATCCTGTCCGAGGATGCGGTTGTCCGTCGCGGGCACGATTCGCGGCCCTCCGAAACCAGAGGCGGCGATCGACTTGCCCGACGGTTCATACCTCAACCGGAGTTCGATGCGATTGGGAATGGGAATTCACATGGGCGCACAAGTATCGAAAGTGTATCGGGTCGTCGCTTAACATTTCGGTGCGGAATTCCCAGATGTCATTAGTTGTCAGATGTGATCATCAATGTGCAGGTGGTAGGTGCTGTCGCGCGCCGCTCGCGCGGATTTGTTAACGTTGCCATGCCACCAGAAATCTGGCATACTTCGCGCGGCCGTCAGGCCTTGGGTCGTAGTTGATCAAATCGCCAAAGCGCAAGCGCGAGCAAGGAGGGTTATTCGGTGCGGACCATCACGAAGCAGGATTGCAAAGTGCTTGTCTCCGTTGTGAAACCTTCGGACCTTGGGCCCAAAGGAAAAGAGATATATAGCCGCCTGTTTCAGGAAGCTTACGGTGTTCCGTTCGACATGGTGACATTGCTTCGGCAAGGTCGTTTCACCATTTCGCAACTCGAAAAGAAGCTCAAGATGAGTCGTCGCACCGTGTTTCGATACCTGCTGGCCATCGAAGAATGCGGCTGCACCATCGAGCTGACCGACAAGGGCTATCAGATGACCGCGCCCGGTAAGACATTCGGTCCGCTTTTGAAGTAACACGAATCCAAAGCCGCACTTCCTGCTGATTCGTTTCACATTGGTTCGCGTCGACTCAACGTCGGTGTTCGGACTTCAGGAGTGAAGACACATTAGCGCTCCTTCCAAACCAATTCGCAAAGATCGATCGATGAAGGACGCCAAGGTCGTCAAGCGTGATTCAGCACGTTCCGATTGTTCGTCAGCTCATCAAGAAGCCGACGGGCGCATCGTCTGCGCCGACAACCTGTCGATGATGGCGACGATTGCCGATGCGTCGATCGATCTGGTGTACATCGACCCGCCATTCATGACCAACACGACGCGCGTTTCCGCGAATGGGCAGAATTACGAAGATCGTTGGCGCGGAGGCGTGGACGAGTACCGCGCATTTCTGCAAAGTCGCCTGACCGAAATCCACCGCCTCCTGAAAACCAGCGGGTCGGTGTATGTCCATATCGATCCGCGGGTGAGCCATCATGTTCGGCTGATGTTGGACGAGATCTTCGGCGTCGGGAACTTCCTCAACGAGGTCATTTGGAGTTATCGGACCGGAGGGGTTTCGACGAAGTGGTTTGGCCGCAAGCACGACACGATCCTTGTTTATGCCAAGTCGGCGGGTTCGCACACGTTTAACGTCCGGCGCGAAGGGGCCTATCGCACGGATGGGCTGAAGCTCGACGAGGAAGGTCGGCCTTTCAAGCAGACGAAAAAGGGACGCCTGTTCTTCAATGCGGACGGGCCCGCACTGACGGATGTCTGGGAAATTCCATTCCTGTCGACCGTCTCGTTGGAGCGAACCGGGTATCCAACCCAGAAACCCGAAGCCCTGTTGGGGCGGATCATCCAAGCCAGCAGCCTTCCTGGGGATTTGGTGGCCGACTTTTTCTGCGGAAGTGGTACAACATTGGCCGTTGCCAAGCGAATGGGTAGAAAGTGGCTTGGCTGCGACGAAAGCGAGGAAGCCGTCAAAATCGCAGTCGGTCGCGTGGGTCAGGTTAAAACAAAGGTTGAACTGGGGTGATTGGGGCAAAACCCAGGGCGCACTCCGGAGCAACTGTATGAACTGTGCGGTGACGGTCGGTGCTTATTGACGACGTTTCGATTGGGCAATAGCATTCGATTCTCACCTGTTTTCAAGGCTGGCGCCAGGCTCGTCGCCTGCGAGTGAGGCGTTGCTGAGAAGATCCCCGGTGTATGCCATTATCTCTGACATTCATGGTAACTACGAAGCCTTGCAGGCGGTTCTGGCTGAGATCGACCGCCGCAATGTGAAAGAAATCTATTGCCTGGGCGACGTCATCGGTTACGGCGCCAGTCCCAAGCAGTGCATCGATACCGTCATGGAGCGGTGTGAAGCCGTCGTCTGCGGTAACCATGACCATGCCGTCTTTTACGAACCGTCGAATTTCAACGTCAGCGCTGAACGCGCGTGCTATTGGACGCGGCAGGTTTTTGAAGACGAGAAGAAGAAGTCGCTGCGCGATCGCCGGTGGGAGTTTCTGGGCAAGTTGCCGATTCGCCATGAAGCCAAGAACATTTTGATGGTGCATGCCTCGCCGCGCCGTCCCGTGAATGAATATCTGTTCGCGGAAGATGTCTTTACCAATCCGACCAAAATCCTTGCGAACTTCGATCGGTTGGAAGAGCGACACATGGCCTGCGTGGTCGGGCATACGCACGTCCCCGGTGTGTTTCTGGACGATCCGTATTTCGATCCGCCCGGTGAACTGCGCGAGCCGAGTTTTTACACGATCACCGAAGAAGAGAAAGCCATCATCAACGTGGGTAGCGTCGGGCAACCGCGCGATCGCGATGTGCGGGCGTGCTTCGTCGTTGTTCATGAAAAGGGTGAGAAGGTTCCCTATCCGGATGATGTCGGGCCTGGTGATATTTCGCCGGACGAAGACGGATACGTGGGAACGTTGGAATTCATTCGCGTCGAGTACGACATTCAAAAAGCCGTTCAAAAGGCGCTGGATACGCCCGAACTGGATGACTTCCTCGGACTGCGACTTTTGGAAGGGCGATGATCGCCGCGCGATCAACCGCGTGCGAGACGCGCCCCGCCGGTAACGAATCTATCGAACAGCATCCATCCGGCGGGTTTGGGCGAACGAATAACGTTGGCGCGCCATTCGTTCCCATACGACTGCAACACTAACTTCATCAAGACAGCACAAAAACAGCATGGAAAATAAGAACTTCTTCAGAGCACTCTTCTGGGCACTGCTCTTCTTTCTGATTTGGAACATGATCGCCGTGCGCATTTGGCCGCCGCCCAAACCGACATCGGGTGGCGCGGAAGGCGGCGCATCGGCAGACGGTACACCGGCATCGGTTTCGAGCAACGGGACGGCTGACGCGGCGCCGGGCGATGCTGCGTCGAATGGAACGGTTGCAAATGGAACGGCGGCGAAGGGGGCGTATCGCGCCGTCGGTGCCGATGCAGCGGAAAAGATTGTGCTGGGTACGGTCGAAGGCGGGTTTGAAAGTCCGTACCGGATGCAGCTTGATCTGTCGAATCGGGGTGCGTCAATCGCAAAGGCGACGCTGAGCGATCATTGGAAACGCGGCGGCAAAGAGAAGGAAAATTACGTCCTGCTCGCGCCGCTGAGTCGCAAGAAGGGCAACTCCTGGCAATCGCTGGCGATCGATCGATTGACCATCGACGGGCAACATCGCGTCGATCTTTCGGACTTGCAGTGGACGGCGGACAAGCGCGAAGCCAACAATGGTGAGTCAGCCGTCTTTACCGCAACGGTCAATGCCGGTGACGAACCGGTTCTCAAACTGACGCGGACATTCCTGCTTCCGGCTCAGGCGCATGAAACGCTGCGCAGCGATCTACAGGTCACCCTTGAGATTGAAAACGTCTCAGATCAGGAACATCGGGTCATCATCGTCGAGCGCGGGCCCGTCGGTCTGCTCTCACAGGGCACGTTCATGCCCGACCAGAAGGTCTACGCGGCATGGCGCAGCGAAGGCCTGATCGAGTTGGCGGCGAAGAACTTCAAGGAAGTCGGCAAGAGCAAGCAGTACACGCTCTATGCAGCCGACAAGCAGGTCAACGAACCGCTGGAATGGTACGCGGGCGGGAACTTGTTTTTCACGTGCACGACGTGTCCGGTTGATGCGGAAGGAAATCCGGTCAGCGGTGTCGTGGCGCAGGTGCAGGCCCTCGATCTGGATGGCGATGCGACGACTTTGAACGACGTCACCACCGAAGTGACTTCGGTTCAGCAGACGATCGCGCCGGGCGAAACGAAGTCGTTGATGGAGTCGATCTACATCGGGCCCAAGGATCGCGAAGCCTTCAGCCACGCGAGCAATTCCGATTACGTCAATCGCGACTACATGCAGCAGATCAAGGAAGGGTACGGGTCGTGCACGTTCAGCGCCCTGACCGACTTGATGATCGTTATCTTGAATTGGCTTTACAAGGTCACGGGCAACTTCGGCGTGGCGATCATCATCCTGGTGATCGTGGTGCGCACGCTGCTGCATCCGATCACCAAGAAGACGCAGGTGAACATGGTCCGCATGCAGAAGAGCATGGGATCGTTGCAGCCGAAGATGGAGGATATCAAGCGCAAGCACGCCGGCGACAACGCGAAGATTCAGCAGGAGATTATGAAGCTGTATCGCGAAGAGGGCGTGAACCCGATGGGGCAAATGCTCGGCTGCCTGCCGATGTTCTTGCAGATGCCGATCTGGGTGGCGCTGTATTCGAGCTTGCGCAACAACGTGGCGATGCGCGGTGAGCCGTTCTATCTTTGGATCACGGATTTGACGTCGCCCGATTGTTTCTATCATTTCAGCAAGACGGTCAACGTCCCGCTCATGGGCGAGATGACGTGCTTCCACCTGCTGCCGATTCTCGTCGGTGTGATGATGTTCGCCCAGCAGAAGTTGATGCCGCGACCCAAGCCCGACCCCAACGTCAAGAAGACGCCGCAGTCCGAACAAGCCGAGCAGATGCAAAAGATCATGCCGTACATGTCGTTCATCATGATCTTCTTGTTCTACAAATTCCCCAGCGGTTTGAACCTCTACATCATGACGAGTTCGCTGGTCGGTGCGGCAGAGCAGGTCTACATCCGCAAGCACATCAAGCAGAAAGACCTCGAAGGTCCGAAGGGCGGCGCCGGATTGGCCAAGGAACCCAAGAAGCCAAAGAGCGGCCCATCGTTCTTAGAAAAGCTGCAACAAAAAGCCGAAGAAGCCCAGAAGCAAGCCAAACAAAGAAGCGGCAAAAAAGACCGGTGATAGACGCTCAAGAGAAGTCGAAACCCAAGAGGGTGGCCCACCTCTTCAGAGGTGGGGGAGTCGATGATCAAGGTCAAAATGACCCCAAGGATCAATCGGTCCGCCAGCCGTCACAACTGAATCATCAGAAAACGACAGGCGACATCGTTCGCCGTCGAGAACATATCCGTTCGGCAATTTGAACCGTATCATCGACTCCCCCATGTTTGAAAACATGGGCCACCCGCCTAGAGGCGCGTCGCCGAATTCATTGAAGAATCCTTCAAGAGGAGTAGAGCTGGATGAGATCTATCTTTATCGACGAGGATGACCAATGTCAGGTGGAAATACTGCCGAGTTCACAGCGGCTGCGTTGCGAGTCTTTGTTTATGGAAATCGATCAGCGTCTCAGTAACCCTGCTATTGCTGATACTAGTGTTATTGAGTCATTCGCGGCTAGCGAAGAAGCGAACCAGTCGGTTGAACTTGCGGACTTGAGGATATCTGTGAGCGATGTAGAGGGCATACTAGAGGCTATCCCAAAACCG
>DDIR01000057.1:1490-31989 GCA_002338715.1 Phycisphaerales bacterium UBA1845 | reverse complement strand
ACGCCTCGTCGGTGACGAAGTCGTTCTCGAGCGGGCGGTCCTTGGGACGCATCTTCTGTGTCGTGCGCTTCCTCTCGCCTTGGCGTGCAACATCGAAAGACTGGTGATGCGTGCGTTTGCCACGCTTCTTGCCGTTCGATTCCGGATGCGGCAAACCCGATCCGCCAGCTGCGATGGCGTTGTTGCTGCGTGGCTCGACTCGCACGTTGTATGGGGGGTCGGTATTGACCAGATGGATTGGGGCCCCATCCAGTAGACGATCAAGGTCTTCAACCGACGAACTGTCGCCGCAAAGCAATCGATGGTTGCCGAGAATCCAAAGATCGCCACGCTGCGTTATCGGTTCGTCCGGCGGTTCGGGAATTGAATCAGGATCGGTCAGGCCCTCCGTGATCTCGCCGCCGAGCAATTTGGCCAGTTCATCGTCATCGAATCCCAGCAGCGACCAGTCGATCCCGGCGTCCTGAAGTTCGGCTAGTTCGATGGGCAGCAGGTCGTAGTCCCATTTCGAGAGCGATGCCACCTGATTATCCGTTAGGCGGAACGCCTTCACTTGTTCGGACGTCAGATCCGTTGCACGAATTACGGGCACCGTGGCGAGCCCGAGCTTGCGGGCCGCACGCAGACGTGTGTGGCCGGCGATTAGTGTTCCGTCGGCATCGATAACCACGGGAACCTTGAATCCAAATGACTCGATCGATCGCGCCACCGCTGCGACCGCCTCATCGCTGATGATACGTGGATTCCGTCCATACTCGGCGACTTCGTCGATTGCGATCATCTCAATCTGCATTCAAATTCCTCCTTTCTTGTGGACCGCCATCGGTCCCGTATCCAATCTCCGACAGAGCCAAACCCCGCCACGTAATCTCAATCAAGGTCACACACGGTTCGCCCACATTGGGCCCAAGCCGTAACGTGGTGGTGTGGGCGCAAATCGCCACGATCGCGTCCCACGGGCGCCCCGTTCGCGCCGTGTGCCAACCGTGGTCCCTGCGCCAAGCGCTCTGAATAAATCCGGACAGGCGCAACAAACTCGGTCTATCCTTGCGGTTGTTCCCGCGGGGCTCGGTTGCGTTTTCGCGCAGGAAGGAACCATTGCATTCGAAACTGATGTCTCGCGGGTTTGCGATTCTCCGGAAGTTTGCTTCCGTGTGACGTTGCGCATCTACATGCATCTGTCTCATGCGATTCTCCCTTCATCGCTGCACATCAATGCCGCCGCCTGGCGCAGTTCGTCGGCGCGTTCGGGATTGTTGCCTGCGCACGAGTCAGCAAGTTGAAGAAGTCGGTTGCGCCACGAAGCAGGTGTCCAACCGTCGCGCTCACGCGCCAGTTCGCGCACGTTCTGCGACACAGCAGCATCGTTACCCGTGAACCACCGAATACTCGGCTTTGAATCGAGGTCTGCAGACATCGGAAGGTGATCGAGTGAAGTCTGCACAAAGTCTGCAGGTAAGTATGCACGCGTAACCTGTTGTGGTGTTGAGTGTTGCGCCGATGTGCAGACTTTCGCAGACTTTTTCCCGTTACCCACCTTATGTGTATGCGCGCGTGTGCGCGTGCGCGCCCGTGCGTATGCGTTAAGATCAGAATTAAGTATGCGTAAGTCTGCACTTCCCTCTAAGTCGTTGTTTTGATGGGAGTTAGAAGTGCAGACTTGAGTGCAGACTTCTTGCAGACTTTCGGTTTCGGACGCGGAAGTCTGCACGCTGTTTTGCAGCAATCGATATACCAACCGTCCGCAACGGTCTTTCTCGTGGCTCGCGGTAATGCAGAAGCCTGCGATGATCGTGTCGCGTTTGCTCGACAGGCGACGCCCAAGCTGTGTGGGCGCGCCGCGCTCTTTCCCCGATGTGACGACATTGAGCAGCAGGTCGGTGCGCTCGCCTGCATCGTTCCAAAGCATTCCCATGAGATCATTCACGCCGACCCACGCATCGCCACGCTGTTCCCACCATGCGAGGACGAATGCGCGCCATTCGCTCGTTTCAGTGTCGCCACGTTGACGCAGCCCATCGGCATTGCTGAGGAAGCCGGATATGCCCGCGACAGCCAACATCCCCCCCATCACCTTGGTGTAGGACTCGTAGCTGCCCATCGTCTGCGTGCATTCCGGGCGGCCGGCTGAAATCCACGCCTGCACAAGCGTCAGCGCTGCATGAACGAGTTGAGTACGATGATCGCGTGCATACTGGATCAGGTTGGCGTGGCGGAATCCGGTGCGTGATTCGGGCGCTTCAACCTTGGCGTCGAGCCGTATCCAGATGACGCGTCGGGCGATCTCCTTGCTGAATGCCAGATTGTTGCCCGTCGCCGCCCAGATCGTTCGATTCGGCAGTGTTAACTCGTGCGTCTTGCCCAACTGTCGATCGCGCCACACCGTATCTGTCAGCACTGCCGCGAGGTGTTCGCTGTCCAGTCGACGAGCAATGTTGCCCCAAACGACGACTGAGGTGCCGCTCAGTAGCGCGGATGTGATCTTCTTGCGCCATTCGTCCGGATCGCGTGCGGCGGTGGTCGCGCCGACTTCGTACCCAAGCGCCGGCATGGTGGCGACTTTGACGAGCAGGTCCTTGCCTGTACCCGGCGTGGGCGCATCGACTCCATGGCAAGGCGTCGGCCCTTCGATCATGGCGCGAACAAAAGGCAGCAGGATCAAGGCGAAAGCGTGCGCACAACTGGCCTCGTCGACGAATGGGAAATCGGCCAACAGATCGAGGAGTAGATCACGGGCACAATCAATATCCGCCTGTGAGGGAGTTGACGGTACCGGCGGGAAATCGGTGAGTGTTTCGTGATGCCAGAGACCGCTCGACTCGTCATAGCCCGGTTCGATAATCAGGTGGCCGTCCGCCGCAAACGTTGGGCAGGTAACGATCGCGACAAGCGGCGGTAGATCGATCTTCGGAAGTGCCAGGATGTCCTTGGCGACCGATGTCGGCGGCAGGTCCGGCTGAAGAACATCAGAGTGCTTGAGGTGCTTGAGCTGGAACCAGTCCGCAACGTTGGTCAGCTCCCCACGAAGGCCGTCAACCTCCAGTTGCTGGATGAAGGGCGTCTCGACGCCGGTGTCACGGGTTCGCCCTATCCGAGCAATACCGCTCCCTCGCCGAAACAATTTTGGCGGATCGTTCGCTGCGATGATCGCCTCAACGGCGTCGTCTCGAACATCGCGGAGTTGCCTCTCATTAAACTGGATCTGGGGGCGACCGGTATTCGCGGGCGTTTGCGGTGTCAATCGTTTGGAACTTGCGCTGGCGTTGCGTGGTCGATACTGCTTGGTCACATGCTGGAGCGCATTGCCAATCGTCAGTTCGCCATAGGATTGTTCGCCGTGCCGCTCATCCCATTTAGGCCGCATCAGCCCGCTGCATCGAAACAACCGATCGAGCTGCGAGGAGTCCTTCGTGTAGTACGCCAGCGTGAAGATGACCGAGGAGTCGGCCTCACTCGCCGAATTGAAATACTCTTCCCAACGGCCGTCCCACAACGCACTGAATTTGGTTCCGGATTTGCGACTTGAGCAAGCGAGTCGGATGATTTCGTCGTCGGTCAGGGTCGGAGTGGCGGGCGAGGTTGTTTCGCTTGAAGCAGGTGGCATCTTTTCGGGTTTGGCAAACACCTTGGCATAAAGCGCATCGAATTGTTCCTGCCGCTCCTCGACATCAGTGGAATACTCGCCCCACCGAGCGCCGGTCACCGTGAAGAACCGGCCGCTGTCGTACATCTCGATCGCGCCGTCTTTGTATCCGGTTTTGCATCGCCCGCCGTTCTTGGTCGCCTGCAGAAACACTTTTACCCCCGTACCCGACGGGCTGGTCTCCGAATAACTACCGAGTGCGTTGAGAATGACCCGCGCCCAAGCCTTGATGTCCCCCGTCTGTGGATCGATGCAGTCGTCCAGATCAACGCCTGCAATCGGATCCTCAGCCGTAAACACGAATCCAACGCCGTTGCCGTACTTGCGACTGCCCGCGATCGCCGTATCGAATGTGCCCCAGGTCGAAGGGTCGGTGGAAGATGCCTTCGAGCCTTTCATTGGATTGAGGGGGCATTTGGTCAGCTTGTCGCCGCGCTTGACGAAACCCCAACAGACCCATTGGGGTCGCTCGCGCAGTGCTTCGGGCACGTTGGTGCGAATGCGCGCTTCATCGAATTGGATCGCCGTATCAGCCACCATCGGTTCAAACCCGCCTACAACCCGGCCGCATCCAGTTCGCGTTCGACATCGGCAAGTTGACGTTGGCGCTGACCGTCGTTTGAGCTTCGGTTTGACCGTCGGCGACGCGGCGGTTCTGCGGCCCGGGCCGCTTCTGAAGCGGCTTCGCACAGTTCGAAGTACTTTGTGTCCGCTTCCGCAAGGGCGCGGCCAAATTCCTCAAGCCACGCAGCCGTGGTGAAGATCATTCCCCCTACGCGCTGGTGTTGCAGTCGGACGCGCTCCCCGCCGCGGCTGAGTACGCCCTTCCTGCACCACCGCCAGACACAATTCGTAGACGGACGCCCAGGCGCGATTTTGGCTGCCTCGGCCAGGGTGATGAGTGGGTTTTCACCGATTTGTTCGTGCATCGTTTGTTGCTCCTTGTTCGGAACCTTGCAATCGAGGCACGGGTTTTAAGGGTGAATTGGAAGTGCTAACTAGCTAACTCGAGTAAGTGGGCGATGAATCGAAGCGCAGGTGCATTAAATAGCTAGGATACAGGCATTTGCGGCGCTCTGATTTTCTTGAAGTAATTTCTGAATCTCGGGATTTGCTAACTCGCGAAGCGGATCAACATCTATTCGTCGTTGATCCCAAAATTCGCGGCGACCGCCATCAATTGAGGTTTCAGAAGCAGGCCATTGTCAGAAACCGGAATGCCCCCTCAATCTCAAGAGCTGGTCCATGCCCCAGATGTTGCCGGTTCAAATCCAGTCGCCCCGACTTCAAATCAACTATTCACACCTTAAACAGCTGTCAAGAATGAGCTTGCACGGTTGTTTGGCTGCGTACTGGCCGCCATGGTCTGGTGCTTAAGTTTGAGTTGGGGGCTCCGTGGTGCGTAGCGGCACCGATAAACTGACAGTCCGTTTCCCGCGTCCAAGGAGTTCGTTGCAATTCACACCAAACTTGATCAGGCTGAATGAGGCTCGCCAGCACCGATGCCTGGTGAATCAGGATTGGGTGTACGCCCAGTCAATCAGATACACTGTTGCAACCTTGGGATAGGTAGAAGAGACTTATTGAGCCCGATTGTGACAGAGATAGCTGGCAAGGTGAACGTCATGAAACACAAAGAAATGGCATTCCTTAAGCAGCACCTCTTCGATTCGTACGGAGGCTTCTCTGACAAACGAATCAAGAACCTCGACAAGAGTGATCTGTTCATCGCAGATGATCGAGTCGATACCGACTTCGACTCCAGAGGCAACCTTTTTCATTGGTTTTGCATGATCTTCGCTCGGGTCGTCGGGCCCGATATGGTCAACGTGGAGTTGCGAGGCGGCGTCCCGGAGAGCGCTTTGATCTCGGAGTGGGCCGATGCTGGTAATGCAAAGACTGAGGCATCTGGACTCATGCTATCTACGCGAATAACCGACGTGGGCGGACTTCGCAGGCTGGCTGACCTGATCGACGAGATAGTACGACCGGGCAAGCGTTACGAAGTTCCAGCTTACAAGTACGTATGCCCAAGAACGTCAATGTCCTTACGCCGCCTTGCAGATGTGCTTGAGAATGCGCCGACTATGCGAGGCCGGAGTGCGGTCTGACCTGCCCCCCTGAACTCAGTCAGCGCTGAGCGATAGTCTCATTCATAGGTTGCAGGTGATTGAGATGCACCTACATGGCATTCTTCGGCCGAAGAATTTCGCTTACGAGGCAAAAGCGTAATCAGCGTTTCCAAGCCTCGAAAACCTACTCGGTTGATGGAAAGTTCAACTGGTGTCTAGTCACATTAACGTAAAGGAGAAAGCCATAGTCCCATTGTGTCTCCGCCCTTGCCCCCCTCAGCCAATCCGCCGCATGATGTCGATCACCCGGGCCTGGTCCCGTTCGGCGTAGACCGCGTCGGTGATGGCGGCGCTGGCGTGGCCGAGGGCGAGTTGGGCGGCTTCCAATCCGAACTCACGTCGTAGATGCGTCGCCGCGTTGTGCCGCAATTGGTGTGGATGCCAGCGATGTTCGCGCTGCCAGTCGCGCAGCTCTGCTTTCTGCTTGGTCGTCATTCGTTTTCGCCATTCCTTTTTGGTTTCGTTGCCGCGCTGGCGCAGTGGCACTGGTGGCGGGAAGGCTGCGTCGCATGCGCGGGTTATGGCGCGGCGGTAGCTGGCGGTGGTGTAGCATTCGCCTGGCTGTCGGCTCGGCGCGAGGCTTCGATTCGTTCCCGGGCGATTGCCGCATGAAAGTGGCGTGGTGCGTTTCTCGGAGAGTGCTTCTCGCCGGGCCGCTTCCGCGTCGCGTGGACTGAACAGATAGGCTGTTGTGGATCGATCGCTCAAGAACGGTTGCAGCACTTCTTGCGCGCGTGGGCCGAAATAGATCACGCGATCGTGCTCGCGGTAAGCATTCTTGTGCGCTTCCGGGCGGTAAGTCCAAATGCCCGCGCGGCGGTCTGTCTCCAAGTCGGTGAGCCGCAACTGAAGCAATTCGCCTGGGCGCGCCCCGGTTAAGAGTTGCAACTCGACCAACGCACGAATCGGCTTGCTCATTTGCTCCATCGCCCTCTCCACCAAATGTAGCGGTGCCGGCGCAACCTTGGGATTCTCGCGAGCCGATGTGCGGCCGCGTTTGAGCGGGTCGAGTGTGCATAGCGCTTGATGTACGCCAGGCGGAACCAGTTCGCGCGCAACCGCCCATTTGAAGACATGCCTAATTCGTAGCGTCGCCTTATTGATTCCGTTGCGTGACCATGGCTCGCGCGGCGGGTTGCTTGCTTCGTCACCGCGAAGCATCTCATCGCGTAGAGCTCGCAGCTTGTTCGGACCGAAGTCCGCTGCCGGTGACATGCCATAGAATTTGCGAAGCAAGCGCAGCACGGGTTTAAGCACGCCAAGGTGGCTGGCTGAGTAATACGATTCGGCCCAACCCCAGTATTGGTTGATGACCTCAATGATGGTCAATCCGTCCTGTGAAGTTGAGCATCCGTTGACCAAGTCCACATCAGGCCAACGTCTTCCGCAGGCCTCCCATGCGGCGATTGTGCGATGGTAGAGTTCGCGACTCTCTGGCGAACCATATTCGCCAAGCCAATAGTCACGTGCTCGCTTCGTGGCGGCATCGCGCAGCGTGACGAGAGCCTTGGTGGAGCCTTTGCGTTTACGATAGGCGGGTGGACGGGTTTTCTTAATGGATTTCTTGGGCATCGCGACCTCCAAAATACGCTAGCGCGGTGTAACACCGCGCAATTTTGCGTCTTTGGCCGCGCTCCCGAAAATCGGAAGGTCCCCCAAGTCTTGGGGTCGGCGTGGTTTATGAAACTGGAGCCAGCGAGACTCGAACTCGCGACCTCTTGCATGCCATGCAAGCGCTCTCCCAACTGAGCTATGGCCCCGGATTTCCCGAACCCTTGCCGAATTCGGTTACGCATTTAACCGTTTATGCGTTGATCCGTCAACCGACACCGGGGCCATTTCGCCGCGATTCTCCGCTTCCTTACGGCGTCGGTGCAACCTGCGCATCCTGGTTCAGGAGCGTCTCGACGGCCTGCAACTGGCTGATGGCATTCTGCCGCTTGCGGGCGAAGTCGTTGATCTTCCGCTCGACCACGCGGGCATTGCGCTGGGCGTCCAATTCGATGCGGCTGACCCGCTTCCGCAAGCGGTCTTCGAGGTTATGCACTCGCCGTTCGAGGCGCTTGGAAAAGGGTGCACGGTCGAGGTCGGCGCGGGCGTCGGCCAACCGGATCTCCAAGTCCTGGATATCCTCTTCATCGTTGACCGCTTGCACGGGAATCGCCCGAATTCGCTCCTGCGTATCGCCGGCAGCTTTAAGACAAGCGCGCACGCTGGCCAGTGCATTGCGCAGTGCGTCGGCGCTGCTTTCAAACTGCTCCGGCGGTCGTCGCGAATAGTCGGCTAGCGAGTCGCTGTTGCGCCTCCGATCGGTCAACGAGAGATAGCGCGGGTCCTTTTCCAGTGCGGCGAACAACGCGGTGTAGCGCGCCCACTCATCGATGAACACGTTGTCGATGTCCTTGTCGCGGCGCACTGAATCGACGGTTTCGGCATCCTGCGAATCGCGTGCGGAAAATCGATCGGCTTCGATTCCGGCAGAAATGGTCAGGTTGCTTCTGCTTCTTCGTCCCAGTCGAAGTCGGCCGTTGGCAAAACCGGAAGACGACTCGGAGTCGAATGCCCGGTCGCTCGAAAAGGACGAAGTCTCGGTCAGGAACGAAAACTGATCTGGTTCCTGCGCGGTCAAAACCGGCATCGCCAGATCGTTGAGTTCGCGGATCATCGCCAGCGCATCGGTTGGCGTGACTTCGGCGACATCCACCCAGCGGTCGACCTCGTCCTTCGGATAATCCGTCGCGGTCCCGTTGGAATTCACCAGTTGATAGGTGCTGCCCGATCGCGATACCGTCCCGGTCAGGATGCGGCCATCCTCCATCAAAAGCTGATCGGCGCGGGCCATTCCATAACCCACCCCGAGCACCAGCGTCATCATCGAGGCCCCAATTGTCGAACCGTTCAATCGCATCGCCAACCCCCAATACTGTAAAGCCCCAATCCGTTGCCCAACGCCCGGACGTTCGGCTACCCGGACTTGGTCATGAGGGGGCGCCAATCTTTCACACAAATCGATTTTTCGAGGACTTGATGCGAATTTCTGGCGATTCAAGAATCGGGTGGCGCTTGCCTGAGGGCAAACACCGCAATAGAAGCCGGATTGTATGCGGCTGGATTCTGCATAGGATATGCACCGGAAGGATCCGATTGTCCCCAGGGGCTAGATTGTGCAACTGAACATTCTGAACGAGTATGACCCACTCGAAGCGGTAATGGTCCATCGTCCGGGCCCGGAAATCGACCGCCTGACGCACGACAACATGGTGGAATACCTCTTTGAGGACATCCCCTATCTGCGGCGGATGCAGGAAGAGCACGACGCCTTCTGCGAAACGATGCGGAACCAGGGCATCGAAGTCATCTATCTTGAACACCTCCTCGGCGAACTGCTGAACGACAACCCGGAAGCCAAACGCATCCTGATCGAAACGATCTGCCGGGCGGAGAACGTTCCGGCAATCGCACCGGATCTGCTGAACGAATCCCTGATTCCCAATGACGCACTTTTGCAAATTCTGTTCACGGGTTTGACGGTGCAGGAATATCAAAAGCTGGTGGGCAAGCGGATTCCACAAACGTCGCCGAACGGCGGTGTTCTGATCGGGCCGACACCGAACGCATATTTCACCCGCGACCCAGCCGTCGTCGTGCGCGAGTCGGTTATCTCATGCAAGATGCATTACGTTCGTCGCTTGCGGGAGACGATCATGACCCGCGCGATCTTTGAGCACCATCCGAAATTCGCGGGACACAGAATCACATTTGGTGGTTCCAACTCCCCGACCGAAGATCGACCGTTCACGATTGAAGGCGGCGACATCATCGTCTTGAACGAAGAATCGGTGCTCGTCGGCGCCAGCGAACGCACGCGCTCTGAGACGATCGAAGTATTGGCCCAAAAGGCTTTCGACGTTGGCAAGGTGCGGCGCTATTACGAGATCCCGATTCCCACCGAGCGTTTGTTCATGCATCTCGATACGGTCTTTACGATTGTCGATTATGCAACGGTGGTCTGGTATCCGGGCGTGATGGAGGGTATTTCCGAGATCATGCGATTTGAAAGCGGCGCACCGGGCGAAGTCATCCGGAAACCCGAATCTCGAAACCTGCACAGAATCCTGAGCGATGAGTTTGGTCAGGAGGTCAAAATCATCGAGACGGCTGGCGGTGACGAACACTACGCGTCGCGCGAGCAGCGCACCGATGGCACCAACGTTTTCGCCGTCGGTCCGCGCAAAGTCATCGGATACGATCGCAATGAGCGCACCATCGCAGCCCTCAACGATGCCGGGATCGAATGTTTGAACATCCAAGGTTCGGAACTGGTGCGCGGATTGGGTGGTCCGCGGTGCATGACCATGCCGCTACGCCGACGCCATGCAAAATCGCAGTGAATCATTCGCAACGTCGCGCGGCAATTCCAATCCGCAACACGATGGGTACAAAAAAGTAGGCCCGGTGGGGTGACCGGGCCTTGGGGTTCCATCCGATGGGGGGAACGGATGGATTATGGGATTTTAAGTGGGCGCCCCGCCACCATGCACGACGTGCGCCTTTGTTCTTGCTGTTTCAATTTGACCTGAAAGGGCGGGCTGCCTAAGGGCCCGACGACATGCCTCTTTCGGCTATTCTAGCCCAATGAATCCAGGCGATACCAGCCAAAAAATGCGTTCGACCGGAGATTGCGCTTAGGTCAGGTCGGTAAAGAAATTGCGCGCATTGGCGGCTCCATATTGGTACCACTTCCGAAACGTTGCGGTCATGTTCAGTTGTGTGAAGTTGTGGCTGATGCGGGAAACTAGCGGGCAGCCTTGGCCCTGCGGGCGAATCGCCGGACTTTTTTGTCAGTGACCAACATCGATACCGGGCGATCCAGCGGTTCGGCTGGTACTTCTTTAAGAACCTGATCCTCAAACGAGAATCCGCAGGTCACGCCCATGAACTCGGGATGGGCCAGAAATCGGTCGTAGAATCCCCGCCCCCTGCCCAGACGATTGCCCTGGGTGTCGTACGCCAAACCGGGAACGATGACCATGTCGATCAGCGAAATCGGAATGGGTGGCCCCGAGACCGGTTCGCGCAGTCCCATCGACGTCTCGACAAGGTCGCTCGTCAGCGATCGGATTTCGGTCGGCATCATGCGGCGCTGTTCCCAACTGATGCGCGGCGCCAAGACGCGCTTGTGATCCTGCCACGCGCGGAGCACGATACCGGTCGTGTCAATCTCTGTTGGAAGCGAAAGGTACACCATGATGATCTGCGCACGGGCGTACTCGCTGGTCCCCGTCAAATGATCCATCGCCAAGGCAGACTTAGCGGCCATCTCCGCTTGGGGCATCGATTCCAGCATTCGACGTATTTTTTGTCGAAGCTCTTTCTTCACCTCTGATCAACTCCTCGTTGCCCGATACACCTCGTTGCCCGATACACAAAGCCCTGAGTGATTCCAACTATCGGCGCGATTGCGGCGTGGGCGTTAGCCCATCGCGGTAATGTCGCGGCGACTGGCAATTCATGCGATTGATGATTGATGCAGCCACCCGGCAGCCACCCACCAGCCACCAACCACCAACCACCAACCACCAACCACCAACCACCAACCAGGGCGGCCCATACTTATCCCGCCACTTACCGGTTCGCACGAACCTGACCCATATTCTTGTAGGACCGCAATCACCCAGACTCCACCAAACTTCAAAACCAACCACCGCAATTTTTCTCAATCGGTCCGGCGTTGTCGTTTGCAATTCGACCCTGCACCGTGGAACCGCCCACTGCATCATTGCACCGATCGGTGACGGCAAATCGGCCAACCGGGCGACGCCTTCGAATATTTCTCCATGAGAATCGAAATAGTCGATTAATTCAATTGCCGATTCAAACTTCTATAAACATTATCGGAGCAGGTAATTCGATTGCCAAGGCCCCATAACAACGGTAATCCGCACCGCGATTTGATACGCTTTTTGATCTTAGCATCACGACGAACTCTCATTGGTCGAAGAACGTTAAAGGGAATGCCCAACTCGTTGCAACGCGTTGGCAACTCTCGAATAATGGGTCATTGGGCAAGGGGTTTTGGTGTCATTGCCTCTGCCTTTTCAGGCATATTCAGACAACAGGGGTCCAACACATGTGCGGGATTATCGGATACGTCGGCGGCAAAGAAGCGCTCCCCGTTTTACTGGAAGGGCTTAAGCGGCTTGAATACCGCGGTTACGATTCAGCCGGTGTCGCCATCCACCGACATGGCAAGATCATCACGCGAAAGTCGGCTGGCAGGGTCTCGGCCCTTGAACACATCATCAAGGAATCCGGCGCCGAATCGATGGTCGGACACAGCGGTATCGCCCATACCCGCTGGGCAACACACGGCGCCCCCAACGATACCAACGCCCACCCGCATTGCAGCGCCGACGGTTCCCTCGCGGTCGTTCACAACGGCATCATTGAAAACTACCGATCGCTTCGGACCTTTCTCGAACAAAAAGGCGTTATCTTTAAATCCGAAACCGACACCGAAACGATCGCCCACCTGATCGATTTTCACTACAAAGACGACCTGCAGAAAGCCGTTCGCACCGCCCTGCTCGACGTGCAGGGAACCTATGGCATCGTCGCGATGTCGTCCAAAGAACCCGGCGTTCTTGTTGCAGCCCGCAAAGGCAGCCCGTTGATCGTTGGCGTCGGTCAGGATGAATACGTCATCGCCTCAGACGCAGCCGCCGTCCTCGAACACACGTCGCAAGTCATCTACCTTGACGACAACGAGATGGCGCGCATCTCGCCCGAAGGTTTCCGCACCACCACACTCGACGACATCCCCGTCACCAAGGACGTCGAAGAAGTCGAATGGACGCTCGATCAAATCGAGTTGGGCGGTCACGAATACTTCATGGAAAAAGAAATCTTTGAGCAACCGCGTATGCTCGAGCTTTGCATGAAAGGTCGTGTCGACGTTCGCGAAGGCGCCGTCTATCTCGGAGGCATTAGCGATTACTCACGCGAACTGGTTCGCGCCAAACGTTTTATCCTGGCTGGCTGTGGTACCGCATGGCACGCCGCCCAGGTCGGCGAATACCTTCTCGAAGACCTTGCACGCACACCGGCAGAAACCGAGTACGCCAGCGAGTTTCGATATCGCAATCCAATCATCAACGACGGAACGATGGTGCTTGTCGTCTCGCAAAGTGGTGAGACGAGCGACACCTTGGCTGCACTTTCCGAGGCCAAACAGCGCGGCGCGACCACGCTCGGTATCGTCAACGTGGTCGGTTCGTCGATCGCCCGCGAAACCGATGCCGGTATCTACCTGCACGTCGGACCGGAAACCGGTGTGGCCAGCACCAAGGCATTCACCGGTCAGGTCATGGTCATGACGCTGCTGACGCTTTACCTCGCCCGTCGGCGTCACATGTCGCAGCGTGCACTGGATCATTTCCTCGAAGAACTGACCAAGATTCCAGGGCACATCGAGACGATTCTGGAACAAAACAGCATGATCAAAGACGTCGCCCTCGCGAACATGGAAAAGGAAAACTGGTTGTATCTCGGTCGTGGATACAACTATCCCGTCGCACTCGAAGGCGCGCTCAAGCTCAAGGAAATCAGCTACATCCATGCGGAAGGACTCCCCGCGGCTGAGATGAAACATGGCCCCATCGCCCTGATTTCAGAAGGCATGCCGGTCGTCTTCATCGCCACCAAGGGATCGCAGTACAGCAAGATCCTCAGCAACATCGAAGAAGTTCGCTCGCGCGGTGGTCATGTGATTGCCGTTGCAACCGAAGGCGATACGCAGGTTCCAAAGCTCGCACAGCACGTCATCAGCGTGCCGGATACGCCCGAACCGTTGCAGCCGCTGTTGACCGTGATTCCGTTGCAACTTCTTGCGTACCATGCGGCTATCCTGCGCGGATGCAACGTCGATAAACCGCGAAACCTGGCGAAGAGCGTCACGGTCGAATAAGCCGCTCGACCACACCATCAACGATTCAGCGTCCACTGCGCGCGTTTTATTGACGTCGCACAGTGGACGCTTCTATTGACGTGTGGCTGAACGAACTTCAGCCGGCATCGATCGCCATCCTGGGCGGGATTCTGCGCCAATCCAAGGACTTTTTTCCGGACCTTCGCGGTGCATTCTGTTGAATGGCTGGGGCTCTGACATCCAATCTCAATTGTAAACTTCCAGTCAGACGCGGCATCAACGAACCGTTGCCGCGCCCCCCACAAAAACCATTGGACAAAACGACAAAAATCGGTCGATGCCATCATCGCGCCCACGCGCTTTGTTCATCATGAAGGATAGGACCCTATGCACATTCAACCCCAGTGTTCACGAGTCATCCCATTCTGCGCATTCATTGCGGGCGCGTTGGCTTTTGGCCCGTCATCGCACGCACAGATCAATAACGCATCTTTGGGGACGCTCGAGTTTCTAAACAACGACGCCACCCGCGATTCGGGAAACGATCAGCAACCGTCCATCGCCACCGACCAAAAGGGAAACTGGGTCGCCGTCTGGCAAACGGTTCAGGAAGGTGGTACGAACAACGACGACCGCGTCGAAGTCCGCTGGGCAAACAGCGCCGACGGAGGACGTACCTGGAGCGCACCGGCGACCCTGCTCACCGACGGACGGACGTCTGGAGCCGACGACGAATCCCCCGTGATTGTGACCGACGGCAAGGGCAACTGGGTTGTCGCGTGGATCTCACCGCTGAGCGGGTCGGCTGACCATGGCGGAACCGCAAGCGATGTGCTCGTCGCACGCAGCACCAACAACGGACAAACCTGGGGACAACCCGTTCGCATCGCCACGCCACCACAGGACATTGCCGAAGGTGCGGTTCAGCCGATCGATCATGATGTTGCACTGGCCACCGACGGCGACGTTTGGATATTGCTTTGGTCTTCAACCCGGGACATCGCAGGTGGCGGCGGATCGCATGCGGTGAACGACACGGTCATCTTGATGGCACAAAGCATCGACCGAGGTGCAAGCTGGATTTCGGCGGGCTCGTTTACGCCGTTCGACGGAACCGGTGACATCACGCCAACCATCGCAGCCAACGGTGATGGTCAGTGGATCGCGAGCTGGTCATCGGGCGGAAAAATCGTGTTCGCCGAAAGCATCGACGACGGATTGACGTTTTCAGAACCGACCGACATGTCGAACGGGTCCGGAGCAGCCAGTCCGGTCGTTGCATACGGCCGATCACAGAGCGCCGGCGACTCAGGCGGTCAGTGGATGGTGGCATTTGCACAAGCGGGCGAAGTGTTCGTCTCACGGTCATCGAATTCCGATTCGTCGACCGCTGTGGGCACCGAGCGAAACTGGTCCACGCCATCGCGGGTTGCAGTCGGTGTGAATCCGTCGATCACGTCGGGCGTGGAAGACTCCTGGGTGGTGGCATGGGAGCAGACGGGCCTGCTTGGCGAAGACATCGACATACTCGCCGCCCAGAGTCGCGATGGCGGCATGTCCTGGGACGAACCCGAACCGCTCAACGCCGACGCCAACGAGGACAGCAACGAAGACCTGGGCGTCCAACTGGCGTCGGATGGTGCGGGCAGCTGGTTGGCGGTCTGGTATTCGGGGAATCAATCCAAGAGCGCCGGTGACGACGAAGACGTCTTCGTCCTGCCCTTCGCCCTGGCATCCGATTGCGATGGCGATGGCATTGGCGACGCCCAGCAGTCGCGCTTTGTTGGCGATTGTGACGGTGATGGTGTTCCCGATGACTGTGACGATAGCGTGTGCTCGGCTGGCGGTTCGGGTAGTGGTGGAAGCGGCGGATCAGGGGGCAGCGTCGGATGTGGTGCCGGTGCGGTCGGGATGATCCCGTTGATGATGCTGGGCTTAGGATCGCTCGGTGCGGTATCGCGTCGACGCACTCGATGACTCCGCAAGGGTCCGGTCGGCTGGCGTGAGCATCTGAAATACGCAGGTCGATCGAAATGCGCTGGACGCTGCGTCGATTTGCGCGCATCATTTCGTCATGATACCGACCACGACCTCGAACGATCATCCATCTCACGGTTCCCACCCGCATGGCGGACCGCTAAACGCCGTGCGTCTGCGGACTGCCGCGATCCTCGCGTGCAGTATTGTCGCGCTCATTAATACCGGGTGCGTGCGCAGAACGCTCACCATCAACACCGAACCGCAGGGCGCTTTGATCTGGCTCAATGATGAGGAGATCGGCCGATCACCCGTCTCGACGGACTTCTTGTGGTATGGCGATTACGACGTGGTCGCGCGGCTTGAGGGATACGAAACGCTCAAGACCCATCACAACATCAAATCACCGTGGTATCAGAAACCGGGCATCGATTTCTTCTCGGAGATTCTGTACCCCGGTCACATTCACGATGAGCGTTCAGCTGATTTCGTCATGGAACCGCAGGTGGTGCCCGATCGAAATGAACTGTTGGAACGGGCGTCGGAATTCAGGGAACGTTCGCTCTTCGATGAAGAGTAAACCGACCTGATCGATTTCGATCCAATAAGCGCAATGTAATACGAATGCTGGACCTGGGGCGATCTTAATCCAAGCGCGGCGTCTTGCTCGCCTACCTGCTACAGCACGGTCGCCAGTACGCACGTGGATTGACTTCGGTTTGCCCCTGGATTCCCGCCTTCGCGGGAATGACGACGCTGCCCGGGTGCTGCGTTTGAATTGAAGGCGCTCTATTCAGCCGTCGCCGCGTTGAGACATGCCGCACCGCTGCGGTGTGCTTTCCACGCCACGCCTGCCGCCCCGACCACGCCCGCATTGCTGCCAAGGTTGGACAGCACGATCCTTGGTTTGTCTTCGAAAATCTTCCACGTCCGCGAAATGAAATGCTGACGAACACGCCCCAGCAGAAAATCGCCGGCTTTGCTCATCCCTCCGGCAAGCACCAGGATTTCGGGATTCAGGGCATGCTGAACATTCACGCACGCCAGCGCGATGTATCGGCAGGCTTCGTCCCAGATCGTGTCGGCCAACGAATCGCCCGCTTGAGCCGCTTCCGCAATGGCCTGCGAATCGAACGCGCCGTTCGCCTTCAATACCGGTCCAAGCGAACTTTCCGAACCTTTGCGAATCTGTTCGATGGCATACTTGGCGATGTTGCCGGGTGATGCGTATTGCTCAAGGCAGCCGCGCTGCCCGCAGGTGCAGGGACGCCCGTCGAGTTCGACGATCGTGTGACCGAATTCTGCCGCGTTTTCAAAGTGACCGCGCAAGATCTCGCCGTCGATGATCGCGCCGGCGCCGATGCCCGTCCCCAATGTCAGCGTCACCAAATCACAGCTTCCCTTACCCGCGCCGACCCAGTACTCGGCGTATGCAGCCGCATTGGCGTCGTTTTCGAGTTGGACGGGGAGCTGCGTCTTTTCCTGAAGCCACTGGCAGATCGGTACATTCTCCCAGCCGGGGAGGTTGGCGGGTCGATGAATATATCCCTTGCTCAGTCGAAGCGGTCCGGGTGTGCCAATGCCCAACCCGACCACGTCTTCGAGCGCGATGGAATTATCGCTGATGAGGCTGTTGACGGTGTCGGCCATCTCGCCAACGACGCATTCAGCCCCTCGGGCTGCATCGGTCCGCCGACTGACGATAGCAATGATCTCACCGTCATCGGCGACGAGTGCGGTCACGATATTGGTGCCACCGAGATCGATACCGACGGCAATTTGACGGGACATAGTGATCTCTAAATGCTGTGGACCGCTTCCGGGCCACGCAGCAACTCAAAAGTTTTCACGGCGTTTGCGAAACACCTCAATCAGCAGATTCAGCCAAGCGAGGAACGATTCAAGCACCGATGTGAGATGCTGGCCACGTACACATGCGGTCATTGTGAACGCTAAGACGATTGTACAGACAATTCCGGTCATTCTACAAATGTTTAACAGGATCGTCCATAAATCAGCCCCAACCGAAACGCCCCCGCATCGGAAACGAATTGAATCTGTTTCATTCCAAGAGGAGCCCTGTCCGACTCCGTTCCCCCCAAACATTCGCAAACCTGTGACGGATATTCGTCGGCATCCAATGCCTCGAATCTCCCACCCAGCAATCCTTCGCCGAAAAATCGCCTCATTGCTACAATTCCGGCGATGAGCGATGAGAAACGCATCACTGCCCTCAGGGAGCTGATCGCCAGATTCCCCAACACACCCGGCGTCTATCTGATGAAGGACGTCGAAGGCAAGGTCCTATATATCGGAAAAGCCAAGGACCTGCGGTCCCGCGTCATGAGCTACTTCCAGGCGTCGGCTGACCTGCTCACGACCCGCGGACCGGACATCGCCAACATGGCCAGCCGGGTCGTCGACATCGATTTTCTCGATTGCGAAACCGAAGTCGACGCCCTTCTCAAAGAGGCCCGGCTGATCAAGGACATTCAACCACCGCACAATGCCCAGCTTAAAGATGACAAAACCTTTCCTTATCTCGAAATCACGACCGGCGACGATTTTCCCGGGGTGTTTGTCACGCGCACACCGCGCCTAAAAGGCAGCAAGCTCTACGGACCATTCACAAACTCCGCGGCTATTCGCGACGCGGTCAACACGCTTCAGAAAGTTTTCAAATTCCGAACGTGCGAATTGGAAATCCGCGCCGACGACGACTCGCGACGGTTCTTTCGCCCGTGTCTGCTTCACGCGATCAACCAATGCACCGCGCCGTGCGCCGATCTCATCAGCCGGGACGCGTATCGCAAAGACATTGAACGCGTGAAGAATCTGCTGAAGTCGAAACGTTCGGTGTTGATCCGCCAGATGACCAAGGAGATGGAAGGCGCGTCGGCTGAGATGCGCTACGAAGAAGCTGCCGTCATTCGCGATCGCATCAAATCGATCCAGGCGCTATCCGATTCGGGCGATGCCGATCGAGACCGCCAAATCGAAGCGTTCTACGTCGACCCGGCGAAGGGGCTGGACAAGTTGGCCGACCTGCTCAACCTCGAGAACCGCCCGCGCAGCATCGAGGGCATCGACATCGCCAACCTGCAAGGCGAGCAGTCGGTTGGATCGTTGGTCTGCTTCATCGACGGCAAGCCATTCAAAGCCGGTTACAAGCGGTTTCAGATCAAGACCGTTGAAGGGCAGGACGATTACGCGATGATCAAGGAGGTCATCCAGCGGCGCTATCGCTATGCGTCTGCCGGCGAGGAACTGTACCCAGACATCATCCTGATCGATGGCGGGTTGGGGCAGCTTCATGCGGCGCAGGAAGCGTTTGGTGAATTGGACCTGAAACCAGCGATGGTCCTTTCGCTGGCAAAAAAGGAAGAACTCGTTTACGTGCAGGCGCAGTCGGCGCCGATCAGGATGGCCCGCAACAACGATGCCCTGCGATTGCTGCAAAGCGTGCGCGACGAAGCGCATCGGTTCGCCCAACACTACCACCATATTCTGCGGAGAAAGAAAACGTTCGACGAAGACATCAAATCAGGCCGACGCCCCCCGCCTCGACCGAAGCGATCTTCGGGTTAGGTCCGCCGGCCGTTGGTGATTCGAATTCGATCAAAGTCATGCATCGATTGGAAAGGTACCGTGACCGACAAAGAACAAGCCAAGATCGAAAAGAAGCTGGCCAAGTCTCTGGTCAAAGAAGAAAAGGCCCGCACCAAAGCCAGCCAAACGAATACGGCCAACTCCGCCGGTTCGCCCGCCCCATCATCTTCGCCCACGCCAGCAGAGCGGTCAGCCGCCGCGGCTGAACGGCAGGTGCGACTTCAATCGTATCGCGTGTGGTTTGCGGCGCTGGGTGTCATCATTGCGATCGCGACGCTGCTCCTGACGATCAAGCCCTGGCAATAGTCCGAACGCAAACCCGGTTCACGGGCTGACGAATCGGACCTGTAACTCAAAGTCTTGCGGCTGCAATCGATAGAGCTTTCCGCGCTCCGACATGGCAACCACATCGTCATCCAGAAAGCACACCGACTCGATGGCCCCTTTCTTCATTGGATAGCGAATTGACCGCCCGTGCGTCAGCACCAATCCCTTGTCATTGGCCACTTCAATGTCAAACACATTGATCGCACCGTAACTGCTGATGACGAGTTGCTTTCCGTCGGGTGAAACATCCGCACCATTGGGAAATGGCAGGTGCGGCTCGGCGACAGGTACGAGTTCCATTTGCCCGTCGCGGATTTCGCTCAAGCGATAAACGATCGCCTCCATCGGCTTCAAGTTGGCAATCACATAAAGCGACCGATCCGACCAGAACAACGCCTCGCAGTCGAACCGCTCTTTGTTCGGATACTTGAATCGCCAGCGTTTCGTCGGCGCGATGGGCTCTATTGGTGGATTGTGCGGGTCCGGTTCGGTGATGCAGTAGATATATCGCGCGGGGAACATGGCGTGGTTGTTGCCGATGTCGCCGATGTACAGATTCCCCTGGTCATCGGCGCAAATGTCTTCCCAATCGGTGTTCGGCGCGCCGCTGATATACACCTCAGCCAACACCTTCCCATGAACATCGATGGCGATGATTTTCGGGTCGTTGCCGGAGTCCCCATGCGTCCAGAGCACGCCGGGGTACTTTCGACTCGCAACGATACCGGATGTTTCGGGGAGGCGTTTGTTGTCGGCTTTGGCGTAGGGAATCCACTTTCGCGGACTGGCTGGGTCGCTCGCTGGACCGGAGATTCCGGTCGGCGGCGTCGAATCGCCCTTCGATTGTCCAAAAGCCGTCGCAGTCGCCAAGAAGGCAAACGCCACGACGATGGGAATAAGACCGGATCTCGCTCGCATCATGCAGTTGATTACGGTCGAGATCGGTCGGCGGTTCGATTGGCTGAGCATTCCCCAACGTTACATGACGGCGAAATAGTTGTCGACCGCAGCGTCGAACGCTTCCTTCGTCATCTTCACTTCGCATTCGTTGTATGCGGCGATGTTGATGATCTGAAGCAACAGGTCGCGGGGGTGGCAGCAGCGCAGCGGCCGATTGCACTGAAGGTAGTGCCGCTCGATCAGGTCTTCCACAACGTCGTGCACGTATTCGATGTTGAAGAGGTCAGCCGTGAACTTCATCAGGTCGCGATACTGATCCACCGGTGGATCGAGCACGTTGATCTTGTACGGAATTCGTCGAAGGAATGCGTCGTCCACGAGCTCGCGCGGTTCGAGGTTGGTCGAGAAGATGATCAACTGGTCGAACGGTACCTGGATCTTCGTTCCGGTCGACAGCGAAAGGTAGTCGAAGCGCTTTTCGAGCGGGACGATCCATCGGTTGAGCAGGTCGACGGGGGCCATCCGCTGACGGCCAAAGTCGTCGATCACGAGCGTGCCGCAATTGCTCTTAAGCTGTACCGAAGGTTCGGTGATTTTCGTAAACGGATTAAACTGCAGTTCAAGCGACTCCATCGTCAATTCACCACCGACGATGATTGTGGGCCGTTCGATCTTGATCCAGCGCGGATCGTAGTTTTCGCCCTTCAATACCGATGGACCGTTGGAGCTGACGGCGATGTGACTCTGCGGATCGTAGAACTTGATGATCTCGCCATCGACGTAGATCGCGTGCGGAATCCAGATGTGCGAACCGAAGCAGCGGGTGATGCGTTCGGCCATCGTGGTCTTGCCGTTACCCGGTGCGCCGTAGAGAAACAGACCGCGACCGGAGTTGATCGCCGGTCCGAGTCGACGCTGCATCGCGTCGGAAATAACCACGTCGGAGAATGCGGCTTGCACTTCTTTGACACCGGGCTTTTCCGTCGTGATCGACTGCGCGGAAACGGACTCAACGTAATACTCAAAAGGTACCGGGGCGGCTCCGACGTACATGCTTTCGTCGAGCAGCTTGCGCGCACGATCGCGACCGGCTTCACTCAGTGCATACTGAAAGTCGCCCATCGTCGCACTGTCTTTGTAGTACGCGAGTTGGGCGTTCTTAAGCGATTGAAGAACATCGAGCACGGGCTTCGGAGGAAGAGCGAGTGCTTTGGAAACGTTGCGACCCGTCTGTTCGCCGGACGTGAACAGGCACTTGATGACGAGCGCTTCGAGGAGCGTACCCGGCAGCCCTGTCTCGCGCCACTCTTCGATCGGCGGCGGATAGAACCGTTGCACGCTGCACGGTTCGGGCGCCGATTCGGCCTGTCGCGGCGAAGGTCTTACCGGTGGGCTGGCCACTTGCATAGGTCGTCTCCCAAATCAAGTCATCTTTATCCAAACAACCGACCCGGACATGTGCCAACTGCTCACATACAAGGCCCGTTACTTCGGATATCGTCGCCTCAATCGAGGCTCTTTCGAGGTTAGGCAAGCTTAATAATTTGACTGCACCCACCGCGATCGAAGTGTGCAATATGAACCGGACGAATGCCAAGTATTGGGGGAACTCGCAGGAAACGCGGATGACCTTGATGATTCTGGGACGTGAAACGAAATGGGGGTTGTCCCCGCTATGTCGTTGGAATTCAAACGGCGGTGGGCACGGCCCACCCTACGGACTGGATCAGAAGAGCATTGCGTCCAATAAGTATTGCTTGTCGGTGGCGATGTCCGATGGGGCGTTGCTTGCGTCGCTTCGGCGGAGAATTGGTGCGGGTAGATTCTTGTGAAGCGAAAGGTGCGCAAGATACGCCGCAACGTCCAGCGCCCCTTGCCCGAGCGCAACTTCCATCCCCGCATGCTCGGGCGTGCCCACCTGCGCATCTCGAACGTACGCCAGGGCAAGTTGCTCTCCCGTGGCATTCATCGCAGCCAACGGATCGATGCCGGCAGAGACCAGCTCGCCTGGGTCGATCGCAATCTGCAAGCCGGGCGTTGCAAGTTTGTTGACCAACTCGACCAGCGAATCGCTACCGCCAAACCGCGAATGAATCGCCAGCGTTGTACCGAAGCGCTCCGCGTAATGTGACACGTCCTGCAATGCCGCGATCACCGACTCACGGTCGCGCTCGTTGATCGACCACAACGGACCGAGACCTTTTGAAAGCGTCGGTACGCCCATGTCAGCCGCCAGGCGGATGGCCTCTCTTGTGGAGTCGACCGCACGATCGAGTTGGGTGATGTTGGTCAGGTCCGCGAACCTGGCATTGTGCGAAAGCGACGCGAAGGTCATGTTCCCGCTGCGAACCAACCGGGCGAGGTGACGTCGTCCCGATTCGCCGAGTTCTCGGGGATCGACTTCTTGGGTGTCGGCTGCGATCTCAGCGGCGGTAAATCCGATTCGTGACGCAATCTGGATGCCCGACTTCACACCCGATTTCAAATCATCGATCCGAACACCGACGGATTTGCGCGATGGTTCAGACACGTTCGCCCCTCAATACAAAAGAAAAACCGGCTGCCCGACAGTCGGGCGAACCGGTTGATCATCGTACTGCTTCGCGCGCGAATGTAAAAACCGCCGCGCCTGTTGGAACTTAGTCTGGTCGCGTCTACTGCTGAGCGGTTTTTGCCGAACTGCGGTTGGCGTCGGCGGCTTGCACCAGCACACCGACAGCCGTCGGTACCAGCAGGAAGAACCCGATCATGAACGGACTTTCCGCCGTCATCGACCTAAAGAATGAGTGCAACCACGTCACTTCCCGCACCATGATCGACGCGCCAGAGATAAACAGCACGCCTCCTTCAAACGACGTCACGATGGCGATGACCCGGTTGCGGTTCGCATATGCCCAGGACCCGCATCCCGCGAATCCCAGAAACGCGCCCAACCACATGAATGGCCCGGTCATGCGGAAGACTTCGAGAATCATCATGGTCACCGCCCCACCGATGATTCCAGCCAGCGCGACCGATGCGAATTGCGAAAGCAGAAACCCGATCAGCATCAAGGCGACCGCCCCACCGCCAAACCAGACCAGATCAAGCGAAACGGAATCAGACAGGGTTTGTCCTATCAGCCCGCCGACCACACCGAAGCTGAGCAGCGCAACGGCTGGCCACAATCGCCAACCGGCATAGACGAGTGCACCACCCGCCATACAAAGCGGAATTCCGACGACAGCATCAAGGCTGCGCAGAAACGTCATCCATTCTTGAATGAGATAGAACACGGTAGTCGTCCCCTTTTATTATCGATAGACACAAGCGCCCAAGCGTACGATGCGGGGATTGCCCGGGCAAAATGCAAACGCACGAAGTCGCCGAGATTGGTTATCGGAATGCGTTGACTGTGGCTTGGATGATGCCTGCGCGGTCTTCCTGCGGACGGTTGTTGCACAGAAGTGGAAATGTCTGTCGGAAATGAAACGGAGCAACCTAAGGAAGCCGCATGGCTATTCGGACGCAGGCGCTTCCTTGCGGGTCAGTGCGGTCTGCAAAGCGATCGAGACGATGAAGAAGGAGAGGATCGCCAACCCCGACATCGCGGGTCGTTCGCGGGTGGCTTGCAGCATGTCCATCCCCATGCGATTGCCCAGCACATAGATTCCACCGGAAATCAAGATCGTTCCAAATGCTGCGGTGAATACGATCAACGTGATCCGGCTTAATAGCAGGCCCATGAGCATGCCGACAAGACCAGCACCAACGCCCCAACCCACCGTCTGAAGACGAATGGACGATTCCTGTTGGTTGAGATAATCCCAGAATCGCTTGCCGTATGCTTCGAGTTTGTCCCAACCTGATTCGAGCACGTTATCTGATGGGCCGGGTTGGAAGTCGCGCACTTCTTCAGCCGAATGCGAGCTGCGCTGAAGCTCATCGAATTCGGAAAGATGCGGGAACGCCAGTTGTGACGACACGATGCCCAGCGCAACCGCCGAAAGAAACGCGCCGGCCATCAACCCCACCCAGAATCGATACAACGAAAAACCGACACCGCCCAACGCCAACCCACCGCCAAGCGCGGAAATCGGCGATGAAAAACCGAGCGCCTTACCGAGTCCCAATCCGCAGACCATGCCAGCCGACGCGAAGATGATCGTGATCAGCCAACGCGCGAGTTTCGCACCCAGCACACAAACGCCAACGCCAATGACGATCGCCACGATCGCCGCGGGAAACTGCGTGGCCATCACTTCACTGGGAAGGTGCTGTCTGAAGACTTCGAACAGTTTTGAGGCGTAGTTCGCGTATTCGTTCATGTCACTTTGTCCCATACGACATTGGCAGGCGTCTCACCCGATCCGGCAGATTCCTCAATTGGCGGATTCGCTTCAATCCATTGTACAACACGATCGCACCAAATTCGAAATCGGCATCAACTGGACTGGCTTGGTTGGGCAAGAACGCGGTCTGGAAACACGGATACGTCGATGACGCCGCGGTTTGCGTCCACGCGACCGAATCGTTGAAAGTTGTTGCGCAGCAGTTTGACCTTCTGCTCCAGCGAGTTTTCTTCGATCTCTTCGCCCGGCGCAGAACCCCAGATAATCCGACTGCCCTCACGATCGGTGGCCAACTCGATGTGGGCTGCACGTCGATCTTGTCGCCCGCGGTAGTTGCTCACCGACACACCGGTGATCTGACTGGCGAAACGTTCGTTTTCAAAAATCTGCACAAGGTCAAGGCCCGCCCGCAGTTCGGGGGCATCCCAGCGCTGCCCCGGGTCGGGCGGGGGCGTACCCACACCTTCGATCGCCAGGAGCGACGTATCGGGAGCATAGCGTCCGGGCAGCAACACACCTTCGTCATCGACGAGCAGCATGCCTCCGGTTGTTTTCACCATCGCCACCGGACTTCGATAACTGCAATCGATCTCGACATGCCCATCGCTGAACCGATGGACGCGGTTGACCTTCTTTACCCAGGCGACATTGCGCAATCGATCGGCAATGCTTTCGCACAAATTGTCGTCCATCCACGGTTCGTGTTCGAACTCGGCGACGACATTCGCAAAGACGCCTTCCAAATGCTTGGGCAGCGCGGCAAATTCGATCTGTGCGGGTTTTTGATTGTTGATGTCCGAATAGACGTACCGCTCCAATCGCCGCATGCCCAGACCGATCGCCGAAAGCAGCAGGATCATCAGCACGCAACCAACGAAAGGCCGGCGCCACCGATGAAGAAACTCGTTGTTCTTCAGCGCCTCGATCCATCGACGGATTGGAGCCGTGTTCTTTTTCTTACGCTTGGCCATGATTGATATCGACTTCGGGCGCGGCACACGGACGACGATGCACCGCCGCCAACTCAGTTGCCCGACCGCTTCATCGCGAACTCGACAATCGCCTGGCACAGATCGTCAAACGCCATACCGGAATGCGCCGCGGCTTTTGGCAACAATGAATGCGACGTAAATCCCGGAATCGTGTTGAGCTCCAGGATGTATGGCTCGTGCGTGATTTTGTCGACCATCCAGTCCACACGGCAGAAGTCCCTGCATCCCAGCGCGGTTGCGGCTTTTAAGCTCATCGCCTGGATGCGCGACAACAAGTCGGCTGGCAGGTCAATGTCAAGGTTGTATTCGGTGGCGTCGTCGATGTATTTGGCTTCGTAGTCATAAAATGCGCGTTTGGTGCGAATCTGAATCGGTGGAAGCGCTTCGCTGCCAAGAATGCCAACCGTCAATTCCGGACCGTCGACCAGTTCTTCGATGAGGGCCGTGTCGTACTTTCGCACCACGCTGCGAAGCGCATCTTCAAAACGATCGCCTTCATGCACCAAGAAAACGTCGATGCTGCTGCCGGATGACACCGGTTTGACCACGACGGGCAAACGCCAACGTCGAATCACTTCGGATAGGGTGGCCTTGCGGGCGATGTCGAAACGCGGCGTGGGCAGACCTGCGCCGATCAGCGCGCCCTTCGTGCGTACCTTATCCATCACCAGCGCACTGGCTGTCGAACCCGATCCTGTGAAACGAAGACCCCGTCGCTCCAATTCAGCTTGCAGCTTGCCGTCTTCACCGAATTCGCCGTGCAGTGCAATGAACACAAGGTCAGCCGCCCGGTCCAGCGCCGACATTCTGTCGGGTGAAATATCGCAAATCGACACACGATGACCCAGGCGCGAAAGCGCCGCACCGATGCTTCGCCCGCTCGCGAGACTCACTTCGCGCTCGGAACTCGGACCGCCAGACAGCAGCGTGATATCCAGATGATTGACTCGGACGGATTGATTATGCGGGCCAATACGAACAGGCCGGGTTTCCCTTCTCATTGCTGACATCCCTTTCAGCGTCTTTGTCGCTTTCTATCCAGCGAAAGCGTCACTACCAAATCGCGATTTCCGTATCGAGCTTAATTCCGCAGTGCGATTCGACCGCACCGCGTACGTGCTCGATGACGTCCAATACTTCCGAAGCGCACGCCCCCTCATCGGCCACGATGAAATTGCCATGCACTTCAGACACGCGGGCTTTGCCCCGCCCGAAACCCTTCAGACCTGCCGCGTCGATCAACTGACCGGCTGAATGCCCCTCGGGGTTTTTGAACACACATCCCGCGCTGTGTGCTGCGAGCGGTTGCGACTCCTTTTTGAAACGCCAGTTGTCCTGAAAGCGTTTCTTCACGTCAGCCGCAGCCTCCTGCCGCAGCTTTAGTACTGCTCCAATCACCAGACGACCGCCAAGCGACGACCGCCGGTAACCAAACTGCATCACCTGGGCATCGCAATCGACGATGACGCCCTTGGTATCGATCAAACGCACGCGCTCGACCACATCGCCGATGCAGCCGAAACGACCGCCGGCATTCATCGCGATTGCCCCGCCGATCGTCCCCGGAATCCCCGCGAGACATTCAAGACCGGCAAGCCCGCGATGCGAACAGTCGCGCGACAGCGTCATCAAATCCACGCCCGCACCAACCCGAACGTGGGCGACGTCCATTTCACTTGCGTCGTCAATCTCAATGTGGCAAAAGCCTGGCCGCTCCAACGACAACACCAAACCATCCACACTGCCATCGCGAACCAGCAGGTTGGCTCCACCGCCGAGCACGCGAATCGTTGCGCCAGAGTCAGCCGCCCACTTGAGTGCGGCGCGAAGCTCTTCGATATCCTTCGGAGCGCAGAAATTCTGCGCCGTTCCGCCCAGCTTGAACCAGGTGCGTTCGGCGAGCGGCACGTCGTGCTGAATCAGTTGGTCACACGCGACTGACAAGGTTGTCGGCTACCTTCCAAACATCGCCCGCCCCCATGGTGACCACGCAGTCGCCATCGGTGACATGACCATCGAGATGCGTCCATACATCTTCAAACGTTGGCAGGTAACGCGATTCGACGCCGGCACTGGTCAGTCGCTCCACGAGCCGCGAAGAGTCGGTGCGTTGCAGGTCTTCCTGCGAATCCCGCACGCTGTAAATATCAGGCACCAGCACCACGTCCGCATCGGAAAACGCCCGCCCGAAACCTTCCATCAACTGATGGGTCCGCGACGCCTGATGCGGCTGAAAGACGACCCACATGCGTTTGGGCGAATAGCGGCGGCGCAGCGCATCGAGCGTCACGCGGATTTCTGTCGGATGGTGGGCATAGTCATCGACAACCGTCGCACCCTTCCAAGTGCCACGGCATGTCATTCTTCGATGCACGCCTTCAAAGGTGGCCATCGCTTCGATGATCGATTCAACCGACGCACCGGCATGGTGCGCGAGGACAGCGGCTGCCAGCGCATTGCTGACGTTGTACTCGCCGGCCAACTTGACGCGGCAGTCGTTGTACACGCGACCATCATGCATCAGCGTGAACGAATACGAACCGCGCTCCGCTTGAAGATCGACCGCCCGCCAATCGGCGCCGGCAGTAAACCCAAACGTCTGTACGCGGCACTTCGCCCGCATCGCCAATCGCAGCGACAGGTCGTCTTCAAAATTGACGGCCAACACGCCTTCTTTCGAGACGCTTTCGGCAAACGCCTCAAACGCGGCGCGAATATCATTGATGTCACTGAAGCAATCGAGATGGTCGGCTTCGATATTGAGAATCGCCGCGCTGTGCGGATGCAGATCCAGAAATGAGCGGCCATACTCGCAGGCTTCGACGACCAAATGCTCGCCCGATCCGACGCCACTGCTGCCACCCATCTGATCCGACACGGCACCAACGACGAATGACGGCTCCAACCCGCCATGCCGCATCATGTACGCGGTCAGGGCTGACGTGGTGCTCTTACCGTGGGTCCCGGCGATGCAAACGCCTTTGCGCGAAAGGGTTAGTTCACCGAGCAACTGGGCGTAGGTAATTACCCGCATGCCTTTGCAGGTGGCGGCAACGATTTCCGGATTGCTGTCGGGGACGGCTGCACTGCGGACGACCAACTCGACGTTGTCTGGAAGATGGCTCGCATCATGGGGAATGTGAATCGTCGCCCCGGCTTCGACAAGCAGGCCGGCACCGCCGAACGGATTCATGTCGGACCCGCTGACAATCGCACCCGAGTCGAGCAGCAGGCGTGCGACGGACGACATGCCGCATCCGCCGATCCCGACGAGGTGGAACCGTTTGCCGACCAGCGGCCCTTCCAGGGTCATCTCGGATTCGATCTTGGGTTGAATCTGCACGTTGTTATTCCGATCGTGAAGCAACCGCGCGGTGGGCGGTTGAAATTCGTTTGATTTCATTAGAGTGCAACTTATCTGGTATCGTCATAGATACCTCGTTTTCTTCATCGCTGACTTTGACCGTTTTAAGGCCATTCGTGTCAAAATGGAACAACTGAGTTGTCCAGTATTCCTGACAATTTCACTTGAATCAAAACTCACAGAGACCGGCAAGTTCCAGCAATGCGTGGCACGTTCGTTGCGCCGCGTCTGTGAATTTATGCTCCTCGGCAGCGGCTTTGAATGTCGCGAGCGCGCGGTCGTTTGATATCAACTCCAGCAGCAACCCACGAAGCTTCGCCGCGGTCTTCAACGGATCGTCCGATTCTTCACAAACGCGCCCCGCACCGACGTTGACCAACTCCATCGCGTTGACCAACTGATGTTGATCGCGATGGTGCGGATACGGTACGAAGATCGCCGGCACGCCGACGGCTCGAAGTTCGGCCAAGGTCGAAGCCCCTGCCCGCGAAACGACCAGATCAGCGATCGACATGAAGTCGGACATCGCCTCCGTGTAGGCCAGGCACAACGCGTGAACCCGATGCGACGCGTAGGCGGATTGAACCTTGTCGAGATCGTCGCGACCCGTCAGATGCACCACCTGCCAGTTGCCATGGGCGCCCAGATCCGACGCCAGCCGACACATCGCATCGTTGATCGAACGGGCGGCCAATGATGCCCCCGTTACCAGCAGCGTGCGACGCTGTTCGTCGAGTCCGTGGCGCGAATAAATCGATTGGCGATCGGACTCGATCAGCCCGAAACCCTTGCGAACCGGGCACCCCACCACCTCAACCCGCACATCGTCGGGCAGGTGCTGACGTGTCGATTCGAACTGGGCCAGCACGCAATCCACCCGCTTGGCCAACATGCGGTTGGCGCGTCCGGGGATGACGTCTGGATTCAACAGTGCGGTCGGAATGCCCATCTTAGCCGCGGTGCAGATCGCCGGAGCACTGGCAAACGCCCCGCTGCCAACGACCAAATCGGGACGATCGCCCTTAAAGTCGACGGAGCACGCCTTCATCGACTTTCGCCATGCCGTCCAGAATCCAGGCCAGCGCCACGGCTTCATCGTTAGCGGCGCAACCGCCTGCGGCAAAAGCGTTTCGCCAGCGGCTGACAAAATGTCCTGATCGACCTTGCGGTTCGTCGCGTAGAAACTGAAGCGGGCCTTGGGCAGCACGTCGCGCAAAGCCGCTGCCACCGCGAGCGATGGATACAAATGCCCACCGGTCCCGCCACCGGCGAAAACGATCCGCGCCGGCTTGGGGTT
>DDIR01000057.1:0-1390 GCA_002338715.1 Phycisphaerales bacterium UBA1845 | reverse complement strand
CGCCGGCTTGGGGTTTGTCCGCACGGGCTCATTCACTTGAATGTTTTCCGCCAGCGTCGACATTAACTCGCCTCTTGGGCAGCAGGATCACTGGAAACTTGCGAATCATCTGAAACGTCCGGGCAGTCGCGGGCCACCGAAACCAACAGCCCCAGCGCCACGCCCAAAAACAACACACCCGAACCGCCGGCAGAAATCAGCGGCAGTGATATCCCCTTCGTCGGGGCACACACCGTGACCACCGCGATGTTGATCAATGCCTGAAAGACGAACATCGATGTCACACCGAATGCCAGCAGGCGTCCATAGGTTGTATGGCTCAATCGAACCGTTCGCCAACCGAACCACATCAACAGCAGAAAAAGTGAAATCACGATCAGCGCACCGACCATGCCGGCTTCTTCGCATATCACCGAAAAAATGAAATCGCTGCGTGATTCCGGCAGGTAGCCATATTTCTGCACACCGCTGCCGAGCCCGCGTCCAAACAATCCACCCGACGCAATGGTGACGAGCGATTGAACCGGGTGATACCCCGCGCCCTGCGGGTCAGCCCAGATGTTGCGAAACACCATCAGGCGTTCGACGCGATAGGGTCGCGACAGAACCAGGTACACCAAACCCGAGACAGCCGGTATCGCGAAAATCATCAGGTGTCGCCACTTCGCGCCAGCCACCACGACCATCATCCCGCCAACCAGCGCCAAGAGCGCCCCAGTTCCAAAGTCTTCTTTACCGACAAGCGACACGATGATACCGATTGCGGCACACGACGGGACCAACCCCTTCCAGAACGAGCGAATCCGATCGGTCGAACTTGAAAGGAACGCGGCGAGGAATACGACGATCGCCAGCTTCGCGAGTTCCGACGGTTGAAACGACAATCCGAGCGACTCGGGGCCGACCTGCATCCAGCGGCGGGCGCCCTTTCGCATCACACCGATACCGGGAACCAGAACGGCTGCAAGAATGCCAGCCGTCGCCAGATAGAATCCAAGTGCCGGCTGAATCCATGAACCGGGTCGCCACGCGAAGAGTCGATGAAATCCGTGCGCGACGATCAGGATCGCCACAAGACTCGCGCCGCTGAAAATCGCCTGCCGACCGAAAAGGCTCTTCCAGAACTGCCAGGTAATGACCGGTTCGTCCAGATTCGCACCAGCCGACGCGACCATGACGACACCAACGGTCAAGAGGCATGCGGCGGCTACGACGATGCCCGTGGCATTCGATTCATGCCGGCGCTCCAGATTAAATGTCTGATTGGATATCAACTGAGACATTCACACTCATCCGTGAGTCAGAATCTGAGAGAACGACAAATGCATTTGAAGCCGCTTCGTGGACGAAGGAAGATCGAGATGCCAATTGTGCCACTGCTCTGTGAGCA
>DDIR01000041.1:50476-52252 GCA_002338715.1 Phycisphaerales bacterium UBA1845 | reverse complement strand
AAGCCGCTCAGCCACCTCTCCTCGGATTTGGAGACGGGAATCCGCCTTTTGATCCGGATTATCGTCAATGGCTTACGTGACGTGCTGCGGATTGTATTCCTTAAATTGGTTGCGTCGAGGGGTTTGAGGGCTTTGACGAGGGCTTTTTCAAGATTTTTCGTCATCCGAGCCGCCGAATTGCGTGGAGGCGTGAGGTATGCGGCCAATGGTCCTTGATCGATGCAGGGATTTCTGATGCGCTTCAGGCTTCAGTTAAATGACGAGTCCGTGAGCGTGATGTTAAAATAGGTAGACAACATTCATTCCACGCGGCTATTGCAGTACGAAGTGCGGGGTGAATTGCAGGTCGCCACATTCAGTCGAACCCCAAACCACATCGAACCAGTCGGAGAATTAAAGTTTGCGATACAGATTTGACATAAGTTCGTTGACTTTGACATCGCCAGTTCAGGATAATCAGGTTGCGTGAATTTAATGGGTCGGTGATTCACCAGGGGCGAGAATAATCAAGTTGATTGTGAATGCTGACGGAGAGGCATTCGCAAAGCGGGATTGAGAGAGATATGCGCAAGGTGCGCGTATCTCTTTTTTTGTTGCGCCCATGGTTGCGGCATTATTGTCGGCTGCAGCTTGAGTTTGCGACATACATCCATGAGCCAATCGCGTCGAATCCAGGCGCGGCTGTACTTTGTCAGGAATGCGGGCCATCTCTGTTGACTTCGCGCGCCGCATCGATCGGAAATCGGACACGACATTTTAGTTGCGAGGGACGAAGCATGTTGAATTTCTTCAAACGGAATTCGGACTCGAATCAGAATCGCGGGCGGGGGTTCTTTGGAATCTGCGCGGTACTTGTATTCGCCATGGGTGCAAACGTCGCGGTTGGGCAGATTGCGAGCTCACTCGTCAACGAAGGCGACGAAGTGGATTCAAATGGTTTCCCCGGAGATCTGGTCGGCACGATTAACAACGTCGCCGTCAACAGCATCGGTGGGTGGGCGACCACGCTGAACGCGGGATCGTTCAGTCACATCTATGGATCGGTCGACGGCGTCTCACCGGCCGGCATCATCTTCACTGAGACGACCGAGGGACCCTTGGTCCAGACCAGCTTCGAGTCGCGGTTCGGCTTCAGCGATTTCGGCGACGTGTGTTACAGCGCGACCGGTACTGGTGGCCCAGACGGAGGTTTCGATTCCGCGTGGGTCAACACGATCGGATTCGCTGTCGAGGGCTTTGAGATCACGACGGGTCCAGTGGCAGGTAATTTCTGGTCGTTCGCTTCGGCGCCAACCATGGACGCGAACGGTCTTGGATATTTCTCGGGTGGAATTCGTCCGTCCGTTTCCGGACCGCCGACAACGGCCCAACACGGACTGTGGGCGACCGACAGCGAAACGCCCATTCTGCTGGTGGGCGACGAAGTGCCTGGGTTGCCGGCGCCGCTCGACGTCGGGACGGCCATCGACTTCAGTTATAAGTTTTCTCGATTTGGCAGCGCCTACATTCTCGATGCAACCTTGGAAACATCCGGGACCGGGCTGCCATCCACCGCAGACCACGCCATCATCATGAGCGGCGCGGGCTTGTTCCTTGACGGTCAACTCGTGCAGGAAGGCAGCGTTGTCCCCGTAGCGATCGGTGGCGACGGCACTGAAGCCTGGGGCACCAGCTTCGATGCCTTCGGTATCAGCGACATGGGCGAATACCTGTTCACGGGCGACACGGATGGCGCGATCGCGACCGACGAATACATGGTGCTCAATGGTGTCATCC
>DDIR01000041.1:48202-50359 GCA_002338715.1 Phycisphaerales bacterium UBA1845 | reverse complement strand
CCTCCGCGAAGGCGATTCGCTCGGCGCGGATACCATCACCGGCGCTATCGAAGCTGCCGACATGAACAACAATGGCGACTGGGCGCTTATCTGGCAGGTGAGCGTGGGAGGAACGTGCCTCATCTACAATGACCAGGTTTTGTTGCGTACCGACGATCTCGTCGACTTCAATGGCGACGGCGTCATCGATGCTGCAGACAACGGTGCGACCGTTGACGACTTTGAAGTGTTCACGAATGCCATGGTCGTCGGCGATCGCGATGCCGCGGGCAATGTTTCAATCTACCTCCCACTGGATGTCGATCCCGACGGCGCTGGCGGTACCACCACGTTGGTTGAAGGCATCTACAAGATTACCGTCACCGAGCCAGCTGGTCCTGCGGGCGATCTGGAACTTGTCGTTGTCGACAGCCCCGATCCGCAAGTCATGGTTCCAGGTGACGTGACCTATTCGGTCAAGGTCAGAAACAACAGCGACTCGCCGATTTCGGGCGTCGTGGTAACGAGCACGCTGGACGGCGGTTTGACATTCGATGCGGGTGCATCGGACGCCGTGGCAGTTCATTCTGCCGGTACGGTGACTGCAAATCTCGGAACGATCGGCGCCAACGCGGTGAAGACGTATAAGTTCGTCACCAACGCGGCGACGGCTGGTATCTACACGACTTCTTCAAGCGTGACCGGTGGAACGGCTGATAGCGTTCCCGGTAACAACGATGTGGTCAACGAGACCGAGGTCGGCAAGAAGACAGACCTTTCCGTCACCATCACCGACAGCCCCGATCCTTTGACGGTTCCCGGGGGCGCGATCGCGTACACGCTTGACGTTCACAATGCCGGACCGTCCAGCGCGACCAACGTGGTTGTCACGATGAATCTTGATCCCACGACAGTATTTAATGCTGGTTTGTCGGATCCTGCTGCAAACCATGCGGCAGGCGTGGTGACGATCAATGTCGGCTCGTTGCCGAACAATGGCGACGCAAGCTACAACGTCGTGGTGAATGTGACGGTCCAGGGCGTGATCAATGTCGATGCGTCGGTGGCGGGTACGGAGACAGACGAAGAGCCGCTCAACAACTCGGATACGGAAGACACGCTCTTCCAGTTGACGACGGATCTCGTGATGTCGATTTCCGATGATCCGGATCCGGTCCTTCCGGTTGGTGGGCAGATCACCTACATCGTCACGGTCGACAACGACGGTCCATCGGACGCCTCTGGTGTGACCGCCAGTGTTACCCTCGACGACAGTGTCAGCGTGGTATCGGTTGATGCGCCCGGTGTGCACGACGGTTCGCCATTCGGCGGTGTTGTGACTTACGCAATTGGCGCGATCGCTGGAGGCAACAACGGATTGACCGCGTCGATCGTTGTGGACACAAACGAAGCCGGCAGACCCGTTTGCTTCGGTTCGACGAGCGGCGGTGGATTTGAAACCGACCCTGATCTGGTGAACAACAACGCATTGGTTAACACGCTGGTCCTTGACGATGCAGCCGGCTTGTCGGTTGGTATTTTCTCCAGCATTGCAAGCAGCCCGACATCGGATGTGCCCGGCCTGCCCGGCGCGAAGTTTGGTTCGGGAGTCGATCGGCCTTATCGGAGCCCGGATGGAACCAAGTGGGTGTTGTCGGCTGACACTGACCTGGGTACCGCGGTGGATGAGGTCATCATCGTGGGTGACTACTGTTCGAGCGAAGTGAAGATTCAGGAAGGTGTTACGACGCTCGATTTGGGCGATCAGGTTGGTTCGATCGATCAGGAATTGTCCATCAATGACAACGGTCAGTTTGCGTTCACAACCGATACGAACAACTCGACCAGCGCTGACGAAGTCATCGTGCGTTCAGACGGTACGACGCATGTGGTTATTGCCCGCGAAGGTAATGTTTCGCCGACTACCGGGGGCAATTTCGGTTCGGTTCTGGGTGCGGCCAACATCGTTTCTGACAACACGCTTTGGTTCGATGCCGATACGACATTGGCAACAACCATGGACCGATTCCTGTTGAGCAAGAACGGCGTTATCGTCCAAGCGCAGGAAGAAGTGACGGTTCCAGCTGGCCAGTTCGGCGGGGCGACCGACCCGATCAAGGGATTCACGACCGGCAGCCTCCGCGTGGATGCGACGGGCAGCAACTACACGTACATCGG
>DDIR01000041.1:45469-48108 GCA_002338715.1 Phycisphaerales bacterium UBA1845 | reverse complement strand
CAGCAACTACACGTACATCGGTGATACGACTGGCGACACGGCGACCGACGAGATGATCGTGGTGAACAACCAGGTCGTCGTTCAGGAAGGCGTGATCATTTCCGGTTCTGGATTCGCATCGGCGCCGGACATCAGCACGAGCACCGAAACAAACATGTTTGCCAGCGGAAGTTGGATGGCCAGTGGATCGAACGTCGACGGCGTCGACTGGTTGTTGCGTGACGGTGCGGTTCTGTCGTCCACGGGTGATCCGTTGGTGACCGGTTCGGTCGAAACGTATGATGATGCTGGGTACAGCCCTGGTTACTACCTGTTCGCCCAGAACAATGCGGGCGACTATGTCATCGGTTCGGTCACCAGTTCGAGCGAATCGCTCGGTGATGCCGTGCTGACGTTGAATGGTGAAGTCGTGTTTGCACGTGAAGGTGACCCGGTCGACCTGGATGGAAACGGACTCGTTGACGACGGTGTTCGACTCCGGACTTTCTCAAACGACGATCTTATTCTCACCGAAGATTTGCAGGCATACGTCGCCGTTTCGCTCAAGGACTACAACGACAACGGCTCAAACACCGAAGTCGGAAACGCCTTCGTCCGCTTCAACCTTTGCGGATTGGCAGGTCCGTGTGGCGACCTTGACAACGACAAGGATGTGGATGGCGATGACTACGACATCTTCGTGACCGCATTTGGCTCCAGCGCTTGCGATGGCGACTTCGCAGTCTGTGCCGACTTCGACGGTGATGGCGTCGTCACTCAGGTTGACTTCCAGCATTGGCTGGTTTGCTACCGCGACTTCGTCGGCAATCCGCTGGCCGCACCGCCGGTGACGGTCATGGGTGACTTTGACCGCGACGATGACATCGACCTGAACGACTTTGCGGCGTTCCAGGCATGTGCCGGCGTCCAGTCGGAATCGGTTCCATGTCGTGCACGTTTTGACTTCAACCAGGATGACATTGTCACGTTGCAGGATGCCGACGGGTTGGCCAACGCTTTGACTGGTCCGGCTGGCGGAACAAACAACTGATGATGTGGTGGTCTTGGTTGGATTGACGTTGGGATGATAATCCGCTGGCGATGTTTTCCGAATTCGGACGGGCCATTGGTTCGATTCGGACAGCATCGCGGCGGAAAATCGAAAGATTGATAATTGTTGAGACGAGGAGAAAAGAAGATGCTGCAAAGACGCAAGGGTGTAATCGGGGTGGTCGCGACCGCATTGGTTGCGATGATCCTGCTGGCTGCTTCACCGGCTAAGGCAACGGTGGTGGTGTCGCTTTCGCCGGCCAATCAGTCGGTGGACATCAGTGACGGTACGGCGACGGTGGACATTATCGCAGTCATCCCCCAGTCCGACGCCATCGTGAGTTGGGGACTGGACATCAACCTGTTGGGCACGAGTGTGTCCGTCTCGGGTTCGGCAGTGAACGAACCGACATGGACGGCGGCCACCGGTGTCGATGGCGATGGGCTTGCGGGTCTCGTCCCAGCCCCTCCGGGAACGGCGATTTGGAGCGATCCGGTTGCGATCCTATTGGCGACGGTGACCTTCTCGCTCGATTCATTGGGCGTCACGGACCTGACGCTGAGCGACGACAATCCCGCCGATTTGTCGGAAGGGTTTGCCCTTGATCCGCCCCCGATCGGTGCGTTTGCGGACGTGACTTACGTTCCCGGATCGATCACAGTGACACCTGAGCCCGCCAGTTTGGCGCTGTTGCTGCTGGGCGGTGTTGCGTGCGTGTCGCGCCGTCGCTAGGGGGTTTTCTGGATTGCCATTGTCACCTTGTTTGAGGTGATCGGTGTCGCGCTTTGTGTTCGCGTCGGCATGGGGCGATTCAGTTCAAGGTGAGGTTGCGCTTTGTAAGGGCTGTACGCTGCCGTCGAGCGTTCGCGCCTGGATATGTATGATGGATGACAATACCCATCCCGTTCAAACCGCATCGCATCGGTTGGGCGGGATGGGATTTTTGTTGCTGAGTTCTTATGCCCGCTTGTCGTCACGCCAAACCGCCCATGCGGATGGTGATGCTGAGGACAAACCGACCGAACAAGTTTCATCGAACGATTCACTCCCTTTGAAAACCACGCGCACCCAATGCTTCGCGCACCAACCATAGGAGTCGAGCCGCCATGCGTTATTCAACAATCGACCGGCTGATTGGGTCTTTACTTGTTTCCGCTTTGATGCTTGCTTTATCGTCGGGTGAAACTCGGGCGGGAGAAATCAAGTGGCGCTCGGGTGCCAGTGAACTTACGCCGTCCACGGCGGCTGAAACCGCGACGCGGCTGGTGTCTATGACCCAGGCACGCGGCGATGCGGGATTCTCGCACGTCGTGCTTCAATTCAGCAAGCCCATTTCAAAAAGCGAGCGTCAGCGTCTGCAAGCCGGCGGGGTCACGCTGCTCAATTACCTGGGCGACAACGCATACTTCGCAACGGCGCGACCTCGTGCATTGGTTGAGCGCGATATCGCATCGGTTGCATCGTTGATCGCCGTTGCCGACATCGAGCGCGATTGGAAAATGCATCCTTCCTTGATCCGCAGCGAGTTGATGCCATGGGCCGACGTCAATGCCGACCCGTCAACATTTGAAAAGGAAGGCGGGGCTGCTGTTCGCGTCGTGGATGCGAA
>DDIR01000041.1:0-45358 GCA_002338715.1 Phycisphaerales bacterium UBA1845 | reverse complement strand
AACGAAGCCGATCGGGTACTCGTAGCCGCCTACGTGATGTTTCATCCGGACGTCAATCTTGATCTGGCGGCTGTCGACGTACTTCAGCGACATGGCGCGGTGATTCGCGGGACCATGCGCAGCATCAACGGCTACCTCGTTGAGCTTCCATATTCCCAAATCGCGTTGTTGGCTGACGAGGACGCCGTGCAATACATCGAACCACCATTGCCCAGGCTTTCCGCCGTCAACGACAGCAACCGCGCCCGAACCGGTTCGGACGTGGCTCAAGCTTCGCCATACAACCTCGACGGAACGGGCGTCAACGTGTTGGTGTATGACGGGGGTGTTGCGTTGGCGACGCATGTGGACTTTGGCGGGCGACTGACTGCTCGCGATTCGTCCGGTTTGTCGGATCACTCGACGCACGTTGCGGGCACCATCGGTGGTGACGGGGCGCTGAGCGCGGGCGTGAATCGTGGAATGGCGCCGGGCGTTACGATACAGTCGTACGGATTCGAAACTGGCGGCCCGCTCGAAGCGGGTTTCCTCTATACAAACCCGGGCGACCTGGAAGCCGACTACAACGAAGCCATCAACGTCTATGGCGTCGACATTTCCAACAACTCCATCGGCACCAACGTCGCGCCCAACGGCTTCCCGTGTTCGTGGGAAGGCGACTACAACGCCACGTCGGCATTGATCGACGCGATCGTACGCGGCAGCCTCGGGGCGCCGTTTCGCATTGTCTGGGCGGCGGGTAATGAACGCGGCAACGGCAGTTGCGGTGCAACCTACAACACAATCGCACCGCCGGCTGGTGCAAAAAATCACCTCTCGATTGGTGCGTTGAACAGCAACGACGACTCCGTCACCAGTTTCACCGGGTGGGGGCCGACCGATGACGGTCGAATGAAGCCCGACTTCGCCGCACCGGGATGTCAAACGGGTGGTGATGGCGGTGTGACGTCGTGTTCGAGCAGTGGGAATTACACCACCAAGTGTGGAACGTCGATGGCCTCGCCAACGGTGTGCGGCATGAGCGCGCTGATCATCGAGGATTTTCGGGCGAACTATCCGGGCGAACCGGATTTTCGCAACTCGACGCTGAAGGCCGTTCTGGCGCAGACGGCTGTCGATATTGAAAATCCTGGTCCGGACTATCGAACGGGGTACGGTTCGGTGCGTGTGATCCCGGCGATTGAATTGATGCGGGCTGGCAATTTCCTCGAATCGGAAGTTGAGCAGGATCAGGTTGTGCAGGTGCTGGTTGTTGTCGGAGCCCTGGACACGCAGTTGAAGGTGACATTGGCGTGGGACGACGTACCGGGTACGCCGGCGGTTAATCCGGTGTTGGTGAACGATTTGGATTTGCGCGTGCTCGATGCGAACAGCAACGCGTTTATGCCGTGGACGCTTAACCCGGCTGTCCCTGGCGATCCGGCGATTCGCACGCAGGCCGATCACGTCAACAACATCGAGCAGGTCGTGATCGATGCGCCGCCGCCCGGAGAATACTTTGTTCAGATCACGGGGTTCAACGTGCCACAGGGGCCGCAATCGTTCTCGTTGGCGGCAGAACCGTTGCTGATCAACTGTAGCCCGCAAGGCGTGATTCGATTTGATCAGGACGCCTACAACTGCGCGAGCATCGCGGCGGTTTCGGTCAACGACTGCGACTTGAATCAGAACGACCTGGCCATCGAGTCGATCAATATCACCGTGGTGTCGGACACGGAACCGGGCGGTGAAACGATCACGCTGACGGAAACGTCGCCGCAATCGGCGCTGTTTGTCGGCACGATCGGATTGGCAACGACGGATGCGGTTGGCACGCTGCACATCAACGAAGGCGATTCGATCACTGCGAGCTATCTCGATGCCGACGATGGTTTTGGCAACACCAACGTGCTCGTTGAAGAATCCGTTGGTATTGATTGCACCGCTCCCGTGGTCAGCGGCGTGTCGGCGATCAATGTTGATCCGAGAAGTGCGACGGTTATCTTCGATACGGATGAACCGGCGCTGGGCGTGGTACGTTTCGGTACCGATTGCAACGATCTGCCGACCGAAGCGGCTGCCTCCGGATTCGTCACGTCACACAGCATCGACCTGACCGAACTTCAGGACGACACGACGTATTTCTATGGTATTCAAGCGACCGACCCAGCCGTCAACACCGCATTCGATACCAACGGTGCGGCGTGTTACAGCTTCACCACGCCTGAGATTCCCGATTACTTCACCGAAGACTTCCTCGCCGATTTTGACCTGACCAACAGTGCGATTCTGTACGCACCGAATGGCAGTGTCGATTTCTACAGCTCGTGTACGTTTGAAACGCTGGTGCTGCCAACGAATCCCGCGGGTGGAAACTCGGTTGTGCTCTCGGACGCGGGAACGGTCGAAGTGCCGCTGACGGGCGGTGCGCAGATCCATCTTTATGGCGTGTCGTACAATACGATTTTCATCAACGCCAACGGTAATCTTACGTTCGATGCGGGGGACTCGGATACCACTGAGACTTTTGAAGATCACTTCGATCAGCCGAGGGTGTCGCTGCTGTTTGACGACCTTGATCCGAGCGAAGGCGGTTCGGTCAGCTACAAGCAACTCGCCGATCGGTTCGTCGTGACATGGCTGAATGTCTCGGAAGACGGTGCCAACAACGACAACACGTTTCAGGTTGAGTTGTATTATGACGGGCGTATCCAACTCGCGTGGCTTGGCGTTGCCGCGAATGATGGCATCGTCGGCCTGTCGGCAGGCCTTGGGGTTCCGGTGGATTTCTTCGAATCGGATCTGTCCAATGTCAGCGATTGTGGACCGCGTGCACCATCGGCGGCTGGTCGCACGGTCGTGGTTGGTGAGGATCGGACCGCAGACATCGAACTGCTCGCATCGGACGACGGTGAGCCGCTGGTCCCCGGAATGTTGAGCTACATCGTCACGTCGCTGCCCGTATATGAGTTGCGCGATGCGGGCGACAATCACCTGATTGCGCCGGGCGATCTTCCCTACGCGTTGGTGGGTGGCGGAAATGCCCTGACCTATACGCCGACCAACGGCTTCATTGGGATTGACGCCTTTAACTTCAAAGCCAATGACGGCGGTTCTCCGCCGGATGCAGGTGATTCGAACATAGCAACGGTAACCATTCAGGTCGATCCAGTGCTTCAGGTACCGATTTACGATCCATTTCCGACGACAGAGTTCGACCTCGGCGTATGGTCGTTGGTGTCGCATGCCACGATTGACGAAGACGGTATCAATGAACCGTCGATTCCATACTCTGCAAGATTGAATGGCTCGCCGGCAGGGGGTGACGAACTTCGTACGCACCTTGTGGACTTGAGCGGCCTAAGCAACGCACGCATGGTGTACTGGTTTGAGCGCACGGGCGAAGGAGAAAGCCCGGATTCAGGCGAAAACCTGCGCGTCGATTATTTTGATCAGAATGGCACCTGGCAGCCGCTCCGCGAGTACGCGGGTGACGGTGATGACATGACCAGTTTCCAGCGCGAAGATGTGCTCTTGCCAGCCAGCGCATTGCACGACAGTTTCCGTGCACGATTCCGCACGACGGGTACAGGCAGCCAGAGCAATATCGACGACTGGTTCATCGACAATGTTTCGGTAACCATTGGCGATGCGCCGTTTGCAAATCCGGCAGTGGTGGAAGTGCGTCAGGATGACGTGACCGACATCGCGCTTGAGGGATTGGACCCCAATCTGGATGTGTTGAGTTACGTGATTGTCTCACTGCCATCAAATGGAACACTGTCTGATCCGAATGGCGGGGTTATCGATTCCAATGGTTTGCCATACACCTTGGTTGGTAATCAGAATATTGTGCGCTATCAACGCAACGGTCTGTTCCTCGGTGCCGATTCGTTCACATTCAAGGTCAATGACGGCACCTACGATTCATTCGTCGCGTCAATCACCGTCGACGTGCAGCCGCTCATTGAGCTCCCGTTTGAAGACACTTTCCCCGACTTCGTTTTCAACCCGCTCAACTGGGGCGACATCCTGGGGGCGTCGATCGACGGAACGGGTATCAACGAACCAAGCCCGCCCAATGCCGCCCGACTCAATGGAAACTCGACGGCCGGCGATGCCATCACGTCGTTCCCGATCAATCTGGAAGGCTACACAGGCATTCGCTTGCGATACGCGTGGGAGCGCACGGGTGGTGGCAACAGCCCGGAAGCCGGCGACGATCTGTTCGTTGAATACTTCGACACGAATGGCGCGTGGCAGGTCCTCGCGCAACATCTTGGTGACGGTCCGGACATGACTGATTTTGAAGTCGCCGATGAATTGCTTCCGACCGAATCGCTGCATGGAAACTTCCAGTTGCGGTTCCGCGTGTCGAGCAATTCCGGAGACGACTGGTTCGTTGACGACGTTTTGGTCTATCACCCGGACGCACCCACGGCGACGAGCCAAAAGGTCTTGGTGCGGCGATTCGGTTGGGCAGAGATGTCCCTCATGGCAAGTGATCCGAACGAAGATGCACTGGATTTCGTCATCTATTCGCTTCCGAGCCACGGGGAACTATATGATCTTGGCGACCTGTCCTTGATCACGGAAGAATCGCTTCCATACGTGCTGGTTGGTGGCGGTAACGAAGTGCTTTATGCACCGCCACTTGGGTTTGAAGGTTCCGATCAATTGACATTCCGTGCGAATGATGGGGCGTTGGAATCAACCCTTGGAACCATTTCGCTGCAAGTAGGTGGCGAACTGCCGGTGTTCAGCTTCCCGATGGACGTTGATCCAGGTTGGGCGACGGAAGGGCTTTGGGCATTTGGCGTTCCGCAAGGAATTGACTTCGATCCGGTGTCGGGTGTGACGGGAACGAATGTCTATGGATACAACCTTGCTGGAAAATACGAAAGCAATCTGCCGCCAACGCATTTGACCACCACGCCTCTTGACCTGTCGATCGTGGAGAATGCGGAACTGCGCTTCGAACGATGGCTCGGTGTTGAGAGCAGTTTCTTTGATCATGCGGCGATTGAACTTTCCATCAATGGCGTCGATTGGAATGTGATCTGGGAGCACACTGTCGTTGCCGGAATCTTTGACCGTGCTTGGGTTCCGCAGACCATCGACATTGCGTCGCTCGCCGACCACGAGTCAGCCGTTCAGATTCGCTGGGTCATGGGTGAGACGGACGGCTCCGGTGAGTTTGAAGGATGGAGCATCGATGACGTTGAGATTTTCGGCGATGTCATCGCTAGCCTTGGTGATATTGACACCGATGGCGACGTGGACAATGCGGACATGCGGGCATTTGCTGCGTGCCTTGCCGGACCGAATTCGACGCCGACTCCGCCCGCGCCGATGGCCGCAATCAATTGCCTCAATGCGTTTGACTTTGATATGGATGGCGATGTCGATCTGACCGACTTCGCGGAGTTCGCCAAGGTGTTCACCGGCCCGTCATAGGGCGGGGCCTTCCAACCGCCGCATTAGAAAACGGCGTCCCACCTTTCGATGAATCAGAAAGGTGGGACGCCTTATTTTGTTGCAAGATTGTTCGCTGTAAAACTATTGAGCGGCCGACTGGAATTCGGCGAAGTCCGTCAGGTCCACGTGATTGTCATCATCAAAGTCGAGAATGGTACAACCCGGAGGCGTTGCTTCTGCCGGTCCTCGCACGCAGTCTTCAAACGCGATCGCGTCGCCTTCATCGACCGATGAATCGCCGTTGTAATCGCCCTTGGTCGCAACGCATCCATGTGCGAACAAGACGACGTCGTCGATGTTCCAACCCGGAAGCGCGTTCGAGCCGTCGGTCGGACCCATGCCCCAGCGAAGATAGACGGTTGATTGATTATCGGCGACGGTGGAAATGTCGAACGATTGATAGGTCCATTCGGTGTCGGTTTCAAAACCGTTATCAGCGATGTGGTCGGCGGCTGCACTGTACAACTGCGTCCAGTTGCTGCCATCGTTGCTCACTGAAATGGTCGCATCGTCAAACCCAAACGCCGATTCGACACCGAGCCATCGCCAGAATCGCAACTCGACACCGAACTCACCTGAGCAATCGATTGGCGTTGACGTCAGGTAGGTCGCAGGCAGGCCATTGGCGTAGTTGCCTGAAAGGTTGTAGCCGTACACATTGCTGCCGGTGTATCCGCTGGTTGGATCACCGTTAAACGTTCCGCCACCCGTGGGCGTTCCCCATGCCCAATCGCCTTCGGTCGTCCAGCCCGGGTCGGTGTCGAAGTTTTCTTCAAAGAATATGCCAACGGCTACCGGTGGATTGAATGGTCCTGAGGCGGCTGGCCTGGGCAGTGTTGAAAGAGAACCCTGATCGCTGTCGGCTGCAAAATAAAACTCAGGCACCGAAGAGCAGTTCGTCGCGGGCAATGTTGTTTCAAAGCCGTTGCTGCTGATTTGCGTTAGTGGGACTTCGTTGTATGGGCCATTGGGGTCATAGCGGTAATACATGCGTGCCGAACCCGGCGTGAAGTCTTCGAATTGCGATGTGATCGAAAGCTGGATCGGCAAGTCTGAACCGGGGCTGATCACTTCGGGGATTTCCGATTCGAGCTTGATGATAACGGGTGATCGCACGAAGTCGGTGTTCGTCTGATACAAGAGGGCGGGGACAATCTCTTCGTTGTTGGGGATGATCTCGTCAGGGTCCAGAATGAATCCTGAACCGAATGGGCCCGATTCCGGTCGCAATTCAAAGCTGAATGCAAGCAGCCCAAGTTGCGCGTACGCCCAATCGAGCGAGTCACCGTTGACCGGATAGATCGTGTCATAGGTCGGTCCGGCGACGTATTGGGTGCCATGCACGTCGAAGATGATGTCGCGCATTGCGAAACCGTGCTCCCTGAAGAGGGGATCGTCCGGGCAAAGATCGGGTGTGTAACCCCAGGGCCAGAGAATGAGCTGCGAGAAACTGTGGATGTCGAGCATGGTGCGAATATTCGGGTGATTCAGCAGCATGTCACGCAGTGCGACAGTTTCGGATTCGGAGAAAGGAAATGGGCCCCGATAGACAGCGCTACTCGGGCTGCCGCTGGACCCGTCGTCATCAAGTCCCCAGGCCTCGCTCCAGTTGCGGTTGATATCCACACCGATCGTGCCATTTGAGTTGATCGTGCGGGTCTTTCGCCACAGGCGGTCATCGCTCCAGGTGAAGGCGAAACCGTCCGGATTGGAAACCGGCACGAGGAATATCTCGGTCTTGTCGACCATGTCGGTGATGACCGGATCGGTACCATAGTTTTCGAGCACGTGCTTGGCGAAGAATGTCGGCGTCGTTGTGGTGATCCATTCGCGGGCGTGGACGCACGAGAAATACAACGCACCGGGTTTGTTTCCCGCGACCGCATCATTGGCGAGGCGGAGCGCCCAGATGGTTCGTCCTTCGCCGCTGGTGCCGATGTTGATCACCGATGCAAGGTTTGGATATCGTGTGACCAGCTCGTTCATGAACCAGACGATGCTGCCGGTTCCGTTGTCGTATTCGTGGTAATCCAGAAAGAAGTCGTCGTACGGATCGCCACCGCGCAACGGACTTGGTTGCCGCTCGGCATCGATAAGAGCCTGCACATTCTCGTGCTTGATGTCAAAGGTCAATCCCATCGCCCGCAATGCGTCGAGTTGCGCTGGGCTGGCCACGACGTCAATGTCACCGGGCGCAGGCACGCAATCCAACAAGACGGCGCCGCTGGCTTCGACGGCGCGAAGTTGATTTTGCGATACATCGCGAACGTGAACGAGAAGGTGATCGGCGTATTTCAAGGGAGCGGCTGCTCGTGTGGCACTTGGAAATGCTGTAAGGGCGACCACGGTAGCAGCGATCCAACAGATTAACTTGGTCATCATTGATCTCCAGGAATGTGCACTTTCCCCAGACGCATCTCGCATCGATTCAGCGGAGCGACATCATGACGGCCATTATATGAAAAATCCTGCAATCAAAGCCAACGGATTTGATTATGGCCGCGTAATCTGCCGATTCGATTTGGTTCGGGGCGAACAAGTGAGTCGGAATCTGGAGACGTCATGAAATCCGGCCAATGCGGCTCGAATATGCGACGCCCACCTTCAAAGTGTTCCGAATTTGCTCGTGTCGAAACCACAGGATCTGGATCTGACTACGATTGGGACTGGGATTTAAAGCGGGAACGTCCGGTCAGATGCTGGCTCTTTCGGACGCGGCAATTCCGGTCTGGGCAATCGGTGGGGGGACGGGTTTGTCCAATGGGGCGGGAATGACCATCGCGACAGGCGCGCTTTCGTCCGTTTTGACGATTTGGTCCTTCACGTTCGCTTCTTCGCCAGAGTGCTCAATGGCTTTCCTTGCGTCTGATTCTTGGGAGTTCACCAACGCGTCGAGGCGGGTTAGGCAGGCCCGAACTTCATCGGACTGCTGTTCGAGAGGCAACATGCCAACCAATTCGTTGATCGCGGCACGGATTTCAGTCAAAGATGCAGGATCAAGGTCGGGGTCCTGTTTGCTCTCCTTTATCTCTGTTTCGGTTTCAAGATTCTTCGCATTGGTCGCAGTTTCGGGCTCAAACCAACTTAGGTCGATTGGTGAATCAAACTGGACGCCGGCAAAATGGACGTGTCCCCAGACATTCCTGCAGTGGGCAATCGTCCCGTCTATGCTCAATGACTCTCCATCGATTGTCGTGATGCCAAGCCTGCACCGGGTGGCCCCGTGAACATAATTGCCGGTGAAGAATCCGACGCCGCCCTCACTGAGATCGTAGGAGCGGACGATGAATTTTCCGGTGGTTCCCCCGGGTTGCGTGATATCAATGGTCATCCGCATGAAGTTCGTGGGGCGGCGAATGTGTCGGCGTTCGGTGGAGTTGCGACAGAGTTCTTCAGACACGACGACGGCAAGTTCGCTGTCGGTCATTCGAAGCGTATCGAGGTATTTTCGATTTTCGACTCTGTTAAATGGCATCTGTTATGCGTCTCCATGGAGTCAATCGGTCTTGACGCAAATCCAGATTAGGCCACCTTGGGATCGGCCCCAAATATCGCCGAATTGCGAGATGTTTATCCAAGATCATTAAACGCTGCCGTTCGGTTCGCCAGAAAACAATACGCTTTCAGTTGAAACTACTGCCCAAAATCGCATTTTCTGCATGTGGAACCGCAAAATGGGGCGGACATTGCAGTTGAGGAGAATACCCCCGCTGTCCGTTTACCAAGGCCGCGATGGTGTCGTGAGGCCGCCTGGCCAGGACACGCCGAAATGCGTGCTTTGGGAGGTGTCTGGGGCTGGCTTTGAACCGGATTGCAAGTGGTCGCTGCTTGTCCTCCTGATGCGCCCAGGCGAGTCGAACGGACTCACGAAATTTGACCATTGTCTCTCGATTGCGCATTCGTTGATCGCTTCCATTGCGACTATCACTTGCAACCATGATCCGGGTTTGGATGAATGATTTGCCTGCGTAGCGGATTGCGGCCCTTCGATCGTTTGCCTGCACATGCGCTCGAATCATACGGTCTGGCGAATATCAAATCCAAGCCCAAGAGCTGCTCTCATTCAACCGCACCAACAAAATTCACATGTGCATCCAGCGACTCTTTACATGGTGACTCATGGGCAATTATTCTACTGACAGGCTCAGTCAATTCTGTTCAGGTAACAGTTGCACGCGAGAACAATTATGCCATACGTCGTTAACGGAATCGGTACCTGGTATTGGGGCAAGAGTGATATCCACGGTTTGAAGGGCGTGTGTGAGGCGTGCGGCCGATCGGGCGAACTGCTGTCATTCGACACGCGCACCTTCATCGTTGTATTCTTCGTTCCCGTGTTTCCGCTCGGTCGCAAGCGTATTCTCGAACAGTGTCCTTCCTGCAAGCGTCATCGTGTTATCAAGTACAAAGATTGGTTGAAATTAAAGAACGTCAGTTTGCCGGAGGCCATCGACTCGTACAGGTCATCGCCCAATGATCGTGACAAAGCGATCGAGGCGTTGCAACTCTGCGTTGCATGCCAGGATGGACAGGCTCTTGATGAAGTGTCTGCCATCGCCTCATCGGCATTTGCAAACGATGCTGATATGCAAAATCTGATTGGCGGAACGCACGCCTATTTTTCAAGGTACGAGTCGGCAGAGTCGGCGTTTCGCGCATCGCTCGCCGTCAAGGATGATCCGGAGATCCGCAACGCGCTCGCGCGCAATCTCCTGTACCAGTCGCGACCGGACGAAGCCTGGGAGTTGATCGCCCACGACCTTCAGGAAGAGTCGGAGATGCGTGGGGGATTGGCGCTGTTGATCGCGGAGTCCTATCAGACATGGGGGATGCATGATGCCGCCCAAACAGTGCTCGACGAAACGATCAGAGTGCTTCCGCAATTGGAAAGTGACAAGGACTACAAACGCCTGCGAAAGATCGCTACCAAATACCACGGAAGCGACAAAAAGCTAAAGCCCAAACTTCTCGCACCGCCCAAAGCCCTCAAATCTCAGGGACGAAAGAGCAGCGGACTGGTTCCAGTGGCGATCGCGGCACTCGTTGTCTTTGGCGGTATGGGCTTGTTTGCGTTCTCCTCCTGGAACGCCGCATCACATCGTAAGGTTCATGTGGTCAACGGTTTGTCGACGCCATACAACGTTTCCGTCAATGGCAATTCCCACGCGCTTCCGCCGCAAAGTCATTCCGTTGTCGAAGTGGCTGAGGGTGAGGTTACGGTATCCGTCGAAAATACCGTTGTGCCAATTCCTGACCAGACGTTCCACATCGGATCGACATTTTTTGCGCGGTTGTTCGACAACGATGTCCATGTGATCAATCCCGACCGTGCGGGCGTGATTCTGTGGGAAGAAATCGAATACACGGAGCGCGGCGACGAGGATTCGGACTACGACTACAAGCTGCACGCGGGCGAGTTTCACCGCGTCTACTCGGGGATCGACTATCCATTCGAAGAATTCCCGGAAACCGTCGAACTGCCCAGCGGAAATCCCGTTCACAAGACTCGCATCGACATCTTCAACGCGTTGGGCGCGCCGGCTGTTGCGATGATGTTGTATCGGGACGCCAATCCCAAGCTGGCTCAGGAATTCATCAGCCAGAAAGCACTGCTCGAACCCGAAAACGTCTCGGCGTTCGGCAGCGCGCTGCGGTTGCTTCCCACTGAACAGAGCATGTCACTGCTCCAAAAGCTGACCACGATTCGCCCCATATGCATCGATGCCCATCGAAACTATCAAAACGCGATGGAACGTATCCATCCAGACGTTGACCTGGTCGGTGAGTACCGAAACCTGCTTGCAGAAGCCCCCGAGGACCCTGACCGCATTTACCTGCTGGGGCGTATCACCGTTGACGACGACGAGTCCTATCGCCTGATCGAGAAAGCAGCATCCTGCGATCCGCCAAGTCCTCAGGCCATTGGCGCTTTGGGCTACCGCCATTTCACGATGGGAGATTTTCAACAGGGAACCGAGCTTTATGAGAAGGCGGTCAAGCTTGCGCCTGGCAATCAGCCGCTGTTGTATTATCAAATGATGATACTTGTTGCGGCGGAGCGGTTTGATGATGCAATGAAAATTTACTCCATGCTTGATCCCTGGCTGATCGACGCGCCTTACGAAGATGTTTATATGGCGTACCGCAAAGGAGGGCGCTTAGAACTTGACTCCCATGTGAAGAAACTACTTGGTCAGTCAATGTATCGCGACGATCCGGAATCGGCCAAGTTGTTGCAAGCGAATTCCGACTACATCGCCGCGTACGTAGATGGAAACATCGAGCAGGCGATCAAGGCAAGCGAGCCCATCGAAGAACCGGCGATGGACTTTGCGAGGGCGGTGATGAAAGGAGACTTGCAGGCGGCCGCAGGTCTTCTCATGGCCAGCGAAAGAATGGAAACAAGCCACGCAATCATGCTTGGGGTTATGCTCGAAGATGCCGGTGACCTCGCAACAGCCAATCGACTGAAGGATTTCGCGAAGGGCCAGTTGCAAAAACAAGGTCCGGATATGAAGCAAGTTGCGGACTGGCTCTATGGCGATGTGACACCCGATCCGGAGGACGTTTTGAACACGAGAATTGTGCCGAGCTGGAAGGCGGTTGTACTCGTTGCAATGGCCAAGCAGCAGCCGGAGTATCGTGAGCGTTACCTCAATCTCGCGGAGAAACTTAACTTCGATCGGCGATTCCCGCACCTGACAATCAAGGAACTCATCGCGTCCTCAATGCATGCGGCTGATTCCGCCACCGCAGAGTGAGTGCTTTGCCCGCTTGGTTGAGTGGAGGATTAGACTTCGCGTGTTGCCGATTGTGGATTACACTCGGTACCTGATGTCCCCCCAACGTGCCCGGAATTCATCGCCGGTAAACACCGTCATGCATCCATGGAACTTGGGCTGTGTGTGCCCGTCCCGTTTGAACGTCTACCGGTTCGCGCAATTCAGTGTCATACAGAGCAATTGATTAAACTATCAATAACTCAATTCTCACCCAATAGCAATTCATATTCGCGGTATCTCATCGGCGGTCGGCACATACCAATCGACAATTCGGAGTCGGTTAAACCATAGACGTTGGCATCAACCATTCGTCTACTGTTTGGTTTCAATTGGCAACGTTTGCTCAAAAAAAATTCCGCGCGCACGTCGTATTCATTTGCAGTGGGAGTGATCTGAATTGCGGCAGCATTCGCGAATCGGATCGGTGTTTGCGCGTTTGTATTGTAGCGAAATTGATTCGCTATGAATGGGTGTGAGCAAAAGCAGCCTGTTCATTCATACTGGCATTCTACAGCACACCGTCTTGTTGCGGTGGGTGGTTTCTTGGCGCTCCAAATCACGACTGTCACGCGGCGCCACTTCGATGGTGTGACGTCATTTTCTTGTCGAGGTTCATCCTGACGAAGCGGGGCTGGACTCTTTGGCCGACGGGGTCAAGCCAGACCGTTTCAGGAAATTCCTTTCTAAAGGGAGAACTCGATGAGAAAGATAATTCCAGTTTTAGTAGCCACCTGCTGTATGTGGAGTTCAGCCGCATTTGCGCTTCCGGGCAAGCATGTGATGACGGTGTCGATTCGCGAAGATCCGGCGGACGAGGAGAGCCTCGTTGTGTTTGATGTCGAGATGGATCTGGTCGCCGACAGTGTCACCGGTAGCGTGGTGAAGTGGGAAATCGAGGAAATGCGTTTCACGGAATACCAGAACGGTTTCATCCTGCACAAGTGGACGGTCGAGTCGCCGACGGTTGCGTCAGGCGACGGATTGTGGCATGTCACGCACGCTGATCCGGACAATCCTGTCGATTCGGAGTTCTCCACGTTGCCGGCTGTGTCCGGAACGGCAGATTCCAACTACCAGGGCGCCGATCTTGATTTTGAGCTTGAGTCCGGAAGTTTGACGTCGACAGAGCAGACCATGTACAGCGGCAATGTCGTCGGCATGACCTATACGTTCACCAAAGAGGGGGCGTCGGAACCGGTGGTTGATGGCGAAGATGAGCCCGAGCAGACTGGAGTCGATCCTGACCCACTGTCTTAAGAACCTAGTGTCTTCTCCGCTCGACGATGCCTCGATTCTTCTTGATGACTCTCAGGCAATCCTTGCCTTTTGCAGTCAAGGTGGTTCTGCCCATTAAGAATGTTTCAGCGGCATCCAGCCTGGCAAGAGCGAGGTCGTCGTCGTCCGGAGATTTCCGCCGAATGTGCCAGTTCGCAAGATTAATCTCGGCGGTGACGAGGTAATCTGCGCGCTCTGGCACATTCGGTTGTTTCTCAAACAAATCTCGTTGCATTTCATAGCTTATTGTCAAGTGGGGAAGGGCCTCGTCGCTCCGGCCCAGTTTCTCGAGGTAATAGGCGACGGGCTGGTGCCCATCAGCGTAGTCTGAAAGAATATCAGTCGTCTCGGGACCGCGTGCCAATAGGGACTCGCGAATCGCAAGCGCTGCAGAGGCATCCCCAAGTGCATCTTCTGGTTTGCCGAGCGCAAGCAAGATCTTGCCGCGCTCCAGAAAGGCATGTGCAACCTGGTCCTGCATAAGTGGGTCGTTTGAAAACTGTTCTGCAAACTCAATCGAGGCGGTCGCTACGTCCAGAGCTTGAGTATATTGTTCTCCCTCGCGAAGGACGCGGGCAAGGAGCGTCATAGTCACTGCATGTCCTCTTTGAAAGTCGGGCTCCGATGGATCGATTGTGACCAGGAATTCGCAGGAATTTCGGGCTGTGGTTAAGAGGGCGATTGCTTCGTCAAACTTATCGATGGAAGACAGATGTGTTCCAAGTGATGAGCAACAGATGACATGGTGTCGCCTCAATTTGACATCCGCCGGGTTTTCACTGAGACCCTTCTCCCGAATCATAATGGACTTTTCCAGGGACGCTTGCCCCCGAGCCTCCTGCCCCATCCTTAGACGCAGTGCGCCATTCCATTCCAGCGCCTTGGCCAGCAGTTGTTCATCACCGATCTTTGACTCGAACAGGGTCAATGCTTCGTCAAACTTCTCGGCCGATTCGATGTGATTGCCAATGCCGAAGTCGTTGCGCCCCGCATCGATGAGGATATTGGCCAATTCCAATTCGTTATCTGGAGCGGTGCGGACCACGCGGAGCGCATCTTCAAAATACTTGCGACCATCCAGGACAGCCACGCCCGCTTTCCGCAGCACGCGTGCCAAATCCAGCGGACGATCCTGCAACTGATCCGCGGCCAGCATGTAGAATCGCTCTGCTTTTTCTCGATTGCCGCTTGATGCAGCAAGGTCGCCCTGACGTTCAAGAAGCGACGTCGACAGTGATTCAAAAATCGGATCCGATTTTGCGATCTCAATCAATTCGGCAAGCGATTCTTCCGCGTCGGCCAGCAAAATCTCACGCAGCCGCTTTCCACCAGCAAGGCGCTCGAGTTCTTCGTCAAGGTTGTTCACGACGTTGTCCAATCCTTTGTAAGCGACGCTGGTCGCCGCTCGTGCAACATCACGCTCGTGTCTGACCTTGGCGACGGACCACGTCATGGCGACGATGGCGAGAACTGCAGCCGCAATGGGCACCTTGTACCTGCGCAGTATTCGTCGGGCGAGAATCAATCGCTGCTCGCTTCGCGCCTGAACGATCCAACCGTTCAAATACCGTTCAATATCGCTCGCAAACGCGCTGGCAGATTGGTACCGCTCATTCCAATCCTTTGCGATGGCGGTCGCGACAATGGCCTGAAGGTCGCTGTCGATTTCCTTGGCGGGAACGGCTGAAGGATTCTTATCAGCGGCAATGGCTTCGCGCAGTTTCTTGGGTTCCACGTGAACGATTTGCTGGAGCATCGCGTTCTGTGCGCCGGCGAGTTTCAGCGGAAGCGACCCGGTCAGCATTTGAAACAACACGACGCCGAGCGCATAGACATCGCTTCGAACATCGTTCGAAGTGTTTCCCATGGCCCTTTCAGGGCTTAAGTACGGGAACGTGCCCATGACGCTGTGGGGCGTGGAGATCGTTTCTTCCTCGCCGAAGTCCGACATGTTTTCGGTGGCTTTGGCCAGTCCGAAGTCGAGGATGTATGGCTCGCCCGATTGATCCACAAGTATGTTCGACGGTTTCAAATCGCGGTGGATCACGCCGGCTTGATGCGCACGGACGACTGCCCGCAGGACTTTCTCAAAAAGTGCGAGGCGCTCTCGCACAGACAAGTCGTTGACAAAACAGTGTTCGTCGACGCGGTGTCCCTTGATCAACGGCATCACGAAATACGGTTGATCATCGACATCGCCATAATCGATCACCTGAATGATATTGGGGAGCTGAAGCTTGGAGACGAGTCTGATTTCTCTATGGAAGCGCTTCACCCTGGTTTCGTCGAAGATCGATCGCGTTCCGAGGAGGCTCGCCGGCAGCAACTTGATCGCAACGTCGCGTCCAGTCGACAATTGCACGCCCTCGAGCACGGCGCCATTCCCGCCGCTTCGAATGATTCGCGTGACATTGTACCCTTCCAGTGCATCATTCAATGCCCGGACAAGATCGGTGTTCTCAGGAAATTCGTTTCTCATGGCCCAGTCGTCTCTGAATAAGTACCAGTCGTCTCTGAATAAGTACCAGTTGTCTCTGCTTTAAAAGAATACCTGTCGTCATGGCAACAAATGTGCCCAAGTCTCTGCATCCGGCTCCGTGAGGATTAATCGCCCAGACGCACGACGCCGACCATTGGCGGCCATGTCGTTTATGACATTTACAGGCAGGGACCCTCCTCGTGATACCGAGGCGGCTTGAGCTATGGTTTGTTGTTGCGTCTCATTCGGCCCGAGTTGGACGGTAGCACTGCAGTGTGCGAATCTATTTGAGCAAATCAAACACCATCCACATAAAACATGCTTTCGGGAGTTAAGAGCCGCCACGGTTCAGATCCCCGACCATCGTTTTGCCATTGTACTTGCAGGTACGAACTCCTTCCAGTGCGAATTTACGACACGAATCCGGCCGTCGGGAGTATGGCGAACCATGTGCAATATAGCCCGTGCCCGCAAGGTTTGAAGGCCTGCGACGAAAAGTGCTGCCGCCGTCGGAAAAGGTCCATAATCCGAATTAAAGGCGTCAAGCAGCACTGCATTCCGGGGGCGGCTAACGAAGTTGGCAAATTGGACAAGGTATGATCACCGGGAATGTTCACAGTCGTATTTTCCATTGGGCCCACGCACAGTCGAAGGATACGCAAAGCGTCGAGTGCTCGACGTTTCAATACATCACTCGCAAAGTTTGTTCGCGACAGGGACGCCCGACAGTAACGTCTTTGTTGACTTCGTTGGATTTGGCAACCATTTGGGTCGCGCACGAAGTTTGGCGAATTGGATTGGTCCAGTATTGAGCCGTTTGCTGCGCAAGGGTATATTTAAGGCGTCATGTTTTGGCGCATTGATCGCGCTGGGGTCCGACTGTATTCCCACCGGACGCGCGATTATTGGTGTTGAGCGATGAGTCGCTATCAACATCCTGGCGCGTCTGCTGAACTTGCCTCCCGGGCGGTGCAACGATCGCGCAAATCCGCATTTCGCATACGGTCATTTCTGACCGCAACGCAAATTCACATTCCAACTCAATTCAAGGGAGGGTACGGCCATGCAGCGGCGTACGATCTATCTTGGGACGATGAGCGCCATCACGCTCCTGATCGGGGCGGTCTCGTGCAGTGTCAGCGTGTCACCTGACAGCGCGACATTTACGTTGGCTGGGCAAACGTTTCGAATCAACTTTCGCAACAACGGCATTTTCGAATTGGTCGGTGGTGATCCACCTGTGCGACAGGCGATGGTTGTTACGCTCTTCGACGAGACGCCAGCCGACGACCCGCAAGGGGCAACGTTGTCGGTCTCGACGGACGACATCACGTTCTTGCCGCGCACACAAGCCGAGGCAAAACGCATATCGCGAATCCGCGCTGACGAACAAGCAGAACCGATTGTTTATGTTACGTTTTACATCGCAAGCCGAGACAATCCCGATCCGTGTGCCAACGGATACCCGGTTTTGCAACTCGAACGTCATCGCGACGATACGGGTGACTACATGATAATCAACGGGGAAAGGCACGGCGACATTTCGTTTGCTTTCGCGTTTCAGGGGATATTGGAAGTTGCCCGGCAGGGCGTGTTCAGCCTGTGCATGGAAGTCAGCAGCAATGTGGACGGTGTCGCGACAATCAAGGGCGTATCCATGACCTATTACGACGAACCACCGTCAGACGATTCGAACAACGACTCTGGCGATGGTGGCACTGACGACGGTGGCACTGACGATGGGGGCAGTGACAACAGTGATGGCGGCAGCGGCAACTCAACGGACAACAGTGATGGCGGCGATGGCGGCGACTCCGGGCCATCAGATGATACGAACGATCCGGTTGACGCCCGCGACCCCGACGGTGACGGGGATTTCGAGGTGTTCGCATGTGACGCATTGGACGCGGTTGTATTGGAACCAAGTGACCCGCGTATCAGCGGTGCATTTGATGAGAATTGCATCGCCGACGCCGTGTTCAAAAACACTTCGGACGGTGACCTCGCGGTCTATTGGCGGATTGTCTGGGAGAAAACCGATCGCAAGGAAGAGGGTTGGGAAAGCGGTGGGGTGGCGGCCAACGGTACGCTGCAAGCCGTCGTTCCTCCCTTCGCCGCACAGAATATTGTCGGAGATCAACGTGACGTCAAGTACATTCGCGAGATTGCGGCAACACGATTGGACGGTGAATATATTGAAGGTTGCGCCTGGATCGGCGCCGCGTTGCGCGAAGACGACATGCAACCGAGACTTTCCGATCTGCGGAGAAGGTCAACGGAAACGGTGCGTCCCTGCGAGTAGCATTTGGCGCCGTAGCGCCCGATTGCAAGTGTCAGCATAAATCAGCACGCCTAAGGCAGCGTGCCGCTGAATTCCAACTGGAGTTGTGCGGCATCCATCAAGTCGACATCGCCATCGGCATCGGCATCGTGATTCGCGCAGAGTAGCTGAATCCAGCCGCCATCCGGGCCGCTCATGCAATCGATATAATTCGCCGCATCCAGGTCATCAACATCCGCATCGCCGTCATCGTCGAACGGGAAATTCGCTGCAGAAACGGTCCCGGTCAGCGTGAGCGTCAGTCCGCTCCCAAGCGTCGAGCCCGGCAGATTCTCGTCCGCAACGTCAAAACCGTATGACGCTGAGTATGTGCCCGCACTGTGCAGGCTCGGATCGATCTGTGCGTGAAAGGTTGCACTACCGCCTGCGACAAGACCGGAGAACGATACCGCATCCGTCGTCAATACATCGTCATCACCCGTTGGCGTAACCTGCACCAGATCCAGATCGGCGGTCAGTCCGCTTGCAGCTTCGAGGTTGTGGATGGTGAACGTTTGCGTTTGCAAGCCAGCCGCCGGTGGGACCGATCCAAAGTCGATTAGGAGCGTATCGTCATCGATGTCCGAAGCAAAAGACGCCTCCGAATGATCCAGGACGGTCAGCGAGACAGTAACAATGTCGTTCCCATCCGAAGCGCCTTGCCCGAACCCCTCACTGCTGATGTCGAGATTGTCGATGACGACAGAACCGTTTCGTTTGCCAGCAAATATGGAGTTACCCGATATTCCGACTGAAAAGTTCAGCTGCTGTGACCCGAAGTCGAATGCATTGAATCGCCCGGTGATGCTTGACGTCGCATCGCCCGTTGGCGTCACGGCGTAATAGGTCGGATCATTACCGGCTTTGTTTAATGTGACGGTCGTTGCGGGCGGAAGGGGGCCATTGACGATGATCGGCGGGAATACCAGCAATTCGGTTGAAGCGCCGTCAATCGGTTCAGTGGGCGAGACATAAAGCGTGCTGTCGTTCGCGCCGTCGCCAAAGACAGACCAGACGAACTCGGGATGGTCGACGAATGGGCTGCGGTTGTGCTGGTCTTCAAACACGCGTTGATTGCGCCGGCGTTCAAAAAAATCAGGGACATCGGTGTAGTGCCAGCGGACCATCGAATTGAGATCGCCCATCTGATTGCCCGATGGAATGCCGTTCACCAAGGTCAACGTGCTCATGTATCGCGTTGCGGAATAGAATTGGCTGCGGGCAATGTCGCCTTTTTCAACGTCGCCCGGGAAATAGTAAGAGCCATCGTGGCCATTCAGTCCGCTCGCGCTGATCGTGCCGAACGGTTTGTTGTTGCGTGAACTGTTGATGCTGGGGTTGGCTGGCCGAAGTGCATGTGGGTCACCGAGGTTTCCCTTTGTACCGTCGCTGGCATCACCCGGTTGGCGTGATTGCGGCCAAACGTGTTCGCGATTCCAAGTGCTGCCGCCGTCCCAGTTGGCCGGAACCGACGCGCGATTGTAGGCGAGGAGGATATTGCCCGGTACGTTCGGGTCTTCGTCGTATCGCGCGGCACCGGTTTTGAAATCACCGTATGACTGCTGAACGTGTCCGCTAGTAATAATCTGCGACAGTTGCGATTTCAGTGTGCCTCCCTGACCCGTTGCGGCAGAGTAATAGCCTGTGGGTGCGTCGAAGTCGTCGATCGGAGCAGGACTCGTCACCGTGACGGTCGTTGAATCCGTGGCGATGAGACCGTCTGCATCTGCAACTGTCAGCGTGAGAACGTAGACGCCAGCGCTGTCAAACGTAACCACGGTGCTGGCTGGTGCGCTTGTCGAATTGAGCGGTCCGCTCCGGTTCAGCCAACCCACCAAACCAGCCGTTGCAATCTTCGTCCATTCGTAGTCGGCGCCGACGAGTCCGTCAGCGTCATCGCCAAACGCACCGGTGAGCGCAACCTGAACAACCGAACCGGTCAACTCGACATTGTGATCGGGGCCGGCATGGGCGACTGGTGGAATCATCGGCGATCCCACCGTGAACGTGTCGGATTCAACTTGTCCGGTGCCATTCAATGTCGCTGTCGCGAGGACCGTCCAAACCCCTTCGTTCGCCATTGAGACATTGGCGACACCTTGCGTATCCGGGTTTGCGATCATCACGGTTTGTGTGGCAAACGCACCGCTGGCAATTTCCACACTGACCGGACTGCCCGGAGCGGGTGTGCTTGCGAGTTGCACGGTGATCGTGGTCAATTCACCAATGCCGAATGAAACGTCTTCGAGTATGATGTCGATCAACTGGGGCCCGGCATCACCGACGCTGAAATTCCACACGGGTGGCGTGATCGGAGTGTCGCTCATTGACCAGTTCAACGGATCGCCGATCGCAGACAGCAATTCGCCGGGCGTTCCGTTGGTGGGTCCGTTGTAGTATCCGTTGTCCGTCTCGTCGAGGTTGACGGCGGTTTCGCCTTCAACGAGTCCTGCCGGCAGGGCAGTCGTGTTGGATGATGTGGCATCGACAAAACCCGTACTGTCGAAGTGAACCGCATGGATGAACGTCGGACTTTCTGCCGCGCCGGCAAACGCAATGATCTGATCGCCAGATGAAGACAATGCAAGGCCGTTCGCGCCAACGCCCGCATTGCTGACTGACCATCCGCCACTGTCAAATGGGGCCGAGCGGCTTATGACCGTACCGGGCGCCAGGGTCGATGACGTGGTGTATTCAATGCCACCTTCGTTTGCCCGAAAGCCGCCGCCCGCTTGCCATCCCGAATCGGTAAATCGAATCGTCGTTGACGCAGGGACTTCGCGAAGAACAACGAATGCCAACGAATCAGGCGTGTCGGACGCGAACGAAATCAGCGCGATATCGCCGGAGTCCAGGGCGGACGCGCTTGTACTGAGTCCAAGAATTGTAAGTAGACAGAGTGTCCCCGTCGTGATGTTCCGACCAAATCGATGCATATAACTCCTGCCCCCGCCAGCGTGATGAAGATCAGCTCAAAACTGTGTAAAGCCTGAGGGTAACAGTTGCCCGCCTCAGTTTCCAGCGGCTGACGCCCATGGAGCGCGAATGTTTGATTAAAGCAATGCCACGTCGAACCAACGTCGGGTGACTTGGCGGTTTTCGGCGACAGCTGGCCTGCCCGTCGCTGAAATCGCTTTCTGGAACGAGGAACCAAACCCGCGCTGCTGGGCAGGAAGGCGATTCGTGACGCATTGGTTGGCGGCTGCGCCTTGTAGCCACGAGAAGTAGATGCAGTGACCGTGGCACGCAGCTGCATTGGATTGCCGGCCAATAAGAAGCGCGCTCAAGGTCCTGTAACCATGAATTGAATGGCGATGCATCTAAACACGAACGTCCGAATTCTTTGAATTTTCCTGGCCGGCATGTGGACCAGCGGATGCTGCGTGGACGGTCGTTGCGATTGGCGGGTGGATTTCGTGGCTTCTGATTCGGAGTTGAGCTTGTCGACATTCGCAGGCGACGCGAGCGATATGTTACACTTTGGGGGCACGCAGGACGATGTGCGCTTACTTCTGCTTGACCGGTTCCGCGAGATGCCTGAGGTTGAAGATTCGGGCATCACGCTCGAAGACACAACGGTACTGAATTCCGGATTCGCTAAGGAAACTGAAGAGGCAAAGGTTGCAGACCACATCGAAAGCCAGTCCGAAAGCGTTTCGGCAATTTGACTGGCAAGCCTTTGTCCACCATTCAACCAGAGCCCATTGATCAGACAGAGCAATCACTCTTGGTTGTCGCGCGACAGCAACGATCAATCAGCAATTCAACCTGGGTGTCGACCTGGTCCATGTTGTCTCCGCTCTTAATGGTTTTTTCGAGCGAGGCGGCCGCCTCTGAAATGGAAGGATAGCCATAACCAACGGCAGCGCTTTTCATTTGATGGGCAAGCATCGAGAGTGCATGCCAGTCTTTTTTCAGATGCGCGTCTCGATAAGATGCGACGCGGTCCGGCAATTCGCTGACAAACATTGCGATGAGTTCCTGCATGTCTTCGTCTTCGATTTGGCTGAATATGGGCTCCGAGTTGAGGCCTCTGGCGCAGGTCGAGTCATTGAATGAATCAAGTTGCGGTTCCATTACTTCGCTTTGCTCCGTGAAATCGTTTGTAACGTCTTTCCGTCCACCGAGAATTGATCGGCAAAGTCGGCTGGCGCCCGTAGGAAGAGCACACTCATCCTGAATTTGTGCAATTTAGCGAGAGAGTCTACGGGATGTGCATCCTGTTTCATGTGAGAGCGTCCGATAACGTCTGGGTGCATTGGAGAGTAACTTGAGGCCAAATCCCGTTAAGGCGGTTGAACGATTTTCAGGGAATTTCCAGTCGCAACTGAGAAGACCAAACGCCAACTGCTACCTCAATGGGAATTGCCTGGGTGTCGATAATCAATTGGGTTCCGGGCGAGAGACTTGAAGTCGACCATCAACTTCATTCGATCGACCGCCATGTGTAAGAGCGACGTTGCCAGACGTTTCTCGCGATCAACTTTGTAGGCCTGTGATCGCTGATCGGATGACTTTCATGAGTGTCCACAATCAGGATAGGGGAGCAGGACGTGTCATTCGCACCATACGGGCTGAGCCCGAGGAACTCGATGACCTCATGGTTGCGATGGACGGCCACGATTTGCGATGCACCGTCGACGCGAAAGGTCATAAACGGTATCCGTACCGTCACCCCTCGCTAACAGTACTCACCAGGCAAGCAGGCTCGCAAGCAACAGCGTTCGCCGTTTGCGCAAAAGATCTCAGTGCAACGCAACTCCAATTCTTGCACGGCGGATTCCTGCATACGGGCACGCGTTGTGTGGCCAAGTTGATTACGATTCACGGAAGCTGGACGGAAATGGGTGGCCGCATCATTTCATGCCAATTCCTCAAGAGTAACATTCACGCCATTGCGGTGGAGTTCGATTCGCCGATTGATCCCGCGATCTATTGCCCGGAGGCAGTGCAAAGTCGAATCCTCCTGGTGGAAGATGACGCGGCTATTGCAAGGCTGACCTTGTTTCACATGTCCGAACACAATGCCCAAGTTGAACACGCGACAGATGGCGACGAAGCGGTTGCCATGGCTTCAAAAGCGCCATACGACTTGATCCTCATGGACATCGGTTTGCCAAAAATGGATGGTGTCGCTGCCATGAAGAAACTTAGAAGCCAGGGGTACCTGGGGTTCATCGCATCGTTTACGTCTTTCAGCGACGAGGATGGCGTGGCAAAGTCTCGCGAACTCGGATTCGATGCCCATCTTCCTAAACCATACACGCGCGATCAGCTTGCCCGCCTCTTGACGTCCATTCGGGAAGAACCCATCCGCAGTTCCATGCACGAGGATGAGTCGATGCATCAATTCATTGATGCGTTTATCGGCACTCTCCCTGATGCCGTTCGTTCCCTGAATGACGCAATCTCAAGTCTGAACCGAGAGCTCCTGGTTGAGTTATCTGTCGGACTCAAAGAGCGAGCAGGCGTCCATGGATTTGATCCGATTTCTGAGGCTGCCGCAGCTCTTGCCAGGCTGGCGTCCCACGACAATACTCCCGATGAAGTAAAGGGGGCTGTCAATGTCCTGGTCAACCGCTGCACGCTCGCTCGCGGCAGCTAGGATCAACTCCAAATTGCCGATGGTTGAGAATTCGCCCGCAAATTCTTCGTTCCCGCCAACGGGTCAATTGTAAACATCGTGATTTGTTAACTCGTGACGAACTTACTGCACGCCTGGATGCTCTTCAGGATCGCGGCGGTCAGCTTCTGTCGGTCAATGGGCTTGGTCGCGTAATCGTCGCATCCGGCGCTGAGGCACTTTTGTCGATCATCACTCATCGCATGAGCCGTCACAGCGATGATCGGCCCCGTGTAGTCGTGTGCCCGGAGCTTTTCAGTCGCCTGGTATCCGTCAAGAATCGGCATCTGCATATCCATGAGGATGACGTCAAATTGCGTCCCCGATTGCTTTGCTGCAATAGCCGCATCGAATGCCTCCTGTCCGTTGTTGGCGACGGTGACCTGCGCGCCGACCTTCTTGAGCAAATATGCAATGAGCCGTTGGTTGTCAGGACCGTCTTCGGCCAGCAGGATGCGCAGGTTTGCAAGGGGTTGCGCGTTTGAATCGTTTGACGCTTTCTGCTTGGATCGTTGATCGATTTCTGCCGGGCTGTTGGCGAGCGGCTCATCGTGTGACGCCGGCACATCCACCTTGAAAGTGAAGCAGCTACCTTTTGCGAATGTACTTTCGACGGTAATCTCACCATCGAGCAACTCTGCCATTTTCTTCGAAACGGCAAGTCCCAAACCCGTTCCGCCAAATTGCCGTGTTGTCGAATTATCAGCTTGCGAAAACGGCTGGAACAGCTTCTCCATTTGCTCCGAAGTCAGGCCAATTCCCGTATCGACAACGTTGAAATACAAAGTCGACGAATCACCGGCGACCTGGCGGTCGACTTCGATGCGGACACTGCCGATTTCCGTGAACTTGATCGCGTTTGCGACGAAATTCGTGAGGATCTGCTTCAGGCGAGTTGGGTCCGTTGTGATGAATTTTGGGATTGGCGACTTGTAGTGGATCGAAAGATCGAGCCCCTTGGCGGCCGCGCGAACGTTCATGAGAGACTGCACGTCGGAAAGAAGCTGCGGAAGATCGCACCTGATCTTTTCGCACTCCATGTATCCCGATTCAATTTTCGAAAGGTCCAGAATGTCATTGATGATTTCAAGCAGATGTTCGGCGTTACGTTGAATCGTCGCGACAGAGTTCTTATTTTCTGCGCCATTGATGTTTTCGGCCAGTGCTTCTGCGTAACCCAGGATTGCCGTCATGGGAGTCCGTATCTCATGACTCATATTCGCGAGGAACTCACTCTTGGAGGCGTTTGCCTGATCCGCCTCTTGTGCGAGGCGATGTGCATCTCGGGCAAGGTCGCTCGCCCGAGCCGTTTCATATGCAAGTGATCGGTTTGATTCAATCAGACGTGTTTCGGTCCGCTTCTGAGCCGTGATATCCCAATTGGTGCCGATCAAGCGAAGTGCACGGCCATCTTCATCCCTTTGAACTGAAGCGATCGCGCGAATGTTGCGAATGTTTCCATCAGGCCAAACGATGCGAAACTCCGTGTCGAACTCCTTGGTCCCGGCAATAGCCTCCCTGACTTCAGTATCGCCACGTTGGCAGTCGTCGGGATGAAGGCTCGATTTCCATGCGTTGTAGGCAGTCGCGAATTGCTCCTTGGCGACGCCGTAAAGCCGGTACATTTGATCGTCCCATTGGATATCATCGTTGACGATGTCGTATTCCCAAATACCGACTTTGCCAATGCGCAAAGCCAGTTCCAGTCGGTCTGAAAGTTCCTGAAGAGCCTTCTGCGATTCCTTGCGTTTGGTCACATCGTGACGAACCGAGACATACCGAGTGATGTTGTTTTCAGCGTCGACGAATGGGGCGATGATGCTGTCGACCCAATAGAGTGAACCGTCTTTCGCCCTGTTGCATATTTCGCCATGCCATGTTTGTCCGCGGCTTAGGTTATGCCATACTTCTTTCCAGAACTGTCTCGGATGAACTCCGGAATTGAGGATGCGGTGATCCTGACCAATCAACTCTTCGGTGCTGAATCCGGTAATTTGACAGAAGTTCGAGTTCACCCTGGTGATTCGACCGCGTTCATCGGTCTCCGAGATAATCAGGTGATTGTCAAGAACACTACGGATTGCACCGATTTCGCGAAGCGCTTCGTCCACTGTTGACTTGGCGGCCGCGAGGTCAGAAGTCATTTCACTCGCCAGCGCGGAGGCTCGCGAATGGGCCGTTAACAGCGACAGCATGAATGCCGCAAGCAACAAGCTGAGCAGCACGCCCGCAATTCCGATGATGGTTGGCCGCGATTGGTCGATGCTTGCCTCGAAAAAAGAATTGGAGCCAGTGGATATTGTCCAATTGCGCCCGCCGATGGTGAAGGTCGATTGGGCTCGAAACAACCGGTTGCCGAAGTCATTTGCGTCAGGTGACGCCGAGTTTCTTCCATGGGCTTTCCCAAATTCAACCAATTCAATTTCGTCTTGAGAGTCCGTGCAATCGGTGAGCAATATGTCGAGATAGTTCTCGCCAACCGCGAAAACGCTGCCGAGCGCATCGTCAAGCACAAGCGGCGCGTATGCCAACCCCACCAGGGCGGCGTCCCGTTCTTCTGGAGTTTCGCGCGACGTCCCGTTTTTAAAAACTGGAACGTAAAACAGAATTCCGGCGCTGTTCGAGTCATCCTGGACAAGGTCGATTCGGCCGGAGATTGTCGGCTCGCCCCTTTGGATGCAACGATCAATAGCTTCACGTCGCACTTTCTCCGCGCCAACTTCGAGCCCCCAAGCCGCCCTATTCTCGTCCAGGGGATAGATATGCTTGATGATGAAATGGTCTTGCTCTGCCTGGGTCGACGGGAAATACATCGCGTCGGCAGGTGGCGCGTTATCGACGTACTTCAGTGTGAATTCTGGCGCGTTGTCTGCCCGCTCCCGGGCGAGAAATTCGTCGAGGTCCTCAGCTTTTACCTTCTCAATGAAGCCAAAACCCAAGACCGCCGGAAACTCTTCCTGAAGTTTTCCTGAACTGACGAATGACTTGAACTCGCTTCGATCAACGTGTTGGCTTGACTCGAATAAGCCTCGAATACCGTTGAGTCCAAATACAACCTGGTTGAGCCGGCGTTGGGACTCTTGCGTGAGTCGTTCATGCAGCCTGAGGTATCGAGTTCGGGCATCATTCACTTCATGCAGGCGACCGGCGTCGACGGCTGCGAATGTGAGCACGAAACTCAACGCAAGGACGCTGGAGCAGATCAAGTAATTTCGAAGCTTCGTTGGTGTTGCGTTGGAGGCGGCCTTGCCCTCTTCAAGCTGTGACGGCGAGTTCAATCGCCAAAGGACTGCCGGTCCGACCACAAGCAGAATCAGGAAAATCCTGAACAGCCAATCCACGGTGTGTCCCATGCTCAGCGTGTCTGCGGGCGTGAGGCAAAGAACAACCGTGGTTGCAACCGCGATCGTCAGCAGCAGCTCAAGAAGTGTTCGAATCTGCGTGTGCGAACGCCTGGACATTTCGCCCTTTCAACTGAAAAGCATGCATGCTGAATCGGATACGGGGTTAAGGTTGCGATCATTGCTCGCAGCCGTTCAGCCCCTGTAAGATCGGCTTCAAAAATAGTGCGAATTAGGCTTCGTGCGCGGGGAGGTGTACCGTTGTGTATTCGAGAATTGGTCAAACTGCCACAGTTCTCGGACTCGGTGCGACACGAATTCGTGCGGCCAAGAAGTCGCCTCTAATATAGGACCTAGGAGCCGCGAGATAAGCCGATCAGCCAGGAATCTCAGTCGAATCGTTCAGCTCGAATTGAGGCCTGCAGGGATGGCAGACAATCGGTCAGAATCGTCTCGCATCCCTCAGAATTGGGGAGCGGGAATTTGCAAATGAGGGGCATCATGAGAGCCGCGTCTAGCACATTGGAGGGGTGTCGCCCAAAACCCCGACAGGTCGAGCGCGAATCGCTGCAATTCACAGCATCTAAAGGATCAGACAGGGGCTCCAAGAAAAGTGCAACCCGATCGTTGAAATTGGCCAAGGATCACTCGAAAACGCAGGTCATAAAGGGGTGAGAACAAAGCGGGCGACGCGACTCGAACGCGCAACATTCAGCTTGGAAGGCTGATGCTCTACCATTGAGCTACGCCCGCGATAAGGCTCGGGATTCTAACAACTTACCGATTTACTTTCCAGCCGCGATTTGATGGGGATGGGTTGCTCGCGGGCGTCATTCCTTTCTGGGCTGCACGCGTGCGATTGGGGCTCTATTCACGGTTTGGCTAGAGGTGGCTGGGTGGTGAAGGCCGCCCTTGCTCGAATTGTTTGTTGCGCGACTGTTCGAGCCCGTTGGCGTGTTGCGTTGCGGTCGAATTGCGTCATTGCCGACGTCGGCATGTGTGGGTTTCCTTCAGCCTGGCACACTTGGGGGTGATTTGGGTGAGGAAGGTTCCAAACCGGACAGGGCGACTATTGCATAAGTTATTTGTTGAAATGAAGTTACTTGGAAAATAGATGGGTTCAAGGTGCGATGCGTTCACTGTATAATGGCAAAGGCGAATCGGTGCCCTAGCGCTCCGAGATCATTTCGACACATCGGGCGATTTAACATCCAACCCCATCCCGCGTTTCGGTGCAGGATGCGGAAACATGCTCACCCGGGTGTGACAACAACTTGATACGCAAGTAGGAAGGAATGAGGCCATGAATCGTTCCGTCAGCAAGTTGGCGCTTCTCATTGTGGCGATGCCGTGCGGTCAGGTCATTGCCGAGAACTTCATTTACGTCGATGCCAGCGCCGGTCAATCTCCGCACAACGGTTCCGATTGGGACCACGCGTGTTTGCGACTTGAAGATGCCATGCTCGTCGCCGGGCCGGGGACGGTCATTCGCATGGCGGCTGGCACGTATATGCCCGACACCGCGGGGCAGAGCGATCCGCGCGATGCCACATTCACGGTGGCGTCTGGCGTTATTCTCGAAGGTGGGTATGCCGGTTCCAGTGCAATCAATCCGAATTCGCGCGACGTGACAGCGTTTGAAACAGTGCTCAGCGGCGACATCGGCTTGGCAGGCGTTAAATCGGACAATTGCTATCACGTGCTTCGGGCCAATGGCGCGAGCGCCCAGACGATCATTGACGGCGTGACGATCACCGGTGGCAATGCAAATGGTTCGGGTGCTGGTGGAGTCGGCGGAGGTATCGTGGTCATTGCCGGTGCGCCGACGATTCGCGATTGTAGGATACTTGAGAATGCGGCAGAGTATGGCGGCGGGATTTTTAACGACGGCGGCGAACTGACGATCGAACGGGTCACGTTTGAAACCAACGTCGCGACGGCATCGGGGGGAGCGCTTTACAACAATGCGGTGTTCGATGCCCCCGGTGTCAGCGTGACCGACTGTTTGTTCGATGACAACTCAGCGTTCAGCAATGGCGGCGCTGTTCGCAATTGGGACAGCACCGCGACGTTTCTTACCTGTACGTTTACAGCCAACCACATTCGATACGGTGGAGCGGCTGTCGCGAACGGCGGTCAGGGCGTCCAGCAGTTCGTGCGATGCGCTTTTGAATCCAACCGTGCGGATACGCTCTTTGCGGCCAACAACTGTTATGGGGGAGCGATGCACAGCACGGAGAACACCGAACAGGTTCTACAAAGCAGTCTTTTTAAGGGGAACCGGGCGATCGCGAGTTTGCCGGGACTGAGTCATGGCGGGGCGATCGCGACCAGTGACGACGCCGAACTTACGGCGATCAACTGCACGTTGGTGGACAACAATGCCAACTTCGGTAACGGGTTGTACGCCGAAGATCAAAGCGACGTGACCTTGCGAAATACGGTTGTGTGGAATGGCGGCAACGAAATCGTTAACGTCGGCGCGGCTACTGTAGCCGCGACATATTCGATCGTCACGGGCGGCATATCCGGAAGTGGTAACCTAGCCGACGACCCGCTGCTTGTAGACGGTCATCCGCAAGCGGGTTCCCCTTGCATCAATGGCGGTGATCCAGGTTTTGTGTCTCCGGTCGATCGTGACCTTGATGGCCATGCGCGTGTGCTCTGCGGGCAGACGGACATCGGTGCGTATGAATTTGGAATCGGCGATTACAACTGCGATGAATCGGTCACGCTTGATGATTATGCCAACTGGTCAGACTGCATGACCGGACCGGACGCCGGGCCATACCTGACGAGTTGTTCGGCGTTTGATTATGAGTTTGACGCTGATGTCGATCTAGACGATTTCGCCGAGTTGATGATTACCCTGGGCGAATAGATTTCGCTTGATCGCAGCACAAAAAAAGAGGAGCCGCCCAATTGAGCGGCTCCCCTCGTTCCTCCTTAATGCATTGTGAGCGATGCATGCGGGTTGATGAGGGGGATACCCGCAGGCTTCGGGAGTTTACTTGCGGCGACGGGCACGACCCGTCTTGAGACCGCCAAACCCGAGCATCATCATCGGGATCATTCCAACCATGCCTGCACCGCAGAACCCGTTGCTGTCTTCTTTCTGATTCTGCTCGCCATCGTTTTCCTGATTGTCTTGCTGATCCTGATTGTTGCTCTCGTCGATGTTGTCTTCGTTGTTGTCGAGATCTTCATTGTCAATCTGATCGTCATTGTCCTGCTGGTTCTGATCATCCTGACCGAGATCGTCGTTTCCGGTCTGACCCTGGTCGTTCTGTTCGTCAATCTGGCACGGTCCTTCATGGGCGACCATCGTGCCTGCATTTGAGGCGTAGCAGCTGTTGCTGTAGGTATTGCCATCGGTGCCGCAGACCGGTTCGAAGTCGGTGGTGCATTCGAGTTCTTCGTCTTCCTCGTCGCATTCCCCGTCGTAGTCGATCGCCATTCCGGCTTCGTCGGCGTGGCATGAGCTGCTGTACGTCTGACCGTCGACACCGCAAACCGGTTCGTAGACATCCGGGCACTCCAGTTCTTCCTCTTCGCACTCGCCGACGTAGTCGACCAGGGTGCCGGCGGCTGCCACTTCGCAACTGTTCTGATAGGTCACACCGTCCATTCCGCAGACCACTGCGTCGATCTCGCAGATTTCCTCGTCGCAGGCGTCACCCAGACCGTTGTCGTCGCTGTCGAGCTGATCGGCATTGGCGTCGTTCGGGCAGTTATCGCAATCGTCGATGTAGCCGTCACCGTCAGTGTCGAGCTCGCACTCATCGGGCACATCGTTGAAGTTGCAGTCTTCCGAGTCGCCGTTGTCGATGTCATCAAGGTCGTCGACATTGTTGAAATTGCAGTCGGTGATCTCGACCTCTTCAGCCAGTACCGAGGTGCGGAAGTCGCAACGGAACGTTCCATTCGCATTCTCGGTGTTCTCTGCATTGCCAAAGATAAACATGGTCGCGGTCACGAATCCGGTACGCTGGGGGACGACCTTCATGCGAAACAAACGTGAACCACCGGGACCGATCGTGGGAGCGGGGGGCTGATTGATCAACGAGTAGCCGTCAAGCGGACCCGAGTTGAGCGAAACAGCTTCCGGTGCATCGAGGACCAACTCTTCGTCGCCGACATTGGCGACAAAAAACGTGACAAGCTGCTCGTCGCCGAGTGTCATTTCCGTCAGGTCCTGCGTCTGACCGGCGCCTTCGGGAAGGATGACTGGGGTTTGTACGCCATTGGCATCGGTGATGACGGCTGTCACTTCGATTTCCGGACCGGCCATCGCGACCGATGCCGACATGCCCAAGGCTGAAACCAATCCCAAACAGAACTTCTTAGCATTGCGTGATTGAAGAAACATGGGGAGCTCCTTGACGTAAATCCTGAGTTTGTTTTGTTCTGCCGACCCACCCTGAATCGGCCTGCCGTTCTGACAAGGGGCTATTGGGCAAAACTGCGCAGAACCTTTCAGGCAAGTGGGTAATTGCTTGGAATTGACTGATTTCAGCGGGATAAAACGAGATATCGCCAGATGAGTTTTGGGGGACGATCCCAACGATCCAGGTTCGGCATACAATGAATTCACGCCCAGGGCGAACTTCCACGGTTCGCGCAAGTTCCGTTATGTCGTCGAGGATTTGGCGCCAAAACGCATCGTCAACGGGGTCGAACTGGATGAAGCGAACCCAACACACACCGCCCGACGCGACAGTGCATGGATTCGCGTGTTCTAGAACTTTTTGTCCGAACGTAGCGGTGCGACAGCGCCGTCATTCCCGCGCAGGCGGGAATCCAGGAGCAAAACGAAATCAATCCAAGTGTGTACTGGCGCCCGTGCTGTGAAGAATAGACGAGCAAAACGCTACGCTTTGATCAAGATCGCTATAGCTGGGTACCGAGTGGTTTAGCGGATTAGGTTATATGCGGCGAGGGCTGCGCTGCGCGCTTCTGCGTGATCGACGATCGGCTTGGGATAGGTTTTTCCCAGGTGCACGCCAGCCGACATCAGGATTTCGCCCGGTGCTTCCCATGGTTTGAAGAGCAGTGGGACAGGCAGGGCTGCGATTTCTGGAACCCATTTGCGGATGTATGCACCGTTCGGATCGAACTTGCTCGCCTGCGTGATGGGATTGAACACACGGAAGTAGGGCGCTGCATCGGCTCCGCAGCCAGCCGTCCATTGCCATCCCAAAGTGTTGCTGGCCAAGTCGGCATCGACGAGCGTGTCCCAGAACCATGCCGCGCCTTCCTGCCATGTGATGAGCAGATGCTTTGTAAGAAACGAGGCAACGATCATGCGGGCGCGGTTCGGCATGAAACCGGTGGCCCAGAGATCGCGCATTGCCGCATCAATGATCGGGTAACCAGTTTGGCCGCGTTGCCAACGCTTCAGTGCTGCGCGGCGTTTCTCCCATGGGAAACGTTTGAACGATTCGCGCAGTGGGGCGTGCGTCGTATGTGGGAAATGGAACAGAAGATGATGCGCAAACTCACGCCATCCGATCTCCGCAAGGTACACATCGGCGGACGTCGAGCCAGCAGCCTTGCTCGTCATGACAGCCCGCCAGACTTGCCCTGGACTTAGTTCGCCGAAGTGAAGGTGGGGCGAAAGTCGCGAGCTTCCGTCAATATCGACTTGGTTGCGACCGACCTCGTAATTGGCGAGCGCGCCTTGTGCAAATTGGCACAAACGTTTCTGCGCTTCAACCTCTCCGGGTTTCCATGCGTCCCGCATGCCGCTTGCCCAGTCGATGGCCGGTTCAAGTTGCAAATCATCCAGGGACAGTGACTTCGGCCACGATGCAGGTGGGCTGATGCGCTTGAGCGTCAATGTTTGGACAGGTTCGGGTCGTTGCAGGCACGTCTTCCAGAATGCGGTGAAGACCTGGAATGGTTTGCCCGACTTGTTGAGGATGGTTCCCGGTTCAAATAGCAGGCTGCCGGTAAACGTTTCGACGTTCAAACCTTCGGCGACCAGTTGTTTGGCGACATGGGCGTCGCGCTTGATGATCGCAGGTTCGTAGCGCCGATTCCAAACGATGGTGTCGGCGCCACACTGTGTGGTCAGCTCTTGCAGCACATCCAGCGAGCGCCCTTTGCGGAGTATCAGCCGCAAGCCGAGCGCGTGAAGCTGTTTGGACAATGTGTGAAGCGACTGATGCAGCCACCAGCGGGTAGCACCGCCCGGCGGCCAATCGCCTTCCTCGTCCGGCGCCCAGATATAAACGGGTATGACAGCCCCCCGGTCGGAAGCTGCCCGAAGCGCAGGGTTGTCTTCAATGCGCAGATCGTTTCGAAACCATACAATACAGGTTCGTTGGCTCATGGTTGATGGGCTTTTTCCCGGTTATTAAATGTGCATCGGGTCGAGAATCGTCACGACGACGCAGAATCGTCGCCGAAAATTGATTTCAGCGCTTGCGTGCGGTGATCAAAGATGCGGTTGATGTCTCGCTTGATAAACAGCGTATGAACAAGGTAGCCGCCGAAGAAGTCATATTGCACTTCGTCGATTACCTTGGTCTTGTTTCCCATGTCTTCAAAGCGGTGTTCGTGAATCCATGATCGGTACGGTCCTTTGATCTGCGTGTCGACAAATCGGAAGGGCGGTTCCCAAGCGCTGATTTCACTGGTCCAACTTAATGGGATGCCTCGAAGCCGAAGGGCATAATCGATTTGCGCACCCACGTGCATGTCGATCGGCGCTTGGGTGAGCACGCGAAACTTCAGAAAGTTGGGCGTGATGCGATCGAGGTTGTGGGCGTCAGAAAAAAACGCAAACACGTTGGCAAGCGTAGCCGGCACAACCAACTCGCGGTAAAGGTGGAATCGCGGCTGACGTCTGGTTCTGATGTGATCGGTTGAGGTCATGATGACTTAATGGTGTAGGCATGTACTCCCAGATACCTGCATTCACACCCGTCTTTCTCCAATCCACGCATGACGGGATTTCTCCCGGATTCTAGGACGGATACCGGATTTGTCGAACCAAATCCTGCGAGCACTTGAGCCATTTCCGAAACCGACATAGGATTCCGCCCTTAACGAGACCGGGTCGGTTCATTCTGAATGGAGCACGCCAAGATGGTTGACTCAATGTTGCGCAGATTGTTCATTTCGATGGTTGCGATTTGTGGATTTGGCAGTGAAGCGATGGCCACATCCGAAGCCGATTTGACCGCAAAGTTCGATCATGCCCGTTCAAACTATGTTGAACAGAACGTGGAAATCATCGCCAAGAGCAAGTCACCCATGGGCGACTTTGACATGACCTTGACGATGAAGAGCGGCGTGTTGGCCGACGTTTCTCCCAATGGCGACGGCGCCAAAATCGCGCTGACCATCGACCGGGCTGCGATGACATTTGACAGCAGCATGGGGGCATCGTTTTTTGATTCCGACCTGCCCGATGAAGAACAGTCGGCCCAGTGGGAACAGATACTCGGTCCGCAGGTCGGCGCGACGCTGGAGATCGAAGTCGATGGCAAGAACAATGTTGTGGGCTGCAATGGGATGGACGAACTCGTCAAGAAGATTGACGAACGGGCGGCCGACAACATGTTCTGGGGATCGGAGCGACCGAAGTTCACTGCCGACCGCTACCAAGCTCAATGGCACAACCAGGCCTTGAGCATCTTTCCGGGAAAAACGATCAAGGTGGGTGAGTCGTGGACTGCGCCATACATCGAAGAGTCTGCAGAGTTGAAGGATTTTCGGTTGGACTGCACCTACACGCTCAAATCGGTTTCCGAGAAAGATGGTCGAAAGTTGGCTGAGATCGAGTTTGTCGGAAAACTTCCCGAAGGGCGCGACAAGTTTGAAGCCGAAGGGATGATGCCGCTTTCGAATATCAAATTCGAAAAAGTGTCGTTGACGGGCAAAGCGACCATCGACGTTGATCGTGGTGAACTGATTCGCCGCGAAGACCATGCGGAGGTCGCCTACTCGGGAACGATGGGGCAAGGTGAAAGCGGCCCGGCGATGAACACGTCACGCACCGCTCACAGAGTATATTCAGTCAAGTCAATGGCTGATCGTAGCGCAGAGAAGGAACAGAACGCGCGAATCACTGCGGAGAAACGTCGCAAGTCCGAAGAGGCAGAGGCGCTGCGTCGAAGCAAATTCGCTGAGGTCAAGAATGTTGATGTTTCCACCGCGATACGGGCCAATCCCCTTGGCGATGGCGCAAACTGGCCGCAATGGGGCGGTCCACACGGCGATTTCAAAGCCAGTTCAACCGGGTTGGCCAACTCCTGGCCCGAAGGCGGTCCGAAGAAGATTTGGGATCGCGAGTTGGGTGATGGATATTCGTCGATCGTCTCTGACGGCAAGCGCTTGTATACGATGTATCGACCCGTTGACGAAGAGAAGAACAAGACCGACGAAATCGTGGTCGCCCTCGATCTGGAAACGGGTGAAACCCTCTGGGAACACAAGTACGAAGCGCCTTACGCAGAAGATACCGAGGTCAGTTTCGGTCGTGGACCGCACTCGACGCCGCTGATTGTTGGCGATCGGCTGTTCACCGTTGGGTCGATGGTGCACCTGCATTGTCTCGACAAGAACACGGGCGAGGTCATTTGGAAGCGCGATCTGCGAAAGGATCTCAATGCCTCACACATGATGTACGGTTACGGTGCGAGTGCGTTGGCTTATGGCGATACGATTGTTCTGCCGATCGGCGGTCCGGGTCAGGCCGTGGTGGCGTTCAACCAAAGCGACGGCGAGGTTGCTTGGAAGTATCAGGACTTCGGTCCGACGCACGCTTCGGTCTTCGTGATCAATCCGGACGGCACTGAGCAGATGGTGTTGTTTTCGGCCGGCGAAGTGGTCGGTATGAATCCTGCGAACGGGGAGCTTTATTGGCGCGTTGAGCATCCGACGCAATGGGGTGCCAATATTTCAACGCCGGTCTGGGGCGAGGACGGTTGGCTGTTTATTGCATCGGCGTATGGCATGGGCAGTCGTGGCATTCAACTGTCGACCGAAGACGGCAAGCCCGTCGCCACCGAGAAATGGTACAACAACAAGATGAAGATTCACCATGGCAATGCCGTACGCGTCGGCAACTTCGTCTACGGCGCCAGCGGTGACTTCGGACCGGTTTTCTTTGCCGCCGTGAATATCGAAACCGGCGAACTGGCGTGGCGCGATCGCGAAATCGGCAAAGCCTCGAGCATCTACGCTGATGGCAAGATGATGATCCTGAACGAGAGTGGAACGCTGTATCTCACCAACCCGGCGCCGACTGGGCTGAAGATCCTGGGCAAGATGCAGGTGTCGGACGGACGGACCTGGACTGTTCCAACGCTAGTTGGCAAGCGCCTCTATATTCGCGACCGCAAGAAAATCATGGCCTTGGACTTGGGCTAGTGTGCGGCGCAACCGTCGCGAGTTTTTTGCTGGCGTGCAAGTTTTTGGGAGAGCCATGCGTTCGCGTTTCAACGGTTCTATCACAAATTCCTTGAAGCATGCCAGCGAACACTATGTTGTGAAAAGGAATGACGGAAAGCCAGTAGAGGCGCCCTAGGATTCCGCGGGGGGAGAATTTGGCCGTCTGTACCAGCGTAACATTGTTCGAGCGATTGGCCGCCCCTCTAATCTCAAATTCCAGCTTCGCGATGCCCGGAAGTCTCATTTCGGCGCTAAGCTGGAGCCACCGGTTTTCTTCAATTCCAGTGACTCGCCAAAAGTCGAGTGCATCACCGTAAGCAATGGTGTCGCTTGAACGTCGCCCACGGCGCAATCCCGGGCCGCCCATTAACCGGTCAATCAAGCCGCGCAGCCGCCAAAGAAAGGGCGAGCTGAAGTAGCCATTCTCACCGCCCAACTGACACAATACACGGAATACGTCGCGCGGTGTGGCCGCGATATCAATGGATCGTCGATCGATGTAGATCTTGCCACCGGCCCACGATGGGTCGCCCGGCATGACGCCTGCGTCCGACCATGATGTTTCCATCTGGTCCGAGGCTTGCTTACCCAACGCCGCGTCGATTGCGTCCTTCACGGACAAGAGATTTTGTGGCATCAGTCGTTTGGCGTTTTCGTTGCGGCAGACGACGCGATTGCGCAGGCCTTCAGCAAGTGGTCGGGCAATTCGACGATTGATCGGCGTCACGAGATGAATCCAGAGCGAACTCAAACGAGGCGTCAGAACGGGAACTGGAATCACAATGCGCTTTTGCAAGCCGAGGGATTGGGCCATCGATTGCATGAGCGCTCGATAGGTCAGCACATCAGGTCCGCCTACATCCAACGTTTGACCCACAGTTTCAGGTACGTTGAGACATTCGGTGAGGTAGTGAATCACGTTTCGAACGGCGATCGGTTGGCACTCGGTTGAGACCCAACGCGGCGTTATCATGACCGGTAGGCGTGCGACCAGGTATCGCAGAATCTCAAACGAAGCCGATCCCGATCCGATGATCATCGCCGCCCGCAACACGGTGACGGGTACATCGGTCGATTTTAGGGCGACTTCGACCTCACGCCGTGACTTCAGGTGTTCGCTGAGTCCAGAGCCGGTTTCACCCAATCCCCCGAGGTAGATCAGCCGCTTGACTCTGGCGTCGGATGCGGCGCGGGCGAAATTTTCTGCGAGCGTTCGATCGTGTTCGCGATACTTGGGCCCCACGGCGAGCATCGAGTGGATCAGGTAATATGCTGCATCGCACTTGCGCATATTTTCGCCAAGTTGCACACGATCGTTGGCATCCGACTTGACGACGACGAGATTGGGATGATTCGACCAAGGACGGGCGTCCAGCTTGCGGCGGTCGCGGACGCCACAGACGACTTCATGCCCCGCGTCCAACAAGCGAGGCACGAGCCTTCCGCCGATGTATCCTGTTGCTCCGGTGACGAATATCCGCATTGCGTGTTCGATTCCAATCGACCCGGGTTGTGGTTGATCCGGTTTACTGATCGGTATTCTGCGGGACCATCTCCAGACGCTCCGGATCGTATTGCAAATCGGGCAAGCGACTCTTGATACCCTCAAGAATGCTTTCGTCCAGTGTTGATTCGCGGCTTAGGATCCAAAGGAAGGTGCGACTCGGTTCACCGACAACAGCGTATTCGTAGTCGTCACCCAGTTCGAGAATCCAATAGTCGCTCTCGAACGGAAAAAAGAACGACACTGCGAGTTTGGCGTTGGTGGCTGAGTCGGTGACGCGGGCGACGCCCTCAATCGTCCGCACCTCGCCATCAAGATCACCCTCAACACATGTGTTGGTCACGCTGACCCGGCCGTCATCCCTCAGCGCGTAGTCGGCCGTGACGCCAACGCAACCGGTTTCAAACGAATTTGGATAACGGGCGATTTCAAACCAGCGGCCGGTGTAGCGATCGATGTCCACCTTTTCGACCGTACTAAGCGGCGGATAGAACGCACCACATCCAGAAACAGCGGCAATGCAGGCAACCAACGATACGCGGGAGGCCATGCGGATTTGTTTTTTGAGTGCACCGAATTCGCTGCATCTATTTTGGATTCTGCTTCGGACGGACATTTGACTTGCTCCATTGTTGCTAATTTTTTTGCGTTTCGTTTGACCATTTGAATGCGGTGATTCCGGAAAGATCGCGTACCAACACCGTCTCTCCGCTGACGGCGACATGCGCCCAGCATTCGTTTTCTGCGACAACTTTGCGATCCATCGGTCGAAATGCTTCAGGATTCGCGTCAATCAGAAACAAGTCGCCGCTTTCGTCCAGTGCGAGAATGCGTTTGCCTTGCGCAACCATACTCCAATATTTTCCGAAAGGTTTTGATCGCCACTTCTCTTCTCCGGTCCTGAGGTCAATGCAACAGAACCTCCCATTGCCAAGATGCAAGTATGCGTGGTCGTCGATGACCACGGGCGAAGACATGTAGCCGCGTGCCTTGGCCTCCCAGGCTTCCTGAATCGTCGTCTTTCCTTGCTTGGTTGTCAGCTGATAGTAGAATGATCGATTCTTGTACGTGCTGGTAAACACGCCATCGTTGTATACGGTTGGCGTCAGGATGTTCATCCCGCGAAATGACGGCACCGTCTGACGCCACAGGATCTCTCCAGTATCCAGATCCACGCCCGTCAGTTCCTGCCGGGTCTGCACCAACAATTGTTTTGTATCTCCGATCTTTGCAAGAATGGGCGAAGAGAAGGCGCTGTTCATGCCTCCACCGTCGTCCAAGACTTTCCAGACCAACGCACCCGTTGCCTTGTCAACCTTGGCCAGTCCACCACCAGCCTGCACGTAGACGTAGTCGCCATGCAGCAACGGCGACGAGACGAAACCAAATGACGGAACCGGGCTGTCGATCTGCTTGGGAAAATCCAATCGCCACCGCACAGCGCCCGTGGTGACATCCAGACAAACCAAAACGTCACGAATGCCGGCAACATATAGCGATTTGCCATCGCATGCCGGAGTCGAACGAATCCAGTCGCCATTGGACTTGGCGAAGAACGGAACGCTTAAGGAACCCGGCCACTCTGCCCGCCAGATTTCTCGCCCGTCTCTCCGATCCAGAGCCCGCACAACTTCCGTTTCTTTGTTTTGCGTTTCGGTGACGAAAATGCGGTCACCCCAGACTATTGGCCCTGAATATCCAGGACCGAGCGATACGCGCCAGCGTTTCTGTAAAGTCGAGAATGAATCGGGCCAGCGGGGTCCATCGCGCAGGATTGCGTCACGATCGGGCCCACGCCATTGTGGCCAATCAAGCCGTGCTGGCTCCGACCCGAGTGCGGGTCCTGCTGCAACGATTTGTGTCAGCACGAAACTGACCACAACGCTAGGAGCGATACGCATGTGCGTTCCTTACGATGAAATTCAAGAAGAAATCGGTAAATCGAGGTCAAGTGGGAGGCGCACCTGACTAGGGCCGATCGACAGATGCGCCAACCCACCTTTACCCACTCAACCGACCCTCAAGCCACCCATCGGCTTCCACAAGCATGCGAAGGGTACGACCCAATGGGATTCGATGGCTCTGGATCAGTGGATTCAAGAAAGTGCAAAAAACGCCCAGAGGGGGCACAATTAGACAGAGACTAGCATGTTACCCACTTTGACAGCTTCGGTGGACGTGAGGGCACATCCGTCCGCACCCAGTTCCCGCCACAGTCCTTCGACCGAGCGAAACGGCGGTCCGCCAATGAGCAGTTTGGTTTGGGCGACATCGTGATCCGCCCGTACGGTTTCGATCAACTCGCCTGCATCGCGCAACATAAGTGCCGTGCTCACCGAAAGGGCGAGCAGGTCGGGTTTGCGGCGCTTGAGCAATTCGACCACGTCGGCGATCGGCGTATTGGCGCCGAGGTAGACGACACCCCAACCATCCAACTCAAACAGATCGACAACCATCTGCAGGCCAATCTCATGCAGGTCGCCGGGCGTGGACGTCCCGACCACGAGTCGGCCGTTGCGGTCGGCGCGCTTGAAGCTGGGGCGCAATTGAGACATGACAGCTTGCGTCGTGGCGCTGCCGAAATGTTCGTCAGCAACACTGATCTCGCCACGGTGCCACATTTGTCCAAGGCGCGACTGCGCCGGTGACAAGATTTTTTCATAGATGTCGGGAACCGAGAGTCCGCGATCCAATGTCGACAGCACGATGGATTCAGCCGCAACCCGGTCCGATTCCAGAATCGCGGTCAGGTACTTGAGGACGACTTCCTTTACAAGCGATTCGCCTGCATCTTGGGCGCCGGCATTTTGGTTGCCGGTATCTGTGGCCTGAACGGGCAAGCTTGTAAGCGACGCATCGAGGATGGGCAGTGCGTTTTGACTGATGGCCGGTGGAAGCTCTTTCTCGAGGATTTCGCGCATGCAGCGCGCGTTCTGCTTCAGGTCGGCTTCCGTGATGCCACGTGCTTCAAAAGACTCGTGCGTCCAGCGGACGGAATTGGCGAACAGAACGGGGCTGCGAACGGCGACCGCCTGGGCAAGCATGTGCAGTTGGGCGAGGGTGTGGCCGATCCAATCAGCACGCCATGAAGCGCCGTAGCGTTCGGGCATCTGCGGATTCAACCGGGCGTGTTCGTCAACGGTCCAATTGGCCACGGCTTTCGCCACGGAGTCGATGACGTAACTGGCCTGTTTTGCGGTTGTGTCCATGGTGAGTCTCGGTGTCAAAACCAGCGCTGCTTTTGCAGCTAGCCCGCGATTGTACCTACGACCAGCAGTGGGCCTTGCGATACCACAACACCGCCGGGTTTTTCCAGCGTAACGGCAAACACCGTAGGCTGCACAACAGTCAACTTCGCATCAATGGGAACAATGACGTTCCTTTCTGCATCGATGTCAAAAACCCCACCGTCGATTGGGTGTTTGTCGCGCGCGGGATCGACAATCCACAATTGGTACTGCGAAACGTTCGGGTCGTTGGGAGGAAGATCGTTAAATCGCATGAACCCAGTCTGTCGCTTACCACTCCAGGCAAATTCCCCCGTGACGTTTTCGTAACCTGCGACCTTCCCACTCCACTTGCCCCGCACCACATCGTCAGCCTCTCGCAGGAATCGATCGTACTGGGTAAGACGCGGTTCAGAATCGGGTTTCGTTTCAAACGCCGGCCACCAAGCCGCAATTGCGAGCAGGATGGAAGCTGCGGCTAGATACCAGGCGAGACGGCTGGACGATCGCTCCAACGGAGTCTTCGTTTCGGAAGCAATCGTTAACCCGGCAGGCGTCACATCAAAGTGTTCCATCGCGTCAACCATCACGCGCGTGCGAAGTCGGCTCGGTAGTGGTTCGACTGCGCGTGGCATGACCGCAATGTCGATCAGCGTCGCAGCCCATTCCAATTCGTCACCGCGACAATCTGGATGATTCGCGAGCAGTGCATCCAACTCGATTGACGCTGATGCATCAAGACCTTCGGTTGCCCGATCGGCAAGCAATTGCATGAGTCGTTCGTCGGCTCGCGCGGTGTCTTCGTTCATCACACGGCCTCCTTTCCGGACTCATTCAGTTGAGGTTTGTGGTGATCGGCTTGCAACTCCTCGCGTAACTTGATCAGGCCGCGGCGCACATGCGTCTTGACCGTGCCAAGCGGCATGCCCAGTCGATCGGCGATGAGTTGATGGGGCCACCCCTGACAAACCGCGAGTTTGAGGACCCGTCGTTGATCCGGTTTGAGCCTTCCCAGCGCGGAAGCGGCATGCGCGGCTTCATCTCGAATATCGATTTCATCCAATGTGTTTGGACTGGGGATGGACAGTTCATCAACGGGCGTGGATTCGTTGACGGGTCTGCGGGCGTCTCGTCGACGACGGTCGATCAATCGACGCCGCGCGATCATCGCCACGAACGTTGTTTCGGAAGCAACCGTGGGGTCGAATCTCGCCGCATTCTTCCAAATTTCGATGAAGACCTCCTGCACGGCATCTTCGGCTTCAGATGGGTGATCGAGGAAGCGGCGCGCAAGTGACCACACCAACCCGCCGTAGGCATCAACGCATGCCGCGACGGCGGCTGTTTCACCGGCTGCAACCTTCTGAAGTAACGTGTCACTCAATTCAGGATCCAACCCGTTTGGCGGCGCCGTTCAATCGCATCAATCACGTCAACGATGTAGCCGGACTGGTGAATTCATCTTTCAAACACATCAATGAGCATGGCCGAATTCACGCCGGTTCGCAACTGGACCCGCCTGGTCGCGCATTTTCGACGCGGTCGGGACCAACCGGGGCTTCTTTCACGGGTTCGGGGGAAGAATCCGGTTGGATTCAAAAAAATCGTCTGAATCGGGTCAGCGCGATCGATCGCGGCTTTTTTTCAACAGGAGTCGAACCACAAGTTCCGACACGCGAAATCGGACCATCTTGAATCTGTCTCGTGGTGCGCCGCGAAGTCCAACTCGGAACGCAAGTTCATCGACGCTCGATTGGCGAAACACTTTTAACTCAAAAAGGATGGTGATGGTATGCGTAAGCAAAGTCAGATGTTGTTGTGTGGCGTGGCAGTAATGATGGTTGCGGTCGTACCGGCTTCGTACGGTCATTGCGGATCATGTGGGCATGGCTCGGACGCCAAGAAGACCGCCACCAAAGACATTGTCGATACAGCGGTGGCGGCGGGTAACTTCGATACTTTGGTGGCGGCGGTCAAGGCAGCCGGATTGGTTGACACGCTCAAGTCGGATGGACCCTTTACCGTGTTTGCGCCAACGGACGATGCATTTGCGAAGTTGCCGTCCGGTACCGTCGAGAAACTTCTTGCCGATCCGGATCGACTGGCTGCAATCCTCAAGTACCACGTTGTGCCGGGTAAGGTGATGGCCGCCGACGTCGTTAAGTTGCGTTCGGCACACACCGCGCTGGGGCAGTCGCTGGATATTTCGGTTGCCGATGGTGTGAAGGTTGGTTCCGCGAATGTCGTATCGACCGACATTGAAACCTCAAACGGCGTGATTCACGTGATAGATACGGTGCTGCTCCCAAAGAACGACATCGTCGAGGTTGCGCGTTCGGCTGGCTCGTTTAAGACGTTGCTGACCGCATTGGATGCAGCCGGTTTGACGGGGGCGCTGCGTGGCGAAGGGCCGTTCACGGTTTTCGCACCGACCGATGAGGCATTTGCTAAGCTTCCTGCAGGAACCGTGGAAGGGTTGCTCAACGATCCGGAAAAGCTCAAAGCGATTCTGACGTATCACGTTGTGCCTGGTGAAGTATTGGCCAAAGATGTCGTGAAGCTCAGCAAAGCGGGCACGCTGCAAGGGCAATCGGTAAAGATCAACACAAGCAATGGTGTGAAAGTCAATGACGCAACTGTTGTCAAGACCGACGTCAAAGCGGACAACGGCGTCATCCACGTCATCGATTCGGTTTTGATGCCAGCCAATGCAGGTCATGCCCATGCCGGTGGTTAATGCATCGGCCTTGAATGACCCAGACGACTTGGAGCCAACTGCACTGATGTTCAAATCATTGCAGCGATAAGACTCCGATTTCTACGGCATACCTGTACAGAAAAAGGGTGGGGTCCCGGGAGTATGATTCCCGAGACCCCACCCATTATTTGAGGTTATGTTTTCTTCCTTGACTACTCGACCAGGAAGACCCGGATCGGAAGGCTCAGCTGCGTGTTGGCGCCCTGGATCGTACGGTCCGGAGCGATCACACCGTTGAGCAGGTCGATGTCGTCGTAGCTGAACACTGCGTTGTTGCCAGCGTCCACGATGTAAGCCGTACCGGCTTGGTCAACCGCGATCGCAGTCAACTGCGTGGCTCCGGGAACCGTCAGCGTCAGGTCGGGCTGAACCACACCGTTGAGCGTCGAAGCATCAAAGAACGTGAAGATGAAACCGTTCCTGTCGACGACGTACATGGTGTCGGTCGAGTCGACGAAGACGTCGAAGATGTTAGCGAACGCTGCACTCGTGATGATACGGGTCGCATTCACGTTACCGTTGAGCGAACTGGCGTTGGCAAACACGATGACATTGTTGTTGCCATTGTTCGCGACGTACAAGTCATCATCCGAACCGAAGTTGATGCCGAACGGATTGTTCAAGTCGGCACTGGTGATCGTACGGATCGGCGCCGTGTTGCCGTTGAACGTCGAGCTTGACGTATCCGAGAAAACCTTGATGTCGTCGGTCACGATGTCCGCGACGAACAGGAGATCTTCACCGGTGTTGATCGCCAGCGTGGTCGGACCCGCCGGATTCAACTGGGTCGCTGCACCCTGAACGTTGCCGTCAGGCGACAGGTTACCGTTGGTCTGGTCGGCATCGTCATAGGTCGTCACCGAAGCTGCGGCGAAGTTGGAAGCCAGCAACTGGTTTTCACCGTTGACGACGATGTCCGATGGTGCAAGCAACTGAGTCTGCGCACCAGCCAGGTTCGTATCGGGAACGATGTTACCGTTCACCGCTGACGGATTGGCGTAGCTGGTGATGTTGTTGCCGCCGAAGTTGGCGATGTACAAACGCGGTTCAGAAGGCGCGGTGACCGAAACAAACACGGTTGCGGTCGAGGTCAATCCGCCTTCATCTTCGACGGTGAGCTCAAACGACATCTGCTCATCCGAATCCGGAGCGGTAAAGCTCGGTGAATCGGTGTCGGCATCGCTGAGTGC
>DDIR01000134.1 GCA_002338715.1 Phycisphaerales bacterium UBA1845 | reverse complement strand
AACGGCGGGTTGTGCCTCGGCGGCGCGCCGATAGTCGGCCAGCGCCAACCGCGACTCACCAATGGCTTCGTAGATCATGCCCCGCTTCATCAACGCGATCGCGTCTTTCGAATTCAGGTTGAGACAATGCGTGTAGTCGGCAATCGCCTCCTGATTGCGCTCCAGTCGAAATAGCGACTGGGCTCGCGACTGGTAAATGCGCACATCGGCCGGTGCGTGGACCGACGCCTGATCCAAAGCAATGATGGCCTGCTCATATTCACCGGCGCGGTTGTAAATTATTCCTTTCAGCAGCAAAGATATGGCGTCGTTCGGGTCCATCTCCAGGCATTTGTTGACCGGCGCCAGGGCGGACTCGTAATCGCCTGTAAGAATGTATGCATGGGCACGGCGTTGATAGCCAGCCGCGTTCTTCGGCGCAAGCTTGACCGCGCGGTCAGCGTCGGCCATCGCTTTTTCGAACTGTCCCGAAAGCAGGAACAACTCGCAGCGCTGGATGTAAATATCGATGATCCGCGGGTCGAGCTTTTCCGCGTGGTTGTAGTCCTGCATCGCGGCCGCGGGGTTCTTCAATCCCACCTGGGCAACCGCGCGGGCAACATACGCAAACGCATACTTGGCGTTGATACCGATGGCCGTGTTGGCGTCGGCGATCGACGCGTTGAAATCTCCGAGGTATCCGTTGACCACGGCGCGGTCATACCACCACAACACCGTTCGCGGATTCCGGCGGATCGCCTCTGAAAGCGTCGCCTTGGCATCGGTGAATTGATGCAGCAGATACTGCGCCGTTCCCAGGACACCGTAGGCCAAGTCATCGCCCTTGCGAAACTCGATGGCCTGCAGCGCATCGACCTTCATTTTCTCCAACTCGCCCGTTTTCTCATACCGCAGCGCGCGCAAAAGCAGCGCTTCCGACATCGTCGGATCCTTGGCCAGCGCCGAATTCAACAACGCGATCGCAAGTTGCGGGTCTTCTTCCTTGCACGAAAGCAGGCAGAACTCCTCCGCCTCGCCCGATCGCCATTCCTGAACTTCCGCGAGGTGTTGCTCATAACGCTGCGTCAAGGTGTCATGTGGATTCTCGCCAAGCAGACCTGTCCGATCGATACAGCGACAGGTCCAGTCGTCGGCCATGCATGGTCGCATCGCGAATGCAGCCAGAAAATGCGAAGACCAATCGTGCGGTTCCCGTTCGATGACCCCGCGAATGACGGCCATCGCCTCGTTGGGTGAACCGGTGCGGAAAAGAACGATCGCCTTCAGGCGATTCAACTCCAGGTGGTTCGGATCGATGGCCAAGCCTTTGCGAATGTGCTCAAGCACCTTGTCGGTTTTTTCGGCATCGAGCGCCGCGTGGGCTTCGCGAAGTGAAAGTGCGATCTGACTGTCCATCGCTTCACGGTTGGCCATCGCCGCCCGCTTTTCGGTCGCGTTGTAAGCCATCCACAAACCGCCGGCTGTCAACGTCAACGCCATCGTGATCGTCGTCAGCAACACGTAAAGCTTTCGCCGACGAACGAAGCGCCACGCCCGTTCGGTCAGCGTTTGTCTGCGGGCATGGATGGGAAGATCCAGCAGCCAACGCTTCAGGTCTTCGGCCATCTTCCCGGCGCTGGCATATCGGTTGCGGCGCTCTTTGGCGACGGCTTTGAGGCAGATCGTTTCGAGCTCCTTGGGAACCTGCGGAACGATGCGACTCGGCGGTGGCGGATCGACTTCGACAACCTGCCTTAGCAGTTCGCGCTCATCCGGACAAGAGTAAAGCGGCTTGAACGTCAGCAGTTCATACAACGTGGCGCCAAGCGAGTAGACGTCACTTTGCGCATCGACCGGCCCGAGGCTTGATTCGACCTGCTCGGGTGACATGTAGCGACACGTTCCGACGAGCCCGCGCGTCACCACCGGTGATTGAGATTGCGAAATCCGCGCCAATCCGAAGTCGGAGATCACCAGTCGGCCATCTTCTGCGAGAATCAGATTCGACGGTTTGATGTCGCGATGGACGATGCCTTTGTCGTGGGCGTACTGCATGGCCTCGGCGACTTCGGCGATCCATGTGGCGACTTTTCGAAAATACGTCGGGCGTGATGCGACCCCGTCACCAGTGACGCGGCTTTTGGAGTTTGAGCTTGAACCTTCGCGACCGACGATGATGTCGGTGGTCTTGGCGTCGGCGATTTCATTGAGCACATCGCGAAGGCTGCGCCCTTCGATCAACTGCATGACGTAATAGAGCGTCCCATCGACTTCGCCGAAATCGTGCACGCCCGCGATGTTGGTGTGATCGAGACTGGCGGCCAACTCGGCTTCGCGTCGGAAGCGCGCCCGCGCGTCGGGTCGAACCGTACCGAGAAGGGCCGGAAGCACTTTGACCGCGACCAATCGATCGAGCTTTCGCTGACGGGCGCGATAGACGACGCCCATGCCGCCACGACCCAGTTCGCCGAGGATTTCAAAATCCGGCAGCATCTCGCTCATGGAATGTAGCGGGGCTTCGATGCGCACAGGGGCTTGGCTCCTTGCTTCGACAGCCCAATGCAAATCGTCTTCAAGCGCGGCGTTTTCGCTGATGATCCGTGCCCGTTTCTGGCAAGCTTCGCATTCGTCGAGGTGCTCGGTGAGTTCGCGCGTTTCCGACTCGCTGGTCAGCGACAGCAACAACTGCTCGATGCGCTCTTCATTTGGACACGTTTGGGTGTGCTTCATGATTGTGTTGCAGGGAGGCTGGATGTTTCACGCATAAGACCGTCATCAACTCGACGGTTCATCCAGCGCCTTGGCTTTCTTTCGTATCAGGTTCAACACCAAGTGGCGCGTGACGTATACATATCCGACGGATGTGTTCATCTGCTTGGCCACTTCTGCGGGCGGCAGTCCGTCGATTGAATACAGCTTAAAAATCGCGAGGCGCTTCGGCGAAATTTCCTGACCAACCTGATCCAGACACCAGAGCAAATCCTGCAAGCGCCATTGCTCTTCCCAAATGTTGTCAGCGGTTGGCTCGTTGTTTGGATCGATGTCAACTTGTGGCAACTGCTTTCGCCGCCGCACTTCACGAATTTTGTTTTCCGCGACGGTTCGCACCCAATTGCGAAAGCGACCCCGATCGCGGTCATACTCGAAATCCCCGAGGTGCGACACCATCGACATCATCACCTGCTGCACGACATCGTCGGCATCGGGACCGGCAAACCCGCGAGCCCGCGCCACGCGATAAACAGCCGGCGCATAGCAGTCGAAGAACTGTCGCCACGCAGACTGCCCCAACGAATTGTCGCCAAGCTTGGCGAGCAACGAAGCACGTGTTTCCGGAAAACCAGCCGGTTGAAGCATTTTCGATCCCCTTGGTCGGTACGCAAAGCTATATGAGTCCATGGTAGCGACCTTAAAGGGGAAACATCAACGGCTGACCGGTGCATCGACAGTTCCGACTCCACCTGCATATATGCGCTGTGGGCCCGAAAAATTACCGCCAATTTGCATAAAAATGTTTTTGGGCAATTTGGTAAGAAAACCATCGGTCCGCGCATAAATGCAATTGGAGAGAGTAGTCGCTATGGCGGGAATCCAAATCGAGTCCGACGGGCAACTGTCGATGCGTGACACCTTTTGATCGCATCTGCCAGTCCGATAAAGACTTGACGAACGCTTCCGCCGCCGATTGTCTGAATCTTTGCCCTGCGCTATAAGCGCCCCTGGCATTGTTACAGTGACATCGGTGATCGCACGGTGATACAATGCTCTCTCGCATGCCACCCTGCGAATCGCCCCTAGTTATTAAAAAGTGGTCTCCGGCCAATCTCGAAGTCCCTGGCCAACTTGGAATTTTGCGAAATATACCAGTCGGCGAGAACTTGTTTCCCGATCCGCGAGGCTGGTCTCTTCTCTCTAACTGGGAAACATGGAAAGAGGTTACTACGATGCGATCAACCCTTCTCTCTCTCACGGTTCTGATGTTCACAACCGCAGCGATGGCCGGCGTCACCGAAACCAACACCGAACGCTTTACCTATACGCTGATCGGTTTGGACAACACCTCGGCTGGTCCGACCCAAAACGATGGCCCGTCGATCTACGGCAACTTCACCGATGCGCAAATCGTTCACAAGGATGACGGTCCCGACTCAGCCGACGCCAATGCCAGCCAGAACTCCAACGTCGCGCCGGCGTCTTACGACGCGGACCTCGACACCTTTGCATTCCTTGATTACAGCGGATTCTTCGGCGCATCGACCGACGCAACCACCGAATTCAACGTCGCATTCACCCTCGATTCATCGATGGACTTCAGCATCGACGGCCTTGCCGAAACGACCGGCTCAGGGTCGGGCGTGTTTATCAGCATCGCCAATGTCGGTGCTGGTGGCACCCCCTCACAGTCGATCGTCAACATCTCATTGGGCAACAACAATGTCACCATCGATGCCGACGGAACGCTGCTGCCCGGTGATTACGAACTGCGCGCCAGGGCCACAGCCGGCTTCGCGTTTGGCCCCACGGGAACGACCACTGCGGCTACGAACTTCACGATGACGCTGACGCCGGAACCGGCATCACTTGCACTGCTCGCGATGGGTGGACTCACCATCCTTCGCCGTCGTCGCACCAACTAGGGAAGGCGTCCAGGCCGACCGACATCGCCATCCTCCGGTGTCGGTCGGCCACTGTTTCCACTTGGCGGGCAATCGTGCTGCGATCCGACAAGGTGGCTTTCTAGAAAGTCAATGTAAACCGAGAACAAGGTTCAAAGATATGAAATCAACAATGCTTTCGCTCACCGTTTTGATGGCTGCTTCCACAGCGTTTGCCGGCCTCACCGAAACCGGTTCGAGTCGATTCGTCGATGGCGTTGTCAACAACGGCCTGTCCGGTGGCAGCAATGTCACGGTTCCTTACAGCGAGGTCGGACCCGCCAGCGGTTCATGGACTGGTGGCGACTACATCAGTTCGTTCGGCAATCCGGTCGATCCCTACAGCGATGCCGACATGTATCAGAGTTCAACGATCGAACCGGGCCATTACTACGGAACGATCTACACCGGCGTGATCGTTGACCCAGCCAGTAACTCGCTTAATTTTCCGTCAAGCGACGCCCAGGCGTTTTTCTCAGTCGACTTCACGCTTTCCACGTCGGAAGACTTCACGCTGACCGGCTGGATCAATCCCTACGGATTGGAAAATGGCATCACGTCGCAGGTCACCGTTTCGATCATCAACACGGGCATCGGTGGAACCCCCACGCAGATCATCGCCAGTGGAGTGAACGATCTTTATCAGCCGTTCAACGTGTCGGATACTCTGCTCGCAGGCGACTATCGCTTTGAGGTGCATGCGGTTTCCAATGCTCAGGCATTGGGCGAAACGTACTACTTCAACGGCGGTGCCGATTCCACCTGGGACATGAGCATCACGCCGGAACCCGCATCGCTGGCCCTTCTGGCGATGGGCGGGCTGGTTTGCCTGCGTCGACGCCGGTAACGCTTGCGATGACCTTTTCCTGGTTGGTAGGATGTTGTGATTGGAGTGCATGAATATGCGAGCGCCTTACAAAGCCATTGTCTTGATCTGTCTGTGTCTTTTGACTCCTCCTTCAGCGCAGGCGGTCACGCTCTTTTTGGACAAGGGCGACGTAACCTCGGGCGTTCTCAACGGACCGGTGACAGGCGACAACCCGACGGTTTACGTCAGCACCGGCAACACCACCGAGCTTCATCTGTGGGCGCTTCCCGACACCGATGCGAATAAGACAGTGGTCTCGATCGGCATCCACATCGTCGCTTCGGGGGCAGGGTCTTCCGACCTTTCCGCACTGCAATTCGAATTCGACAACCCCCTACTGACAAGCGGACAACGCTGGTCTGGGACCGCCCTGACGGGCGGATTGAACGTTGACGGAAAACTCGTTTCCGATCAACGCGCCGTCTACATCCCCTTGACGCTACCCGCTCCGGCGGGCGGTCTCAGCTCAGCCACCACCGCCACCGATCCCGGTGTTGATTCAAACACCGGCGCAGTTCACCTCGGCAAGCTCGTTCTCAACGCCAACCCAGGCGCAGCGCTTGGACCGGTGGAACTCCGTCTGGTCGTTTCGCCGCTCTTGATCACCAGCCTGCAATCCTCAGGAGCGGCTCCACCCGAACTCGTCTTTTTTGGTTACGCGAATTCCGCGCCCGAATTGGCGACTGCCGGTGGAACCCAGAACAACTCCACCAGCGCAACCGCCGATGCCACCGTGGTCATTCGGCGGCTCGGCGATTCGGATGGCGACGGCGATGTCGATCTGATCGACTATGCCGCATTTGCGGAATGCATGAATGGTCCCAATCAACCGCCGCTCCAACCAACCGGCTGCCTTGAATCATTCGATGCCGATCAAGATAGTGACGTTGACCTCAACGATGCCGACGCATTCACCCGTGAATTCCAGTAGCAGATTCAAGTCTCGGAGGAATTACCGCAAACCGCTGCCCGACGGGTGCGCCTTTCGACCATCTCTGGTTGGTCTGATCTGCCTTGCTTTGGTGTTCATCCCTGTCGCATTGGCACAACCACACTTCACGGACGCCACTGCCAGCGCAGGCGTAAACGAATTGCAGTGGGATGCGGTCTTTCCCTCCACCATTACCTTCAGTGTCGAACTGCTCTACATGAGCGCGGGCGTCGCTGCCGGCGATTTCAACAATGACGGCTGGGTCGATCTCTACGTCACGCGCATCGACATGCCCAACCTGCTCTTTCAAAACGACGGCACCGGCGCATTCGTCGAAATGGGCGGGTCAGCTGGCGTCGATCTGACTGCCCACTCCTCCGGCTGCGGTTGGGGCGACGTGAACAACGACGGCTTGCTCGACCTTTACGTCATCACCTTCTCGCAAATCGAGCGCAACCACCTCTACATCAACAACGGTGACGGCACGTTTACCGAAGACGCCGTAGCACGCGGGGTACACATGCCGCAAGTCGGCGCAAATGGAAGTCGCAGTTACACCAGCGTGGCGTTCGGCGACCACGATCGCGACGGCGATCTCGACATGTTCGTCACCGAGTGGCGCGTGGTCGGTTCGCAAAACGCCCTCTTTCAAAACGACGGAACCGGACACTTCACGAACGTCACGTCGGCTGCTGGCTTGAGCCTTTCGACCATGCCCGGATTCGCACCGCGCTTCGCCGACATCGACAACGACGGTTGGCCCGACCTTCTGGTCGCAGCCGACTTTGGTCAGTCGCGCATGTTTCACAACAACCAGGACGGTACATTCACCGACATCACAGCCGCCGCGAATGTCGGCACCGATGAAAACGGCATGGGCGCGACAACCGGCGACATCGATCAGGACGGCGACCTCGACTGGTTCGTCACGTCGATCTACGATCCATTCGATACCTGCGGAAGCACATCCTGCAATTGGGGCGCATCCGGCAACCGCTTCTACACGAACATGGGTTCACTCGCTTTCGCCGACACGACCGACGACTGGGATGTGCGCCACGGTTACTGGGGATGGGGAACGTCGCTCTTCGACTATGACAACGATGGCGATCTCGACCTCGGTATGACCAATGGATTCGTGCTGCCGTTCACCGCGTTTGAAGATCAGTTCAATATGGATCCGGTCAGGCTTTGGCGCAACGATGGCGGTGGCGCAATGACCGAAATCGCGTCAGCCGCCAACATCGCAGACACCCGCTCGGGCAAAGGTTTCGTCGTCTTCGACTACGACCGCGACGGCGATCTCGACATCTACATCGCCAACAACGGCGACTATCCGCTCCTCGCCCAAAACATCGGCGGTAACGATCAAAACTGGTTGCAGGTGAGTCTGAAAGGACGCGCAACGAACGCATTCGGCATCGGCGCCCGGGTCTATGTCCAAGCTGAATCCGGTGGACCGGAGCAGATGCACGAAATGTCCGCAAGCAGCAACTTCATGTCGCACAACCCGCTGGTCGCCCATTTCGGTTTGGGCACCGACATCTCGACCATTCACCAAGTGCGCGTGGATTGGCCCATCAGCGGTTTCGAAACAATCCTGAACGATGTCGCCATCAATCAATTCATCACCATCACCGAACCGGTACTCGGCGACTGCGACAACAGCGGATCGGTCGATGCCGGTGACGTGTTGTGCATGACCGACTGCCTCGATGGTCCAGACACGCCCCACACTCCAGGATGCAATGTCGTCGATTTCGATGACGACCAAGACGTGGACTTGAAAGACTATCAATCGTTTTGCGCATCGGTTGGTGGGTAACCAAGCCAGCCGGCAAACCCTCGAACTCACCGCATCGGCGTTTGGCAACTGGCGATGGCTTCAAGCAATTGTTGCCGACTGATGGGCTTGCGCAGGACGTGGTCAAACTCGCGAACCCGCTCCAGCGACGCATCCGGAACATATCCTGTGATAAGCATAGCCGGAATCTCGGGCCGCATTTCACGAACGCGCGTAACCAGATGATCACCGTATTGATCGGGAAGGTCGAGGTCCGTAATCAACAAGTCGATCTCTTCTTTGAATTGTACCGCCAGCGCCAACGCCTCTCTGACTGTACCAGCCGCATTCACCTCGTACCCTTCAGATTGAAGCGACGTAATGAGTACGCTTCGAACAAGCTCGTTGTCTTCACACAAGAGTATGCGATGAATGCGTCGCTTCGGTACGACGCTTTCAGACTCGACCCATGAACGCTGATCCGACCCCACGGATCTCTGCGGGAATAGAACTCGAAACGCCGACCCCGACCCCGGCGTCGATTCGACAACAACCTGACCGCCCAATTGACCCACGATGCCATGGACCGTAGACAACCCGAGCCCGGTTCCTCCGTTGCTGCCGCGCGTCGTATAGAAGGGTTCGAACACCTGCCCGGCAATCTCTGGCGGCATGCCGCATCCACTGTCTTCAACCGTCAGTTCGGCCCATGCCCCATCCAGTTCCTCGCCCTCTGCAACGCCCGAACGGTGTCGACATCCCACGCGAATAAAGCCGCTTCCCTGGATCGCCTGCGTCGCGTTCGTCACCAGGTTAAGCAATATCTGGGTGAGTTGGGTGGGATCAACCTCTACGACAAGATCTTGCGATTCAACGTCCGGGATCAGTTCGACGCCCAATGGCACCAGGCTCTTCAGCATCGGCATCGCCGCGGTCAGATGTTCACCGAGGTTCAGTGCGCGCGGCCTGCTCGGTTGATGCCGACTGAACGCCAAGAGCTGCCCAGTCAGGTTCGACGCTGTCCGGATGGCCTCTTTGAGATTCTTGAAGTTCGACTGGGTGTCGACGTCCAGCTCGATGAACTCAACGCCGGCTGTCATGACGGTTAGCAGATTGTTGAAGTCGTGCGCGATTCCGCCAGCCATTCGGCCCAGCGACTCCATCTTCTGCGAGATGCGTAACTGTTCTTCCAGTTCCTTGTGTTTTTCTTCTGCAAGTTTGCGTTCCACAATCTCCGACCGCAACTTGTCAGTGCGTTCACAAAGTTCGCAATACAATCGCTCGTTGACGACCGACGCGGCGATGTGATTGGCAAGGACCTGCAACTGGTCGATTTCGTCTGTACGAAACTCGCGCATGTGGTCGGTTGCATAAACCCCCAAGATGCCGATGACTTCGCCATCAATCAGTAGCGGTACGCCTGCATAAGATTTGAAAACAAAAGCGGCAGGATTACTCCGCGCGCGGTCGGCAAGGTGCGCGGTGTCAGGGTGCTCCGCCACGTCTGGAATGACAACCGCCTGACGCGACTCCAACATCAGCTTTGATATCCCGGACCCGACCGAAATCTCATCGGCCAACTGTCCTTTGGGAATACCGGCCGCCGCCAGTAAAGTCAGGCGATTTCCTTCGACTTTTCTTGCGGCAGCGCCATCAACTTGCAGAATATCCCGTACGACCGCGACCATTTTTTTAACATGGTTTCGCAGCGGTTCGCGGCCTATAACCGGATGCGTCATCCGCGCAAGGTCGTTTACCGTCAGACCAACTGTCCGAACCATGCTGTCCACAGATTTTTGCATTATGCCGACCGCAACCGCCGTATCGAAATTTCGTCCGACCCGCTGAAGTCTACGCTACTCGCCACAGGAATCCAACCTGGGTGAATTACCGGGACTTGATCGAGCCCGCACAGATCGAATAGATGCTGAAAGCGCGTCAACAAAACAGGACTTCGCCAACAGTACCCCTAGGGTTTATGGCACAGCGATTGGACCGTCCAGGAATCGGAAGAACGCTTCGTAGTCCGCGATGTCAACGTCACCGCACCCGTCAAAGTCTCCCGCAGCGCATGGCCAATCTGTCTCGCCGTCGCTCGATGCGTTGAAACATTCTTGAAAGTACGCGAAGTCGACCAAGTCGGCGTCACCGTCAAGGTCGAAGTCGCCAAAGGTAAATGCGTCGTCGCAAAGCGATCCATCTCCAAGGTAGAATCCGCTGATGAGCGTGCAGGTGGCCTCGTCCAACTCATCCCAACAAAACCCCTGGTTGAAAGCGCATGCCCCCAAAGCACTGCAACCACACGCATTGACTGGATCGCCCAGCGGCGTGTTTGGACATCGATCCACACAGTCCACCAGACCATCCTGATCGGAGTCCATGTCCGACACCCCACAACCGCAAATACCTGGTTCTGATTTTTGACCATCAAACGGGCAGCGGTCATCGCAGCCGGTGACACCGTCACCATCCGGATCAAGTTCACACGTAAACCCGTCACCCAGATACGTGCCATCCAGAATGGTGCATTCGCTCTCTAGGCGATCGTCGATGCAGATTTTGCCAAAGAAGCAGCACGGTCCCAGTGCAAGCGGACAGCCGGCATCACCCATGATCAATCCCGGTGGTGTATCGGGACAAAGATCACAAGCATCGATCACACCGTCGGCATCGCCATCGGATTGACACTCGTCGGGAACACCGTTGGTGTCGCAGTCATCTGACATTTTTTCGGCGATGTCGCATTCGTCCAATGCACCATTGGTATTGCAATCGAACGCATCACCGAAAAGCAGATCGCAATCATCTGGAACTGCATTGAGGTTGCAGTCGTTGCTGTCACCGAATGCGATGTCGCACGCATCGGGCACCCCGTTGGAATCGCAGTCCATGCTGGTACCCGCGGCGATGTCGGTGGCGTCACCGATGCCGTTTGCGTTGCAATCAGCCCCCGTTGGCGCGCATGTATCGCTTTCTTCAATGCATGACTGACCGATCAGACACGGATTCGAGCCCGGCGCGCATGTGTCGATGTTGCAGGTTTCAATTCCCGTGCAATGCAAGCCGTCATCGCAATCGGCATCAATCACACATGCATCGCATTCATCTGGTACGCCGTTGCTGTTGAGATCGGCGCTGGTGCCAAGTGCGATATCGTAGGCGTCACCGACGCCATTGGTGTTGCAATCGGAACCGTCCGGCTGGCATAGATCGAATTCTTCGTCGCAAAGTTGACCCAGCTCGCACGGAATCACGCCGTTGGTGCAAGTGTCGACGTTGCAGACTTCCGCGCCGTTGCAAAACACGTCGTCGTTGCAGTCGGTATCAAGAACGCAGGCATCGCATTCGTCGGGTACGCCGTTGCTGTTGGCATCGTCGCTCGTTGCACCGGCAATGTCGGCCGCATCACCGATGGCGTTGGAATTGCAATCCGCGCCGATCGGGAAGCAGGCGTCGGAACCTTCGTCACACTCCTGCCCCGCAACACAAGGAAACGCTCCGCCAATGCATTGATCGACGTCGCAAACCTCTTCACCGTCGCAGAAGAGTCCATTGCTGCAATCGCCATCGACCACGCATTCATCGCATTCGTCGGGAACCTCGTTGGCGTTGACGTCGTCGCTGGAACCGCCCGCAATGTCGAATAAATCACTAACGCCATTGGAATTGCAGTCGATCGCGACAATGCACAAGTCCTCTGTGTCGTCGCAAATCTCACCAACGCTGCACGGGTCGCCGCCGGCAACACAAGTATCGACGGCGCAAGTCTCGTCGCCATTGCAAAACATTCCGTCGTCGCAATCCGCGTCGAACACACACCCGTCGCACTCGTCGGGAATGTTGTTGGCATTAAGGTCGTCGCTGAATCCACCTGAAATGTCGGTCGCATCACCGATGCCGTTGGTGTTGCAGTCGGTGCCGGTGGGCGGACACGAGTCGGTGTCGTCGTCACAGGCCTGGCCCACCGCACACGGAACAGTTCCCGCGACGCACGTATCAATATTGCAAGTTTCAATGCCATTGCAGTACAAGCCGTCATCACAATCACCGTCAAACACGCACTCGTCGCATTCGTCGGGAACATTGTTGGCGTTCAGGTCGTCACTCGTGCCGCCAGAAATGTCGACTACGTCACCGATGCCGTTGTTGTTGCAGTCTGCACCGTCGGCGACACATAGGTCGTTAAGTTCATCGCACAGTTGGCCCGCAACGCATGGCGGTGACTGAAACTGACAAATGTCGACCAGGCAGATTTCCACGCCATCACAAAACAGCCCGTTGCTGCAATCAACATCGAATACACATTCGTCACACTCATCTGGCGTTGCGTTGGCGTTTTCGTCGAGGCTCGTCCCCAGTGCAATGTCGAGTCCGTCGTCGATGCCATTGGAATTGCAGTCGGTAGGCCCGGCGGAATTGCAGACACCCACGTCATCCAACAAGACGCCTTCCTGAAATGTGTCGACGATCACAACAAAGCGAAAGTCGATGCTCGTATTCAGTGCGGCGGGCGGTAACGGAATCTCCGTCACCGTCGTCAACGTATTGGTCAGTTCGAATTCACCGAGTTGTTCCCAGGTGCCTCCGCTCAATCGCCAGTCCAGTTGAAGGACGTCGCCAGCTTCCGCGTCTCCGTTTCGCCCCTGCCAAACAAAGGTGATCGCCGGATTGGTGAGGCTGGAAGTATCGATGTTCGATTGTGTCATGCTGACTGGTGCGACGCCCTGCCCGACGATGTCGACGTAGCCGAACTCGCCGAACGACGTCAGCAGGATTTCAGAAGCAATCGTTTCGTCCTCGACCCATCCAAAACCCAGCGTCGTACTGTCGGGCCGCTGGAAGTCATCAAAGAACGCGCATTGCGCAGACACCCGATCGGCGAAAGCAATCGATACGATGCAGAAGATTGAATAGACGATTGACGTGTGCTTGATCATGGCTTCCCCCCAAGTTCATCTTGCGAAAGGATCAGTGCCGCAAGATCAAAATCGAAAACAGTATTCGAGCGATGTCGAGCCGCTTGGGTCTGCAACGGCCTGCCGCGGCGATCCCGGCCCATACCTGCCCTCATTCTAATGGTTCTTCTGCAATTCGCCCGGGCGTCCGTGGGCCGAGATCGCTTCGCGGATCGCCCACCGCTACCCGACCGACAACCGAATCCCCAAGTCCAGCCGTGATTGGGAGTTATATGAATCGCCAGCATATGCCGTGCATTAAGATTGGGAAGCGAGGGAATCCACGCTGACAATCGCAATTGCGGTCAGTGCCGACCACTTGGCAACTCCCGGCCTATGCGCCATTACCCACGCCAGCTGCACAAATATGTTGTAGACTTTAGATTCCGCCGGTGGTGAGCATTTGGCGGAACGGGTGGTCCACAGGTGAAACGCCAAAGCCCATGTGCACATCAGGTGCCCGGCTTGGACCATGAACCACCGCATTCCATGAATCCCATTTCATCGGCTGTGATACGAAATCAGTGTGTCGGTGCGCGCGAAGGGCGGCTTGGCGATAACTTCAAGTCCAGGCTCTCCATCACGACACGAATTGAAGCGTCGGCGTTCCGCAGGCGCAACGAAGACTCAGAAGACCATGCCAAATCACGTTGACAAACGAATGCGCGGATGCCGCGGGTCTTCACATTTTTGGGGCAACGCAATATGAAGAATACAAAAACAAGGCGTGTATTGATCGGAGTGGCTTTCGCCATGTTGGCAGCATCTGGTTTGTCCTGTAATCCGCCAGCGCCAACCGACAATGGCGGCAACACCAATGGCAACAGCAACTCCAACGGCGACGATCCAAACGGTAACGGAGGGACAGGAAGCAATGGAAGCAATACCAATCAAGACGAGACTCTGGTCAAAACCCGGATCATCATGGACGACAACACGCTGATCATGCGTCCCCAAACCGGCGACGACTTGATCGTTTGGGGCGATTCAGAAACGGTGTACTACATCGTCCCGTCTGAGTCGTCTGATGAGACAGATGCGGGAATCGAGGTTCCCGAAGGTGAACGATTTGCCTGGACTCACTTCGCAGTCGCCGGAAAAAAGATTGCGCTCGTGACCAGCCTGGGAAACGTGCGCGTGTATGACACGGCCACGGGTCAGTCAAAGGAGTTTTCCACATCCGACCTGTTGCTCCGAAACACACAGATGAATGACGATCGTTTGCCGGGATTGACGCAGGCGTCGGGTAATCTTTTCGCCACCATCAACGACACCAATCAAGTCGCAGACGGAAATGCAATCAAGGTGATCGACGTTGCGGGAAGCGACCCCAATGCGTGGAAAGTCATCTCGTTTCCCAATCCGACAAGCAGCATTGATGAGCCCATCGAGACGTTCGACCAGGTTGCAGTCGATTCCGGCTCGCGTCGCGTCGTAGCCGCCGGAGGCGAAGGCCTGTATGTTTGGGATATTGATTCGCCAGGAAGCGCACCACAGTTCGTCGAGATGACCTTGGCCAACGACATGTGCTGCATCAATGACGGCGTGCAAATGCAATTCGATGGAGATTGGATTCTTTATCAACAGGACCCACCAGACTTTCCCCTGGGACTCGGAACAACCAACGCGGTCTTGTTGAACCTGAATAACGGCACCATCACGACCTTCACCAACAATCCGTCGACCCACAACGCCCAGGTTGTTCTCAACAATGGTCGATTCGGATACGCCCAATGGCGCGAAGACCTCGACGCACAATCCGGCGCGGGCATGAGCTTTCGAAGCGCGATCGGACAAGTGTCGGATGCGCCCGGTTCCACGCTGGCAAGCCAGTTTGACACGTATGACCTTCGTGATTCCAACGTTGACTTTTCCTCTCTGACGCAGGCGGAATGCCACGACGCCGACAAGAAGATCGGCTTCTACGCATCGATGTGCTTGACTCCCGATGGCAGTCGCTGGTTTCTCGCCGGCACCGGTCCAATCGACGACGAGTGGGACTATCTGCAAATGAGTACCGGTGGTGAATTCACCGACTTTGAAGATCCGGAGCATGATCCAATTACTGGCAGCGTGATGGCCACTGACGTTTCTTGCTCCAACGACGTGGTTGCGTTTCGCGCTCTGCGAACCGAGGACAGTGGACTCGGTTGCAGCACATCAGACGAATGGGTACTTGGTTTCATTCGGATCGATCTACTCGACAATTGACCGAACGGCACGAAACTCAGTCGCTGCTGTATGTGGTGAGAACAAATTCAATTCGTTCAGGCGGCGAGCCCTCACAAGCACTTGCGCTAATGAGGGCTCGCCCGTTATCGAATGTGGAGGTCGGTTTGGCTCCACGCAAAACGTGGTGTCTATTCCGCTCTATTTCTGCTTCTTGATCCAAGCTGTCGAAACCGACTTCGGTCGCGTCAGCGCCGTTCCGATCGCGCGATTCAGCACCAGTTGCGATAGCATACCCATCGCCCGCGACACCGAAAACAGCACCGTGTAGAACGGAAATTCGGTCAAACCAAATGCGTACTGAAGCGAACCCGACACCGCGTCCACGTTGGGCCAGGTGTTGGCGATCGGCGACTTGCCGGCTTTGACGCGCTCGTCAGAGTACTCCTCCAACACTTTCGGAACCACGTCAAAAATATCCGACACCGTTTTGAACACCGGGTCGTCTGCAATGTACTTGCGGCCAAACTCGAGGAAACCGGCGAATCGCGGATCGACCACGCGAAGAACCGCGTGTCCATAACCGGGTATCACCTGACCGGACCGCAGCGTTTCGAATGCAAACTCGCGCAATTGCTCCTGCGTCGGCGAGCCGCCGAAACGAGCCATCAACTCCAGCACCCACTTGAGGCATTCCTGATTGGCGAGTCCATGCAGCGGACCGGCCAACCCATTCAAGCCAGCCGACACCGAGTAATACGCATCGGACAACGACGACCCAACCGTGTGGCATGTGTTCGCGGAAACGTTTCCCCCTTCGTGATCGGCGTGGAAGCTCAAATAGATACGCATCAACTTGGCGTACGCTTCGGTCGGGTCAGGAATACCCAGCATGTTGGCGAAGTTCGCACCCCAGTCCAAACCGTGCGTCCACGTCTTGACGCTTCCTTTCTCATAACGGATGCGATAAACGCCAGCCGCAATCACCGGCATCCTTGCGAGAATGTTCAGCGCATCGCCCAGCATCGGAATCCAATAGTCTTCCTTGCGCATCCCCTTGTCATACCACTGGCGAAACACGCTCTCGCGCTCCATCACCAAAATGCCCGTGTCGAGCATGCACATCGGATGGCTGTCACGGGGCATCGCCTTCAGCAAATCCCAAACGTAGTCGGGAACCTGCGAGCGGCGATCGAACTCGTGCTGCAGCGCCGCTTTTGCATCCGCGTCGGGCCGTTCACCAGTCAAAAGCAAAAAGAAGATTTCTTCCGGACGCAGGTCTTTGATTTCCAACAACGGATGACCACGAATGATCAACCCCTTGTCCGGATCGACAACCGACGTGTCACAGACCATGCACTTGACGCCGCGCATCCCGCCATACGCCTGGTTGACGGTCACCTCCGAAATGACTTTGTCACCCATCGTCGCTTTGACTTCTGCAATCTCTTCGCGCCATTGAGGGATCTTGGCTCGGAGAGTCTCTTGGAGTGTTCCCATGTCTGCAGGCCTCCTTTCTAAGGCGGCTGTGTTGCCGCGAAGATATGATCGACGTCAACGATGTGCACCGGATCAATCCGGGCGAATCGTGAAACGCAAAGAACAACCCGATTCACACATCGTCGCCAACCGATAGCAAACACCTACCGACTGCCCGCGGGGCCTTATGAGATTTGAACCATCAGCCGATGAACAGCCCATCAACTCTTGCACAAGGCCCGCAGTTCCACCCCGTCAATCGAGACGATAGAACTGCCGGCCCCAGATACCGTCGATCCTGATTTGACGTATGGCGCAACGATGGCTGACCACGATAATACCCCACCAGCCGCCGCACTGCCAAGTTGTGCCCGCCGTTCGGCCGGAAACCAACCGTTGCGAATCCGGAACCCAGCATGGCCACACCAACCAATCCGCTCAATGCGTTCAATCAATCGCAACCTCAACCACCCATCACCCCGAGACAGCCCGAAGCGATCGGCGACAGCACGATTGAGCGCCATGTCAGATGGGGAACAATAAAGTCGCCGTTGAACGCAACTGTGCGCGTGCAACGGCGACATGGTCATTCAGGATGTGCGTGGCTTCTAAAGCGGGCCGCTGAAACCACTTGCGAAGAGTTGAAAGTCCGCAAGGTCGGTATCACAATCGTGATCGATGTCGCCAAGTGGGCGACCCGCCGCATCGACCGCCAGACCCGGCGGCGTGTTGTTGCACACATCATCGATGTCGACAACACCGTCACCATCCGAATCAGGTCCGCCGCATACTTGAGTTAGCGCGCACTCAGGGTCGGCGCAGTCGGGTGCAAAATCGCAGTCGTTGTCGATCAGATCGTCGCAGATTTCGGGAGCCCCTGGATAGGTCGTATCATCAAGATCATCGCAGTCGATCGCCGTCCCACCCGTGCATGTCGGACAACCGAACTGTCCGAATCCATCCATGTCAATGTCCATGCAGTCTGCCAGTGAGCACATGCTGCTGCCAGCTGGCGATGTTTCGCACGATGGACATAACAGACATTCAATTTGCCCAGACTGATCTTGAAACGTATCCGCAGGACAATCTTCACAGAGGGCAGACCCCGGTAGCGGTTGAATCTTTCCAGGAGGACACGCGACACATGATTGCTGGCCTGGGCTACCTGCGAAGTAACCCGGCGAGCATTCGACGCACTCGTCCGCAGCGCTTTGCGGTTGAGCCGTTCCAGCCTCGCAAAGATCACACTGCGTTTGGCCGGGAGTCGCCGCATAGCTTCCGGGCACACACGGCTGACAAGCGTTGGAGCCGGGTGCAGCCGCAAACGTTCCCGTTTGGCATTGCTGGCAGGATTGCTGTCCAGGGTTGGACGCAAACGTACCCGGTGCGCAAAGGATACAAACCGCAGCACCCGGCGTCGGCGCGAATCGACCCGGGCTGCAAGGGATGCAGCTCGACTCACCGCTGTCGGGCTGAAAAGTCCCCGGCGGGCAATCTGAGCAAGGCTGCAAGCCACTCGGGCTGACGGTGCCGGGTTCACAGAGAAACTGCGCACGTGCTGGAACAGCCGCCGTGCCCATCAAGATCAAGAAAATACCCGATGTCCAACAAGTGAACTTCTTCTGAAGTGCCATTCCATTCGTCCTCAACGCAAGTTTCAATTGCCAATCCCCGCCAAAGCCCGCCTCGGCCCAAGCCCAAAAAGAAACCCGGTAACGGGCCAACACATCCACCCAATTTCGGGGCAAGATTTTCATCATAAGGGGGTCGACTGCTCAAGATCAACTCACATGCGTTGATTCAAGCGTGACTGTCGTAGGCATGGCAAAAAACGGGGTGGCCTTGCGACTTACTTGATATCAACAAATCGCTCTAACTCTGCGATCATGTCCTCAAGATCGAGGGCAAAGTTGTATGCCTCCGATTGCGTGGTGACCCAAGTGTTGATACCCACAACTTCGCAGTCACGGGTCAGCAATGGTCCGCCGCTGTTGCCCGGAGTGACGGCTGCGTCAGTTTGAATGTGGTTTTGACCTTCGATGCTTCGGGTAGCGCTGATGACGCCACGAGTAACCGTGACATCGTATGCGGCTTCCGTGAGCTTCATCATGCTGATGTCTGCATCGGGCTTGGCGAGTTCCGCAACGGCATTGCGAACGATTTCGGAGATGTTCTTAGCCGCCATCGCGTCACTGACTGCGCCGGGGAATCCCGCGGCATACACATCATCGCCAGCCGCCCACCCCTTTGCTCGTTTAAGATAATTGCTGAAGGTGTGATCAATCTTCAGGACTGCGACGTCGAAATACGGGCTTTCAAAGACCAGCTTGGCCTCAAAGTGTTCGGATTCGTCCGGACCGAAGCAGACTTTGATTTTCCAATGGTCGCGCCGACCAAACAGCGTATCGTTTTCGATCAATTCGTTGGGCACATCGTGGCGGGCTTCCGTGACATGGCGATTGGTCAGAAGATACCCGTCGGCGGAAACGGCAAAACACGAGCCCGTTCCAATGGCGTGCGTCACACTGTGGCCATCCAGATAGGTGTACTTGGCCGAAACGACAACGAGCCCAACGTTTTCGCGTATGCGTTCAAAATCCAAACGCTCAGCTTTCTGCACGCTTCCCTTCAAGAAACCAAACGAGATCACGTCCAGCTTCCACAAGACAACAAAAGTTGTCAGCAAGATGCTGATACACGAAACCATCAAGACACGCCGCAGACCTGGCGATGATCCTCGCGGATTCTGTGCGAACCCGCCGATCGTCTTAAGCCGGGCGGCTGCGTCATCCATACGCCGTTCCTCGCAAAGCTGAATCAAATTGCCCAGCGACGACTCATGAGCGCGATCCAGTTGCACGACTTTCTGCGCATAGACAACAACATCATCGCCTCGATGAAGCAGCGCAGACGCCTTGGCTTGCAAAATGTGAACGTGCCCAAGGGCATCAACATCGTCGCGGGCAAGCATCCGAGCCTGCTCCAAAAGTCGCATCGCATCCGCAGGTTCATGGGCATCCAAGAACGCGCGTGCCTGAGCGATCAACGTATTGAGATGTTGTTGAGCCACAATTGACCCCATTTCCTGTAATTGAAGCTACGGCTTAGGCGTTGGTGACGGTGTCGGATTTACAACTTTGTCGTAGTTGGAATTCGCGTTGATTAGTTCGGTCTTCAATGACACCGCCTGCCGATGCCGCCGATCTGCCATACGAGCATCGAAGTGCCGAATGGCGGAGCTGTTCGCGTCCCAATAGTCGAGAGCCACGTTGAGACTCTTGATCGCTTCAGTCGGGTTTGGGGGAAGAGTCGACAAACCGTTTGATTGAGCGTCCACGGAGCTACGTTTTTTCTCGTCGTACCAGATTGAATCCGCCTGATCAATTGCCTTATTGAAATGTGCCATGGCCAGATCGGCGGCTTTGTTCATCCAGCTTTCCACGGTTTCCTCAAGCAAAAGCATCTCCTCAGAATCGGGCCAGTAGTCAAGCGCCTGCTCCAAAGCCCCCTTGGCACTTGCCGCACCTGTCCAAGGTTTCTGAATAGCCTCCGCATCGACTGGATCAAATTTGAGCTTGTGTTCAGCAACCAAGCCCTTCGCCTCATCCAGGAATTCATTCATCTCTGATTTGATCTTGTTGATGTGTTTTGCCCAACTGTCAACGCGATGCTGAACGGAATCCCTTTGTTCCATCAGTTCCGAAAGGTATTCATCGATGGTGGTGGGATCGGCCGGGCTGACGTCGCCGACCTGCGCTTCAGGCAATATCTTGTCGATCTTAGCCAGTTGCGACTGCACATCGCTCCAAGTACGGTCGATTGCATTGGTCAAAGTCGTTGGAAGCGGACCACCGAGTATCTTGAGAATACCGTCGAGACCGGCATCGCACTGGTTCAAAAGTTCCTTGATCCTTACGTTCCAATCGTGGATGCGATTCAATGCGCTGGCGATCTTGGTTGGATACGGTTCGCCCATCAGGCTAGCTTCTGCCTGGGAGTCCTCCAACCGTTTCTTCCAACCCACCACCGCGGATCGCGATGTGGCGTCGGGAATTTCCACCAAGCTTTCCGGATTTTCCAGGCCCAGGGGTTTTGCAAACGTCTCGAAACTGGTGAGCATTTCGTCCAGCGAGACCAACTTCGTGTCCTTGTCACCAGCGGCTGAAAGCCAGTCATTGAGCTTCGTCGCCACCGCATCACGTCGATCGGCTCGGGAAGAATCTGTCAGGTCCGCCACTTCATCCGCGTGCGATTGAGCGGTCTCGATGATCTTCTTGCGCTTGTGCCCCGCCGCAGGCAGTTGCGATGAATCTGCATTCTCAGTCAAGAATGCGTCAGCCGCATCCAACACGGCGTCGGCATGTCGGCGCGACATGATCGTATTGACAGCCACATACGTCGTTGCGCCAATGATCAATGCCATCGCCGTCAGCCAGTAGACAATTCTCGGCACGCGCGGTTGGCGACGTTGCTGGCGTCGCTTTTGCTTCAGCGTTGGTGCAGGCGGCGCAACGGTTCCACTGGAGACTTCGGTCCCTTCAAACGTCGGAAGCAAGTCGCCAAATGCTTTGCAGTTCTCCACAAACTCCCACGGCGGCGGACCGCCCTCGGGCCAAAAATGCGCCAGACCCGAAGCATATTTTGCAGATGCATAACCGCCATGGGGTCGCCATGGCGTGACCTTTCGGCGCGATTTGCCTCGTGATGCACAGGGAGCGAGATAGTTGAGTTGGACAGGCAGAGCCTCACTCAGACTGCGAAATCCATACGAGAACTGCGGGCGAAACCAAACCGGCAACAGCGCAAGCACCATCGCGAATTCCGCCGGGGCGAGTTGCCGTTCCTCAACAACGATACTGGAGTTGGGCGAATTGCTCATCGACTCGATCAACCCAACCAATGACAGAATTCGCTGACGCTGCTCGGCATTCGGGTTTACAAGATCCGGCTTGGTCACTCGAACTTCAATACGTGGCAATCGAGGCTTCCCGTCCCACGACCATATTTTGTCAACGCCAACCAAAGCACCATCTTCACCGTTGATCGCTGAAATCCAGTCCTTCGCATACAGAATAGCACTGACAAATCGCAACGATTGTCGCCCCTGATCATCCTTCGGGCCGACAAAAACGCGGGTAACGGCGCGTCGTCCCGACGACAGTTGCCGCGACCAGTAAGCCGGTGTGCTCTTGAGCGTCGCAAGATATTCAGCGTTGTTCGTCTGCCCGAACACAAATGATTGAAGCTCCGCCAATTCATCGGCGGTTAGATCTTCGCTCGCCGCCAACGTGCGATACCCTTGGTGACTGCCAAAAACATGCCGGGAGAGATTCACAATCACGATTTGAATGCCCAGACCAATGCGATGACACACGCGGCCACGACAACCATCGAAACGACGACAATCACCGCCGTCTTGTTCTGGCGTTTTGAGGCCCGCTCCAATTCGAGTTCATACGCTTCCTGTGATCGTCGCTGCTCCAATGCGAATTCGCGCTGACGTTCGAGTTCACGCTGCAGATTGATCTTGTCGAGGCAAAAGCGAAGCGGCTTTTCAATTTGCCACGGTGTAGAATTAGGAACTGGCGTGCGTTTGCCGTCGCTGTGGATGTTGACCTGGACAGCCGACACCTGGAACATCGCCGCACGCTTAACGGTGCGAGCCAGCGCGGGCAACCGGCGTTTGACGAACCCTTCAAGCCCACCTTCGTTGCGAATAACATCGCGATTTTCGTCGGCTTTGGTAAAGACAAGCACGATGGGAATGTCTTTCCCGCCCGGCCAATTGCGTATCCGCATGACTGCTTGCGTCATTCCAAAATCATCATCGATAGCCGCGTCGACATCCTTGCCAAGTACGACGGACGCGTCGATCAGGATCATCACAGCCGCCGCCGAATCAATGTGCTTGACCAGTTCAATCGTCTCAGCCGTATCCGTAACGTCTTCGACAAATGCACGTCGAAATAACTCACCTGCATAGTCGAGTGCAACCAACAAATGACGCTGACCTTTGTACTCAATCTCCAGGTCGCAATGCTGAGTCTCCAACGTCGCCGCAGGCCAATGCCCCGCACGCAACCCCTCCACAACCCGCACACAATCGGAATGCACCTGACCGCTGACGGCTTTCATGGTCAAGCCATCAAGCGACTTCCAGAATTGCTCGTAGAGAACGCTCAAATAAACCGTTTTACCTGAGGTTCGCCGCCCCAGCATAACGATCCTGTCGCGTACCCTTGGCGCGCGGGTTTCGCTTTCGTCGAAAATCGTTTCGGCGAGAGGAAGCGACGCGGGATCAATGGCAGCAGGGTCCGTGTTCATCATATTGTTAAGGCAAAAACCCAACGTTGATAAGTCATTGCGATTCCAGCGATGCGTCGATTCGAGCCAGGTATTCAGTGTGATGCGCCGCAACCAGCAAAAACACACCTGTAATTGCGATCCAGCCGGCCGGAAAATGCGCCAACGCAAACGCGGGCAGCGCCACCTTGAAGGGCAGCATCGCGACAACACCCCACTCCATGGTGACAAGCGCATAGATCTCCACCAACGCGGCTATGACAAGCACGATGTTACCGATCAAGTTGACGCGCTTCGCCAACACTGAATAGGTAAAGACCAAAGTGGCTTTCGGGGCGGCACGTCGACTGCGCTGGCGATCCGACTCACGGACAGCCCTTGCGACTTCTTCCAGCGATTCTTCGCGACCACCTTGTTCAGATTCCATGGGGTCGAATTCCTGAGGCACTTCGGTCGTCGGAAACGACGGAACGGGAACGGTGACAGGGTCATCGCTTGGCACATCAAACAGCGTCGGCGGAACGAAAATGATGGCGCTGCAATGCGGGCAGCGCACGTTTCGACCAGCTTGATTCGAGATCACTCGAAACGACTTGTTGCAGGCATCGCACGATAAAGCACTTGCAGGCATGGCTTGGTCCTTGGCGATCGCAAAGCCAACAGTTCCCTGTTGTGGATTCCGGAATCTCGCTTTCAATTTCTATCAGCGTGCAATCGAATTAACGTCGAAGCAATAAAATCGAAACCGATTCACCTCAACCAGCAGAAACCCCCGATCGCACATGAAGGACATGTGTGGTTCCTTACATATAAGGATACGGAAACCGACCTACAGTAGCAAGTCAGTGGGTACTTCGGTATTGTGATTGAATCACACCTGGTAGGTAGTCGGATGACTCATGGTGGCGTGCGATCGGTTTGAGCGACGTTCGGTTCGTGGCTGGTGCTCCACATGCGTAACATCTGACCCACCAATGACACCTTCCTAGCGCGGACGAGGAGCACGCCAAGCCGAAAGAGTTTCCGAATACGGACGGTCAAGGATCGGCTGATGTGCGCGCGGGCACGTCCAGCAGTAACGGTACAACCAATCCCAATCAACGACGCCACCCGCTCGCGCGGAATCATGCGCTGACGGACGGTGACATTCGCATCGCGGTTCAGTCAGCGACGAAGAAGACACCGCTCGAATCAGCCGAACGATGCCGTCTGCCAGATGAAGCGACTTTCGATAAACCTCTGGCATTGGGAACGCGAATGACTTGGCGAAGTTCGGCCGGATGGCGAAACGACACCGATGAACGGCAACGACAGAGCAGGTGATCAGTTGAGCGGGGGACCGCAGGTGAGGGAATCGAGCATTGAACACGATAGATGCCCAAGTGATTGTCGTTTCACCTGCTCACCTGATCCTGTGCTCACCTGCTCTATTTTTGCCCGCTTGCGGGCAAAAATCGGGGCGAGAGGATTTGAA
>DDIR01000138.1:7038-7718 GCA_002338715.1 Phycisphaerales bacterium UBA1845 | reverse complement strand
CGCAGGTTCGAATCCTGCCGGGCGCATTTTTCCTGCCGGACGACTTTGAATTCTCGCGCACAAAAAAGCGGGAGGCCTGCATCTGCAAGCCTCCCGCCACTTTATTGACTTCGGTCGCACCCGATCCTCGCGGTGCGAATGTTCAGACTAATACGTGCTCTGAAACTTCATGTAGTCGAACAAGTCGACGTCATCGTCACCATCCAGATCGAACTCGACGCATGCCGGAGCGACCGGGCCATTGTTCGGGCCGGTCATGCAGGCGTCGTATCCTTCAAACGGATCGCTGCCACCGCACATGCCCAGGATCGCAGTCATGACTTCCAAGCGACCCGCGGCTGGAAGCGCTTCGAACGGGTAGGCCATGAAGACAGCCGTGTGGTCACCGGTGGTGTTCTTCACCGCAGCCGTTCCGTTGTTACCGCTGAACGCCACTTCACCCGACGCGCTCGGAACGATGGTGTCGCTGAAGTCGGTGAACGGATAACTGAGCGAGTACGGTCCCAAACCGCCAAAGATCGGACCGGCACCAGTCACCGACGACTTGTCGGTATCATCGTCGACGTCGCTGACGCCCATGTAGTTGGTCATGAGTGCTGTCGTGCCTTTGTCGTAGTGGTAATCCTGACTGCTGATGACGAAGCAACCGCCATTGTCCAACCATGTCGAGAGTGCGGCTT
>DDIR01000138.1:0-6921 GCA_002338715.1 Phycisphaerales bacterium UBA1845 | reverse complement strand
CTCCGGCAGGTCCCGGACCAGCCGTCGCGGTCGAACCAAACCCGAATGCGTCACCGGTGAACCAGATGACCAGTTCATACTGCGCCAGTTGCGTCGCGTTGGGTTCGTTGTCGCTGTCGTTGGTATCCCAAACGTCGAAGTCGACGCCCAACGTATTGAGCACCGATTCATACGTGGGACGATTGTCCGGACCGTTGTCATCGTCGTCGACGAGCAGAATCGAAGGCACATCACTGGTCGTGAAGCTAAACGTTGACGAATAGCCGCCCGTACCACAGATGTTGGTCGAACGGACACGCCAGTAGTGCGTCGTGAGTGTATTCAGCGGTGAACCCACCGTGTCGCTCGTATCGCTCAGCGTGTTCGAGTACACGATGTTTGAGAAACCTGCATCGGTCGCGACCTGCACCTCATACTCAACGCCCTGCACCGCAGCCGTCCATTCAAGCATCGGGGCGATCGCCGTATTAATTGCTCCGTCAGCGGGCGAGGTCAGTGAACTTGCACCAGGAACCGACGTGGTCACATTGAGCCCCACGTTGATGTTCTTGACTTCCGGCGTGATCGAATCGGTTCCGGTCACGTTGATGACATACGAGCCAGGCGCCGCAGCACCCGTGTTGCCGATCGTCATGACACTGCTGTTTCCGGGGGTTACCGGATCAACGCTGAATCCAACCGTCGTGCCAGCCGGATTGCCCGTGGCGGCGAGGTCAATCGAATTATTGAAACCAAGAATTGAACCGATGTCGAGGTTGTACTGGGCATCATCCGGCACGCAAACATCGACGCTTGTCGGATCAGCCGACATCGTAAAGCCCGGCTCCTCGGCACAGTTGTAGCAAACGAACGCAAAGTCCTGATCGGTCGCGTCACCCACACCGGGAATGGCGTCAGACGTCAGGTTGGTGGCCACAACGCGAACCGTGTATGCGCCGGTTGCGGTTGGTCCAATCAGAACACCTTCGGTGTTGTTCTGCGTGTCAGCGGCTCCTCCCGACTGCGACCAGCCGTTGGCGTCGAAGTTGTTGCCACGGAATGTACTCGCGCCTGATTCAACAATCAGGTCGAGGTTGTTGTTCCATGCAGGGGTCGAACCGCCGAGTCCGTGACCGGGGGCGTCGGTCCAGACGAGCATCATCTTCAACGGTTTGGAAGGATCCTCCGCGGACAGCACGACGTTCCATTCTTCACCGGTGTTGTCGAAGACCATCGGGTTGTCGAAGTAGCGAACTGTCTCTGTCGGATCGATGACGGCTTCAAGGTCCATACGACCCCATCCTTGCTTGGCGTCAAAGCGATGTCCGAGCGTGCCGCCGTCTGCGTCGTCAAAACCAGCGAGGTCGAGTGCAACAGGCAGGAACGCGGCCTTCACCAACGCCGGACTCGGGTCGCTGATGTACCCGGGCAAGCTTCGGTAGTATTCCATGAAAACAGCAACACCACCGGTGACCTGCGGTGAGGCCATGCTCGTTCCGCATTTTGTTCCGTATCCAGATGCGCTGTCAGGGGAGTCGACGTAGCAACCTGGTGCGACCATGTGCGGGATAAGACGACCATCGAGCGCCGGTCCGTGGGCGGTATTGGACGAAAGGTCATTGATGTCGAGAATTTGCGCTCCGCCGGATGTCTGCATTTTGGTGGAGCCGATCGTGAAGATATTCTTGGCTTCGTCCGGGGTTCCTTGTGACTGGAAACCACCGTTACCGTTCATGAAAGAGAGAACGTAGGTGAATTCCTGATTGCCCGGTGTACTGGTCGAAGAATCGCGAACACCGATATCCACTTGCATGGTGTCGTCGTCGTATCCGCGCGGCGTTCCTGCCGGTCCCCAACTGTTTCCGGAGAGCAATGCGCCGTTTGCGTACGAATCATACATGAGCGTCAACATGCCGTTTGGCTGCGTAAACGTCGGCGAGTAAACCTGCTCAACGAGATTCGCACCCGGTGCGACACCCATTCCACGAAGGAAACCAAAACTATCGAGCGTGCCTGACGAACCGTCGCCAGCCATGATCGCTGCCGTGTGCGTTCCGTGGCTATCCGTCGCGCTGCCACCGCAGGTGCTTCCCGTGCAGCCGAGCATGCGATTGATCAGGTCGGGGTGGGTGTCGTAGATACCGCCGTCGACGTTGGCAATGATGACGCCCGAACCGTCAACTCCGACGCCGTTCAACCACGTTTGATAGCCGGGGAATGCCTGATTGCTGCCGTTGACGTTGTTGACGTTGACCTGGCTGGCCATCTCCGTTCGAAGACCGCCATCGGTCGGAACCGTATGAATCGTATAGACGCCGGGAATCGCGGCGAGCGCTTCAAGCTTATTGCCTTCAATCGACACGCCGGTGATGTCGTAGATGCTGTTGATCTCTTTGGTTGAATCGATCTTGCCACCGAGGGCGAGAATCTGCGCTTCGATCGCACGTTGATCGGCACCGCGAACAGTCATCACACGCACGTCTTCGCGACCGCCACTGCGACCGCGGTCGGCTGGCAGCAAACGATATGCCGGCGCAAAATCACCGGTCCAGCGAACGTTGCTTTTCGTCGCAAACGCATCGCGGGCATTGAGATCGCCCCACACGATGTATGTGTATGGGTGGATGTACTGCACGACTTTCAAGCCAGCCGCTTCCAACTCATCGACCCAACCGGCTTTGGTCGGACCGGTCATTTGGATCAAGTGCAGATCAGGGCCATCGGAACGACCCGCGGCCAATGAACTTGGCACTGCCGGAACGCCATCGATCGGATCAAACGTCTGCTCACCGAGGGTGATGCGAAATGCATTGGCGTGATCCTGCATGTCAACGCCTGACTTGCGGACGAGTTCGCGCTGTGCGTCCGTCAATTCCATCCAGACATACGTGCCGTAGTCGGTGCTTGACTCGACGGCGATCCCTTGAGCCGCCAACGCGCGTGCTGCTTGGGGCGACACCTGCACGGCATGTCGCGGCGCTTCCGCCTTTTGATCATCTGCGTGTACTTGTGTGCCCAACAAGCATGCACCGGCGACGGCCGATAGCATCCAAGTCATCTTAACTGTCCGCATTAGACTTTCTCCAATTAAGCTGTCGCAAGTTAGCTACAAAGCTTGTGCCTGTTCGTTCTGTTTTGGATCACGACCGGGCGCTTTTCCTACTCTGATCCGATTCAGGCTCACGCGTGCGCTGCGGGGACGGATCGTCCGTCAGCGTCCAGCGCATACACAACCACCAGCGGCGCATTCGGTGCCGAAGGGCCAACGCTGGACGGAGCATGGACCAGGAATTCGATTTGGGAAAACCACCACATGCGTCATCCTAGCCCATTGCGGATGCCTGCTGCAAGACGCAATTGGCCCGCCGATACCCGATGCCGGCGCGATCAGTGGCGACTCTGGTCTACAATGAATCCGATTCTTGTCTGAATTGTTTCGAGCAGGACGAACGTCCAACAATAGCACCATGGAAGGACGCATGCTGGCGCGATGCACATACCTCGCCCATCGCGATTAAATGGGTTGAGCGGCTGCAATACTGCAATGCTTTCGCGTGGGAACTGTGCCCGATGCACGCTGCCTGGTGCAATGGCAACAAACCCACCCGATGTTATCGCCACCGATGCAGCAACCGATTAACGAAGCTTGCGTGCGGCGGCTGCGACCGATTCATTCTGGTCACTCTGCAGGTCTTCGAGCAACGTTGCGGATTTCAGTGCGGGGTAGCGCTTCATGACGGCTGGCACGTACAAGCGGGCCCACCAACTGGGATGGTGCGCGAGTTGATCCAGTTGTTCGGTGGCTTGAGATGTTACCGCGTTTCTTTCGATGAATCCGTGCGTGCTTTTCCAGATGGAATCCGAGACGACATGCTCAGCCCATAGAATTTCGCGCAGCTTGGTCGGTTCGCGCATCTGCGACGCCCGCATCATGGTGAGTAGCGCAGTACTCGGATCGACATCGTACATGTGCTCGACCAGCGCGGCTGGTGCATCGCGACCTTCGCGAAGCTCGTTGGCAATGATCGCACGGTACATCGAAAAATCAGGCGGGCGGGAAGCCGATTGATCTTCAAACTCCGCCAGCGTGCCCTTGATCTGTTTTTGCAGCGCTGAATCGTCAGCCGTCATCATCGGGACCAAGGCGGCTACGACCTCCTCACCGGTCATGTCGAATTCCTTGATGACTGCGCCGGCAACCATCGCCGCCCTCGTGGACTTGGCGTCGCTGGCGAAGAGCGTGACCTGCTGAATCAAGGAAACGCGATCGGCGCGATCCGACTGGCGAAGTTGTTCCCACAAGCTTTCGCGAGCTGACGCGTCATTGGCGTTTGCGAATTCGTCGAGCAGTGCTTGCGTTTCGGGATTGGTGGTCACTGACGCCTTATCGGCGTCGGATGCAATCGCTGGAATGCTGGCGATGCAGGCACACATGGCGACGAGAAGCAGTCGATGTCTTCGCGTCATTCGATATATGTTCGTGATGGTCATTGTGTTGTTCTCCCTCATCGCGTCACGTTACTTTCGATCGTCGATTCCATCAGCGAACGCACTTCGATGAAATCATCCACCTCAAAGTGCGTGGACGTCGCACCCCACGGCGTGGTCTCAATGTCGAGCCCGGTCGGTGGTGGGTTTGAATTGGGTACGGGCCCACCATCCAGCGAAAGATCTTCAAAAAACGAACCGTGCTGATAGTGGTTCAAGTGATACCCCGTGCTCGGCGGGCGGCGGAGTTCCATCGATGTGTCGACATCCGAGTTGTTCCCCACGGCATCAACGTACGATGTATACAAAATCGAGAACACGCCAATGCCCGCGCGGTTGATGTCCAGACGATCGGCCATGTCGTACGTCGAACCGCCGCCATGGCTGTACCCGAAGATCGCGACCTTATCGACCTGTCGATTGGCAATGGCATCGACAACCGTGTTGTACGCTTCGCCGCTTCCGTCCGATCCAACCACATCCTCGTCAAACATGTGCACGTCAAACCCGACGTTGTACATGGCGATGCCCACGAGGAACGTGCCATGATTCGGATCAACGGGAACGCTCGTGGGTTGATTCTCACCGCCCAGCGCCACGACGATGCTTTCAAATGCGTGAAACAGAATCTCATCCTTGACGACCGACGTGGTCGGCGGTTCGACGGTTAAAGCCGCGGTCCCGAAACCAGTCGTCCATTCGACCCACAACGTCAAACTCGAATCGCCGGGTCCGATCGGAAGCGTTGAAGTCTTATCACCCGTGAAAGCAATTTCGCTGCCGGGCGTTTTTGTGCGCGAGGTCCACACGCGGAGGGCGTTCGAACTTCGATGCAATGCAAGTGCAGCCCCCGGCGGACTAACGTCCAACACCAATTCGATCAGATCGTCTTCGCCCTGCGGATCGTCGTCGCCCGGCTGATTGATGCGAATGCCCGGTCCAAGCCATGGATCGGTTTCAAGGTTGTCCGGAACCGGTGTTCGCGGAAACGGTGCATAACCGTTGCCATGTTGCGGGCGGTACGCGGTCAGGTTTGCGGTCGAGCCGAGCGCCCCCGTGCAGCCTGGTGGCGATTCGTCAGAGACATTTTGAAACAACAGCGTAAAGAGCGCGAAGTCGGCGAGGTCGATTTGGCCATTGCCGTCCATGTCGGAGCAATCGCACTGCGGCGCCGATTGCGGATCCTCGCCAAGACACGATGCGAACAACGCAAAATCTGCGTCGTTGATCGAACCGTCGCCGTCAACATCGGCGCATTGAAACGGGCAACCCGCCCCACCGTCAGCGCGTGGCGAAAGCGCAGAAAATCCAATCAACATCATCGTGATGCACAGATACCGCATGGAGACCTCCCTGCCGGTGACAACAATTGCAACGAAGCAATTCAGCGAACGGCACAATCATAGCAGATTCGGTCGACCAATTCCCACTAGTGCGACAGTTCCGGCCAAAGCCATCCAAAGATGCCCCCAGTCACGAGTCCGTATATCAAACCGTCAAAGACGAACTTGAATGTGGTCGTCCATGAAGCTCCTTTCCAAATGGCGTCGGGCACATGGGAAACGCCATAACAAAGGAAAGCGACGCATCCGGCGAATCGAAAAACGGAAAGGTAGGCGCTGCCTGCGGGCAATGCGGCATGGGTGAGATATGCCGCACAGATGCTGACGAGGATCGAAAACAAAAACCATTGGGCAAGCGACACGCCCATGTTGATTGTCGCGGGCGGGCGGATCGTGAGAAAACCGACCGGACCGACTTTGAACTTCTCGGCCATCTCGGGTGTTCCCATATCCTTCATCGAATCCGGGCATGGAAAAACGTATTCACCGGGGGCGATACCGGCGTCGCGCATGTACGCGAGGATCGCGTCCTCGTCTGGCAGTTTGCGGTAGTCATTCCGATGAATCGGAATGAGCATGTGCAAAACCGAACTCACCACAAACACCCCGACTGCCGCCAACAGGATTGGCGCCCACAATTCATGGACAAAATGCATAATCGACAACCTCCACGAACCAAAACGAACCACCACACACGCGTGATTGTGATGCTCCGTGGACGCGGGGTCCAGATTAATTTGCGCAGGCAGGGCGCGAAGTGCCACGACCGTGTCACAACGGCTGAAAAAAGGCCACGGCGAACGACGCCGATTACTTGCTGACGTAGATCGTTTGCCCGCTGCTGTATTGGCATGCGGGATTGGTCATGAGCACAACCATGTCAGCAATCGCTTTGGTGGGCAACGTTTGGTCGGCTGGAAAGTCTGGAAACGAAGACCGGAGCATTTCGGTTTCGACCGCGCCAGGTCCGACGCAAAATGCGCGAATGCCATGCGGTTTGCCTTCGGTCGCGAGCGCCTTGGTAAGCAGATTAACGTAGGCCTTGGTTGCGCCGTATGCACCGAGTCCGGGAAACGGATCGGCTGCGGCCATCGATGAAATGTTGACGATG
>DDIR01000026.1:44080-59928 GCA_002338715.1 Phycisphaerales bacterium UBA1845 | reverse complement strand
ACTTAATGGCGTTCGTGACTGTTCAGATTCTACTTGGTTCGAATGCGGCGCTTGCAAGTAACAGTTTGGATTGCTCTATGGGCATACGAATTCAGGCCTACGCAATAGACGTTCCTCGGTTCGATGGATTCCTTGAAAAGAGTCTGTTTGACCTGCTGCACCTGTATGCCGACAAGGGAGTTCTCACAGATTCGAGTGAAAACATCCTTCGATTCACTTTTTACAATGCCAACCTGGAGCGACGGCATTACTGCTACATTGCCGCCCCTGACAAGGGATTCATTGGCCCCAAGGATTCCGGCTGGGTTAATACGCTTGAATCTTGCCCTGATCTTCAACAGTCGGCGCGACAATTCATCAATACTGCGCCTATCTACAACTTCTCGTGGCTCCTTAGGGCGTTCAGCTACTGCGAGGGCGTTGAATTCATTCGTGAAATCACCAGTTGCTACCGCCGATGGTGGGTCGGTAGTGCGCTTAACGCGGGAGAGCAGGTGTTGAGCGCGGCGGAATTCGATTCCATCGCCCGACTGTTTAAGAAAGTACTTCGCGGCTGGAACTGCGATGCTCGAACTCCAGCGGAGAATCCCGGCGTCAGCTTTGCGGGTTTTCCCGTTTCACCTGAGGACGAGCCCGACCTTTCGCCCGGTCGTTGGACAGCCAGCGAAACAGAGTGCGCACTGGCATTGATTCGGCGAATTCGAGATTCCGGCATCGAGTTTACGGATCCGTCCAAGCGCATTCGAGATGACGATGATACAGACTGGAACAAATGGACCTGCGACATGCTTGACCGATTCCTTGCTGTGAACGATTTGCGGCTTGAGGAGTGCAATGTCGTGACGCTGATCGGATAGCGAAATCTGGAAGAGTGAGATAGTCACCTATTTCTTGGAGTCCCCCACCGCCGTCATTCACGCGCAGGCGGGAATCCAGGACTTGCGCTTCCCCTCGCCCCATTCTGGACTCCCGCCTGCGCGGGAGTGACGAATTGGCGCCCCATGCGTAAAAAATGATGCAGCCAAGCGCCCTTTGGACGCTTGGCTGCACGATCGCACATCGGTGTGGTTGGCGCGTGGATTGCACCGACGGCGCGATCGTCACCCCCGCGAGAAACTTGGCGAATCGGATGAGCCTTGCTCCTCGTGGCCGCCCATCCGACCCAAAGGCGAAATCAATTCCGTCCACCTCGCAGAGTTGCAGGACGGCCCCATCTGCCAGTCCTGCACCCCACCAGCAACTAACCCTGCATGACATTGGCGTGGGGGCGGGTGAACCTTTCAGAATCTCAGAAAAAAATCTGGTTATCGCGTTTGAGGGCCCGGAAACGGTGTTCTTCTTGGCGCGACACTGCTTGTCGGCATAATCTAATGGTATAACCAACGCATCGAAGGCCGACGCGAACGACCCACGTACGATTGCGAGTGACGCATGCCAGAGGAATCGGGCCCCAATCTGAATACGATCACGAACACGATCCTGCTCGACGGATTGAAAGATCCCGGCAACCAGGAAGTGTGGCGGCAGTTTGTCGAACGTTATCGGCCCACGATCATTGCGTCGGCTCGACGGTTCGGGTTCAGCGAATCCGACGCACAGGATGCGGCTCAGCAGGCGGTCGTCGCGTTCTGCACGGCTTATCAGGAAGGCAAATACGACCGGGAAAAAGGGCGTTTGCGACATTGGCTGTTTGGGATCGCCAAGAACCAGATGCGAAACCTTTATAAGAAGGACTCGCGCCGCAAAGAAATGCAGATTGCCAACGACTCGGGCGAGACGGACTTTTTCGCTCGTTTGGACAATGGCAATGAGTTCGATCAGATCTGGGAGGACGAATGGCGCACGTCGGTCTTGCGGCAGTGCCTCGAAGAGGTCCGCCGGGAGTTTGACGACAAGTCCATCAAGGCATTTGAACTGTTCGCCTGGAAGGGCCAACCAGCACAGGAAGTGGCTGACGCCCTGGGGATGACTTCCAATGCCGTTTTTATCGCCAAGCACCGGATCATGAAGCGCATCCGCGAACTGATGCCCAAAATGGAAGACATCTGGTAGGCCAACCCCCCTTTTTCGAGGCGTCAGCGGCGATTTTCGGCAAAAAATCACACCTTTCCAACCCGAGCGAAAGATCGACCCCCACAACCCGCCAATACCTGTTGACCAATGATGGTCCCGGAGGCGAATCATGTTAAGGGGAATGCTCAACAAACGGATGCTTGATCGGACGGCTCGTCTTTTGGAGCTTTGCGAATTCGCCTGCCCGGAACCCGGTGGTATCACGATTCAACCGAAAGTTCACTCGCTCGGTTTGCGCGATATGCTGGACATGATCGCGGCGCTCGATGAACGGGCGATGGCCAACCTGAAGTACCTGGCGTTTGATTTCAGTCAGGTCGAAGAGTTCACCGGTCCGTGGGGTGTTCACTTCGCACTGCTGATTAATCTGTCCAAGCGGTTGAACTGTCGCGTGTTGGCGACGTCGCTGCACGGTCAGCCGGCAAAAGTGGCTCGGTTGTTTCGACAGTCGGAAGATATTCGGGCGCTTTGCTTTTCGCTCGACGATGACGGAGCGCCCCAGGTAGCCGCCCTTGCGTTTCGGGGGGATTGAACACGTTCATCACCAATATTCGTTTGCCAAAGCAAACGATCGACACACAATGCGTTTGAGCGGTTGCTCGGTGAATCTATAAATCAGGTCCTACGACAATGTCTGATTGCCCATCATCTGAAATGCTCTCGTTGTTCCAGTCGGGAACGTGCGACATAGAGCTGGCTGTCTCGATCGAAGAGCACTTGCTCGGGTGTCGCGTCTGCCGCACGTTCTGCGAAAAGAACAGCAGCGACCAGGACCTGATGTCCGGTCTGCGCCGGGTGATGGACGAAGAGGCCCAACGCATCGACGTTGACATCGCCGATCAGTCCACGATCGAGGGGTCATCGTTTCAACTCGACGTCAAAGCGCCGGCGAAAGCTATCACCGATATCGAAGGCTACACCATCCTTAAGGAACTGGGTCGCGGTGGGATGGGCCTGGTCTATCTCGCGGTGCAGCAATCCACCAAGCGCAAAGTCGCGTTGAAGGTTCTGCTGGATGGCCCGTTCGCCACGGAAAAAGCGCGTCGGCGTTTCGAGCGTGAAGTCGAACTCGTCGCCCAGCTCGACCATTCCAACATCGTGACGATCCTTGAGAGCGGCGTCGATAGCGGTCGCTATTACTTTGCGATGCGCTACGTCGAAGGCCAGCGCCTCGACAAGTACATCATCGAAAACAACGTCTCGCGCGAGCGGATGCTGGCGATCTTCCAGAAGGTCTGCGAAGCCGTCGCCTATGCGCACCAGCGCGGCATCATCCACCGCGACTTGAAACCGTCGAACATCCTCGTCGATGGAAACGGCGAACCGTTCGTGCTGGACTTTGGACTGGCCAAGTCGGTCGACGATCAGGCGTCGGAGCTTGAACGGGCGAAGACGATTTCGGTCACCGGCCAACTGATGGGCACGCTGCCGTATATGTCGCCGGAGCAGGCTTCGGGCGAACATGATCGCGTGGACGTGCGCACTGACATTTATTCGCTGGGTGTGATTCTCTACGAAATGCTCACGGGTCAATTCCCGTACAAAGTCGTCGGCAACATTCAAGACGTCTTGAAGAACATCACCGAAGTCGATCCGAAGAAACCGTCGCTGGTCGGCCGACGCATCAACGACGAAATCGAAACGATCGTGCTCAAAGCGCTCGCGAAAGAAAAGGATCGGCGATACCAGTCGGCCAACGCTTTCGCGGATGACTTGAGTCGTTATCTCAAGGGTCAGCCGATCGAAGCCAAACGCGACAGCGCCACGTACATGGTGCGCAAGATGATCAGCCGCCACCGCGTGCCGGTCACCGTTGCGGTTGCGTTTCTGGCGATCGTTGCGTTCAGTGCGTGGACGTGGTGGAACCAGAGCGTGCAACTCGCCCATGCGGGTGCGGCGCAGATCATGGCCCAGTTTGTTGACGATCCCAACGATGCGATGGTGCAGAGTGCGGCGGCTGAACCGCGTTTGGCGGAGGTGTTGCAGGATGCGGTGATTCGCAGCTTGTCGTCGAGCGCGTATACCGAGCGGATCATGGCCGCCCGGGGTGGTGTGTTGCTGGCGCCGCAGGATTTCTGGAAGTCGATCGACGGTGGTGCGCTGTGGGAAAACGGTGAGTGGCTGGAACTGGCAAACCTGCCGGAAAAAATAACGTCGGCGATTTTGCCGGAGTTGATCGAAAAAGCTGAGAACGGAACCGATCGTCAGCGCTACGTGAGTCTGTGCCTGATCGGGCAGATCGCGCCGGAAGATGAGGAGTTGGCTGCGGACTGTGCCCAATGGGCAAACGATGCCGAGCATCCCGGTGTTCGGGCCGCGGCGGCTTGGGCTGCGAGGCGCATGGGACATCTGGCTGAAGCGATCGATTCGGACAACGTCTTTGTCGACGAGGTCAGCGGTCAGACATTCGCGCGTATCCCGGGGCAGGACGAGTTCTTCCGTGGAAGCGACGAAAGCGATCCCGACCGTTTGCCCGATGAAGATCGGCCGGCGCAAGGTGTTGCGATCGATGCGTTGTGGTTCGCCGAAACGGAAGTCACCTGGGTTGAATTTGAGAAATTCCTAGCCGACCCTGCCGGTGCAGAAATCGCCAGGAACTTTCGGTTGGTTGATATGGCCAACTTCCTGCAGGGTTTGTCGGCAGAGCAGAAACAGCACGCGGTTGCAAGTTTGGTCAGCAAGGTGCAAGCCGAAGCATACATCGCCTGGCTCAACGCCAAAGGGGCTGAAATGAATCCGCCGCGTTCGTATCGCCTTCCCACCGAGGACGAATGGGAACACGCTGCGATGGGTGGAAGCGACAAACGTTTCTGCTTCGGTGACGATCCGAAATATGCCCGGTACTTCGCGCACTGTGCGGGCCGACGCCCGGACTGGGTGGTGGCAGGTTCGCACATGCCGAGTTTCTACGGACTCTTCGACATGCACGGTGGCGTTTGGGAATGGACTTCGACGCTATATACACCGGACGAAACGGTGTTTGTCGTCAAGGGTGGTGCGGTCTATTCACCCGAGATTCGCTGCCGCAGTGCCCAGCGAAACTTCACCGCACCGAATCAAGAAGCGCCATACTGGGGGTTCCGTTTGATCATGGAGTTGGGCGATGAATCGTGATCAACGACGACATCGAATCGAGCTTGCGTTCGGTTTGAAGCGATCGGGCCGGGCGGTGGCGGCGTGCGCGATTGGCCTGTTAATGCTCGCGCACGGCTGCAACACCGTCAGCAACATTGCGGACCTGCCAATCGAAACGAGTTTTGCGTTTACGAATTTTTCGAAAACGACGTACGCGGCGCTGCGCATCCGCGCCCACGACGAAACCAATGAAACGCCATACTTCCGCACCGAGTTGTTGCCACCGGGCGCAACGCATCGCCAACGGTTCGTCGATGCGCTGGGAGAGGGCTGCCCCAATACGCTCGATTTGCAGGTATTGATTTACGAACGTGTGAACGGTGACATTCCGATCGGTCTCGACGATGGCGAAGTCGTCGGTGAAGCGCCCACAGCCGCAGGTGAAATCCTGGATGTGCCCGCGTGCGGAGTTCAACCGCTTGAGACGTATACGATCGTCAGTTGGGATACCGAACCGGGACAGTTGCGCGTGAAACTCGCGCAGGATACACCGGTTGACGCGGCAATTCGGGCGCTGAACCTGTTCGACAACACCGATGCAACGTGGGACGTGGATGGTGTCGAGCCGGAGTTTGCGGATGAGGCGCCGCCCGAGTTGGCTACCTTTGAACCGATCGCCGGCAAGGTGTTGTTCGCCGATGGCAGCGGAGTTGAAGGTGTTGGCGTGATGCTGCGGACGCGCTTTCGTGTCCGTTTGAATGACGGCGATCCATCCAACGATCCCGATGCCGACTTTGGCGATCCGATCACGTTTACGTTTACCGATGCCGATGGCGCGTTCTCGTTTGAGCGCCCGCCGGGCGGGTATCGGCTGGAGTTTTTCTCCGACGACGTCGCATTCAGGCCGGCAATTATTGACGTGGAACCACCGATTCAATCGGTGTTGGTGGTGGCGGAACCGATTTGATGAACGTGCGATCAAGACAATCCAAGATGCGCTTCACTCGAAGCCTGCCAATGTGTGCGATGACCTTCGCGATGTTGGCGATGCTCGGGTGCACGTCGGTCCTTCCGCCGGCAGATGAGCCGTTGAACCCGTTTGTCGATCTCGAACCGATCGAACTCGACGGCGTCGAGCGCAACCTGGAGACGGAAATCGTCCCTCTGGGCGACTTCGATGCAGGCGACGTGCTGCGCGTTTCGATCGATGGCGACAGTGTCACCGAAGTTCTGATCCTGACGACCGATGAGTTGTTTGAAGAAGCCGGCGTCATGGTGGGCGGTGGACCTGCGAACGAACCGTTTCAATATCGCATCCCCGAAAGCGGCAGATATTTCGCTTTCGCACAGTTCGATCCGCTCGTCAGCGATTCACAGCGCGTTGCGACGATCACCGCATCTTTCGGCGACGAAGCGTTTCGCCCGCCGAGTGAACAGAACGTCCTGCTTGTTTTCGAAGACGGATTCCTGACCGATCCCGGTTTGTTCGACACGGTGGACGGTACACCCGATCAATTGGAATTTCTCGAGAGCATTGGCCAGATCGTGCGCGGGCAGATTGTTGAGCGCGTTCAAGCGATCTATGCCGACACGCCCGTGATGATTTTTGAAGAAGGCGACGCCCTGCCCGACGGTCCGATGTCCACCGTGACATTTACCGGCGAGAGGGTGCTGGCTGAGGATCAGGACGTGATCGACGCGGCGCTTCCCGCACCCGATCCGACGCGTCCGCAGTGTCAGGTGCGGGTGATCTTTGGCGAGGTGCTGCCGCGTGGTGCGTCGCAGGATACGGGCAATCGCGTCGTCGAGGACGATGCCGGTGTGTATGTCGGTAGCCTGACCGGGCGCGGCGAGGAGTGCCAGACGTCGGTGATCAACTCGCTGAACAACGTCGTGCTGACGTTGTCGCAGACGGCTGCCCATGAAATCGGACACCTGATCGGGCTGCGTCATGTCGAGCAGATCGATATCATGAATCGCTCAGCCACGCTGGCATTTCAACGCGAACTGGAGATGGTCCGCGGGCAGGTGCAGTTTGATCGACCGGCCAACGGTACCGTGGTCAGCGAAGTGCTGACGACGATCATCCAGGACCCGGCGCGGTACATGGATGCCGTTTTCGATACCGAAGCGCCGTAGTCATACCCACATTGCAATCAACTATGCCACTGCTCTGTGAGCAGTGTTCTTTGAATTCACGCCCACAGTTCTGCACTGCTCACAGAGCAGTGGCACAACTTCTGCCTACCATGGTCACGTGTTGATCGTTTTATTCCTCGGCTTCCTGGACTCGAATCGAACCGTTGTGCGTTTCGACTTTGAACTCGCCGGACCCGTCCCCCAGAACCCCGGTCGCAGACCTGCGCGACCTTTTGGTCTCAGCCCAGGGCACATCGCAATGGATTGAACCATTTCCCGTTCTGCACGAAAGCCTGGTGTTGGTTGATTTTGGAACCGTCACATTGATGGAGCCATTGTGCGTCGTCGCGGAACCGTTGAGGTTCGCCGGCGAATGCGCGATGAGTTTGATCGGGCCATTGTGACTCGCAAGGTGGACGCTCTGTCCGCTGCACGCTGCATCGATCGCACCGTTGTGTGTTTCGGCGCTGATGGAGGCGACGGGCGCGTCAACGCTGATGCGTCCGTTGTGCGTTGCAAAGTCGCATGCGGCTTCGATCTGCTTCGCTGCGATTGGACCGTTGTGTGAACGGGCACGGGCCATCAGATGTGCCGGCATCGATACTTCAAACGCCACGTTGGCCTGCCAGTCGACATGCTTCTGGGTGCTCCATCGATAACCAAGATTATGCGTGCCGTCGTCGGTGGCTTCCGACACGATTTCGATCGCAGCCAGTGCCGCGTTGGCCGACTCGGTATTCTTGCCCCCGCCTTTGCGCGTGACCACAACCTGCACGTCGTCGCGATCGGCGTCACCATTGAACGTGATGGGGCCGTTGTGCGTCGTCACGGCGATCTTGTTCAAACCGTCGGCATCGAACGTCAGTTCGTCGATCTGTTCGACCCAGACCTTGGCCCGCATTTGATTGCAGCCGAAAATGAACGCACCGAACACGGCACAGAAAACGGCGACTTTGGCGAACTGTCGTACTTGCATGAGGCGTCTCCTTCTTGACTGAATTGCGAATTGTCCGCTGGTCGTGATAAATGCGCCGATTAGACCTGCGCCAGGTTCTCCGCCAACCATTGGTGTATTCGCACAAATCGAACGATTATTTGCCAACAAGCCGGGCAACCTATGATGCCCACCATCGTATCGCAAAAACCGGCAAACTTCACACAATCCGTCCGCACGTTGACGCCATGGCCACCCGCAGACACAATATTCCCAGCTTCAATTCGATTGCGGATCGTTTGTCTACGTCAGCGGGAGTCTTCGCATGAACAAGGTGGTTCAAAACGCAGCGGAAGCCGTCAAGCTGGCGGGCATCTGTGACAATGCGGTCATCATGGCCGGCGGATTCGGACTTTGCGGGATCCCCGAGCACTGCATCATCGCGATCCGCGACTCGGGCGTGAAGGGTCTGACCATCATCAGCAACAACTGCGGCGTCGATGATTTTGGGCTGGGGTTGATGCTGCAAACCAAGCAGATCAAGAAGATGATTTCGAGCTACGTCGGTGAGAACGCGGAGTTTGAACGGCAGTTTCTTGGCGGTGAACTCGAAGTGGATCTCGTTCCGCAAGGGACGCTGGCCGAACGCATCCGAGCGGCGGCGGCTGGCATTCCAGCGTTCTACACGCCGACGGCTGTCGGTACGAAAATGGGCGAAGGCAAAGAGACGCGCGACTTTAACGGGCGGACGTATCTGATGGAGCACGCGCTGCACGCCGACTTCGCCATCGTCAAAGCCCACATCGGCGACGAAAGCGGCAACCTCGTCTACAACAAGACAGCCCGCAACTTCAACCCGATGATGGCCCAAGCCGGCAAGATCACCATCGCCGAAGTCGAAAAACTCGTCCCCGTCGGCGAGATCGACCCCGACCACGTCCACACGCCAGGCATCTACGTCAACTACATCTTCGAGGGCAAGAACTACGAAAAGAGAATCGAACAACGCACGACCCGGCCACGGAGCTAATCCTCATCGGGTGGCGGCATTAATTCGCGAAATGTGTCGCCCAGTATCTCGTTCTGTTCGACTCGAATTGGCGCATTTGTTGGCGGCGTCCAGGGCACCAGGTCAAACCCGTCTTCCAGGAATCTTGTCTCCAGCAGTCCGGTCGAATTGCACATTTCAAAAATGGCCAACGCCTCGGTGGGCTTGTAGCTGGCCATTCCGTTCGGATTGAGGGCCCAGATTGCTTTGCGGTATACGAGTTCAGGATTCTCATCTCCATCGCTGTCTTCCCATGAGGGCAAGACCAACATCTTTGCGTTGTTCAGCGCGTCCCAGTCAACCATGCTCAGCCAGATCAACTCGTTGTAATCCTCATGCAAACGAATAACGGCGTGATATACGTGTGACCAAGCCGTGTCCGCACGGATAACAGCAAGCTCCACGCGCAACAACCAGTGCCCTTCGGAATCGAGTGCGATTGGCGAAGCCCAATACTTCGGATAGTAGACTTGCGCGTTTTGATCGAGCAAGCATTTGCCTTTGATAGCGAAATCACCATCAAGGATCAACGTGTTGCAGGCGAATACGGAATGCTGAAGTTCCTGCGGACTTTCAAGCTCAATTTGTTCTGTGATGACACACCAACTTGGGTTGGCTGAGTCCCGGCAGTGAATGCTTGAGCCGCGCTTAGACGGCAGGCCCTTTTGCTCAAACGCTGCCTTTATCAGTCGTGTACGCCAGTCGTACCCCAAACTCGACTTGGCCACGGAAAGCAAGAGAGTCGATTTGAATGCGTGCCATGCGCCGCTTGCAAGAATACAGACGACAAGAGTCAGCACAATCCTGCGCCGTTCGACACTCGGTGGCTCGTAGGTGTTTCTCTCCAATGAGCGATTCACAAAAGCGTCTCCAAGGAACCCACCGGGAAGAGCAATCGCGTCAACAAGAACCAGATTCCGTAATATGCCCACAAGTACGGCAGGAACGCAAAGCAACTTCGACGCGCGTTGTACTGGTTAGCGGCCAACCCGATTGCCCACCATATCCCGTAAGTCAAAACCGGGACAAACACGGGCATTTCCTCGGTCGGAAAATTGTACCACGGGATCGTTACCCTCGCCGATTGCGCCTGCTGCCAACCCAGATACGGACGCGCAAACAAAGACTCACACAGGTAACTTCCTACGGTCGCGAAAAACATGACCGGAACGACATACAAACTCCACTTGATCCCACCCAATTTCGCGGCGCGATGTCGTCTGGGGGCGAGATAACTGACGAGGCAACCGATGGCTACAGTAAGAAACAAAACGATCATCCAAGCCAACAATGATTGACCGGCCCAGGTCAGCATTCGGTCCGTTGAATGTTCATCCCAAACCCGGAATGCCCGGTTTTGCGCGGCTGACGGGTACAGCTTTAGGATGAGCCAGATGAGGTATTGCTGTCCGTTGCTCAATAAGGTTGCAACGACGCCGACGAGCGCCAGGTGCGCCAAGGTCCATCTTGCGGCGCGCCCCCAATGATCTGAAATGGCGAGCCCTCGGGCAGCTTTTGCGGGCGTGAATACGATGCGCAAGAGTGACTTCAGATACGCTTTGCCGATGAACTCACGACTCTGTCGATCCCACGATAACCGCAGCGTCGCCCAACGGCGAAAGCACTTTGATGCGGTTGGGAATGGGACGCCGCATTCCGGGCACCGGTGCTCGATGGCTCTGCGAATCGAATACCCGCAGTCGGGACAGACGGGTCGCCAGCGACTCACGCGCATTTGAGGCAATGGTAATTCGAGATCGCAATGGGTGCAGTGTCGTTGACCGCACGCCATCGCGTTTCCACATCGAAGGCAGTGATCTTGCGTCTTGCGGTTCAGGTCTGCCCTTAGCAGCATCGGAATAACCACTGCCGCACACACGACCCAAAGCAGGGGCGCGTTGATTGCAAAGTCATAGCCCCAGGACAATTCGGCAATGATGACGCTTGTCACCGGTAAACCGAAGGTGCCCCAAAGGCAGGCGCGCCACCAATACTTGGTGAAAACGCTGAACGTCGGCTTGAGTTTTCGCGTTGCGAATCGAAACCAAACAAGCGAAAGGATGCCCTCAACGCAGACCACAGCCAGCATGACCGTTGCGGCTGGCGTACTGCAGATAAACTCGGCGATATATTGGAATTCGAGTTGAATCCGGCCAATGGCCAATCCGCGATCCGAAGGGTGGTATCTGAACTCCTGTTCGACAAGATCGAGCGTTCCCGCAAAGACCGTCCAGTGCCAGACGACGATCAAGAAAAGTTGGATGCACGCCGAACGCCGATCACAGACTTTGTTCCTTGCGATTAGAACATTGCCAAGACTTGCCGGCTGAGTGCGTATTGCGTTGGTTGTCATAGAGTTGATTCGTAATGAGATCGTGATTCCACCCGCAATCAGTGACTGCACTTCCGCCCGAGCGAAGCACGGTGTGCCCGCACCAATTAACTACCGAAAACGAGCTGCACGATCACAATGTATGCGTTGCTGAATGGTTCGTCTCGGAAAAATGAGGTGGGGACGTCTGGCGAGCCTACGAATGGGCGGAGGGTCCAGCCCATCTGGATGCCGACGAGAGCGTACGTGATGAGCCAGGCGCGGTGGGCGATGCGGTGGTGGCGGTGGCGGGCGATCAGGACTTTGTAATAGCGGGCTGACACGAGGTGGCCGGCTAGCGTGGCGACCGTGAACATCGCCGCGTTGAAGAGCAGGGCGCCTCGGTAGCTTTCGGACGAGAAATACCAGAAGCGGGTCATCGGCGCGAGGGCGGCGAGCACAACGCTCAGACCGGCTTGCCCTGAGAAGATGGCCTGCAGCGACTCGCGAAAGTCGTCGCGCAAACCGAGCAGCGTGTTGATCACGAAAAACCCCGGTAGGCATAGCAGCGACGTGGCGATCAAGAGCATCGGCACCTTGATCGCGGAGTAGAAAACCTGCCATGTTCTCGCGGCTGTGACGTAGTGGAAACTGCCCATAAATGCGCCATACAGCGCCGCAAAACTGAGGATCATCAAGGGCAGCCACCACCAAGGCCGGCGGGCGCTGGCGGCTGGGTGAAATTGGCCCGCACCTCGAAGGAACTGATCGACTCGCAGAAGTGCGCCCGTCATGGATTCACCTCGCTTGGGCCTAGTTTGCGCCGATCAGGTGCGAGAGGTGTTCGATGGCCGCGGAGAAGAAATTGCCATCACGCTCGCGGAACCACTCGAACGGAAGATCGGGCGAGCCAATAAACGGACGCAGTAGCCAACCCATCTGTGCACCGACCAATCCGTAAAGCAAGACCCAGATCTTAAAGACGCTGTTGGCCGGGCCGAGTCCGGACGGATCGCTTTCGATGTGTTCGAGCGGGCCGGGCATGCGCGCTGCGTCGTCTTCCGATTCGTCTTCAGTTGAAGACGTTTTGGGCAACTCGGTCCAGTTCAATGGCCGAAGCGCCACACGTCGCAACGTGTGAAGCAGAAAACCGAGCGCGACAAAACCAGCCACCGCGAGCAGGACGATGTTGAGCACGATCATGAACGGATAGCTCGTCGTACTGAGCGTGAAGAACCCGAGAATCGGTCCGAGCGATGCGGCAACCGTGACGTTAACGACCACCGCACCGACAAGCAGCCGCAACGTTGATGTCATCGTCATGCGGCAGCCGACCAATGCATTAAACACGTAGAGCGATGGGAATGTCACGACGAGCGTCAAGAGGAACAGCGCGGGAAGTTTGATGACGGCGGCCAGCAATTGCATGTAGTCGGCTGGCTCGCGATTGAGCAGTGCATACCAACCCATGAAGAAGCCGTACAGTGCGCCGAGAATGATCGCCAGCGAAACGAAAGTGCGAAGTGGAAGGTTGACACGATCTTCAGCCAGTTGCCCCGGTTCGGTCCGCTTGCCGCGCAGGAGTTCGTCGAGTTGTTTAAACCAAGAGATCATAAGTTACACTCGCAAGGAATGTGGTCGCGCTCACTTTGCGCGGAAAGTACGGGGGGCACAAGGATTTCCTGGAAAATCCTTTCCGCACCCGATGGCTTCCGATTCTATTGTCGCGAAACTTGCTCTGAAGTGATTACGCCGTCGAAGGCGGAAGGTTCATTCCACTTTCGGGAAATCGCTCGCGGCAAACAAGAAAGGCGAGGCCAGCCGCATCGACTGACCTCGCCCTTTTGGATTGAGATTGGTTCTATCCGAGTACTTGATGGTATCTCAAGAACTCGCCAGAGCCCAAAGTATTACGGACAAGTCACTGCCGTGAAGTCGTTGAACAGGTTCGACGGCTGGGTGATGACCGAACGATCAGACGTGTTCATGATACCGTCGCGGTTCAAGTCGACCTGCGGGCCGGTGATTCCAACAGCGTCCATCGTGTTGAACAGGTTTGCGGGCTGCGTAACCACCGAACGGTCGGCCGTGTTCACGAAGCTGTCAAAGTTGATGTCACCTTCCTGGTAGCAGACGCAGAAGTCAACGTCAGCACTGCCCGTACCAACTGAGTTGCTTGCGCTCGTCGTTCCGGTGATGTCAAAACTGTAGCAGGTACCGTTGGCCGGGGCATCAAAGGTGATGTCGAGGCTGCTGCCGCTCGGGGTGGCAATCAAGTTAGCCAGTGCCGGGATTGAAACGACCGAACCACCGGTAATGGCTTCGGCGAAGTCCACGCGAACGTACAGGTTGCCTGCAGCGCTGAACTGACGTGGTTCGATGTATCCGGGCTTGCTGGCGCTCGTTGCGTCAATCGCAATGTCGAGGTCGCCACCACCGAATGAACCGTTGGCATTGTGGTTACCAGTCGAAACGACTGCGGTGAAATCGAGTGATCCACCGGTACCGCCAGCCAGCGTGCGATCCGTTCCATCAACCACACCGTCACAGGTGAAGTCACCGTCGGCCCATCCACAGCTCTGGTTGGCGTTGCATCCCGTCGGATCGTTGTCGATCGTGTCGTCAACGATGGCGAGGTCGGCTGCATCGATGGCGCCGTCGAGGTTGGCATCACCGAAGTTCGTGACGAGGATGACTTCGACGAGTTCCGTCACGTCGTCGGCATCGACGTCGAGGTCACCGTCCATGTCGGCGCTGAGGTCCATGAAGACAGCTTCGTCGATGTTCGACCAGTCATACTGCGACTGGGCGCAGACATAGTCGATGTCGGCTGCGTCGATCTTGCCGTCCCAACCAGCCGGCTTGCCACCGGCGTTCGGACGACGCCCCTGAACTTCCAGGCTGGCGCCGGCGATGTCACCGCGGAAGTCACCGTTCTTGTATGCATTGCCGGTGTTGCCGAGGTAGTTGGCGATGCTTGCGGGAACGGCGTGCACCGGCTCGCCAAACGGGGCGGCTGGGGCGCTAACGAGAAGACCATTCGTATCAGCCCAGGGGTAATCCTGTGCCAACGCAGCAATGCGTGCGTCGATGGCGATCGCACCGGCTTTGCGGTTGAGCGAACCGCCGCTCATCGCCAGACCGTCGGCGAAGTAGCGAAGGTCTTCTTTCGAGAAGTGACCGTCGGCATCAAAGTCACCAAGGACTTCGGGGATCGCGTTGTCTGCGGCCATGTCACCGGTTGCACCTGCACCGATCGCAGCCGCCGTCTGCTGCCATGCACGTGGAGCGTAGTAGGCGTTGACCATTTCGGTCGCATCGTTGATGTCGCGGGCGAAGTCTTCGTTGAAGTCACCAGCGATACGGTTGCGTACCGAGATGTCCGAACCGGCTGCTATCGTCACGTAGTTTGCACCGTTCCAGTAAATGTATTCGGCTGACTGACCGTCGGTGTAAGGCGTACCGGCGACGACCAGGCGACCCGGAACCAGACCGGCGACATTTGCTGTTCCGAAGTCAGGCGTATCGCCACCCCAACCGAGACCGTTGAATTGACGTGTGTAGTCCTGCAACGACTCATTGAACGCTCCGGTGGAGTTGTAATCAAGTGGCGAGGTCAACTCGTGGACACAATCGATCGCGTTGGGCAGGAAGAACGAAACGGCCAAGCCCTGACCGGGTGAGTTGACGATCTGGCCGCAGAATTCACCTGATTCGCAGTCGTTGTTGGAGCTGCATGAGCGAACCTCGGTGCAAACGCCTGAGGCGCCAAGGCAGTCGGCATTGGTGGTACAGTCGAGAACGTCGCATGAGTTTCCTGCACCGCAGTCATCATCTTCAGTGCAGGTCACGTTGTTGTCGTTGCTGCAAACGGCCACGCTACATGCGAGGCTGTCGAGCACGTTGTCGCCAGCCGGGGTTTGACACTCACCGCCAAACACGTTGCCTTCAAATGCTGCGGTGCTGTCGAAGATATTGTTGAGGTAGTCGGCGACGGCTTGGTTGGTAACGGGAGGACCGTTGGTGCTGAAGTTCGGATCGCCGAGGTCACGGTTGGCGTCGATGTTGCCGCGAACCACGAACGAACCGCTACCCGCAATCTGGTAACCGGTGCAGGCGTCGCAGTTGTCGAGCGTGGTGTCGATGTTCGGACGAACGTAGCCATCAACATCACAATCGCAGAGGGGATCGCCGTTGGCGTCGACGTCCTTGCAGGTGTTGACCACTTCGTAAAACCCGCGGGAGGCATCGCGAGCCGAACGGCTTGA
>DDIR01000026.1:0-43970 GCA_002338715.1 Phycisphaerales bacterium UBA1845 | reverse complement strand
CACCGGCGAGACCGGTGTACCCGAGCGTGAGCCTGCCGTTCTGCACCGTTCCTTCAACCAGACTCGAACCGCCCTTGTTCGACGGTTGATGCACCGGACCGAGGAGGTTTGCATCGCTCGTGTTGACTCGTTGACCGACGTTGTCGCCACGGCCCCAACTCGGATCGACGTTGATCGAGTTCATGAAAGCGTTGTGCGTTCCCGAGCCGACGTCACGAGTGACGGCCATGATGTTTTCACCACTGGGCATACGACCAGTAGCAAACAGATACTGCAATTCGCTGAACTTGATGTTCTCGATACCGGTTCCACGGTTCGAAATCGGGGTAACCGGAACCCATGCGGCGACGTAATCGAAAAGCGTATCGTCATCAGGATTGGCGGTATCGAAGTTCAGGGTTTCGACGGTGCAGTCGCGGCTCAGCGCCTGAAGCTGGCTGACGTTACCCGTTGATGACTCAAGGAAGTTCAAACCGTATCCGGCTGCGGTCGGGTTGCGATCCCATTTCGGCGAACCGTCGGCGATGACGGCCCATGAACCCGGAACGTCAAGAAATGCACCGTCAATCGAGCACTGCTCAAGGGGAGTTCCAGTGCTGTTGACACCAACGATATTGGCCACACCCTCGAAGGCATACTCAAATCGGTTGAAGATGCCTGCCTCTGAGGGCGGAACGTCAGAAAGCGTACCGCACAACTGACTGTCAATGAATTCCGAGAAACCCCGGACCGAACCGACGCTGCGGTAGTTGAACGCCCACCAGGTGTTGAGCGGGCTGGCCGGTGCGTAGGCGGTTGAAAGTTGATCGGTGAACATGAAGGTCGGGTCGGGGTTCACGAAACCGAAGAACCCGTCGTTGTTGACATCGATCCAGTCGTTGGTCGATGACGGCTGACGAAAGAAGTCCACGAACAGAGTTGCGCCGGCCATGTTGACCTGACCGCCTTCGATCGTGATGTTCCCTTCGACGCCGGTACCATTGCTGTTGCAATCGATCTGCGCCTGAGCGGTTGATGCGCCCAGCAATGTCGCCGTCGCAGCCAACGCGCTCAAGCCGACCTGCCGGACTCGGATGTGCTTCCAAGTCCCAAAATTTCTTCGCATTTTTCCTCTCCAAGTGTAGACGTACATTCCACGCCTTCATCCGTATCGACGAATGAAGCCAAGCCGTTTGTCTGGATTTCAAGCTGATGAGACTTTGCGCAGCCGGGATTTCCCCTCCGCTACTGCGCGTTCATGTTCAGGATCTCGCTCTCGCCCGACAGCGAGTAGTAGCGATCTCCCCATTTGCGTGTGCGCAATGATTCCAACGGCGTCATGCGCTCAACGTGGTTGTCCAGAAACGTGAAGTTGGCGGTCCCTCCGAAATTCTTGTCGTTGCCGCCCGGATGATCTCGACCCACTGCATTGATCTGCGGGATGCCCGAGGTGTAGTCGAGAATGTTGGTCTTGTTCTTGACGACGCCCGATGCCAGCAGACCGTAATCTTCAGCCGTCTTGGGCAAGCCGATCTTTCCGTAGATGAATCCCGGGTTGGTTTCGGGAGCCTGGTATTCATTGGCACCGGAACCGAGATGATAGAACACGTTGACCGGGCGGTGCGACTTGACAAGGATCTTGCCGCTTTGAATCACACCCAACGCGCGCCAGTTGCTCAGGTATTCGGTGTACAGGATGGTGTCGCCCGGGCGCTTGACTCGGTTTTCCTGAACGAGAACGTTCGTGCGCTGACCGCCCGAAAGCGCCGGCGTGAATTTGTTCCTGGGAATGATCGAAGCGTTGGCGGTGTAGGCCATGCGTACCGCCTGCTTGTCGACCAATGTATTCGGCGACGTGTTGCTGCCGTCGTCGATTTGATCGGAGTTCCAAGCGTCTTCGATGGGTCCGGGGTTCGTCCGCGGTGCGCCGCCCTTGTTGAAGTTCGGGCACTGGAACGCCTCCTCCTTCACCTTTCCACCGGAATATAGAAAGTACGACCAGTGCAGATAACCATTCGGTACCGACGAGGTGGACTGCACAGTGAGCGACCAACCGCCCGATTTCGTTGTGGGATAGGCATAGGACGGTGGGAAGAATGAACTGTTCTCTGCGAGATACATCGACGTGGCTTGACCGACTTGACGGGCATTCGCGGCGCACTTGACCGCCTTGGCCTGATTGCGGGCCGTCTTGAGACTCGGCAGCAGAATGCTGATTAACAATGCGATAATTGAAACGACCACCAGCAGTTCGACGAGGGTGAAACCAACCGCTCGTCTGGTTGATGCAAATCGCATGAGACTCTCCTGAATCACAAAGACAATCGCCTATCGCCCAAATACAACTCCACCGGACACCCTCCGGCTTCGGATGCGTTAAATAGGCGACGATTGTTAAGTGGCGATAAAGGAGAGAATAATTCGGAAATAAGGCGGATGACCCCTGCACATGACACGTGCGCTCCAATTGAAGCGCCAATGTCCGAGGGCAACCTATTTTGACTGACCGCGCACGTTGGTTGGCAAGATGTGTTTGCGCAGCTTGCGCATGCGGCTAATTTAACAGCATGACGTTCATCGAATCTTCACGAGATTCAAACAATTGCTATAGGGTAAAGTAGCCTACCGCAAGCTCATATTCCTGAAATGCATTTGCAACTCGAATCGATCGGCGCATCGGCGAACTTCCAGATTTCGTTGAAACGCTTTTCGACTGCGGCGGCTTCCTGGGTCTTGCCCTGTGCGTTCAGCGCCTGCATCAAACCGTAGAGAGACCAACCGTTTTCGCGCCACTTGGCAAGGTCCTCTCGGTAGGTCCGTTCTGCTTCTGCGAACTTGCCGCTCTTCATATATACCGCACCGATCGTGTGGCGAATGGGTTGGAGCCACTGCGGCGGCTCGCCGTATGAAAGCGTGTCTTCGACGTCGGCGCCTTTTTCCAGAAGCTCTGCCGCTTTGTCCCACTCACCATGTTGAAGCGCGATCTCGCCCGCGATGAAGTAATCAGCCACCTCGAGTACACGATCGGCCAGGTCCGGTCCCCCCCAATGCGCATCCGCGGGAACCTGACTTCTGCACTTCTTGAATTTCTTGTATTCACGCTCTGCGTTCTTGAAATCCTTCTTCGCCGCATATGCCACCGCGCGGGCCGCTCGCCAGGTTGCGTGCGTAATCGGCAGATATTCCGGCGGCGCGGGTTCTGCGATGATCGCATCCCAACGACCGAAGCGCTTCTGCACATCGAACACTGAGCACATCCAGAAATCGAAGATCGGACCGACGCGCTTAAGATCGTCTTCGGAAATGTCGTTCCACATGTCGCGGGCAGCCGCCATCGCTTCCTCCTCGCGACCGGTCATCATCGCGGCGAACGCCATCATGTGCGAGTTGTGCACCATGTAGAGCCACTGAATCGATTGCTTCGGCGAAAGCTTTTGATACGCATCGTCAGCCGCCATCGCTTTGACGCTCTGCTCAACCGCGCGGTGCCACAGCCCGGTCTTGACATAAATGTGCGCGGGCATGTGCCGCAGGTGACCGCTGACCGGAACCAAATCGCCCAACGCGTTGGCGGCTGGTATCCCGCGATCCGGAGTGCCACTGGGTTCAACTGTGTGAATGTACAGATGTTTCGCGCCCGGATTGGTGGGGTCCATCGCCATCACCTGCTCGAGAACGCTTTCGATCTTTGGCGTATCTTCTGCCGGCGTGAAGTCCAATTCGTACAGCATCCACGGGCGCTGCACCATGAGCGAATCGGCGTAGAGCGTTCCGACATCGGAGTCGCTTGGATGCTTTTCCCAGACTTTCGCCATCGCATCACCAAACGCCTTATTCAACTCGGTGCGATCTTCGGGCCAGGGGTTCACGTAGCGCGCTTCGAGGGCTTTGATCAAATCGCGTTCGACCGGTGTCACGTGATCGATGTTGGCCAGCGCCTTCTGCAACGCATCCCATGCCGCCAGTGAACGTTCTTCGGTCATGACAGGGTCGTTGTAGTTCGGGCCTTCGCAATACGACACGCCCCACCACGCCATCGCGCAGGCGGGATCGAGTTCCGCCGCTTTCTTGAACGAGCGAATCGCCTCGTCGTGGTTGAATGAGTACAGCCAATTCAGTCCCTGGTTGAAATAGTCCTGCGCTTCGGGTGATGATGTCGTCACCGCGCGCACGTGCGGGCCCATGTCGGTGAAGATCTGCGCCGGCGTATCCACGACAAACGCTTGCGGCTTGCTTGACGCGCAACCGACGAGAAAAATAGGCAGCAAGATTGCAACGGTTTTTTGAATTCGAGCCATCACAAATGGCCTCCTGTCTTTTTGCATGGGATTCACAAGTCCCGGCCCAGCGACCCGAAAGGTCGCAATGATCATTGCGTCTGATGTGGGGATTCTCAATAATTTTGCCGGATTCACAACCCAACCCATACGATACCATTGATATTGGCGTTTCGGACTGCGGCTACGCAAGGAGAGTTACATGCCAATCAAACTCAAGCGTATTTACGATGAAGCGTCCAAGTCTGACGGTATGCGGATTCTCGTCGATCGACTCTGGCCCCGGGGCATCTCCAAGGAACGTGCGCAGGTCGACGAATGGATGCGCGACATTTCGCCGTCCAACGAATTGCGTAAGTGGGTCCACGAAGACCCGTCCCGTTGGGCTGAGTTCAAGCGAAAGTATTTCAAGGACCTGCGCGAACACGAGGAAGCACTCGACGTCATTCGCAAAACGGCCAAACGCAAAACGGTAACGCTGCTATTCGCCGCAAAGGACGAAAAGCAAAACAACGCCGTCGCCCTGCTCGAATACCTCAAGAAACCCAAGTGAGTGCGTTGCCGCACGGGCGCGAAGTATCGAAGCGACCAAGACCGACGCATGGAATTGTCGTTCGATCTACAATCCCCGGATCACGTCTTCAACCAGCGTACGATCGACTTGGGCATCGGGTGTGGTCAGGTAGCAATCGGGCACTTCAAGTTCGATGGTCGCATCGACTTTCTGCGAGTAGGCTGTTTCGATTTCATCGATCCAGGCGTCAAGGTTGGCGGCAGTGAATGCGTTGACGTGAAACAGAATGTCGATCACTTCGCGATCCCAGTTGCGAAAGATTCCGCTGCGTATTCTGCGGCGCACGAATTCGACACGCTCGGTGTCGGTTTCAAACGGTAGCCCCTCGGTAAGCGTCGGATCGGATTCGAGATTGTCGGTCCAGTCCACGCTGTCGATGACGAACCCGTGATAGATCCAACCGAGCTCCTGCGCAACGGCTTCTGCTTCTGACCGACTGATCCCGCTGCCACCGAACGGCTGACGGTATACGGGCGTGAACCATTCAAGCCGGTTTGCCCCAACGACCTCGAGAGTCGTGTCGAGGTACGCCGTCAGTTGAACCAGATCCGATCGCATGGCCGTTCGTCCGAAGAACGGCGGTCCGAGCGTCTGCGACCAAATTGCGGGATCATGGTTGAATGCGTGATATCCAAGGACGTGCCCCTGATCGTGAATGGAACGCAATCCATCCGCGAACAGCGACTGCACTGCGCTTCCGGTTTCATCATCGCCGGGACCTTCGATATAAAATACCGCCCGCGCGCCACGACGATTCAACGTATCGAGTATGGCGTTTAACTGATCGAGGAGTTCGACCGACGCGCCAGATGCGTTGTCCAAAGATTGATCCGCGGCCAACGGCCCATCGTCGAACGTCAAAACGACGGTGACACGATTGGCGGTTTCGCTGTGGCAGTCAGTTGCAGTTCCACACCCGCCAGATATCGCCAGAACCACGCCCCATGCAGCCGCCCACACGGCATGAATGCATCTACGCCAGGCGCCTGCGATTGGTGGTTGATTACGGCTTGTAGACATTGGTAACCCACATTTATCGACAACAGTAACCGGGATCGCGTGGTATACTGAACAGTGTAGCCGAGCAAACCCGCATGGTCGGACGATTCGCGTTGAAAGGGCCTAACCATGAATCGACTGAATTGTACTTGCCTCGTTGGTATGCTGACAGCCCTGCTGGTCATGCAATCGCCTGTGTTGGCTGGCGGATACATTCAATTGCAGGATGTTCCCGAATCGCTTTGGTTTCCAAGCCGGGAAGGTTCCAACCTTCTCCTGACCGCCTCGGTGATCGATGCGAAGGCCACCTCCGTGTGGCTGGGGATTGATGATCCGAAACTTGGACGCGTCCCACTGACGCGCGTCGGTCCGATTGATTACCAGGTCAACCTGCACAGCAACGAAGTGTTTGATCTCCTGAAGCAAGCGCCTGCGCGCGGCGAGTTTCGCATCTTTGCCGAGACCGATGGAGGAGAAGTCTTGGCGAGCATTCCCGTTTCGTTTGTTGTAAACGTCCCGCCAACCCGATTGAGCATTGACAAGAAAACAACGTTTACCGCCTTGCAGAAACGGTACGCGTATTTGCCGGGTTCTCGCGATCGGCTTCGTGTTTACGCGGGCGACATCACCCATGGACAAATTACATTGTCGGTCTTTGGTCGAGACCGAAACGTTCCGCTCGTACCGACGACGCGCCTCTACGAAACGCAACACATTGTTCTACCGTTGGATGATGAGACCTATGTGATCGAAGTCGAAGCGCTGCACAATTACTTGATGGGTGACGATTACGCCGACCTGTCGATTGCCCCGGAAGCTGAATGGCACCGCGACAAGATCGAATTCATGCTGAACGCCATCGACCAATCGGAATTCACATTCATTCGCAACGGCAAGCCATTCGATGGCCAATCGGCAGCCAAACATTTGCGCAACAAGCTGGCAACCTCGCCCACGCCTGTCACCAAGGTGGACGCCTTCATCGAAGACTTTGCGAGTCGATCATCGATGACGGATGAGCCATACAAGGTACTGACTGCGGATGGACGCGAACTTGAACTTGGACAGTGGTTGCGATCACTGCTCGACGGCGACATTGAAGCAACTCCCAAGCTGGAAAAATCAAGCGAGTCAGCCGAGGCAGTTCAACAACCCCAATCGTAACCTCGTCGCGCGATACCGCGATCCTGCGTCAAATGAGACAGCCGATTGCGCGATCTGGCTACATCGCCGATAACGCCGTTTATACGGACCATGTTGGCCTACTTCTCGCGTTGCGCCCTTTGGCACACCAGTTGCACACGGAACACAGGGGGCGGCGTTCGTTTGTTGACCGCCAATGCCGCTTCACAAGTGGAACTGCCAATCGCCATCGCGACCGCTGCAACGTGGAACGAAGTGGAGGATACCGTGAACCCAAAACAATTGGCCCAATGGATGCACGACGAGCACGATCGAGTCCACGACCTGGCGGTGACTTTGCGAGAAACGATTGCAAAGGTTCCGCTGAGTCATCGCGGTGATTGGCTGGAGGCGCTGCGCGGGCGCTATGAACATCTGCGCGCGCATTTGCATAAGCACATGGCACTCGAAGAACGCGACGGGTATCTGCCCACCGTCGCGGCGCGACGTCCCAGTCTTTCAAAGGAAGTGGATCGACTGCGGCACGAGCATGAAGAGCTGACGCAGATCATGGATGGCATTCGCCGCGACCTGCTTGAGGTTCGCGAAACCGATCCGCTGATGATTCAGGATTGCTGCTGCCGAATCGAAAATCTCGTCAGTTCCATTGAACGACACGAGCAGGATGAAAACCTGATTGTGCTTTCAGTCTTCACCGATGATATTGGCACGAAGGATTGAATCGGTTGGCTGCTGATTTGCGTGACGCCGGTTCGCGTCATCGCGCGGTAGCCGGCGTGGCGATCTTCTTGAGTGCACTGATGACCACGTTGCCGACGTTCTCCGGCGTCGTGACGTGCTGCACCGCGCCGATTTCCGCAGCGACTTTGGGCATGCCATAGACAACGCAGGATTCCCTGTTTTGACCGACCGTAATCGCGCCACTCTCTCTCATCTTGAGCAGCCCTTGCGCGCCGTCAGCCCCCATGCCCGTCAGGATAACGCCGACGGCATTCTTACCGACAAGATCCGCAACTGAATCGAACAACACGTCGGCGGCTGGGCAATGTCGATTGACCAGTTCGCTTGACCCGGTCTTGATCTTGAGACGTCCACCGGAGCGCTCAATGCTCATCTGCACGCCACCGCGGGCAACAAACGCTCGCCCCGGTACCAGCAAATCACCATTCACGGCTTCGCTGACCGTCATCGGACTGTAGTCATTGAGCCGATCGGCAAACGTCTTGGTAAACCCCGGTGGCATGTGCTGCACGATGGCGACCGGCGGAAAGTCGGCTGGCACATTTTCCAATACTTTCTTGAGTGCTTCAGTACCGCCGGTGGAAGAGCCAATCGCCACCACGAATCGACTTGAATCGATGCCCGCCGCTTTACAGGTCCGTTGGATGGCCAATGGAACCGACGGCGTGACTGCCCGGGCTGGTACCGCAACGGTGGCTGCACGGATTTTGAACGCGAGGTCTTCCCCGAGGAGCATCAGCGCCTCTTTACCACCGCCCGAAGGCTTGGCGACAAAATCGACGGCGCCGAGTTCGATGGCTTGCAAGGCGGCTTTGCTGCTTTCCGAAGCCACACCACTGCACATGATGACGGGAACGGGATAGTGTTCTTGAAGCTTTTTGAGAAACGTCAGCCCATCCATGCGCGGCATTTCGATATCGAGAATGATGACCTCGGGCCGCTGTTGGATAATCAACTCGCGCGCCTGAAATGGATCAGGCGCCTCGCCCACGACCTCAATATCCGGCGCATTGGATATAGACTTCGCCAGCATCGTCCGCACGGTTGGCGAGTCGTCTACAATCAATACTCGGATGGGTTTGGGCATTTTACTTTTACTTCCTTGTTTTCTCGGAATAGCCACCGTCTCTGTGGTCAGCCGATTCGTCTGGTCGCGCTAATCGCGACGGTAAATCGTGGGCTCAACGTAGGTCAACGGTTGGTCGATTCCGTTCAAGCTCTCGGAATGCCCGATCATCAAGTGACCGCCCGGGACCAGGCTCTTGGCGTAACGATTGACCAATCCTTCCTGGGTGGGCTGATCGAAATAGATCATGACGTTTCGACAGAAGATCACATGAAAACCGAGTCGGAAAGGAAACGTCGGCGTCATCAGGTTAAATCGCGAGAACTTGATGAGATTCCGTATATCCGACGTGGCTTGCAGAACCTCGTTGTTGCCTGATTTGATCTTCTGGAGATAGCGTGTCCGAAATGCCGGCGGTACCGACTTCGCCCGTTCGGTCACAAACTGTCCGCGCATCGCCTGCCCAAGCACCTGTGTCGAAATGTCCGTCGCGAGGATTCGCGGCTTGACTCCGGGATGGTCTTTCAAAGCATCGTGAACGACCATCGCGATCGAGTGGGGTTCTTCACCGCTGGAACAACCGGCGCTCCAGATGCGGAGTTCACGGTTGGACGCGAGCCATTTCTTGTCGCTTGTCCACGTTTCGATTAGACGTGCGAGGAAATTGAAATGGGTGATCTCGCGAAAGAGATGCGTGGTGTTGGTGGAAACGGCATCCAGAAGTCGACTGAGTTCAACGCCGGATTTATCGGCGACGACGACCTTGAAAAAGTCGCCGTAGGAGGCGTAGTTTTGCCCGCGGAGAAGCTTGGCCAACCGCGAACTCAGCAATTGCATTTTCTCAGTACCCAGGTTGATTCCGCTCTTGTCATAGATCAGTTTGCGGAATGCCTCATACTCTTGCCGGGTCAGATCTTTCGCCTCAAGGCTGTTTGTCATCACGTTTGGCTCACCAGGTATTCAGTGCTATTTAAGCGGAAATTCACGTTGCCCGTTACGCGGGGGTCGCTTCGATGTGTCGCAACTGCAACCACTGCCCATCAACCGACAACTGCGCTGTCTCGTCCTCACCGCCCTCGACGAACGGAACCACTTCAAGCTCGGTCACGGTTGGAATGGTCAGGTTGAAGACATCTTCGGTGCCGTGGGCTGTCGTCACGAACTGACCGCACACGACGTTCATGAATTCACGAACCGCGTCGGTTGATTCCTGCTTTGAGATTTCCTCGCCCGACTCGATTCCGAGCAGGTTCTCGGCCAACTGTTCTGCAAACGATCGCGTGCAGATCAGGCGCAATTCACCGGATACGCCACCCTTGTAGCCGATTGACGTTTCGAGCCACGATTCGCCGGGTTGTTCGCTGTACTCGCCGCCATCGCAAAACATGAATGCGAGATCTGCAAGAACGTCAGAAAGAACCGTCGTCAAAGTCGCCGTCGTTTGCGATTGCATTTTCTGTCACCTTTAACATGGGTAATAAGACTTCGCGGAGTTGTTCCGGTTGGAACGGTTTACGAACATAACCAGCCGCGCCGAGTTTCATCAATTGGTCGATGCGCGTACGACTACCTTCGGTCGAGGCGATGACAATCGGGATGTCCTTGAGCCGGTCGTTTTCCTTCATCCGACTCAACAGCTCGACGCCGCCCATTCGCGGCATGTTGATGTCAACGAGCATGACAGCGATCTCGTGCTCGGCAAGTTGGGCGAGCGCAGCGATACCGTCGGCGGCCTCATAGAATTCACCAACCTCCAGGCCAATCATCCGAATCGTCCGCTTGACCATGTTTCTGATGGTCGCTGAGTCATCTACAATAAGAACGTTGTTATTCATGATATGAATCCTAACTCTCTGCCTGCTCAGCCGACGAAGATTCACCGAACATGGCTTGAACGCGTTGCAACTCCACGACGACCTGCGCTCCTATGATTTCAAGATCTGCATGACGCAATTTGTAGCGTTCGAGCACGGTGGCATCAGCGCGAGAACACAAACCATCCTCCCCAAGCCCGATTCCAAACAGAAGACAAACGCAGTTCGCCAGGTAAATCGCGTCCACCAGGGGGTCATGCGGTTCCAGATCGGAAGGTGCGTGGTGATACCGAATACACCGGACGATCGGATCGGGCAGCTTCCATTTTTCGGCCATCATGGCCCCGACTTCTTCGTGCGAAAAACCCAGTACCCGTCGCTCGGCCTCGACAAAAGCCAGGTGCTCATCGGTGACCAGCCGGACAATTTCGACAAACTCCTCGGCAACGTGTTCGTTCAAAATCACCTTGCCGATGTCGTGCAACAGACCGGCGGTGAATGCCAGATTGCTGTCGGGCAGCTTCAACTTTTGCGCGAACTGCGACGAAGCGAGCGCGACAGCCACCGAGTGCTTCCAGAGGATTCCTGGATCAAGTCCATACCCTTGTTGCTCTTGCGCCAACATGTTGTTGGTGTGCACGGACATGACCATCTGAAGCACCTTCGCGGTCCCCAGGCACACCAGCGCATCTTCCAGTGAGGTCACTTTTCGCGACAACCCGAAGTAAGCCGAGTTGCAGAGTTTGAGCACCTCGCTCGTGACGGCTTGGTCGTACTTGATTGTCCCGACGATTTCATCGAGCGTGCTCTTGGGGTCGCTCATGATTTTCATGAGCTTCAGCGCCGTGTCCGGTAGCGGCTGAATCGAGCCAACGCATTCGATGATGTCTTTGGCGCTATTCATAGCTCGGTCTCCGTGCCGCGTGAATGAATCGTGAACCTTCCGGTGCCGACGTTGAGGCGAATCGTTCGGCTTATCGAGCCGCCAACTTGCTCGGCATCGATCATGACCTTGTTTTTCCAAAACAGCTTGCGGAGCATGACGTAGTTTCGTTTCCCAATATTGAATGTTCCATTGTCGTCGAGCAGTTGCGCACCGCCTGCAACTTTGACAATCAGATTTCCTTTTTGGGCGCCCAATTGATAGACCGATCGAAACAACCTCGGAATCCCCGTATCTGCAAACATCGCGGGTTTCACCTTCGCTTTTTCCGGTGAGACCGTTGACTCGGGAAGCATGTAATGAAGCATGCCACCGATGAGGGTCTTGGGGTCCCAGATCGCAACGCCGATGCAGCTACCCAGCGAGTAGGTCACCAGTGTGGCATTGGGATCCTTCGCCACTTTCAGATCCGCAATGTCAACAACTTGGTCCATTCCAGCTCTCGACTCTTGGGATTGGCGTCAATCGTTCACGCTCACGCGTCATCGAAACAATTCATCATGCCCTGCATCGATGGCTTCGATGATGATTCCTGCTGCAGGCGCCCAAACCAACTTGTTCACCAAACCAACTTGTTCACCGGGCCAACTTGTTCACCGGGCCAACATGTTCAAACGCGGCAGCCTCTTTTTCACAACACACAACAACCGTTGACTAAACGGGTTCTGCAACCAGCTTTGATTCGTTGACCGTGCAGTTCACCAGATCCTTAGAGTTCAGCACCTTGTCAATGTCGAGCAGAATCTTGACCTTCCCATCGACCTTGCCCATGCCGAGAATGTACGACATGTCCACCATCCCTCCGAGCACCGGAGGCGGTTCGATTTCAGAATTCGGAATCTCGTGCACTTCATGAACGGTGTCCACGATGATGCCAATCAACTCGCCGACATCGACCACGATGATGCAGGTTTCATCATTGAACGGGACTGCCGGCATCTCGAACCGTGTGCGCAGATCGATGACCGGAATGACTCGGCCGCGAAGATTGATCAGCCCGCCGACAAAGTCCGAGGTCTGAGGGACTTTTGTGATGTCCAGCACGCCGATGATCTCGCGAACCTTGAGAATGTCGAGTCCGTAATCTTCATCGGCAAGGAGAAACGTGAGGTACTTGGCGCCGCTATGTGCGGTCGAGCGCTCAGCAGTCTCGCGTTGAAGGAGTTGCTGATTGATATTGTCGATTGCGTCCTGCATCTTGACTCTCCCTTACGACGAACTTCGTTGCATCGCTTGCCGTTGAAGTTGCGGCTTGGCCATCCGATGGTGCCTGGGGCGATTTCTATTCACTTCCGGCGACAACCGGCTGACCTGACTTTGCGGTTTCGCTGCATGGTTTCATGGACTGATGTGCCGCGACAATTCCGGAGACATCGAGAATCAATCCGACTTTCCCGTCTCCCAGGATGGCGGCGCCGGAGATACCTCGCAGTTTCTGGAATCGCTCACCGAGCGGTTTAATGACAACCTGCTGCTGACCGATCAACTCGTCGACAACGATGCCAATCTCACCACCTTCGTACTGGGCGATGACCACGATGGCTTCACACGGATCGATTTCCTGACCAAAATCAAAAAGCGGTCCCAACGGAACCAGCGGAATCAATCGTCCCCGTGCATTTAGAACCAATCCCTTGCGCTGGACGCTCGTGATTTGATCGGCGGTGGGGCGAAGCGCATTTTCAACCGTCACCGTCTGGATGATGAATCGCTCCGTTCCGACGCGAAGCACCATGCCATCGATGATCGCCAGTGTGAGCGGAAGCCGAATGGAGAATGTGCTGCCTTTACCTGCCGTCGATGTGATCTCGCACTTGCCTTTGAGGTTCTCAATGTTTCGTCGGACAACATCCATTCCGACACCGCGGCCGGAGACGCCCGTGACCTGTTCTGCCGTCGAAAAACCCGGTGCGAAGATCAGATCGAAGGCCTGCTCTTCGGTCAGTTGATCGCCTTCGTTGATGATGCCCTTCTCGATACCCTTTCGAATAAGGGCTTCCGGATTAAGGCCTTTACCGTCGTCGGTGATCTCGATGACGATGTTGCCGCCGCTATGAAATGCTGAAAGCGAGACGTTGCCCGATGCGGTCTTGCCAGCCGCAAGGCGCGCCTCCGCCGATTCGATCCCATGATCGACCGCATTACGCACCATGTGCACCAACGGGTCACCGATCTGCTGAATCACGTTCTTGTCGAGTTCGGTATCTTCACCCGAAATGGTCAGCTCGACATTCTTGCCAACCTTGCGGGCAACGTCGCGAACCAGGCGGGCCATCTTCTGAAACGTCGGACCGATGGGAATCATCCGCATCGCCATCGCCGCGTCCTGAACGTCGCGAACGATCTTGGTCGAACGGGTGACGTCCTTGGCCAATTTCGGATCGCTGGCCACGTGCGGGCTCGCGCTCACCTGCGTCTGTGCAATCACCAATTCGCCAACCATATCGACCAGCGCATCGAGTTTCGCGGTATCAATGCGTACCGATTGATCACCGCCAGCCGCACTGGGTTTGGCTTGTGCGGCATTCCCCATCGCCTGCGGTCGAAGGCCCTGGCTCACTTGCTTGTGGCTGGCCACCCCCATTTCGATCAGCTTTTCACCGACTTTGGTTGGCTTTGTGCTGCGCGATTGACAGTCGACAGCGAAGTCGACCGCTTCTTGAGGAACCGAGCCCTGCTCGACGAGGTTTTCGCCGATCTTCTTAATTGCATCGCCAGCCGTCGGTTCATTTCCAACCGGTTCAATGCGACCGGCAACAACATCACGAAGATTCGCGATCATCGATTCGATGGGCGGTTGAGGAATCGGGTCGCTCGTGGGGTTGGTCAAATGACCGCGGATACCATCGAATTGAACCTTCAGGATGTCAACAACCTCAAAAACCAGATCGATCAATCCGTGGGTAACTTTGCGCGATCCCTTTCGGGCCTGATCGAGCAGCGTCTCCGCTTCGTGGGTCAGACTCACGATGTCGCGAAGATTGAGAAAACCGGCTGCTCCCTTGATCGTGTGGAATGGCCGGAAGAGCGAATCAATGGCTTCCGGATCGCTCGGGGAACGTTCGACTTCCAGCACGGCGGCTTCGATCGCGTCAAGATGCTCACCGGCTTCCTCGACGAAACCCGCGACCATGTCGATTTCATCTTTGCTGATGATCAGCGGCTCGGACACGTACTGTTCTTGAGGTTCTGCATTGTCAGACGCCTCGGTCATCTCGGCGAACTGTGATTCAGTCGCCATGACGTCCGCCGTTTCCTCGGGCGCTGATTGGGTTTCGGCGAACTCCGATTCGCTCAACGGCGTGGCGTCATTGGAAAATTCGGCGACGGGTTCAGTCTCTTCGAACACCTTATCGAGTTGTTGGGCAATTTCATCCGAGTCAATTGCACCCGATTCATTGGCCACGCTTGCGTCCGCATCCTGCGCCGCATCGCTGCCTGACATTGCAACGCCAAATGCGCTGGTCAGATTGCCGACGGCTTCCTGGACTTGCTGCACCGCACGGTTTGCGTCGTCAATCTCACCGAGAATCAACGCCTCCAGCATGCCAACCATTTCGCGAGCGACCTTCTGCCCGTCGGCAGACAACCCGGCGATTTCGGAGTTGGCAAGTGAACCGAATAACTCGTGCATCTTTGCCAGCCCAGGCAAGTCATCGCGATCAACTGTTTTGGACAGATTCCCGAGTTCACTCAGGTATGTCTTGGCTGAATCGGTAACGTTTTCGCTCATCCGATGCGATCTCCCTTGGCTCCACTGGCTGGTCCGACTCAAACGATGCGTTGCAGTTGGGCCTGCTTTATCAAGACCGAAATGATTTCAATCATCTCGAGTGCCTTTTTCCATGGACTCTGCGACAAGTCCATCAAGCGCTTTCAATCCCAATTGCGTCCAAACCGCACACAGAACACAGCGACAACAGCGTTGTTTGCGGACGAATTCGAGAAGAAACCGTACGACGACAACGGTGGTTTCAACCGCCTCCGGGCCGAATTGGCTAAGTGGGGGATCGTCTCTTGCAGACCGTGATCTTAGATAAAACTGAGTGGGGGATGTGATGCAGGCGCCCGTTATCAAGCGGGTTTGGGCTCGTTCGGACGGGTGATGTCGGAATGAAACTGTCGATTCACAACGATCGATTCCACCCAGCCCCAACGCACATGGTCTCGGGCGCGCTGCGGGCGTGCTTTCATTTCACGGGGATCATCGACACCTGCCGGTTCAGCGCAGACCGGATCCACTTAGCCGAGGTCGACTGTCGTATCAAACCAAACTGGCGTGTAGAGCGTCCGTTTACAACGTCTGCAGGAACAGGAGCAACGCCTCGCGATCGGCGTCCGATAAGGCCATGAATGCTTCTCGGATCGCCGTCGCTTCACCGTTGTGCATTCCAATGGCTTCCTGGATCGTGTCGGCTTTTCCCGTGTGGAAGTATGGCGCAGTCTGACTGAGTCCCCACAGCGGCGCGGTGCGGAATTCGGTCATGGTTGCGCTACCGTCGACAATGCCTGGTGATCCCTCGGCAAGAATGTCATGGAGCAGCAGGTCCGAATACATAGGCACATCACCGAGCGCGCCGACGAGCGCGGGAATGTGACACTTCGAACAGCCGACCGTATCAAATAACGTCCGGCCAGCCGCCACTTGATCTTCCTGTGACGGGTCAATCGCCTGACGCGGCGGGCCTCCCAGCATGCTCATAAAGAAGGCCATGTCCTCTGCGTCTGTCCGGTTGACTTCCGGATCGGTGACGAGATCGGTGTCGGCGGTTACGCCGAAGAACAACCCGTCCTCTTCCTGGCTCTCAATGCTCAAGCCCAACTCAGCTGTCAGCGCGTCGCGCACGAACTCCGCCACTGAGGGAACCTGGGCTTTCCATCCGAGACGCCCGAGACGTCCATCTTCCAGAATGTGGGCTCGTCCACTGATGCCATCGCTGTTGGCGTCGGTCGGATCCTCGTTCGCGATGATTGTTGAATCGGCGATCGCGTCAATCAGTCCCAGACCAAAGACAGCCGGAGTCTGCCGCATCTCGAAGACATTGATTTCCTCGGTCGGCTCTGGCGGATTGAATCCAATCACGATCTCTCGATGCAGGATTGTGTTCGGCGTCGTGGATGGGGCGGTAAACACGCCGTCCTCATCAATCGATCCGTGACGCATTACGTTCAATCCACGCGGACCCGAACCACCAAGTACCGGATCAAAGTGACACGCACGACAACTGTCGCCATTGAAACGTCCACCGTTGTCGGCACCGACCAACCCACCAATACCAACATCGTTTCCAAAGTCACGGTCAAACAATTCGCGCCCTTTGATGAACCGCGCCATTTCATCAGCGTCAAGATCGCGGAACGGACCGCCGTATTCACCGACAGCCGGCACCGGCGCTTCGGGTTCCAACAAGCCCGTGGAATGCTGATCGCGTCCGCCCAGCGACATGAGGAACTCGATCACGTCGGCTTGTTCGGTTTCACTCAAAGCATCAAACGCGTCGCGAGCGGCTTGCCCTTCTCCACCGTGCATCAAGATAGCGCTTGTCAGCGTGTCGGCTCGACCGTCGTGCAGATATGGGCCAACCGATGCGATTCCCCACAACGGATGCGTGCGGAATTCATTTCCGCGGGCGACGCCCTGTTCGATGCCGTCGGCGAGTTCCTCGCCCATGTCATGGATCAGAAGATCGGAATAGAGATGAAGCGGACCACGTGGCCCGACGAGCCTGGGAATGTGGCAATCGGAGCAACCGACTTCGTGAAACAGCATGCGACCGCGTTCGCTTTGTTCGGTCGGTTCATCCAACTCCGGCGCGGCGAGCAACATCACGAAACTCACCAGGTCAAACAACTCATCACCGGTCATTTCCGGATCGGGCACGCCGTCATCATCGCTGTTGGGTTCATCGGTGGCAGCCGCCTGTCGCGTTCGCCCGGTACGTTTCAGGAGCGTGGCCGCAGAGCTGTCCACTGGAAGCCGCGAACGCGCTTCATCGGAAAGCGGATTCGTCGTAATACCGAGGTGGTTAAACAACGGACCGCGCACGAAACCTTCAATTGAAGTCGTCTGCGACTTGCGTCCGAATCGTCCCACGAGTGAATTCTCAAAGTTCGCGCGACCGCTGATACCGTCACCATCGAGGTCATCGGGATCGGCGTTCGCAAGAATCGTGTCGCCGTCGAGTTCCGCAATCAAGCCCGCGCCGAAAAACGGAATGGCGTTGCGCTGCGCAAAGACGTTCTTTTCAGGCGCGATCACCGGACGGGCGTGCGCACCTTCTTCATAACTCTGCATACGAACGACGCCGCCAACGTCTCCGATCACAAACGAACCGTTCGACGTACGCTGACCGGCGAGAAAGAAGTTGCGATAAAGCGAGGCGCTTCCTCCGACCACCGGGCGCTCATGACACGCGCCGCAAAACGTCACGTTAAACTCCGGGCCCAAACCGCCAGAGAGATCGAATCGCTTCTGGACAACCGCACGACCACGCTCAAAGGTCGCAAGCTGTTCGGCCGTTGCACTCGGAAACGCTTCGCCGAGTTTCGCCGAAACACCTTCAGCCACCGGACCATCACCCGTCTGATCGGTTGGGGGTGGATCCATGCAGCCGCTGATCCAGATCATCGCCGAGGTAAGGAATACGGCCCGAAGCATTCCAATACGTTTCATGTCTGTCGCTCCAATAAAACCGATTGCGAGATAGAATCTGGATGTCGGCTGAAATACGGCACCGGCGTGATCAAACCTTCAAGCGTGATCGAACCGACCATCGTAACTCTGCTTGAGCGCGTGCTTTGCTTGAACGCGTGCTGTGCTTAAGCGGATGCCCCTGTAGTGTATAGCACGATCGATTGTACAAAATGACAAGCGTCTTGTCAGCGCCTCAGGACAATTGCCCTATACACTCGCAGGATCACCCCCATTGCGGTTATCCTATGCGCATCCTGCTATTGTAACGCGGGGCTTTGGGCCACCCTCTGTTGCCCGGCACCTGCCTTGCTTTAGGATTATTCCGAAGGAGCCAGACCAACATGAAACAAGCACTTGCCATCTATTTCGGCATCAGCACCCGCGTTCTTGCACTGATCATCGCCCTCTGCGTCGTGGGATGCACGGCCCCTCCTGTCGTCGAGACCGATACCGACAATGATGGCGTCGTCGATTCGCAAGACGCATTCCCCGACGATCCCAACGAATCCGTCGACACCGATAACGATGGCGAAGGCAATCAAGCCGACACCGATGACGACGACGATGGCGTACTCGACGAAGACGACCCGGAACCGCTCGACGCCAACGTCAGTTCGATCGACCCGCCCGACAATCCCTTCGGCGCTGAGTTGGGTGAGTCAACTCCCAATCTATCCGGCGATCAAATCGATGCGTTCGAACTCGGCAAGAATGTTTTCTCAAGCATGTTTCTTCCGATGGATGGCGTCGGCCCGAATCATCTCGGCACCAGTTGCGTTGGATGTCACGGATCACCGACGGCTGGCGGCTCCGGTGAGAATGCATTCGTGCGCGTGATCAGCGTCGGCGTTCCGATGATTGTCGATCACGACGCGCCGCCGCTTTTCGGTGTGGGGTTGTTCGAACGCGTCACCGATGAAACCATTCTTTCGATGCAGGACCCGACCGACGAGGACAACGACGGCATCTCCGGACGTCCCAACATCGACGGCGATCGCATCGGACGATTCGGACTCAAAGCGCAAGCGGCTACTCTCGAATCCATCACCCGCGGCATGCTCGTTAACCAGATGGGCATCACCAGCGAACCGTTGGCCAAGGTCGTCCGCGCGAAATCGCAGCGCCCTGAATACCTCGCGCAAGTCGCACCACCAAGCGGAGGCAACGGTTCCGGAGGCAATGACGACAGCATCCCCGATCCGGAAATCAACGAAGTCGACCTCGCCAACCTGATCACGTTTCAACAGTTGCTCGCTGCACCGATTCGCGGAACCATCGACCTGGCCGTTCAGCGCGGTGACGAATTGTTCGCTTCCATCGGTTGCGCCGACTGCCACGTGCCCAGCCTGCCGCTCGACACCGGCGAAATGATTCACCCGTACACCGACCTCTTGATCCACAACATGGGCGAAGACCTGTCCGATGCCGTCTTCCAAAGCGCCGCCTCCGGAACCGAATTTCGCACAGCCCCTCTTTGGGGTTTGACCGAATCCGCCCCCTATTTGCATGACGGCAGAGCGACCACCATCGACAACGCCATCCGCGAACACGCTGGTGAAGCCCAGGACGCACGCGACAATTACATCACCCTCACCGAAGAAGAACGATCCGACCTGATCCGTTTCCTGGAGTCGCTGTGATTCGAGCCATGATTCAAAACGAAACCATTCGCTACCTTCGCACCACTGCTTACGCGCTCATGCTGATTGCGGCATGTGGCTGTACACCGATGACGCCCGACGATGGCGGTTCGGATAACGGACCGGACACGCCGACTGCGCCCGAATGGCGCGAAGCGTTTCCGACGTCGGGCGAAGGATTTCTTTCGGGCGTGTGGGGTTCGGGACCAGATGACGTTTTCGTCGTGGGCGGCCAACCTGAGCAATCGGTCATCTTCCACTACGACGGCACAACCTGGGAAACGATGGACACGCCCGAGACGCCGATTCTCATCTGGGCGTTTGGATTTGGCCCCGACGACGTCTACACCGTCGGCGAGCAGGGGACAGCCCTTCACTATGACGGCTCATCGTGGTCGCAAATGTCGACGAACATCGAAGACGATCTTTGGGGCGTCTGGGGCGCAGCGCCCGATGACATATGGGCCGTCGGCGGTGAGATCGACACAGGCCCGCCGATTCTCCTCCACTATGATGGCCAATCCTGGTCGCAGCAAACGGTCCCACCGCTCGATCGCAACTCGACCGCACTCCTGAAAATCTGGGGCACATCGAGCGATCACATTTTCGCGGTCGGACAAACCGGCGTCATCCTCGAATACGACGGCAGCGACTGGCAGCAGATCGATGCGGGAACTGCCGACGACCTCGTGTCGCTGTGGGGCACCGGTCCCGACCAGATCGTAGCCGTAGGCGGCCGCTCCAACGCAACGATCGCAACCTACGACGGAACGAAGTGGACCAGCCGCTCCGCCGCCCCGCTCCCGGGCCTAAACGGCGTCTTCCCCATCAACGCTGACCAATACCTCGTCGGCGGCCTAATCGGATCAGCCGCCGTCTACAACTTCACCACTGACGAATTCAAAACCGAAACCACCACAACCGTCCAAACCATCCACGCCGTATGGCACGACGGCGAAAACAAAACCTACGCAGTAGGAGGCCGCTCTTCCGAATTGCCGTATACCGGAGTCGCATTGATGCGAACAACGACGGATGAAGCAACGAAGCTGATTCCCTAGCCGAAAGGGTGGCCCATGTTCTTTGAACGTGGGGGATCGATGATAGGCCAACAACGGTTGCCAAAGCACCAAACGGATGTCTCCGAAACCACTCGCAGTCACCAGCTGTTTGATGATAAGTGCGCAGCAATAATCAACGGCTCCCCCACCTCCAGAGGAGATGGGCTACCCGACCTCGTATCATTGAACGAACAACAAGAATGTACGCGAGAATACGCAAACATAGTTGGCTGAAGCACGTTGGATTGGCTGCATGCCTGTTGCTAATTTCAGCTTGGATTCTCAATGCTCAACGAACCGTTTCGTTCTGCGGAGGACACTGGGTTATCATGCTGGAGCAAGGTCAATTGTGTTGGCTTCACTCGAGAAATGAAGTCGGTGCGGTTGGTTGTCACACGGGGCGAGGTTCACGAACCTTATGGTTGCCAATCTGGGGGCACCGTTCCCCCAGCTGGCCCATCGTCGGGATACCGCTTTGGATGCTACTCGGGCTAGCCGGCACGTGCACGGCGCTACTCTATTGGCCTGATCGGAGGCATGCCAACGCATGTGTCGTTTGCCAATACGACCTGACAGCGAACGAGTCTGGATGGTGTCCCGAATGCGGCGAGCCGATTGACGCGGCTAAATAGCAGGCTGTACGACTCTGCAAAGATCACAATCATGGATGACTATTACACCAAACTCGCGAAATCTACGAAGACGTTCCTTTCGAGATGGAACGGTGCGAATGCTGAACTCTGGTCAATGCAACGATCGCACAGAACACTGTTCGTTGTCCTCTACCGCGAAAACCCAACCCGCGAAAACCTTGTCTTATCTTGCGTCGACCCTACGTGGATCACTGGCCCGATTTACTGGAACAATTGCAACGTTGAAGTTGAAATCGTGGAGGTTCCCGGTACAGAATATCTTTCGTTTATTGTGAAGGATCGGACGGCTGGCTTGGATGTTCGGTGCGGTGGATTCAGTGTCCGCGAGCATGTGAAGATCTGAGATAGATGATAGGCCAACAACGGTTGCCAAAGCACCAAACGGATGTCTCCGAAACCACTCGCAGTCACCAGCTGTTTGATGATAAGTGCGCAGCGATAATCAACGGCTCCCCCACCTCCAGAGGAGATGGGCCACCCGACCACGCAATCTAATTTCATGGTCGATCTTGGGGCGATTTACATGAACTTTCATTTTCCGCTGTTTTGGATTCCTCAAGAACACCACGCTTTGATCTGCGGAACCGTTCTGGATAGAACAAAACACATGTGACAGGAAGACTCAAACAGATCGCTACCAGATAACTGACTTCATCTGCAACGAAGTCGATCTCGAATGCATCTCTAACCGTTTTGATTCCGTAGTCTATGCAGACGATTAAAGCCAAAGACACTGGGATCGGACCAAATACAGGCCACCATTCTGCTATCAAATCCTTCAGTCGGTTCATTCTCTTAAAATAAGGCATTATCGCTAGCATGCTTTCAGTAAAGTCTCTAAGCATCAAGGAGCGGCCATGCGAATATAGACAACACTAAGATACCGGGTCTTGAAGCAAATCCTATTCAAATTCTGCGGCCGGTTCCCTCAGAGGCCTTTTTGCAGCGACGGTAGTGCGGGGCAGTCTTCTATTTCTTAGTTTGATCGTTGGTGAAATCGGACAGACGAACAGAAGATGACCAACCAAACCACATGCCTGGTTCTTGGCGGCGGACCGGCTGGTGTGTTTCTTGGCTTTTTGCTTGCTCGCGTAGGCGTTGGGGTGATCGTTGTTGAATAGCATGCGGACTTTTTTCGCGACTGATGTGGCGACACCACATACGCGCCGACAAGTTCGGACGGCTACTGACTACTCGTCGCGTACCCATTTCGCTGAATTCCTCGGGTTACGGTGTGGATTGCGGTGACTGCCAGACGATTTTTCCGTCCATGATGGTCATGACGCTTTCGGTTTGTGGGACCTGGTCGGCTGATGCGTTTAGGATATCGGTGTTTAGAATGGCGATGTCTGCGAGCTTTCCGACCTGAATCGTCCCGAGTCGGTCTTCCATGAATGCGGCGTACGTCGGCGAGACCGTGTAGCAAAAGAGCGCCTGCTCCAGCGAAATGCGCTGCTCGGGAATCCAGACGTCACCGTCCAGCGTCTCGCCGCGTCGCGCGGTCATGATCGCCGCGAACGGGTTGGCTGGCACCACCGGCGTGTCGCTTCCGAAACACACCACAGCCCCGCTTTGGATCAAGTCCTTAAACGCATACGACGTCTGCGCCCGCGTCGGACCGATCGCCGTTTCGGCATAGCGACCGTCGTCGGCTTTGTGGTACGGCTGCATCGACGCGATCACACCGATGTCCGCGAAACGTTTGATGTCTTCCGGCAACAAATGCTGACAGTGTTCGATGCGATGTCGCCGCTCGCCGGCTGACGGTAGCGACTCGTATATGTCGAGGATTTCGTGGTTGGCCTGGTCGCCGATGGCATGGACGGCCATCTGAAGATTGCGATCGTGCGCCCAGCGGATGTCAGCCGCAAACGCCTCAAGATCGCTGGCATGAGCAGAGCGCAGACCACGCGGATTCTTCGCACCCGGTTCGGCATCGGTGTACGGGCGTTTCATCCAAGCCGTACGGCTGCCGAGCGAACCATCCATATATGCCTTGAAACCCGCGATGCGAAAACGATCGTCGGTCATCGGAATGATGGCCTGCATTGTCGGCAGCATATTCTTGAAATCCATCGTTTGAACGTAACTGCGAATGCGAACAGAGAGCGCATCTTTCTGGTGGGCGGTCATAAAAATCGGAAGGTCGTCCGGGTCACTCATGTCGTGAACACTGGTGATCCCCCACGCGTTCATCGATTGCATCGCCAGTTGCAGCGCCCACAGACGCGCGTTCTTGTCCTCCACCGGGATGCGCTTTTGCACCAGCTCCATCGCCGCATCTTTCAGCACGCCCGTGGGTTCGTTGGTGTCGGGGTTGCGCACGATCTCACCGCCGGGCGGATCAGGCGGCCCGTTGCGGTCGATGCCCGCAAACTTCAACGCCATCGAATTCGCCAAACCCTGATGGCCATCCATGCGACTTAGAAAAACCGGCACGCCCTGCGTCACCGGATCGATCCATTCCTTGCACGGTGGCGATGGGTCTTCCCAACTGTCGACGCTGTAGCGCCCGCCGAGCAGCCATTGACCCGGCGAAAGCTTGGTCACTGCCGCCGTGATGAGTTCGACGAACTCCTGCCGGTTGCGCGCGTTGCGCACATAGATGCGCTGAAGCTGCAAACCGGTTCCGATGATGTGCGTGTGGCTGTCGGTGATACCCGGTATGACGCGCCGCCCGCCGGCATCGATGACGCGCGTCAGATTGTTTGCGAGCGCCGCGATCTCCTGTGACGTGCCGACGGCTGTGATTCTGTTCTTGGTGATCGCGATCGCTTCCTGTTCGGGCGCGTTGGGGATTCCCGTCCAGACCTGACCGTTGACGATGATCATGGTCGGCGGGAGATTTTTCGGAAACGCACCTTCGCCATCCTGGGTCGGCGGAGTGTCTTGAGCGGGCGGGTTTTCCTGACCTGTCGGGCTCTCTTGGGCCGGCGCAGGGACGACGGCCAACCCCAAGAGGATAACGAGCAGCGCAGCCGCCACCCCCGCGGTTCGTCGCATATGTCGCGTGATCATCGAAGTCGTTCACCTTTCTGACGATGTCGCAAACGTCAGCCGCTCCGGCGAAATGCCCGGTTCGCGGCGTTGTTCAGCCTCGCATGACGGATTCGAGCCGCGTCAGCCGCGACTCTTGGTCAACTCGCCGAAAATCCGATAACATGATTTCAAGCAAGTGCAATCGTGCCGACTTAGCATATCACGGGTCGGGTGTCACGTGGAACAAAACGAAAAGCCGCAACGAGAAAAGCGAGGAACGCAATGGTAACCGTAGGCATGAATTATCAGGTGCTCGAAGGCAAGGGCGAATTGTTTGAAAGCGTCTTCAAGAAAGTCATCGGCATCATGGAGAAGATCGACGGCCACGTGAAGACGCATCTGTTCACGAACGTCGACGACGGCAACTGCTACCTGATCATGTCCGAATGGTCCGACCGCAAGGCATTCGACGCGTTCATCGCCTCGGATCAGTTCCGCAACGTCGCCAACTGGGGCAAGGAAGAAGTGCTAGCCGGCCGCCCGTCGCACAACTACTACGGCGACGACGTCCAACCAGCCAAGCCAGCAGTAGGCGGTTGCCCCGTCGCGCACTAAGCCTCAGGTTGCAAGACAATCAAACAAGAAGTGTGCCACTGGGTGCCAGCCACCCAGTGTTTTTTGTGCGCCCAAAAAATCGGTGGTAAGTCGGGTCGATGACCCGACTTACCACTCGTCTAAATGCGTCTAATCCGAGGGAGAATGAGGTGTCCCGTATTCCTCGTAGTTCTTAATGTAGTGTTCGACTGGATATGCGGTCCCGGTGTCGCACAACACCCCGTCCTGCTTGTTGATTATTATTGGAGCGTTTCCCGCAAGCATTGAGCTCAGTTTTCCTGTTCACAGGAACTCGACCGAATTGTAGAAGAAAACCCACCCAAACGGGCGTTCGATCGTCGCATCCGAAACGATCTCGACTTCGACTCCCCGCGGGCCGCTTTTAGAAATACGCTCAAGGTGAGCGCGGACGATTGCTTCTGCCTCCTGCTTGGTCAACACTTTAGGGTCGTCCATCCACGACAACTCTCGCAATCCAGCCGACAAGCGTTTGACTCGGTCATCGACCCGACATTGGCGGGGAAAATCCCGGTCGGTCGGTGACCGGACTAAAGAGTCTATTGGGTCGTCCGCTCAGGCTTAGCCAGCGAATCAAGATTCTCGTTTGAACGAAGATCGTTTCGAAGGTACGTCTGCCGAGTCACATTGTCGTACGCGATGACAAAGCGATCCGGACCGGGCTCTGACGATGCCTTCAGAAAATCGTAGAGCTGATACACGTGGAGAACTTTCGCCTCCTCGTCGTAGTGCTTTCGCCAGAACATCTCAAGGTCATAATCCGGGCGACAAGGTCGCAGGCTGGACCCTGCCGCTTCCAAAACTCGGGCCGCATGCAAATGCGCCATTTGATAGCGCATCTGATCGATCCGATTGGGATCGTTCAGAGAACATCCGCACATAACCGGGATTGCGCACAGCAGAAGCCAAGAGACGCCCGGTAATCGTGACATCGCAATCACCCTAAGATTCAGCCATCCTTGTCGGGTCGATGACCCGACCTACCGCCAATGCACTTCGTTCTAGTCGTCGATTTCGATTTCAATCTGACCGTCATCGATGTCGACGTCCACATCCAGATTCGTCGGGCGATAGCGGGTGTAGCCGTCCACGATCACCGGCGCGTAGGCGATCTCTTCGTAGATGTCCACGTAGTAAAGCCGATTCTTGTAATAGACCTGATAGCAATCCGGCGGCAGCGTATCGACGTAAACCTGGCTCGGCGGTTCGACCACGACGTAGGTCGGCTGACTGTCGATGACTTGCTGCACGTAATACGTGTTCTCGTAGCGATAGTAAGGTCGACCGCCAAACTCCACCGTAACATAGCCAGCCGGCAGATACGTCAGCGACACACCGATCGGCGGGCGCACGACGCGATAATAGTCGCCATAGCGCCGATAGTAGATCCCGTCGCAGCGGTAATAGTCGTGGCCATGATGTGTGTAAACCACGTGGTGCGATGGCAACTGCGTGACATGAATGCCATAGCGCGGGTAGGTGCGGACGCGAGCGCCGTAGTGATCGCGATAATCGGGATAGGACGGCAACTGAACCGCACTGCGATGGTTGTGCACCGAACCGTACGACGCGCGGTTGCGCACGTCCGTCGGGTAATATGCCCGCCGACGACTCGATGATGGATGCTGGGCCATCGTCGTCGTGCTACGACGAATGCGGGTCGTTGACCGATCGTCAGCGCGACGACCGCGGTCAACACGACTTCGATCGTTGCGGTTTCGATCTTGAACGCCCCGATCTCCCCTGTTCCCGCGGCCTCCCGACTGATCGCGGTCTCGATAATAGCGCACCGAACCGCGCGTCGCGCCCTGCCGCGAACGGTCGTTTGATCGGTCGCGGGTCGAACTCCGGTCTCCCGACGATCGGCGCGTCTGAGCCGTCGCCGTTTCCGTCAAACCGGCGACAAGAAACGTCGCGGCAATCGCCAATGCCAGTGTCTTCTTTTTCATGATTCGGTTCTCCACCCCAACAAACCGGGTCCGATTGGTTCAATTCCTAGTTTTCAGTCTCAGCGCCATGGTCCGCATCGTCGTGGTCGGCGTCACCATGATCTGCACCGTCATGATCAGCCTCTTCGTGCTTCGCACCGCCATGATCATCGCCTTCTTGATCGGCGCCATCGCCCTCCGATCGACGGTCGACAAATCGCTCGAACGGCACACTCGTCGCGTCAGCCGGCGCCGTGGTCGCAAACCTTGCGTCGTCCAGCGAGGCGTTGGTGTCCCACTCACGAAAGACGGCCATATACTGCGGACGCACATCGACGTCCTTGTAAGTAATGACAAACTTGCGGGGCAGCGGGTTAGGCCCTTTTTCGATCCAAATCTGCCATTCGAGGTCATCGTTTGAAAAAACGAGGTGGTCGCAAGCCTTCTCCGCAACGAACGCATCGCCAAGCAGTGCCCCCGAATCAGCGCCTTCCGTCAGCGCACCGTGAACGTCATCCAGCAGAAAATCCACCAGCGGCGGCGACGTCCCGTACTTTTCGAAAAGATATTGAAAGAACTCGTCGAGCGTTCCCGGCGCGTCGATAATGGAATAGACCTTCTCACCGCGATCGTGCAGCAAAAAGTGCTTGCCATCGAACACGCTCATCTTGTTCCACCCGCGATCGCCCTGCGATTCCACACGCAGACCGTTGGGGCGCTTCACCTCGACGCGCGATCGACGACCGATCTGAATCTTCTGGCCGTCGGGTTCGACATTGTCGTTGACGATTTCGACGCTGAATCGAAAACTTTTGAGCTTACCGAGCAAATCGCTCATCTCGCGCATCCGCTTGTCAGCGAGTGCATCGATCTGGGGTATCGCCGCGACCACTTCGGCGGCGGCTTCTTCCATGGGTTTAGGTGATGGCTCCTCGGCAAAAACGTGCATCGGGCTGAGGCCAATGGCGAGGGAACCCAACAAACAATTGCGCGCAAACATCGTGTATTTGATCATGACCTGATCTCCTTTGGGCGGATTATAAGTGCGCAGGCGACGATGCGTCCACGCGCATCAAGTGAGGCTTGGAATCGTGTCTCATCCAGAGACATTTTGAATGGAATGCATTAACAAACCAATTGCGGTGTTAACTTGGGTGCGGTGTTAATTTAGGCGCCGTGTTTCGCAGCGACGATTTCTTCGCGTTCGATCATCGCCGCCAAGGCTTCTTCAGGCTCTTCGGCTTCGCGCAGCTTTCCGATGGTGTTGTCATCGAGGATGCGCATCAACCGCGCGAGCACGTGCAGGTGCTGTCGATCTTCGTGGCAACAGATCAAAAAGAACAGGCTCGTCAAACCACCGTATGGTGAACCGAAACCAATCCCGCGTGGCAATCGCGCGAAACAGACGAACGGTTCAGCGCTGACGTATGGCATCGGCTGACGGGGGTGAGGGATGGCGATGCCGTTGGGCAGCGCTGTCGAGCACATGGATTCACGCTGCTGAATCGCCGTCAACAAGCCCGGTTGATCGTAGAGCAGTCCCGTACGGTCAGCCAACCCACACAACTCCAGCAAGACCGACGACTTCGTCTTCGCCGGCAGCGAAAGGTCGATTCCCTTCACGCTCATCATCGCGGTGAGCAGATGCTGATCGACATCACGCGACCCGGCTTCGCTCATGGCATTTTCGATATCGCGTAGGCGCCCCTCCTCCAGATCGAGCGAGATCATGTCCTGCTGAAGCCACTCGGTGACTTCGGCGCGATTGAACCGCCACTTGCCCGCAACCTTTTGGGCGGGAAGCTTGCCGCGGTCGGCCATCTTGCGCACCTCGCGGGCATCGAGCCCCACGTGCTTGGCGAAATCCTCAAGGGTCATGTTCTGGTATGGCATGGGATCAACTCTTCCGATTCAAACATCTCGACAACATTCTGGCGCACAATGCTTCTCGGCCAACACGACACATTTTTTTGAGGGGGGCAATCCTCCCTCGGTTCCACCGTGCCACATTGCCCTTCGCAAAAAACTTTACGGTATTCGACCAGTTTCCACGCATTTACCTGTGGGCTTGCTCGGGATCGCCGTAGTTCAATGTACCACACAGTTCCTTCTTTTGCGCAGCCCGTGGTTCACCTGGCTTTAGTTATACCCCGACCGGCTGGGTGCCACGGGCTCGTTTCTTTGCCCGCCCAAACGCAGGTTCAACCGCACCGGGCATCGAAAATCGCATTGAGGCAGGGGCTCGAAGCAACGTCAGCGCGAGGGAATCGTAGCAACGCGGTGGGCTGGCGGTCAACTGCCGCGATCCATATCATCCCGGAATGTTTCCATTTGAAGTCAGCCATACCGATTCCGATTCGCACGCCCGAACAGGCACCCTGGTCACCCCGCACGGGACGATCCGCACGCCGGCATTCATGCCCGTGGGAACCTGCGGAAGCATTAAGGGTGTCACCCCTGCGCAACTTGGCGAAACCGACACCGATATCATGCTGTGCAACACGTACCACTTGGCCCTTCGCCCGACGGCGGACGTGGTCGCGACCTTTGGCGAATTGCATGATTTCATCGGCTGGTCCGGACCGATCCTCACCGACAGCGGCGGCTTCCAAGTCTTCTCGCTCGCCCAGCTCAACCGCATCGATGACGACGGTGTCGAATTCAAATCGCACATCGATGGCGCCGTCCTGACGCTCAACCCCGAACAGTCGATGGACATTCAAAACAAACTCGGCGCCGACATCATCATGGCCTTCGACCAATGTCCACCGCTTCCTTCGACGCCCGAGTTCGTGACCGAAGCCACCGAGCGAACGATCCGTTGGGCGCGCCGCAGCAAGGTAGCGCACACCCGCGACAACCAGGCGCTGTTCGGCATCGTGCAGGGCGGGCTCGACGTGGACCTGCGCTTGCGCTGTCTCGATGCGATCGTTGAAATCGGTTTCGATGGTTACGCGCTGGGCGGACTATCGGTCGGCGAATCGTTTGAAGAAATGAGCACGTGCCTCGCCGGCGTCGCCCACAAGATGCCGACCGATCGACCCCGATACCTCATGGGCGTCGGCATGCCGCGCGATCTGGTCGCGGCCATCCGCAGCGGCATCGACATGTTCGACTGCGTGCTTCCCACGCGCAATGGCCGCAACGCTTACGCCTTCACGCCGGACGGCTTCCTGAAGATGCGAAACGCCTGCCACAAGCTTGACGCATCGCCGATCGATGCGGCATGTGATTGCTACACGTGCAGAACATTTTCACGCGGGTATATTCGCCATTTGTTCCTCGCCAACGAGATGCTGGGCCCGACGCTGACGTCAATTCACAACATTCGGTTCTTTCAGCGGTTGATGAATCGCATCCGAGAATTGATTCCGCAGGGGAAAATAGAGAGAATCCACGACGAATACCCGGTGACGCGAGAAAACAGCAAGGTCGAATGACGTCACGTAGGGTCCGCTGTGCGGACCGTCGCTGCACGTTCGGCCAATCGGTCCGCACAGCGGACCCTACAATTTCGCAAACGAACCAAGTAACCCCGGCGAGACGCAACAACTCGCCAGATCAAAGGAATGAATCATGCTTCAAACGTTCGCCAACCTGCTCGCGCAAAGTCCAGCCCCCACCACCCAGCCGACATCCCCGGGACCAAACCCGATGTTCATCGGCTTGATCGTCTGCTTCGGCATCTTTTATTTCGTGATGATTCGCGGCAACCGCAAGCAGAAACAGGAACGCGCCAACCTGCTCGACAACCTGGCCAAGAACGACCGCGTCATGACCATCGGCGGCTTGCTGGGCACGATCGTCACCGTCCGCGATCAGGAAGTGGTCCTGAAGGTAGACGAATCCACCAACACAAAAGTAACGTTCCTAAAGTCGTCGATTCAAAGGGTGATCACCGACGGAGATTTGAGCACGCCAGAAAAATAAATGGCTTTGTCGCAAACATGTAGGGTCCACTGTGCGGACTGATCGACGGGTTGCATCAACGCGACCCCTTACACATAATGAATTCGGCATTGGTCCGCACAGCGGACCCCACGTCAGTCGCGCCGACCGCCTAACAATCCCGAGCGAATCAGCAGATACACGAGCGTCATGATTGCGCTTAGCGTTGCGGCGACGTAGGTCAGGGCCGCTGCGTTGAGAACTTTGTCGACGGCTTGTCGCTCTTCGATCGACACGAAACCCTGCTCAACGATGATGCGTTTCGCGCGATTGCTTGCGTCGAACTCGACGGGCAGGTTGATCAGTTGAAACAACACCACCGCCGAAAACATGACGATCCCCGCGAGCATCAGCCCCATGCCGAAACTCGACTTGCGGCCCCAACTCATGAACATGCCGGCCATGAAAATGATCATCGACAGATTGCTGCCGACCGACGCCAACGGCACGATCCCGTTGCGCAGTTTCAGCGGCGCGTAGCCTTTCTTGTCTTGAAGCGCATGGCCAACCTCGTGCGCCGCGATCCCGATCGCCGCAAGCGAACGCCCCGAATACACCGGCTGACTTAAACGCAGCGTCTTCGTGCGCGGGTCGTAGTGATCCGAGAGATTGCCAGCTACCGGTTCGATCTTCACCTCGCGCATACCGTTCACGTCGAGAATGCGCTGCGCCGTCTCGACACCACTCATCCCGCTCATCGGACGATACTTCGCAGCCGCCGTGAACGTGGACTTCACGCGATACTGCGCCCATGCCGCCAACAACATCGGTGGAATCAGCAGCAAGTAATAAAGAGGATCCAATCCAAAATACATCTGTTCGTCTCCACAACCATCGTGTCAGTTTGGCAGCAATCACCGCCGCCGCGAAGGACTGTAGCAAGCTCCATGCCACAAGGCACGCAACCGAGCCACACGAGGCGCATGCACCGACAACAGATTACAAGTTCAGCGTTCGCCCCAAGACGTGCCACTGCTCTGTGAGCAGTGCGGAAGCGCAACCCGCTTTTATCAGTCCCAAGCTCAAGGTGACAAGCCCGCCGCCAAGCGCAATGCCCCAACCTCACGGCTCACAGAGCCGTGGCACATCGCGGGCGTCATACGACCGAGCGCAAACCCGACTCAATACAACCGCGCCAAATCGGTTTGATCCAGGACTTGGAAACCCTTTTTACCAAGCGCTTCTGCCGCTTGTTCGAGTTGGTCGGCTTGGACGGCCAATGCGGGGCTGCCGTTGGGATGGGTCATCAACGCATACGCATACGCGACATCGACCTCAGCCGACAGAAACGCCACCCACGTATGCAACAGCGCCTGCTTACCGGGCGGAAGCGCCACCACCAGGATCTCGGTCTGATTCACCGCAAATCCCGATTGCGTCAAGAGTTCATACGCCGCATCCGGATCGTCCACGATCAGGCGAATAATCGCGCAATCGATCGAATTCACCACCGAAAGGGCCAGTATGTGTATATCCGTCTGATCGAATAACCGCGTCACCCGCAGCAACTGCCCGATCCCATTCTGAAGGAAAATCGACAACTGCCGGGCGGCAGGAAATCCGCTTGCGTAGGCCAGACTAAAGGGCTCAGTGTCCATGGCTGTGAGTTTAATGCTCCGGCTAATGGTTCCAAGAGAATTCCCAGACGGTCCATCTCCCACCGTCCAAGGTGCCAAAACCGCAGAAAAGCGGCCTGCCATGATGGCAGTCGCGCAGACGCAGCCTTTTCTCTATTCTCGGCAACTAACTGTCAACAAACAACTTAAGAATTCCCCAATTCCCCGATTTCGTGGTACCCCACGTGCAACAAACCCCATCGGACCATTGTGTCCGGCGGGATAATGCCTCTTTTGAAGGCGCGTGTCCGCTCGAATTGAACGAATGAACTGCCCGCATAAGCCGCCCCCAGTCGTGTGGCGCGTGCGGCCCGGCAGAGGAGAACGCAGCATGTCAAAAATCATCGGAATCGACCTCGGTACCACCAACTCGGTTGTCGCCGTCATGGAAGGCGATCAGCCCAAAGTCCTCACCAACGCCCAGGGCGCCCGGACCACACCGTCCGTCGTCGCCTTCACCGACAAGGGTGAGCGTCTGGTCGGCCAGGTCGCCCGCCACCAGCAGGTGACCAACCCCAAGAACACCGTCTTCTCGATCAAGCGGTTCATGGGTCGTCGCCACCACGAGGTCAGCTCCGAAGAAAAGATCGTCCCGTACGAAGTCACCGGCGGTGCCGACGAACTCGTCTCGGTCAAAATCCGCGACAAGTCGTACACCCCGCCCGAGATCAGCGCGATGATCTTGCAGGACCTCAAGAAAACAGCGGAAGACTACCTCGGCGCAAAAGTCGAAAGCGCCGTCATCACCGTCCCCGCATACTTCAACGACTCGCAGCGTAAAGCCACCAAAGACGCGGGCGAAATCGCCGGACTCAAGGTCGAGCGCATCATCAACGAACCGACAGCCGCCGCACTCGCTTACGGTCTCGACAGCGGAAAGAGCGGTAAGGTCGCCGTCTTTGACCTTGGCGGTGGTACGTTCGACATCTCCATCCTCGACATCGGCGACAACGTCTTCGAAGTGCTTTCGTCCAACGGTGACGGCCACCTCGGTGGTGACGACTACGACGAAGCCCTCATCGATTTCGTCGCCGAAGAGTTCCGCAAGACCGAAGGCATCGACCTTCGCAAAGACCCGATGGCCCTCCAGCGCCTCAAAGAAGCCTGCGAGAAAGCCAAGTGCGAACTCTCGACCACGATGGAAACCACCATCAACCTGCCGTTTATCACTGCCGACCAGTCCGGTCCGAAGCACTTGCAGATGACCGTGACGCGGACAAAGTTCGACCAGTTGACCCACACGCTCACCGAGCGCTGTCGCGGTCCGGTCATGGAATGCCTCAAGAGCGCCAAGCATTCGGCTTCGGAAATCGATGAGATCGTCCTCGTCGGTGGTTCGACGCGCATACCAGCCGTCCAAAAACTTGTCACCGACATTTTCGGCAAGGAACCCAACCGCAGCATCAACCCCGACGAAGTGGTCGGTATCGGTGCGGCGATCCAGGGTTCGATCCTCTCGGGCGACAAGGACGACATCGTCCTGCTCGACGTCACCCCGCTGACCCTCGGCGTTGAAACCATGGGCGGTGTGCTCACCCCGATGATCGAAGCCAACACGACGATCCCGACGTCCAAAAGCCAGGTTTACAGCACCGCGGCTGACAACCAGACGGAAGTCACCATCCACGTGTTGCAGGGCAATCGACCGATGGCGGCTGACAACCGTTCGCTCGGACAGTTCAACCTGTCGGGCATCGCGCCAGCTCCGCGTGGCATGCCGCAGATCGAAGTGACTTTTGATATCGACGCGAACGGCATCATCTCGGTGTCGGCGAAGGACAAAGCCACGAACAAGGAACAGTCGATCCGCATCGAAGGTTCGTCGGGTTTGAGCGACGCCGAAATCGAAAAGATGAAGCGCGACGCGCAGGAGCATGCAGCCGAGGACGTCAAGAAGAAGGAACTCGTCGAAGCCCGCAACCGCGCCGAGCAGCTGGCATTCGAAACCGAAAAGCAGTTGAAGGAACACGGTGACAAGGTGTCAGCCGAGACGCGCGGCAAGGTCGAAAGCGCCGTCAGCGCCCTGCGTGAAGCGGCCAAGGGCGACGATGCCGACGCAATCAAGAAGTCATCCGACAACCTGATGCAGGAAGCCCAGGAGATCGGCAAGATCATCTACGAAGAGATGGCCAAGCAACAAGCCGCCCAACAAGCAGCCGGCGGAACAGCCGAGTCCGCAGGCGCAGACGCCGCCCCCGAATCCGACACAGCCAAAAACGAAGACGTCATCGACGCCGAGTTTGAGGTTAAGGAGAGTAAGTAGCGCGGCACCAGCTCTTGATGTGTATTCAGCAGTCAGGCCATAGAGCAAGGTGCATCTTGACGCACCTTGCTCTATGGCCGCGCTACAAATCGCAAGCAACCAAATAAGGAATTAACGTTGGCAATTCAATTGCTTCCAAATCCTTTTTGTTCCCACGAAGACTGGATGAACAACGCCTGTACTACGGGCCACATGCAATTCCACGAATTGTCCACCTATTATCGTGAATCGGCGGATGCGCTTGTGGCCCATGCTCAGGCAAACCACCCGAGTCTTGATTCTCATATCTACGCCATCTGTTTCTTGTATCGTCATTCGTTCGAATTAATGTTGAAGGAATTGATTTGGAAGAGTAGGTACCTAAATTGCGGCAAATCCGATTGGAAAATGAGTCATGTTCTAAGTGATCTATGGCAAACGGCAAGGAAGAGTGCGCGCGAAACACTTGCAGATGACTATCCGCTCAGCAAGCATGATGAGGCCCAAGTTACCGAATACTTTTGCCGAATCGAAGAACACGATTCCAATTCTTTTTCGTTTCGCTATCCGTACGATGCTATGAAGAAACCAACACTTACCGAATTGCGCAATGTCAATATTCGCGTCCTTCAGGAGAATTCGACGGCAATAACTGCATTCCTTGAGAAGTTGTCGTCGAGGGTGCAATACTTATTCGACCGCGAAGGCGAACTACGTCAATCGACTGATTAGGACGAACGGGTGGCCCACCTCCTTTTGGAGGTGGGGGAGGCGATGATCGTTGTTGTTCAATTCTCCGAGACTTCACCGCGCCGCACTCGCCATTGCCGCGAACTCAGTCACAACTATCGAATGACACCGATTCTCTCTGGCACAACCTTCGGCGTTTCTACACCTATCATCGACTCCCCCACGTCCGGAGGACATGGGCCACCCTATCTGCGCTGAAGCGGCGCGTTACCATTCGATCGGCCACGCGCCGTCCCAATCCATCTTCAGCACAGACTCATCGCCCAACTCGTAGTACCGGTAGCTGCTCCACGCCCAGTCCTCGGCTTGATCGACCAAGCCCCTTGTGATCGGATTCTTGTGACAATAGTCCACCTTCTGCAACAACGCCTTGTGATGCCGCACGTTAAAATCGTATCCACGAACATTCCAAATCGTCTGATCTTCCTTATTCCCAGTTGCCCACGCATTGAGCGGTTCTGACCAGAGCCGGCCCTCCTCGCGCCAGATTTCTCGGAGACGCTGTTTACCGTGAAACCCCACGTGCTTTTTGAAGGCGTACAGAAGTTTGGAAATCGGAACCGGAACATCGCTGCCCCGCGCATGCGGATACAGGATGACGTGAACGTGCTCCGGCATGATCACGTATCCCACTACGCAGACTTTGAATCGCTCTTGAAGAATGCGGAGCCCGTCGACGACGATTTGCTTCATCGTATCGTCGTGGAAGAACGTCAGCCGACGCTGGCACGAAATGGTCAAGAAGTGCGAATCACCCGGCTCGTCGTATCTGCGAAGATGCTTGGGCATGAATAAGAAGTTAGATCATCGACTCCCCCATGTCCAAAGGACATGCGCCACCCGTCTGGATTCCCGCTTGCGCGGGAATGACGGCTGGGCGCTTGCTTCCGGGTGCCTCACTGGCCTCCTACCGGCTTCACAATCTGCGCATTCCGATCCGTCGATTGACTTCATCGACCAACATAAGCGATTGCGCGTGCTTCCCGATCGATGCATAGTACAACGACATGAGCTTGCGACCATCCGCATCGCGAAGCACCACGAACCCGGTCCACTTCTTGTAGCCGACCGATGCAACCGACGACCACGGCAAGCGCGTGCGCTTGTACCACTTGTCGTAAACGTCAACGCCGTTCGCCGACAGCGATAGAATTCCCGGCCCTTTGTCCGACCGAAACCATAAGATCATGTTGCCTACGAAACAGAATAGAACAAGAACCACGTAGCACAACTTGGCATGGTCCGGATAGATAATCATCAAAGCGATGAGGGTAAACATGGTGCCCACAACGTAAGGCCAAGATCGATCGCGCTTAAGAATCGGCATCGATTTCAGCTTGAACCAGCGCATACCGTCGTCGTATTCAAACCCGCACTCCGGACAAGCATGGGCGGCTGGTAGCGATTCGAGCACGTAGTCGCATTGTGGGCAGGTTTCCATATGGATGCGCCCAAACAAGAGGGGAACGATCCGCACGTCGCGGTTTTGCATGACTTCGTTGTATCACGCGATCGACCTGGCGTCACCATGTTCAACAAATTCATTGGGGACGTACCCGACGATGGCGGTCACGATCGCAGCGGCGACATGTGCTTGGTCTTTTGCTATCATCGCATGCATGACCCAGCAACTCTCCCGAATCGCCATCGTCGTGCGCGACTATGACGAGGCCATCGCCTTCTACACCGAGAAACTCGGGTTCGAACTCATCGAAGATACCCGGCTTGGTGATGTGAAGCGGTGGGTGGTTGTGTCGCCGCCGGGCAGCGAATGCGCCCTGCTTCTCGCACAAGCCGCGTCCGACGAACAGGCCGCGTGCATTGGCAACCAGACTGGTGGGCGTGTGTTCTTGTTCCTCTTTACCGATGATTTTGAGCGGGATTACAACCGTTATCGATCAAATGGAATCGAGTTCATCGTGGAACCGCACAAGGAAGAATACGGACAGGTGGCTGTCTTTATCGATCTCTACGGTAACAAATGGGATCTGATCGAACCCACGCAGCCGCCTGAACCGGGCGACGCCAGATAAGCCAAAACGACTCGACGTTTGTGCCGACACCATCAAGTGGCCAACTTCCCAAGCAATCGACTTCCTACCTTACGATCGGTTATTCGATCCCGTGCGCAGTTCCAAATACCATCCGATTTCATAGTGGCCAACCGACAGCAATGCTGTAGCCTTAAAGCTGCAACGTCAACTGATTACCGGCAAGCATGTACACCGCCAAAGGAGCACACGAGTGACTGTCGCGAATCAATCACCGCTTCACACATGGCTGCGGCGGCGAATCCTGTTGCAGTGCGTCGGTCGGTTTGCGATGGCGCTTGGAATGGTGGGCCTGGGCGTCGTTGTACTCTATTTGACTTACTGGTTTGTGTTCGGAATCTGGTACTTCGCGTTTGTCAGACTCGGGGCGCCCGCACACCTTGCGCCTTATGTCTCCGCAGGATTTTTGGTTCTACTGTTCATCGGAAACGCGCGGACCGATCGCCAGTACTTAGACGACCTGAGCGTCACAACCGGAACGTTTTCCAACGAGGTGGTCACGTTCTACCTGCCTGGTGTTGGAATGGCGTCGAACATCAATCCGATCGCGCCGGACTCGATGCACAGCAGCGTCAAGGTCATCACGACATTGCTATTCTGCGGACCGCGGGCGCTGGTGGCCGCTTATCGCAGCTTGCGAACGGTTCTTCGCCTTTCACACATTGATACCGGTCCAGTATCCGCTGTCATTGATTTCCTCTACACACGCCCCGGCCGCGTTGACTTCCGAACGATCGCCGCGAACGTTACGAACCTCAACCCCGTCAAGACATTCCCACAAGTCACGCAAATCGAAGGCGTTCTATTGCTGCGCAGTGAGCCCGCCGGCCTCACCATCAGCTCCGAGCTTCGCGAAGAACTCGACAACGCGACCAAGCACGCGTGAATCGTGAGGTGGATAGCACGAACGACTCGCTTTTGATGTCTTGATACGATAGAATCAACTTGATACAGACAATTCCACATCGACCCACGGGATTGCCATGCCAAAAGACAACGAACCGACTGAAGAACAGACAGACGAGATAGCGGCTGCAATCCGCGAGATGGCCCTCAAAGCGCGCGAGGAAATGCTATCAGATACGATTCTCTCTTTGGTCCCCTATCTCGAACCGGGCGAGATGGAAGGCGTTACATTTAAGAACATGGAAGATGAATTGCCCGAAAGCGCCATTGAAAAAGCAAAAGAACGAATGCTGCGCGACTTCATCTTCAAACTCACCAAGCGCTCGATCGCCGAAAACTCGTAGCACCCGAAGGTGAATCCAGACGACGAAGGTTCACACGCACCGTTCAGAAAGCCTTGAATAAGAGGGGGTACGGGTTGGCCGAGACGGGGGGTCTTGGCTCCCAACCATGTGGATGCGGCTACAGTTTGTCAATCGCATCCACCGCGCGAACGGTGGCTTCGCAGATTTGATCGACGATGCCCTGGATTTCCTGCGTTGCGCCGGAGGTTTGCTGCGAGAGGCTTTTGATCTCGTCGGCTACGATGGCAAACGCCCTGCCCGCGTCGCCGATTCGAGCGGCTTCGACCGCAGCATTGAGCGAGATGAGATTGGTCTGTCGCGCGACCGTGCTGATGATGCGCACAACGTTGCGCATGGATTCGGAAGCGTTGGCGAGGTCTTCACAGACCGTGCGGAAGTTGGAGATTTCCGAACCCAAGGTGGCGCGGCGCTTTTCCGCATCCTTGAGGGCGAAGGAACGATCGCGCATGGCATGGGTGGCTTTGTTGATTCCCTTCGCAGCGTGGCGGTAGATCCCCTTCATGCCGCGTTCGAGGACGCGACGGTGAAACTCATCGCGGCTCGCACAGTCGAGCGATGCAACCGACTCGCGAACAAACGCATCGTTGACGTCGAGCATGTGGTTGATGGCGTGAAGCAATTCGCCGAGTTCACCGTCCACATCAATGTGCAGCAGGCGCGCTTCGAGGTCGCCCTGAGAAGCCGCCTGGCAAACTTCAGTTGCCTTTCGAATCCACTTACCGGCTTGGTTTCCGGTTGATTCATACTTGCCTGAGAAACTTCGCATCGTGCCTGCGGACATGTGCCTTCTTCCGGGTTGCTTGTGTGATCAAACACCGAGCGACTCACGCATTTGCGCAAAGCGCTTCGGACTGCTTCAACGACGCCTCGTCGGCGTGTTTGCCATCCGAATCCGAACAAAGTGAAAATATGAACTCCATGTACGACATGCCCTGGCTTTTGAGCAGATTCATCAGGACAGCCGTCGAAGCGGCCATCTGCTCTTTGCACTGGGGGTATTTTTTCTCTTCGTCGAGCAGTAGTTGGTAAATGCCTTCGATCTTCGTGACGATGTCGCGGTCGGGGTACCTGCGGTTGGAGTGGTAACCGGTGATTTCGCCATGGGGCCCAAATGTCGGCGTCACGTGGGCGAACACCCAATAGTGGTCGCCGCTCTTGGCCCGATTGACCACGTAGGCGAATATCTCCTTGCCGGCTTGCACGGTGTCCCACAGAAGCTTGAACACGCAGCGCGGCATCGCAGGATGTCGAATGCAATTGTGGGGTTGCCCGATGATTTCGGCTTCGGTGTATTGGGCGACGCGAAGGAAGACTTCGTTGGCGTAGGTGATGATCCCGCGGGCATCGGTCTTGCTGACGATGATCTCATCTTCACCAAATGTGCGTTCGACACCTGTTAGGAATTCCGAAGGTCGTGCCATGGTAACTCACCCTGTGCGTACGTTCTCTACCGTCACCCATCGCATCGACCATCAGGAATCGGGTCTCGATTGAAAGATTAGGATTGGACAGGTTTTGTCAGACCGGACGCCAACCGCTCCAGGTGCGTCTATTGGCGCAGGTATCGCAGGGGGACGTTCGCTTCGATTGAACACAACGCCAAAAGCATGATCCGATCGCAACGGGCCAACGAACGTTGCGTCAGCCAATCACCCGCCATAGCCTTAGATGACCATGCGTTCAGGCGAACCAAACAACGAACCCAGTTCCGACGCCAACGCGCGCGGCAACGAGACCGCTGCGTTAACCGACATCTATTGCCCCAAGTGCGCGTATCTGCTTTTCGGGGCACAAGGCGACCGTTGCTCGGAATGTGGATACAACCTCGACGGGCTGCGCTCACCCGTGAGCCGCATCCCCTGGGTCCAGTGCGATCAAGGCAGTTGGGTCACGCGCTATTGGCAAACGGTATGGATGGTCACGTTTTCCAATGCAAAGTTTTGCGAAGAATTTGCACGCCCCATCAACTACAAGGACGCCCGCCGCTTTCAGTTCGTAACGGTTGCCCACGTCTACATCTGCTTGCTGATATCATCCTTGATCGCGCACTATGGATACAGGCCAAACGCCAACGTCTTCGCGCCGACCGGTGTAACCCTTTACTCCGTCTTCACAAACGCCGCAAATCCGCTGGAATTGATTTACAACGAAGGTTGGCCTTTCGCAATTCTCATGGCGTGCGTAGCCCCGCTGCCTCTGGCGCTTACCGGTATTCCCAGCTATTTTTTTCACCCGACTGCGATCAGCCTGCACCGACAGAATGCGGGCATTGCCTTGAGCTATTACCTTTGTGCGCCATTGGCCATCACGTCCGTAGCATTGGCCAGCCTGATCCCGCCGATCCGACTTTCCAAATTCCCAGACGAGTATGGCGAACTCTCACTGTTTGCGATCAGCATTTCACTGGGTGTTGCGATGTTGCTGTGGTGGGTGACACTTGTGCGCTCCGCTCGACGGATCATGCCGCAGTTGCCGAAACGAGCGGCCACAATTGCAATCGGCGTACCGATGCTTTGGATTGTCAGCGCCATTCTCATCGTCGGCGCACTACCGCTCTCTGTGCTCTTCGTGGTCCTCGTGTTCGGAAGCCTCTCCTAGTCCGAGTCCGCGGCGCGTTTTCCTCCATTTTTCACGGCCCTCCAACGCAAAGACGAAATCCCCCTCCCTCATTCCGGAAAATCTGAATCCCCTTCGAGCCTCCGTCCCGCCGTCATCAACACCATTCTCACCAATGCTGTAAAGCACAGCGAAACCAGATGACGTACCGAGCCGAATCGCTCCACCTTCCGCATCGAAAGGATCACTCGGCAATGCGTCGAAGTACTCTGGAACCAATGCATCCAACGTCGTCGGACGCGCACCGTGATCGTGCTGATACAAACGGATTGCCAAAGCGATGGCGGCCATCCTCCGCGTCGCCACCATGCGAAACAACTGCCCGGTAGCCGACCGATAAGTTCGTCGCCAGCTTCCAAAACTCGAAATGGACAATGGGCGTCTCACAGACGTCAGTAGTGAGAACTCCTCCGTTTCCGGCGAGATCAACGCGTTTGCACTTGGCCAATCGGGCAGGCTGGTGGCGATACCCACGACCCCGTTCAAGCGAATGGCACCCTCGGCGTCGAGAACGTGGCACGGCTGAGCCAGAATCCAAAACGGAACGTCCAGCCAACGACTCGAACCCAGCGCCGCACTCGCACCGACCTCGTCGAGTTTCTCGATGTATTGAAAAGACCGAAGCGATTCCGCATGGTACGCATCAACCGATGTACGGCGCATGCGGCTTTCATCGAGCAGTGCGTCAATCAGCGCCTTAACATCCGCCCGTATTTCCGGCTGATCCAATCCATACAACGTTGGCGCCGGCTTAGCCGAGATTGACGAATCCAAATCTTCAACCAGCGTCAGGATCAATCCCTCGCATGCCCAGGCAGTCATGTTTGAAATCAGCGCCGGATATTCCGCAACTGAATCGCTAAACGCCACCCCGTCATGAATCGTTCGGACCGCGGCTCGGTCATCGTGGGTCAGCCGCTGCTGCGTACCGGCAAACCAGAGCAATTTGGCCACGTTCCGCTGCAGCGCACCCGGCGTGTTGGCTGGCAAGCGGGCGCTCCAAGCCACCTCGGGCTTGAAGCGGGCTTGATGAATTAAGTCGAGGACAACGGCGTTCTTGTTCAGCAGCTCGCGTGCAACGTCGTCGTCGTAGACATATGCCAGCGGATCATCCAGAAATGAATCAATCGTCAAACCAGTGCTGGACGTAAACACCAATTGCGCCATCGCCTTTTCGATCAACAATGCCGCATTGTTCTCGTCCGCAACCGCATCCAGCCCAGCATTGATCTCGTCAACCGTGGCGGCTAACCCCTTGTCGCGGATTTCCTCCCGCGCCCGCTCCAACCGACGGTCGGCTTCGTACCCCCAATACAATCGCAACCCGACCAGCAAGAACACCAGCACCGCGCCTGCCAGCGACAATCGCTTCAACCACCAATACCTCGGCGGAATCGGAACAGCCCCCTCAGCGGCATCAATCGTGGCCAACTTGTCCGGTCCTTCTTGCAATGCCGTCTCGCTTGTCGTTTGATCTCGCGGTGCCAAAAACCGAATCCGTCGCCAAAGCCAACTCTACCGAACCTGACGGGGGCCCTGCAATCGAAACCACGTTCCATGACATCAATACTTACGTCAACGAGGAGCGCTCCACATGATCGCATTGAATCTAATACTCGCTGCTTTCCTGCTGCACGACCCGCACGGCGACGTCAACGTCTGCAGCTGCGATGCGGCTAAGGTCCACGGCGGTTGGTGTCAGCCGCACAGCGCCGGTTACTTCGCAGGACTTTCGTTCACCTCGAAGCAACTCGCCGACATGCTCGATTACCATGGCCACTCCGTCAGCATCGACAAAACAAAGTGCCCCACCTGCCGCGACATGATTCGTTCGGGTGGGTACTGCGACGACTGCCACATGGGCTTTGTCGATGGCAAAGGGTACTTCTCACGACTCTGCTACCAGATCGCCAAAGGCAAACCAATCGATCCCACCGCCCCTCGTAAGCCTTGCTGCATCAATGCCGGCAATAACGCATCTTCGGGGGCTGGCTGGTGCGACACGTGCAAGTCAGGCATCGTCGCCAACCGCCTTTACACCGACCATGCCGACTTCAAACAAACCGTCCAAGCGGTCGAGGTCTTCCATGCCGCCATCCTAAAAGCGCCCCAGTGCGAGGGTTGCGCTGTCGCGATGGTCGCCGACGCCCGCTGCCCGGCCTGCAAAATCACCTACCAAAACGGCAAGCCAGCCGCCCCGCCCGTTGCAACCAAGCTTCAATCATCCCCAGCAAGCCACAACGGACCGGTCAAACCCGCCACCAAAAGCGACCCTTAGCCTCCCCGTCGGCATCATCATAAAAAAATTCGCCGGCATGCAATGGGATGATACCCACCAACACATTCTAACCC
>DDIR01000070.1:37045-54280 GCA_002338715.1 Phycisphaerales bacterium UBA1845 | reverse complement strand
CTGGATTCCCGCCTTCGCGGGAATGACGGCGCTGTCGCGCGGCTATGTTTGGAGTCAAGGTGTTCCAATGGGATTGTATACACGCCAAAAAATCGAGAACTGGGTAAGCGATTTCTGTGGCTCCGACGCTGTGTTGTCGTTGTCCACTGGCATCCGCGAGTACGCGCCGGAATTGTTGACCACTTTTCTCGTGGCGGCGTGTGAGGCTCGTGACGTTGAGCCGGAGGAAATTGAGGAGCCCGATCTTAAGCCCGCGCTGCTGAAGTTGGCCCGATTGCAGCTGCCCGCGAGCGTTAAACTTGAAGTCCCCGCGCTGTGCGGCGCGATGCTGGCGGATCTGGAATCCCAAGGGCGGCTGAGCGGCGGGAGGGTGCTTGGTGCCTACGTCCGCGCATTGAAAGAAGCATTCGCCGAGGATGCATCCGGTAAACCCAAGCCGATAACGCGCCCCGGTAGCCGCATTGGTCGCAACGATCCCTGTCCATGCGGCAGCGGAACGAAGTACAAGAAGTGCTGCGGAAACGATTGATGCCTTCAGAGGGCACGGGCGATCCAATCAAGCAGTGAGACATGTGGCGGCCGCTACACGACTGTCGCGGTGATCTCTCAATTGAGGCAAGTTGAATGAGCACGTTATCCAGAGACGCACGGGTGATGAAAGTCACCGAGAAATGGGTCAAGACAGTCGTGGTTGATCACGAATTCTGTCCTTTCGCAGAGAGAGTATTGGAAGCCGGAAGCATCGCGATGCGCGTGCTGGAACAGTGCACGGATGAGGCATGTTGCGATGCCATGTTGGACGAGCTTCGTGGCATGGATAGCGACGAGGCCATCGAAACCGCCTTACTCATTCTTATCAACAGCCACCGCGACTTTGAAGAGTATCTCGATTTGGTCGGTCATGCGGAGTCCTTCTTAGAGTCGAATGGATATGATGACGTTTACCAGCTGGCGAGCTTCCACCCGGACTACTGCTTTGTCGATTCGTCGCCGGATGATGCCGCCAACTATACGAACCGATCACCTTTTCCGATGATTCACATTCTGCGGGCTGACAGCGTTGAAAAAGCCATCGAGCAGCATCCCGATACGATGGCCATTCCGGAGAGGAATATCAGGGTGGCCCGCGAGTTGGGTGTGGATACTTTTAAAGCACTGCTCGATCAATGTTGGTTGGATGAATCGGGCAATCGCCTCGAAATCTAAAATCAAGAACAGATTGGGGCCCAGGAATTCGCGAATGTAACGCGCACGATAAATGCCCGTCCCTGTGCTCAGGATTCTCCGCCCTCACACTGCTCATCAAGGCACTTCCTGGCCTTGCCCATGAACCCCGAAGTCACCCTCGGGCAGCCAGCCTTTGTTGCCGGCAGGCTTTGGACAAGCACACACCGGTGGCGATCGAAAGGTTCAGGCACTCGACCGCACCGGACATCGAAATCCGCACGAGTTCGTCGCAACTATCGAGGGTCAGTCGGCGCATGCAGGAGCCTTCGAACCCCATCACCAACGGGCCGGTCAGATCGCAGTCGTAGAACGTTCCCTTGGCCTCGCCCGCGGTGCCAATGATTTGAATGCCTTCACCCTGCAACTCGCCAAGCGTGCGTGCCAGGTTGGTGCCCTCAACGAACGGCACGTGCTCTGCGCCTTCCGCAGCCACCCGGCGGACGGTATCAGTCAGGCCGACGGCGCGCCGGCTCGGCTCTCGCCGGGCTGGCCCACTTCAACTTTCGTCGGTCACCCGTTGCCCCCGCAGAATCATTCCCGCTGACCCGCTTATTTCGACAAGCGCGATTTCGATGGTCAGTCCCGGCCCGAATGCGATGAGCATGACCCGTCCTTCGAGACCCGCTTCGATCGCGGCTTGCAATATGAAGAGAATCGTTGGTGACGACATGTTTCCGAACCGGCTCAGAATTGTGCCGGATGTGGTGAGCGACCCTTCGGGCAGACTGAGCGAATCTTCCACGGCATCCAGTATCTGTGGGCCGCCCGGATGGACGAGCCAGTGATCGATCTGCGATGCCGACAGTGATGCGCCCGCAATAAATTTTTGAACGGCATCGGGCAGATGTGTTGCCAGTGTCGTGGGCAATTCCGGCGACAATACCAAGCGTAATCCAAAGTCGCCCGCCCACCATTTCATCTGTTCCGCATATGCAGGAAGTGAAAAACACTGTGCGTGAATCACGCGGACCAACGACGGTTCATCTTTCAACAAGACCGCAGCCGCGCCGTCTGCAAACAATAGATTGGCGGTTAGTTGATCCAGGTCAGCCGAATACTGAAAGTGCAGTGACGACAGTTCGCACGCAACCACGAGCGTTGATGGAGACGCACTGAGTCGTGCCATTCGCAGTGCGGCCAACGCGGCTGAGCATCCCATGAATCCGAGGTTCCACCGGTCCACATCGTGCGGAACCGCTGAGCGCCGAAAGACCGCCAGTTCCAATCCTGGTGACGACGCGTGCGTGCAACTGACGGTAATGAGACTTGCGACCTTGGCAAGATCATCGCCCTCAAGTCCGTGAAGCAGGCGAGCGACGAGCCGGTCGGCTGCTGCATCGAATGCTTGTGAACGAGCATTCATGCCGGGGCCATTCGGTTGAACGCTAGCCAAACGGTAAAGACCTTCGGGGTCGTCGAAATCCGATTGCGTTTCCATCGCCGCGAAGTGTCGTCGCCTGATGCCCGTGTGCGGAATCAGCTTGGCCATCCGTCGCGCGGTGCGCGCGTCCGGGCAGATTCCCGGAAAGAGTTCTGCCGCACGTTCGGTGCTCAGGGCGGCTTCTGGGACAGCCGTTCCGATCGCGTGTATGTAAGATGGCATCAAATCCCCTCCGTGACTGAATTGACGTGTACACCTCGTAACAGGTGTCCGCCGATTGTTTCCAGTCCCGGCAGGTGACTGTCTGCGAAGGTAAAAACGACCCTGTTTCGTAGAATCTGGCTTAACCAGCGTGTTCGTCGTCGAACGCGGCGGTGTTGGCGAAGTTGTTTTCGATAGTGGCTTATTACAAAGTCGTTGGCATCGTCGGTGAGTAAAGCCCGCGCGGCAGCCAAACCACTGCGCAGTGCCTGGCCAATGCCCTCGCCGCTGAAGGGTTCCTCGAAACCCGCCGCGTCTCCCGCAATCAACACATTTCCGTATCCAACATGCTGGGGGCGATGCGGGAAATTCGCTGTTCCCAGTTTGGGGGCAACGGTCGGTAGTTCCAGGACTTGCAATACGTCGGCTTTGGAGTTTGCGGCACGAAGTATATCCGAGGGTTTTCTGCTGCCCGAGCCATTTCTTTCAACCGCCAACCCGACCAGACATTCTACCGGCGAAACGGTAGCCAACCCAACATAGCCACCTTGCAGCCAGTGCATCGCGATTTCGCCGACCGGTGGACACACGTCCATCGGTGCAACCGACCATGCCTGTCCGAACATCGCACGATTGAGGTCTTGGCGTTTCAGATTCTTATGCTTTACAAGATCAGTCAGACCGGCTGCCCAGATGATCCAACGTGGTTGCCAGTACCGGGCGGCTGTCCGAATCGAGAAACTTCCCCGACTTTCCTCGACAATCTCGGCGCGCTGACCGAATTCCAATCTCGCACCTGCCGCCGCGGCTGCCTCTGCGAGCGTTGCGTCCAGGATGTCGCGGCGAACGATTCGACAGTGTTCGTCTCCAAACGTGGAGAACGTTCGGCGTCCGATTCCAAACGTGATTCGGGTCACTGGCGTGCCCAGTTCCGCGACTTTTTCACCGAGCAAGTCAACCAGCAGCGCGACGGCATCACCTGACAAGCAGCCGCCACAAACCTTGCGCCGTGGGAAGATGGCCCCCTCGCAGACCGTGACCGAGTGCCCAGCCCTCGCGAGGCGAATCGCCGCAGAGCAACCAGCGGGTCCTGCACCCACGATGACAACATCAGGTTGAGTATTGGGGCGAATCATGGATTCTCCCGACGCCAGATCATCATCCATCGGAATGGAAAAACCCTGCGCACAGTCACCTGCGTCATGTCCGCACCGGTGGCAAGATCCATGGCTTCGGCAGGGCGGTAGGCAGCGCGGACGGACCGAGGTCCATCGATGTGAAACAACCGTGATCGGCTCATCAGACGGGTTGCGGACCAGGTCAGCACCCATGCGATCGCGGTACGGTTAAGGTCATTGACCACGACGGCCTGCGATGCGACGCGTGTTGCTTCTCGAAGGAGTTGGGTCGCGTCGGCAGGATCAAAGTGATGCAGCAACAATGAACAGACGACGATCTCGATGGATTGATTTGCAAAAGGAAGCTGCAATGCGTTCCCGACTACGAAATCGGCAGCATGCACCGCGCCAATGTGATTGCGTGCATCGTCGATGGCAAATTGCGATCGATCCAATGCGATAGGGCGAAACATACGCTCTGTTTCTCGAGAGCGGGTTAATAAGGCGGCGATCAAACCGCCACCACCGGAACCGAGTTCGAGGATTCGTGCGTCGTCAGAATGTGTGTTGGCAGCGACCATGTCCACAAGCTTGGCGTCGGCTCCGAGCAAGCGGTTGGAGCGTCGAAGCGCGGCAAGCGCTGCACGATGCTCGCGCGGGTTTACATTTGGATCATCCATCAATTCCGGTTCGCGACGGCGTTGCAAAGCAACCTCAATTCCGCTTGGCGGGGTGCAGGTAATGGCCTCGGAGAATCTTGCAAATTGCAATTGCTCCAATTGGCCGACTGGAATCTCATCATATGCATCCTCACTTCTGCGGGCAAACGGCACGCCGACAACATCCCGGTATGCGCGTTGGACTTTGGAGCAATACCCCTTCCTGGACCGAGCAATCGCACGATGGCTACCGTGCTGGTCATACTTGGCATGCCGGAGTACTCCGAAAATGAGTTTCAATTCGTCGATTCCATCGAATCAAGTTTCGCAGCGACTTTTTGGAACGCGCGACGTGATGAAATGAGCCGCCTGCCGAACGATCAGTTTATTGATTCAACGCCCGTTGCGCGATTGGATGAATTCACTTTCGTCCCGAAGCGATCATGGATACTCTCGATTGTTGCAGACACTTTGTTGACTTGTTCAATTCAAGGCTCCCGCTTTTTGTTGACCAGATCGCAGCAAGCATAGCCGTTGTCTTGTTCTTGGTTGGCTCGATTCTTCGCCCAAGATTGAGAGGCAATCGAACAAGGTAAGACGTTCTTCGCAACGAACAGCACGCCGCAGCAGGCGATACGGAACACCTTGAATCAGCCCAAGCCGTGGTTTCTTGATGGGGGAAGTGCACAAGAATCTCCGATTTCCGCGCTTGAAATGGCCATCTTGGAAAGTTCTTCTTGGGCCCCAACGGTCCGTGCGGTTATATTTGCAGGGGTCAGGGTTGAATCGAATTCGCTCTATGCCGCACGTCTGATTGCCATTCGCGACGTCCCATGCCCTGCATGCGCGAGTGGAACGTCATGTGCGATCGATTCCACCGCTGGCACGTCGTTTGCGCATGGTTTGGTTGGGCGGCCCTTGATTGATCGGCCGTCTTTTTGGGACGGAGCGGTTCGTCGCGTCTACCGCTCGCAGGGTTGGCTATGTCATTGACTTCATGCAGATATCCCGGCGCGTGCCTGCTCATCGTCTTCGCACTTGTGCAAGTCGTGCGGGCTGACGATTTGCCACGGGTCCATATCGACGGAACCGGCGATTCGCGTTTCCTGCGATTCGATGGAAGTCCATCGTCGCCAGCCGCCATGCCTCAAATCGATCTCGTTCGATACAACATCGGCGCATGGACGCCAGACAACGCGGTATCGTCGCTCTTTCGCGGTGAATGGACGGCTGCCCCTGCCGATTTCTTCCGACTGGATTTGGTTTTCGATGGTCTGGTCAATCCTCCGGGGCTGAGCTTTCCGGGCAACATATTCTTTTTCGGCGACAATCCGTTGCTTGGCTTCGTCGAATTTGACATCGATGCGAATGTCTTAACGGGCGGTGAATTGCTCGGTCCGCAGTTTCGATACCACGGTGCGGCTGGCCGGTTCGGTGGTCCGATCGCCAATGATCGATTTGCCGAGAGGGTTTCGCTCGACACGTGCCCCGGTAACTTCGATGCTGATGCGAGCACTGGTCCATATTTCCCGGAGCGAAGTGGCGAGGAGTTCAACCTTGCATTCTTGTGGGGATCGATCTCTTCGGTCGATGTCGGCAGCAATGGCAACTTCACATTTGAAGCCGGTGAGTCATGGATTGTGCGAGGACCGTTTCTGAATCGGGCCCACGGGTTTGACGACTTCATCCTCGTGTGCTGCTCGAACGGACTGCCGACTTACAATCCGCAGGTTGAGTTGCTCTACTCTCACTCGATCGCCACCGACCGGACAACCGTGTCGTTGGTCTATCCGCTGAACCACAACGGGGCGGCTGCCATCGCTGGCGGCACTTCCGAAACGCCCGATTGCTGCGCCGACAATCAAAGCAGCATCCTGGAAGGTCTCGACCACGTTTCCATCAGCGCCCAATTCGCGACGGCAAATGACCGTGCAGACGTGAACTTTCCACTGATCGAAGAATGGGAGTTTCAGTCAGCCGGCGATTATCTCGCGCCGGAAAACTGGGTGGTGAATGCTATTTTTGCCGGCGTCTTCACGGACGTGGATTCACTGACGCCCGACCTGGCGTGGACCGACGTTACCCCCAACGTTCTTACGCACGACTACGACGGTGATGGCGATATCGATCTGAATGATTTGATGCTATTCGATGATTTTCTCGCGGGTGCAGATGGTGGCGGTTGCGATGCTGATGGCGTGACCGACGGCACGTATACGATTTTTGATTTTGGCAATGGGTTTGACGTTCACGACGCCAACTATGATGGACTGGTCAATGCTGCCGACCGGCCTGTCGAACCCAGCGCACTTTTTGATGTCGATGCCGACGGTGATCTTGATCTTGCCGACTACGCAATTTTGCAGCGATGCGTCGTCGAGATGGTCGGGGATCCCATGCCGACGGTTTGCGGCGATGTCGACGCCAATGATGATGGAAACGTGACGTCGCCGGAAATAGCCCCATTTGGTGGGTACATGGCTGGGCCTGGGGTCACCCTGTTCAATGGCGGTATTCCGTTACCCATTACCTTGGCGGTTGATTGATGATGGCGACGTCGCGTGAAACATCCAATCGCCGCTTCATTCGCTCGGCATTGACATTGGTCGAGTTGCTCGTGGTCGTCGCGATCATGAGCATCTTGCTCAGCATCCTGTTGGCGACGCTTGGGAAAGTGCGCGAATCGGCACGCAGTGTTCTGTGCAAGAACAAGTTGCAGGGCGTGTCGCAATCGTTCCAGCTTTTCGCAGAAGACTACGGGCACGTGGACCGCGGCAGGGAAAGTGAAAAACTCGGCGCTCACCAGTTTCGCCTCGAGGATTTCCAGGACAGCCTTTATGGCACGGAGGAATTCTTCAAACAGCCTTCCGGTCAATTCGGAACAATCCCGCTCGACGCCCGCAAGCAGCCTTTGATCTGCCCAGCCGGTCCAAAAGGCCTTGCTCGCGACAGCAGCTTTCAACCGGCAGAGGACACCATCACTCCGCTATCAAGCGTGAGCGTCGGTTTCAACATGCGGCTTCACAAGGCAAACGTGAAGATTGCCATCGGTCCCAGTCAGATCAACGTGCTGCGCGACGTGACGCTGACGCCGCGAATTTTGGAACATCCCTGGACGCCGCTCGCATTCGATGTCGACGGCGCCGATGCCCAGGCGCGCCCGCAACCGCTCGTTCCGTTCTATTCTGCACCGTCAATTGATTCTGGCGATTTGTATGCGAACAGCGCATTCTGGTTTCCGGCGAAGCGGCACTCCGGGATGGTCCATGCGGCGTTTATCGGTGGGCACGTTTGGAGTTCACGTGATCCCAAAATGGCGCCGGATTGGAATTGGTCTTATCAACCGCCGCCAGACGAATAGCATTTTCAACTTGCGCTGGGTTCCGTGTGTCATAGTGAGTTGACTCCGATGAAGTTGCGACAGAAATTCGGCGTTCTCGCCCTCATCTATGTGTTGTCACTCTCTGCAAACCTGGTGATGTCCGGGTGGTGCATCGTCGTCTACTTTCAATCCGCGTTTGTGGATGTCCAGTCGTCGTTCGTCCGGCAATCGGAAGTGGAGCGCTGGCGCATGCAGGTGCAGCTGGCCAAGGCGCAACTGGATTTGCCAGCCTCCGATCTCGATTCCATCGACCTCACCGGCATGCTTATCCCCTTACGCCAACACGCCGACGCACGCGTCAATGGGGCGTTCGCGTTGCGCGAAGACGACGCCGAACGCGACCACTGGCATGAACTCGCCACCGCGATCGACGCCGGTAACAAGACAATCCCGACTGACCTGCTCAGCAATTGTGACGCCATCCTCGGTAAGATCAGTGCTTTGATTACAACGCAGCGCCACGATGCCGTGCATCACGCAGCCACCACCCAACAGCGCGTCGTGACCATTCTCATCGCCAACGCCATCGTCGGAGCCGCACTGTGCATTGCCGGTTTGATTCTGGTCAGGCGCTGGGTGCTTCAACCCGTCGCGAAACTGCGCGTCGCCACAAAGGAAATCGCAGCCGGTCACTTTGACTATCGCATCAATCCACAGTCAGCCGACGAACTCGGAGCGCTTTCCAACGAAGTCAATCAGATGTCGGGCACGATCGTGGACATGCAGGCAAAATTGGTCGAACAGGAACGGCAAGCCGCGGCTGGCGAAATGTTTCGACGCATCGCCCACAACATCCGCAATCCGCTGGCAGGTATTCGCGGACTGGCGGAAGCCACCCAGAATCCAGAGGCGCACCCGCAGGATGTGGCGGAGTACCAGGGGCGAATCATCAAGGCGATCGATCGACTCGAACAATGGCTGCGCCAATTGCAACATTCCGTCGAACCGATGAGCATCGCGCCGCAAAGGACTGATCTGGCGGAACTCATCGAGAATGTCTGCAATGTGATGACGCCGACTGCCGATCGGGCCGGCGTGCAGTTGGCGGCTGTCATCGATCCGGAATCCCGCTTTGTGGTGGTCGATGGCTTTCACTTTGAGCAGGCACTCGTGGCCCTGATCACGAATGCGATTCAGGCATCGCGACCGGGTCAAACCGTGCGCATACGCGTCGCGTCGAATGGCGATCGTTTGGGGCATTGGAGCATTTGTGTTGATGACGAAGGCGCTGGCATCGCAACGGAATTGCAAAGCAAGGTTTTTCTGCCAAACTTCACCACACGCAGCGAGGGCAACGGACTTGGCCTGGCGATGGTTGCAAAAGTTGTACACACGCACGGTGGACGGATTCATTGCGTCTCGTCTCCGGGAATGGGCAGCACGTTTGAAGCCATCATGCCCGGGCGCATTGATACGCCCGACCGAATCGATCAGGAGCAGTAGCGGATGGCCAACATCCTCGTCATCGACGACGAAGAGAATCTCCGAATATCCATGCAGTTGGCGTTGCAACGTGCGGGACATACCTGCCGCATTGAATCGAACGGCCAGGCTGGCTTGGCGGCTGCCCGTTCAAAAATGCCCGATCTGGTATTCGTTGATGTGAACCTACCCGACACCGACGGTCTCAAATTGCTCGGTGAGTTGCGATCATACGGAATCGATGTGCCGGTCATAGTCATCACGGGGTTCGGTACGATCGCCAGCGCTGTCGCGGCCATGCAGCAAGGTGCGGTTGACTACATTCAAAAACCGTTGTCGATGGATGAAGTCGTTCTTTCGGTTTCGCGATGCATTGAAAATCACCGCATGCGCAATCAGCTTGATGCATACCGCGAAGCCCAGCAGCGCGAGTCAGAGGGCGAGCGGGTTATCGGTGATTGCCCGGCCATTCGCGAATTGCTCGAAATATGTGACAAGATCGCATCGCTTCCACTCGACAGTGAAGGCTCGCTTCCGACGGTGCTGCTCCTTGGCGACACCGGTACGGGCAAAGAGGCGTTGGCCCGCTACATCCATCGAAAAGGACCGGCGGCAGATCGGCCTTTTGTTCACGTCAACTGCACGGCTGTTCCGGAAAACTTTTTTGAGTCGGAATTATTCGGTCACGAAGCCGGCGCATTTACGCACGCAAAGTCTGCAAAAAAGGGATTGTTCGAAGTGGCTGAAGAGGGCACGCTCTTTCTCGACGAGATCGGCGATATGCCGCCGGCGACGCAATCCAAGCTGCTGGTTGCCATTGAGAGTGGGCGATTTCGACGACTCGGTGGCACGACCGAGCGCGTGACCCGGGCGCGTGTGATGGCCGCCACCAACAGCGACCTTGAAGATAAAATCAAGCACGGTGAATTTCGCGCCGATCTCTTCTACCGCTTGAAGGTATTCTGCCTGCAGATGCCGGCACTTCGTGATCGAGGCAATGACGTGATCACATTGGCAGATCACTTCCTTGAACGATTCCGGCGGAAATTTCGCAAAGCGGAGTTGTGTTTCTCCGAGGATGCGCGAACCACTTTGCGTTCCTACCATTGGCCGGGCAACGTGCGCGAATTGGCCAACGTCGTTCAGCGTGCGGCGCTCCTTGCGGAAGGTCCCACCGTCACGTCGGATCTGCTCAATCTTCATGCCGATGGCGTACCGACGAGCACCGACGTGAAGCAATTCAACTCATCACCGATTGGCATCGCCCCGCTCGAAACGGTTGAGCGAAAGTTGATCCAGGAGACACTCGCCCACACCGATGGCAATATCTCCGAATCCGCAAGACTGCTCGGATTGTCACGCGGCAGCTTGCGCCACAAACTCGACAAACTCGGTATTCAAGCGGACGGCCAATCCTGACCTCCAGCGCGCGCATTTGGCCAGCAGAGTCAAGAAACTGGCCAACCCCAGCCAGCGATGTCCGTATTCACGCCAAATTGCCAGCACGAACAAACCTCATAAACCCCGATCTCAGCGAACGTTACACCGTCGCCAATCAATCGCGACACTTTGGCATATCGGTTGCTCTATCCGAACTTTGAAGTGATTGGCAGGGGTCGCGAGCCCAACTGGCTCGTGCGTGTTCCGTGCATTCATTTCGTCCAAGTCTGGGAAGTGCGAGAGAGCGCCGCCGACATCGTGCGGTGAAAGCGACAACGCCACTTAACGAGTTCTTGAAAGGGACAGCACCATGCGCATTCGGCATCTTTCCAGCGATCGGTGGATCACCATCGTCGCGATCACAGCCACCGCGGGTATCGCAACCGCAACGCTCACCCTCCAACCCGCAATCAAAATCAACGCAGTTCCAGGCGGTGCATCGGGCCACCCGACAGCATTCACACCACTGCCTCAGCAAGGCCATCCGAATGCAGCCAACCTGGCAACACTCATGCAACAGAGTGCGGACGCGGCCGATGCGTTTGCAACCATGGTCGAAGAGGAACCGGTTCCCGAAGACTTCGAGATTCCCGCGAGTCTGCTTGCCCCGCTGGCATCGGGTGAGTATGTCAATTTTGAGTCGCCGGCGATTCATCCGATTCAGGTCAGCTCCGACGGGCAGCGTGTATTTGCTGTCAACACGCCCAACAATTCGCTCGTGGTGCTCGACGCAACCAATCGGTTGCAGAAATTGAGCGAGGTTTTTGTCGGTCTGGAACCCGTGTCCGTTCAGATTCAACCGGAAACCGACGATTCGATCGTGTGGGTGGCGAATATCATTTCCGACACAGTCGCGGTGGTCGATGTCAACGCGGAACAAGTGGTCGACGTCATCAATGTCGGCGACGAACCGGTCAACATCGTGTTTGATCCAAGTGGCGATTATGCCTTTGTCGTTATCCAGGGAAGTCCGTTTGTGCCCGACAACGCGACGCCGACCGGTTCGCCCTTTGTCGAGTTGGGACACCTCGTTACGATCGACACCGCCACGCGACAAGTCGTCAGCAGCACGTTCCTCGATTGCAACACGCCGAGAGCGGTCATCTACGATGCCGTCAACGATCATGTTGTCGTCGCCGCACACCACTCAGGAAACAACACGTCGCTAGCAGGCACACCCGTTGAACTGCGATTCGCCGACCCTGCACCGACCAACCCTCCGCCGATTGTTTCGATCCCGGCTGCCGCACGTGGTTGCCTCCAGCCGAACCCGTGCACGTCGAACGGTTGCCAATGCGTCACCATGCCGAATCTCTGGGTGGCTCAGCAGTTCAGCGCGACGGCGGATACCTTTGATCCGAATCCGGGAAGTGTCTCAGAGCTAAGCCCTTGGCCCGACGATCTTGGCACAAGTGGCGCTCCACTTGTTCCTCGCATCGTTTACGACTCACATGGGGATTGGTTTGACATCACGCAGAATATTCTGACCGATGCCAATGGTGATCCCGACCCGGCGATGGTCGCGCTGATGAATCAGGAATTCGGAATCGTTAATGCGGACGAGGTCATTGAGCACATGGCCAGCGATGCCAAAGACACATACGACCACGACTTGATCGTGCTCGACGCATCGAATCCTGGCGCATCAATTGGTGTTGGCCTGCCCATCGTCAACGTGATCGGTGATGTCGGTACCACCTTGAATGGCATGGATCAAAACCCGCAGACGGGTGCGTTGTTCGTCACCAATCTGCAAGCGCTCAACACGATTCGCATGGGCGAGAATCTCAACGGGCATTTCCTTGACCACATGATTGAGATCGTCGACGACTACATGCTTGCTTCGCCGTCAATCATCGACAGCGATCTTCACTCGGGCATCGACAACTTTCACGACGTCAGCGCCCCAAATCCAAGCGCCAAAGCCAAGTCGCTCGCCCATCCCAATGCGATCGCGTTTCACGATAGCGGCGAATGGGCAGCCGTTGCATCGTTGGGGATGGATCGCATCGGTATTTTGAATGGTTTGACGGGTCGCGTGCTCGGGCGGCTGGACGTGCCGTCCGGGCCGCGCGGCCTATCAATCGACTCGGCGAATGATCGCATCTACGTGTTGAGTCGTCACGCGATGACCGTCACCGCGGTAGATGTGACGACGTTCGACGCGCCGCAGGTCGTTGATTCGAGGGAACTGTTCAATCCTGAACCGCGCCAAATTCGCGACGGGCGCAAGTTCCACTACAGCACGAAGTTCAGCAACAACGGCGCGCACTCATGCGACTCGTGCCATCCCAACACGGACTTCGATCGTTTGGCATGGGACCTCGGCGCGTTTGGGACAGCCAACCAGCCGGGTCCGCCCAACATGCCCAACGCATTCAACCATCCGCTCAAAGGACCGATGGTTACCCAGTCGCTTCGCGGCTTGGATCGACATGAACCGCTGCATTGGCGCGGCGACAAACCGGTGTTTCAGGATTTCAATGAAGCGTTTGCAAACCTGCTCGGCGGTGAAGAGATTCCTTCGGACGACATGGATGCGTTCAATGCCTTCATCAAGTCGGTGGTTTATCGACCCAATCCATATTTCAAGCGAACCAACGCGTACAAGGAGCCTCGGGCGCTCAATGGATTGGTCACCTACATCAATTTCTGCAACGCGTGTCACCAGGTTATTCCCGCACTGGGCAACGAATTTGGTCACGATGGATCGGCGTTCACAACCAACGGGGATTCCGGCATCAGCGGTGCAAGTTTCTTCGCCCAGCTTCAGATCATCACCCAGATGCGCGGACTGCACAAGAAGTTCATCGGTGACGTGTACGACGGATTCGGCATGGTGCATGACGGGCGCGAAGAGCGGGAAAGCAACGAGCATCCGCTCCAAACGTTTCTCAATGAATTCTTCCCCGAGATCATCACCGGCATCACCCCTGCGCAACAACTTGACATGGTCGCCGCGCTCAATGCATTTCCCAGCAATGTCATGAACGTTGTCGGTTGGCAGGTGCAGATCGACTATCCTGCTGCATCAGCTTCCGGGCTTGCCGATATTGATGTGATGGTTGCACAGTATTTGAAAACGCCGTCACACTGCGACATTGTTGCCAAGGGCGTTGTCGGAGGCGTTCGCCGCGGATACTGGCTGACGGGTATCAACAATGGACAGCGCGAATTCCTGTCCGATACTGGCACAGTTGAAACGCAAAGTGTGATCGTTGCTTCGCTCCAGCCCGGCGATTCTTTGCTCTTCACTGCCGTCCCGCCCGGATCGGGAAAGCGCATCGGAATCGATCAGGACACCGACGGTCTGCTTGACGGGAACGATCCCGCACCACAACACGACAACACCGGCGACTTTGATCTGGATGGCGACGTCGACCTTGCTGACCATGCCAGACTGCAACAGTGCTTCACCACGCCCGGCTCACTGACGCTGCCGAGCGAATGCGAATTGGGCGATGCGAATGAAGACGGCGATGTTGACCTTGCGGACTACGAAGAGATCCAATACCTGCACGCTGGTCCGACGTAACGCGGGCTAACTGCCGTCTTGGGAACTGACCGCAAGTCGAATCAAGAGTCGGCGGCGAATTTGGGGCACGCATTGAAGGGAGATGCGTGCTTCAATTCATCGCCTGCAGGAAGATGAGAGAGTCCTGCAGGTCGTTGTCGCCCTCGTCGTCGAGGCATTCGCATCCGCCCATCAGACAACCGCCGGAACCGTGCAGGCAGACTTCACTCGTTGGCCAATTCCGTTCGGGTTGATTCCCACTTTGCCGATTCGCTTGGTTGGTTTGAGTCTTTGTACAGGTCGACGAGCAGTTGCGCAATTTCGCGGAGGATGAAGGGGCGAACGGATTCATCCGCTTCGGCCATCTTGTATGCGTCCTGCAACAGCGATTCCGCTTCAGCAAGGTTTTTTCGAGCGGTTTGGATTTCTCCGAGGCGGGCCATCACAACCGCCCGGCGCCATGGCAGTTGTTTCTCGTCGGCCAATCGGTTCTCCAGCGCGGCGTTGAGGTGGCGTTCCGCCTCATCGTATTTGCCCAGGTCGATCAGGCATCGGCCCATCCAGTATTGTGCGCGGGCGATGAGTTTGTCGCCTTCGGGTCGCGTTGCTTCGCGAATCTCCAGTCCGCGACGGGTGAACCGTTCAGCTTCGGCGGGGCGACCCAATTCGACGAGCACGCGGCCAAGGTTCGCAAACGGGATCGCCCGACTTTCGTGTCCTTCGGGCAAACCCTGCGTGGTGATGTCAAGTGATTCGCGATACAGGGGTTCGGCTGGCGCGAAGTCACGCATTTCGATGTAAAGGTCGCCAAGACCATTGAGTGCGTATGCGGTATAGATGTTGTCGGAACCATAAACCCGCCTGCGCATGGCGAGGCCTTCTTCGTAGAGTTGTTTGGATTCTTCATAATCCCCACAGAACTTAAGTGCTTCTGCCAACTGTATCGTTAGCGAGATGCGCCCGGGGTGGTCGTCCGGGTGTATGCGACGCGCCAATCCGAGTCCGACGCGATAGATTTCGGCGGCTTCGCGGTCTCTGTCCTGCCGAGACAGGCAAAGCCCCAGGTTGTTGTAAAGGATCGGTACGACGGGATGATCATCTCCGAAGAGTTCGCTTGCGATTTCAAGGGCTTCGCGGAAGTCGGCCTCTGATTCTGATAGCTTTTCCTGCATCATGAAGAGCTGAGCGCGCGTGTTGAGTGCGCCGACGACATTGTAATGCTTTTCGCCGTGCAGCAGTTTGCTATGTTCGACCAATTGCGCTGCGTAGGGAATCGCCAAGTCCGGTTCCGCGCGGGTCACGTACGTCTGCACGACCGTGTTGAGCTCCTGCAGAATGCGTGGATGGGGTTCGGGGTAGACAGCTCGGCAGATTTCGAGCGATTTGAGCGAATGCTCCAGCGCTTCATCCAGCCGTCCGAGATTCAGCAGCACGGTTGCCAGATGTGAATGGCCATTGCCCACTTCAATGTGTTCGTCGCCATAGAGTCGCCGGCGTATGGAAAGCGATCTATTCAAGAGTTCAATCGCGGAATCGAGGTGCCCGGCTTCGCGGTGAAAGCTTGCGAGTGCGGACATGATCCGAGCCGTATTGCCATTTGACGTGGTGTCGTGCAGGCTGGCGATGTCCAGCGCTTCTTCACTGAGGGCGACGGCATCATCCACGTGACCGTGCATGCTTCTGATCGATGCAAGATTAAGCAGATAGGTCGCGAGGATTGGCTGCGGTTCGTCGCTGTTGGCCCGGGTCCGTGCAATCACGTCAGTGATCATCGCTTCAGCCTCATCGTCGCGGGAAAGCGCGTGCAGTGCGGTGGCGATGTTGCTCCTTATCGAGAGTACTTCGGGGTGATCCTCTCCTTGTAATTTCTCCAGGATCGCCAGCGATTGTTCCAGCATGTCAAGCGCAACACCGTTTGAATCGAGGTTCATGAGATTCAAACCGTACTCGTTCAGGCTCATCGCCAGTTCGTGCGGCGGGGCAGACTCGAGTTTCTGGTAAATCGCGAGGGCTCTTCTTGTATGCGGTTTAGCCGCGATCGGCAGTCCCAGTCCGCGATAGGCCTTGCCAAGTGCCCGATGCACCGAAGCAATCACGCGCGGATCGGCATCGGTGTCGGAGTTCAGCGTCGTACTGAATTCGTCAAGCAATTCACGGACGGTGTAATCCGGACCGCGTTCCTGGGTCGGGTCGGCGGCTGAGATCGCGGACTCAAGGAGCTTGTTAATCGCCTCAGCCCGTTCCGTTTCTCTTCGAGCGTCAGCCGCCGCAAGCTCTGCACGGGCACTTTGGGTGCGCTGTTCAGAATAGAGTTGGGCGAGCCAGATCGCGGATCCGGTCACGACGATAAAAAACGTCGCAGCGACACCGGCAGCGATGCGATAACGCCAGAGCGTCTTTCGCAAGACATACCAGGTGCTGTCGCGTTTGGCGTCAATGGGTTCGCCGTTGATCATTCGCCGAAGATCAAGCGCCAAAGCGCCCGCAGAGTGGTAACGACGGTCACGATCCTTGGCGAGACATCGGAGGATAATCGTCTCAAGTTCGTGAGAAATCTCTCGTCGATACTGAGATGGTGGAGCAGGCGACGAATGAATGATGCGCTCAAGCACTTCGCGGGCTGGTCCGTCTACCGCATATGGAAACGCCCGCGTCAGCATCCGGTATAGCAGCAATCCAAGTGCATAGACGTCAGTCCGCACGTCGACATCGCTCGCGCCAGCCGCCTGCTCCGGACTCGCCCACGGGATCGAGCCGACGAACTGTCCGGTCATCGTCATGGCCGAATCGGCGGATGGTTCGGTTCGCTTTGCCAGTCCGAAGTCGAGTACGAACGGCGTTCCGGATTCGTCGACGAGAATGTTGCTCGGTTTGAGGTCGCGATGAATCAC
>DDIR01000070.1:35964-36969 GCA_002338715.1 Phycisphaerales bacterium UBA1845 | reverse complement strand
TGAGGTCGCGATGAATCACACCATTCAGGTGGGCGGCTTGGACCGCGTCGCAAATTGTCAGGAACAAGGTCAGCACATCATCGATTGACAGGGATCGACTTTGTTTTTCGACATAGAGATCGGCTGGCAGCCCATCGATGCAATCCATGACGCAATAGAAGCTACCGCCAGCCGTCACACCCCGATCAAGCACGCGCACAATATTGGGGTGGCGCAGCGTACCGAGAACGTCGATTTCGCGCTCAAAGCGCATCAACTCCCGAGTTCCCGCAAACATTCCCTCGCGGAGCACTTTCAGCGCCACGGTCCTGCCGGTCGATCGTTGAATCGCCTTGTACACAACCCCTTGCCCGCCACGATGAATCTCATGCTCAATGTCGTAACCGGGAAATACATCGGCGCCCAACGACGGTTTGGGGTGTTGCGATGCGTCAAGGGGATCAAGCTGCGAAGAACCAGCGACGCGGCGACGGGCCCTTTCGATCACGTCGAGGTGCTTCAATTCTTCCGCGAGTTCCGGCATCAACTCGGGGTGGTCGGCGATAAGCGCTTCGTGGGAGAGCGATTCGCCGGTGATGCGCCGTTCAATGCAATCGTCGATCAGGCGGTGGATAAGGGCCAATCGATCAGCGCTGACGGTTCCGGGGACATTTGTTTTTTCATCACCGGCCTTCATTTACGAGAATTTCCAAACAAGGTTCTTCAGTAGCGTCCAGTGGGTGGATGCAGAATCGTACCTACCGCCTCCTGTAACAACGAGAATTTCTCGGTTGGCTTACTCTTTTAATCCGAGGAATTCAGTGGAATCGCCGAGCGCCAGGTGCAGTTGTTTCAACGCCCGGTGGCAGAGCACGCAGACGGCCCCTTCGCTTCGATCCATTCGCTGGGCAGTCTGGGCGACGGTCAGCCCCTCCAGATAGCGAAGTCGCAACGCTTGCCGATAGTGGTCGGGAAGTCCATCCAAAGCGCCGCGAACAATTCCAACCGCCTCGCGAGCGGCTAACA
>DDIR01000070.1:21949-35860 GCA_002338715.1 Phycisphaerales bacterium UBA1845 | reverse complement strand
CGCGGCTACCGATTGGCTCGGGGTTCGTTCATAAAGGGCCAACTGCTCCAACCAATCGACGACGGTGCCCGACTGAGCCGCGGATTGTGTGTCGACGCGATGATGCTGCCCGCCTCGTTTGTCCGCATTTTCAGCCCGAATGACGTCATACAGCCGATGCTCGGCGACGAGGCATAGCCAATGAAAGAACGCCTCTGACCCTTGCGGCTTGAGCGAACGGACTTCGCGAAAAATCGTCACATATGCGTCCTGCAAAACGTCCTCAACAGCGATTAAAGAACGCAGGCGCACCGGTAACTTGCGCGCGATTACATACAAGAGTCTTGCATGAAAGCGCAGCAAGAGCTGTTCGGTGGCGGTATCGTCACCGGAAATCGCTCGCTCCAACAGAATGTCCACATGTGAATCGTCGGGCATGACTTTCATCCCGTTCACTGACCCGAAAGCGATTCGGGCGTTGGTCCTTCTCTATTTTAACGGAGGTAAGGAGTACAGCCAAAGTCGATCCCGAAAGTCGGCTATTCAATCGCATCTAGGCCGATTCCATGCGAGTGTGACACCGCGAAAAATTTTTTTGGATCGCGCGTAAGCCAGAGTCGCCAATTCCGTTTCTTACAAACAAGGACACATTCGCGCCGAGCCCGTGTGTTGCGCGACGCGGTGCGAGACGACTCGACTGGAGAGGTTAGAGAAATGAATCTGCGTCAAAGGAGTGTTTGGGTCAAACCCAGGTGCATCATTGTTTCACTGCTGCTTGCGATGGTTGCCATGCCAAACGCGGTGAAAGCTCAGCCGGCAAACGATTCATGCCAGAACGCCGCGATTATTCCGGGCAATGTTGTCCACTACAATCCACCAGTATTGAGCGTTTCGGGTGCGCTGACCAATCTCTGCTCGCCGGCCCATTCATGCGGGAGCGGAACCTTCAGCAAGGACGTTTTCTATTCCTACACGCCAGATCTGGCTGGCCGGGTTCGCGTTGACACGTTTGGCAGCAACTACGACACCGTGCTGTCAGCGTTTGATGGTTGCCGGGGATTCTGTGGAGGGATCAGCTGCTGTCCGAATCCCGATGAATTCGCCTGCAGCGACAACTATATCTTCAATTCGCAATCACAGATCAACTTTGATGTGGAAGCCGGGCAGACATATATCTTCAGGGTGTCTGCATTGAATGCATCGGGCGGCGAGTTGCTCGACTTCGATCTTCGATGGAGTCCGCCCAACGACGTCTGCGCCAGCGCAACGTCAATTTCAGGATTGGTCTACAATTCGCCGCTGTACAGCACCGTCAACACCGACGTTGATACGTGCGAAGCGCAGGAATCATGTGAACTGAATAACGTCGGGACCAGCAACAGCGTATGGTACTCGTACACGCCGACGTGCGACGGGCTCCTGACGCTCGATACGGAAGGCAGCGACTACGACACGGTGCTTTCGGTCTTCGATGGGTGCGGCGTGTTCAATGGCGTCGATATTCCCTGCGGAATTCCGGACGAACTCGCCTGCGATGATGATGCGGGCACTGGAACACTCTCACGCATTTTGCAAATGCCGGTGACTGGCGGAGTCGAGTACCTCATCAAGGTTGCGGATTATAACCCGGCATTGTCGGGCGGGAATCTGAAGTTCAACCTGGTGTTTGAAGGGGCTGATCCGCCGCAAGCGGAAATCGCAATCCCAAGTGCCTATGACTGTGCGTGTGCCCAACTGCCAATATTGGGTACCGCCAATCAGGCGGCTGGCACGCTCGCCAGTTGGTCGCTCGACTACATGCCGGTCGGTGGAACAAGCTGGACATTGATCGCCACGGATTCGGTCCCGGTCATCGATGACCTTTTCGCGAACTGGGATACGGGCGGACTTGCACAGGGCAATTATCTGCTGCGCCTGTCGGTGACCAATGCGTGCGGATTGACCAGCACAGCCGTCCAATTTGTCTACGTCGACGTGGCGTTCTCCAACCTCGATCTGACCAGCCCAAACAACATCGTCGTGGGCGGAAATGTTTGCCCGCACGGTACGGCGTGGGATGTCTGTTTCGAAGATTTCAGCGTTGACTATGCACCGAGCGGCAGCAGTTCATACCAACCTGTGATCGCAAGCATGCCGTATTACACGACGGCGATTACGAACGATCCGCTGTTGGGTGGGCAGGTTTGGAACACGCTTGCACCAGCCGTGCCAGACGGTGAGTACAACTTGCGGCTTAGTGGCGCGACGACGTGCGGGTTCATTGCTGAAGACATCACATCGATAACCATAGACAACACGCAACCGGTTGCGGTCATCGACTCGCCGATTGACTGTTCGACGGTTGAGGGCGCCGTGGTCATCACCGGAACTGCCAACGATGCCAATCTCGACAAATGGGTATTGCAGTACAGCAGCGGTGGGGGCTGGGTTGAAATCGATTCAGATAACGTGCCGGTCGTCAACAATGTTCTCGGCGTGTGGGATACGGCGGGACTGGCGGACTGTTCGTACTTGTTACGCCTGCTCGTTACCGACACGGCTGTCGTGAATTGCAATGGAGCCATTCACCACACCAGTGAGGACACGGTTGGCGTGTTGCTGGGTGGTTGCGGCGACTTTGATTTTGACAATGACGGGGATGTGGACCTCATCGACTATGCCGCGTTCGAGCAGGCTTACACCGGGCCACTTCCGTAACGGTGCTGGATGGCGAACATGGGCAACGTCGAAGGCCCCGTTGATCCACTGGGTTTTGTTTCCGAATAGTGCTGTGACATCTTGAGCAGCGCGAAGCGACGATCGAATCGGTCCGGGGGGAGCGGTTCGATTCGTCTGCGCTGACTTGGCAATTTCAATCCGCCCGATCTTGCTTGCTCGGTCGACTCCATTTTTTTTGAGAAAATTGTGTGACACGTATCCTGTGTTGTTTGCGCCACGTGGTTTTGGGAGATGAACAACACGCGAGGGCCGCCCGTTTGACGTGCAAACAGCGGCGGCGCCCGCATATGGATCCGCCGCCATGTCACCACGTGTCCAGAAGGTGCTAGTGTTTGCCGTTTTTTGTGCTATCCACACGGCCCATGCCGAAAAGCCAGACGATGTTGCAGGAGTAATTTCACCAAAAACCGGGCTGACGTCGGACGAAATCCTGAAACTGACGGCCGAAGATGTCGAGTCGCTCGACGGGTTGATCGCGCCCGCGAAGCGTGATCGGGCGAAATGCCTGAGTGGCGCCCTGCGCGAGTTGGCGGTTAAGGCTGAACGGTCCCCAGTGCCAATTGATGCTTCCAAAGAGCTTTTGAGCGGGCATTCGCGATATGGCAAGGTTTTTCAGGTGGATCGTGGTGCGCCGATCGTTGACATCACGGTGACTGGAGATGTCGACGCCATTGCGGCGCGCATTGCGAATATCGATGGCGTTACCGTGACTGGTGTGGCGAAGACCGAGGCATATGGTTTGATTTCGGCCCGGATACCAGCCGCTCGCCTTGTCGACGTTTCGCAGATTGTTGGTATCCGTTCGATGCACGGCAGTTCTGCGTCGAAGGGCCAGGTCCCTGACGAACACGATGCCGAACAAATCCACGGTTTCGAGCGACGTGAACACGACGAGCGCCGACTGCCTCAGCCACCTCAGGAAGATGCACGCCAACACGGTGAAGGCGCGCAGGCGCAAGACGATCAGACACCCGTCGTGCAAGGGGCAATCCCGGCATTTCAAGGGGCGGCCAACAACCAGGCTGTTCAGGGTTTGCGTCTCAATCAGGCGCGACTGGTGTTTCCGGCGCTGGACGGTACCGGCATTGACATCGGCGGGATTTCAGACACGGTCAATATGGTTGACAGCGTTCTGGACAATAACTGTGGCGGAGGCAACTGCGTCGGTCTCGACGAATCGCAGGCGACCGGTGACCTTCCGCCCGACGGGCAGATCCTCGTTTTGCAGGATGGCCCATTCGGCGCAGACGAAGGGCGGGCAATGCTCGAACATATCTACGATCTTGCGCCGGGTGCGAACCGTTTGGGATTTGCGACAGCCTTTGGCGGTGAAGCCAACTTTGCCAACAACATCACCGACCTCGCCAACAATGGCATGGATGTTGTCGTTGACGACGTACTCTACTTTGCTGAGCCGATGTTTCAGGACGGCGTGATTGCCCAGTCGGTCAACAATTTCATCAACAGCGGTCGCGTCTATCTTTCGATCAACCACAACTATGCAAACCTCTCGTACGAGAGCCTCTGGAGCAGTTCTGACGGGGACGATTATCACGACTTTTCTGCCGGCGACGAAGTGCAGCAGATCACACTTGCGCCCGGGATGGCGCTGACGATGGGGCTTCAGTGGTCTCAGCCGTGGGGGGCTGCGACGACCGATTTGCAGATCGAGCTTTGGGATTCCACGGTTACGACGCTGCTTGCGAATTCGAGTGAGGCAAACGTTGGAGGAAATCCATTTGATCGGCTCGATTTTACCAACATAACCTTGAACCCCATTAACGTGAATGTCGCTGTGCGGCGCAATTCAGGTTCAATTGCCGGGCTTACGTTCAAATATATTTTCTACGACAACGGTGCGAGCCGCGTGACCATCAACGAGTATGCTGGCAACGCAACCGGTACGCTGACCCCGCACGCGGGAACCCAACAATCGATTTCGATTGGGGCAGTTCCTTTCTGGAACACCGGTCAAGCCGAATCGTTTAGCGGCATTGGTCCGCATCGTCGGTTCTTTACGGCTGGCGGTTCACCTTCACCCGCAACGCTGACCAAGCCGGACTTCATCTCGATCGACAACTGCAACACCACGTTCTTTGGAAACGATGTCCCGCAGGATCTGGACCTGCTTCCGAACTTCGCAGGCACGTCGGCGGCGGCTCCGAACACAGCCGCGATCTGCGCGCTCATGCTGCAGGCAGCCGGCGGACCCGGTTCACTCACACAGCAGCAGATTCACGATATTTTAAGGATAACATCGGTCGATCTTGGGCCGGCTGGTCATGACTTCACCTACGGTCACGGGCGCGTCGACGCGCTCGGCGCCATTGCGGCTGCCTCCGGACCGTCCTTCAGCGAGTACACGCTATATCCAAATCAGTTTGGCGACGCGTCGGTATCGTTGTCAATCGACTCGGTTATCGATACGGACACGATCGAGTTTGCATCCGATGATCTTGGAACGACGACGGTCAGCGTCACGGAATTCAACAGCCTCGATCCGATGTTATTGGTTTTTAACGATCAACCCAATCTCGTTGCGGCTGACTACAACGGTGGGTTTGACATAGACGATGCGCTGGTTTCATTTGATCTCGACTTCTGGGATGTGCATACCGCGAAAGTCCTGTCGGAAAACAACTTCGCACCGCCAGGAAACTATACGATTTCGGTCGATGCGCCCGATCAGTTCGTGGGTTTTGTGACGATCGCTTCAGACCTGACCGGTTCCACCGCGTCGACCATTCAGGCCCCTGGCGACCTCGACTTCTTCAGGATCACTGCCCCCTTCAATCTTCCGCCCAACATGAGTCGCCTTGAATTGACGAGCATTCCCGTCGGATTCGACGGAATCCTTATCGCCTATGATGCTTCTGGAACACGCTTGGCCGTGGGTGATGGCATCGGCAGCGGATTGGCCGACAGCTTGTCGCTTTCGGGTGTCGGAGCCGGTGATGAGATCATCGTTTTGGTCTGCGCGTGGTCGTATTCGGGAACCGGATCTTATACGCTCGATGCAACCTTCAAACCGCGCAACGATGATTGCGCGAACCCCATTGGTGTGGGCGACGGCAGCGTCGACTTTGGCAACCTGAATGCGACAAACGATGGACCGAATGAGTTCTTAACGTGCGGCGCAACCATCGGCGCTGACATCTGGTACTGCTATACAGCCAGTTGCAACGGAAACCTGACCGCAAGCACGTGTGGTTCAAGTCTGGACACGGTGGTTGCAGTCTACAACAACTGCGCATGCCCGATCGGTGCAAACGCCATCGCTTGCAACAACGACGCATGCGGGGCGCAGTCTGACGTGACCATTGGCGTTGTCGCCGGTCAGCAATACATGATTCGCGTCGGCGGTGCGTCATCGGCGACGAATGGCGGAACGCTTACACTGAGCTGCACGCCAACCGGAGCATGCTGTGATGGCGTGAGTTGTTCGATTGAGACCGAAGCGGATTGTTTGTTCGTTGGCGGTACCTATCAGGGTGACGACACCATCTGCGAAAGCAACACCTGCACGGCCATGGGAGCGTGCCCGGGTCTGGGCAACTGTTTTGTGGACAATGGTTCGGTCGGCTGCAATGACGGTGCATGCTGCAATCAAGTGTGCAACGTCGATCCGTATTGTTGCTCGGTCGAATGGGACGATGTTTGCGCGACGAAAGCGGTCGCGTACTGCACCGACTGCAATTCAAACGGTATCCCCGATTTTGTGGACTTGCAGGAATTGATCGAGACCGATTGCAACGGCAACGGCGTGCCGGACAAGTGTGACATTGTCGACCGCGTGTCTGAAGACTGCAACGGAAACGACCGTCCCGACGAATGCGACATTCAATCAGGATTGCGCCCGGGGTCGCTCGTACTTTTCGGTTGCGATGAAAACGGCGGGGCGACGGTATTCGATTCGAGCGGAAACGGAAATGACGGGGTATTCGCCGGCGCAGGTTGGTCCAATCAAACACCGTTTGCAGAACCCGGCAACTACAGCCTTAGCTTCAACCACGAATTGGACGCCGTGACCATCGCCGCGCCCCCCGGAAGTCCGCTGGATGTTTTCGACAAGCTGACACTCGAGGCACACATTCTGCCGCTGGACACATCGTCACTGCACTATGTTCTCTGGGCGGATGATGGTCCATTCAGCCTGCTCATTCGCAACGATGCAATTGAGTTCGGGTTGAATCATCAGACGGTGATTGTCCATCCGTTCAGAGCGGCCGGTATCTGGACGCACGTCGCCGCGGTGTACGACGGCACCGTCGCGAGGTTGTACCTCAACGGTCCTGAAGTGGCGTCGCATTCGATCGTGCTCGGGCCTATTGGTCCCGTCGAGTCGCGTGACATCATCCGAATTGGCAACGACGAGACTGCCGATTTCGCCGGCTTTAATCGCGATTTTGGCGGACTCATCGATCAGGTGCGGATTGTATCGGGTGCGTTGACGCCGGCTGAGGTTCTTTACGACGCAACCCACACGCTTCGTCCGGGTTCGAGCAGCGATTGCAACGCCAACGAAATTCCTGATGAGTGCGAAGTGGACAGCGATGGCGACGGTGTCATCGACGTATGCGATCCGTGCCCGGCTGACAATCCCGATGACAGTGACGCGGACACGGTCTGCGATTCCGACGACATTTGCCCGGGGTTCGACGACGCCATCGACCCGGATGGCGATGAAACGCCCACAGGATGTGATGCCTGTCCGTTCGACAATCCCAATGACAGCGACGGTGATGGCGTCTGCGAAGGCGTTGACATATGCCCCGGATTTGATGATGGACTTGATGAGGACGGTGACGGTGTGCCGGACGGGTGCGACTTGTGTCCCGGTTTCGATGACGCCAACGACAGCGATGGCGACGGTGCGCCCGATGACTGCGACGTTTGCGATGGATTCGATGATAACGCGGATGCGGACAATGACATGATTCCGGACGCCTGCGACCGATGCGGTGATTTTGATGGCGATCAACTGATCACCAACGCAGACTACGCATTTATGCCCGACTGCATGAGTGGGCCGGCGACTTTACCGACGCCGCAGCTTCCATTGACGCCCGATCGGTGTCGTGCCGCGTTTGATTGTGACCTGGATGGAGACATCGACCTGATCGACTTCATTGAAATCCAGGCGACATTTGGTGGGCCATAACAAGGTCATCAACCATGGCGTGCGTTCCGGTCGGCGCCCTGAGTTCCGGCTGGGGCGCGATGGGGCGGTTGCGACGCGGGGAATGTTCGCGAGAATACAGTTGCGTGCGTTGGGTCGGACGCGCACGCAATTCTCGCGGCCAATCGATGGGCTCGCGAACGACCGATGCCTGTGAGCGGTGTCAGCCTGGGCCGCGAAGATGATCCGAGCGATTGCCAATTGAACCATCAAAACGAACATCGGACGAAGCGCCGACAAACGCGACAAAAACACTCCTCGCCATCGATCTCGGGCTCAGGACCGGAATGGCGTTGTTTGATGATGCCGCACATTTGCTTTGGTATCGTTCGCACCATTATGCGAACAATGCCGCACTTCGCCGGAGCGCCCATCGAACCCTGCGAGAGATCGAGAACCTCGCGGTACTGTACATCGAAGGGGGCGGCGCACTTTGCGATATCTGGGTTCGGGAAGCGAACAAACTAGAAGTCCACGTGCGAAATATCGGCGCTGAGACTTGGCGCAGTGACCTGTTGTATTCGCGGGACCAACGAAGCGGCAAGCAGGCAAAACGCAAAGCCGAAGACATGGCCCGCCGGGTGATTGAATGGTCCGACGCGCCACGTCCGACTTCACTTCGACACGACACGTCCGAAGCGATTCTGGTTGGATTGTGGGGGCTACTCGACACCGGTTGGCTGAAGGCAATCCCGCGCGAGTTAATCGGGTAACTTCGAACATCGCAGCGAATCCAGCGTCTTCGGGATTGGATCAGATCCCGGTATTCGGCGGGCCAGGGCTTGCGTGCAGGCATGTCAGGCATCTCGGTCGGAAAAAGCACAAGCCCTTAGAATTCAGAAGTTCTTGAATCCAATTCCGATTGTCCATCGAAATCCATGGGTAGTGGCGCAAGGGGTGCGCCCGCCTGCGACAACCGGCTGTGATAAGCTCGGGAAACTGGCACATTTCGTGCACCGCCCGATCGGCGGTTTCACTTGCCTTAAACCTTTGGTGATTCGATGGTTACGACCCTGCAATTCATTCTGAGCCTATTGGGGCCTTCGCCAGTTCTCGAGCAGTATTCAGAGAAGCGGACCCAGCAGTCGCAGTTGGCATGCTGGTTTCCGTATGTATTCCTGCACGTCGGTTGCTTGGGAATCATCTGGGTCGGATGGAGTTGGATCGCCGTCGCGGTGGCGGTGGCGCTCTACTTTGTCCGCATGTTTGCGGTGACGGCTTTCTACCACCGCTATTTCTCGCACCGAACCTTTAAGACGTCGCGGTTTTGTCAATTCTTATTCGGAGTCTGGGCCAATTCAGCCGCCCAGCGCGGACCGATCTGGTGGGCTTGTCAGCATCGTCACCATCATCGTCATTCGGACGACGAGTGCGACGCCCACTCGCCGCATCAACACGGGTTCTATTGGAGCCACATTGGCTGGCTGACGGCACCGGACAATCTTGTAATCCACGCGCGGCGCGTTCCCGATCTGCTGTCATTCCCGGAGCTGAGATTTCTGGATCGTTTCAGCGTCCTGGTGCCAATGGTGCTTGCAGCCGCGCTGTTTGGGTTCGGACATCTTCTTGAACATGCTGCACCCAGTCTGGGCACGAGCGGTTGGCAGATGGTCGTTTGGGGTTTCTTTGTATCGACAGTCGTGCTGTTCCACGCGACGTGCACGATCAATTCGCTTGCCCATCTTCTCGGATCAAGAAGGTTCAAGACTTCGGACGGCAGTCGAAACAGTTTGATGCTGGCAATACTGACACTCGGTGAGGGTTGGCACAACAACCACCATCGGTATCCAGGCACGGTGAGGCAGGGCTTCTACCGGTGGGAAATTGACCCGACATACCTGGGTCTGCGGTTCATGGAATGGCTTGGCTTGATCTGGGAACTCAACCCTGTGCCTGCACGAGTTCTTGCGGAGGGAGAACAAGGTGTCCACGGAGAACTGCCGGAGTGCAAACCATGCGAATCGCCGTAGTTGGTACGGGCATTTCGGGTCTTGTTGCAGCGTATTTGCTGAATGACGATCATGATCTGACGGTCTTCGAAGCAAATGACTATGTCGGTGGACACACGCACACGATCACCGTGGACGACCCGACCGGTCCGACCAATGTCGATACGGGCTTCATCGTCTACAACGAAAGGACCTATCCAAACTTCTGCAAATTGCTGGCGCGTCTTGGTGTTGAAACTCAACTGAGCAGTATGAGCTTCAGCGTCCGTGATGACGCGGCTGACATTGAATACAAGGGTGACAATCTCAATGCGCTCTTTGCCCAACGCAGCAACCTGCTTCGCTGGGGCCACTACCGAATGCTTCTGGAGATTCTGCGCTTCTACAGGCAATCGCGACGCCTCCTCGCCGAGCCGGCTGAAAAACTGACGATGGGCAGCTATCTGCGACAACAGCGATACTCAACCGAGTTCATCGAGCGGCATCTCATCCCGATGGGGGCTGCAATCTGGTCTGCCGACCCGGAGCAGTTCTACGATTTTCCGGCTGTCTACTTCGTTCGGTTCTGCCACAACCACGGGATGCTGAACATTCTCAATCGCCCACAATGGCGGGTGATTCGTGGAGGTTCCGTTCAATACGTTCGCAAGATGACCTTGCCATTTCGCTCGAAGATTCGAACAAGTACGCCCGTTTCGGTCATCAGACGACACGAGGATTCCGTGGAGATCATCACTGATCGGTTCGGATCGGAGCACTTCGATCATGTGATAATCGCAACACACAGCGATCAGGCGCTGCGCATGCTCGCCGACCCAACCCGTGCGGAAAGTGACGTGCTCGGGACCATGCGCTACCAGCGGAACGACGTTTCACTTCATCACGACACCTCGCGGTTGCCGAAACGTCGCAAAGCGTGGTCAAGCTGGAATTACCACATCCCGAAACAGCGTCAATCGTCGGCCGTCGTCACCTACAACATGAATGAACTTCAGTCACTACGCACAGAGCGGACGTATTGCGTGACTCTGAATTCGACTGACTGTATCGATCCGAACCAATGCATTCGCGATCTTCGCTACGATCATCCCGTATACACAACCGCAAGTGTCGTGTCGCAGCGGCGCCACGCCGAAATAAGCGGGGAGAATCGCACGCACTACTGCGGTGCATACTGGGGATATGGTTTTCATGAAGACGGCGTCAACAGCGCGTTGGCGGTCTGCAAGCATTTTGGCAAGGAACTCTGACCATGCACAGTGCGATTTATGAAGGTCGAGTCAACCACCGGCGCCGTGAGCCTGTTGTTCATGAGTTCGAGTATTCGCTGTTCATGATGTATCTCGATTTGGATGAACTTCCCACCCTCTTTGAAAATTCGAGGTTGTGGTCAAATGACGGGTGGGGGCTGGCCCGCTTCCGGAGGCGAGATCACCTGAAGGGTTACGCGCAGCCCGGAGAGGATTTGCGCCAATCCGTGCGCGATCTGGTTGCAACGCAGTCGGGGGTGACACCATCCGGGCCCATTCGATTGCTGACACACCTTGAGTACTTCGGGTATCGATTCAACCCGGTGAGCTTTTATTTCTGCTTTGATGCAAATGACGAGCATGTTGATGCGATTGTCGTCGAGATCAACAACACACCCTGGGGAGAGCAGCACTGCTACGTTCATTCGGCGTTTGACCTGGACAATCGCGAGCGAGCACTGCGTTTTGAGTTCGTGAAGGAGTTTCACATATCGCCATTCATGGCCATGGACATGGAGTACGTTTGGACTTTCTCAACGCAAGCCAATCGTTTTGACATTGTGATGGACACGCAGCAGGGCGGCAGAACGTTCTTGAAGACAAGCATGAATCTGCATCGCCGGGAGATTTCAGGCTCAGCCCTTAATCGGGTGCTGCTTCGCTATCCAATGATGACGATTCGCGTGCTGCTGGCGATTTACTGGCAGGCATTGCGACTTCGGCTGAAAGGCTGTCCGCGATACACGCACCCCGCGACGCTTGCCCGACAAAAGAGCGGAGCCAAGACATGCTGACAAAGACGATCATTCCATCCGCGCAGACGAAGGCGGGCATCGGTAAACCGGGTCTGCTCGATCGACTCGCCCGAAATATCGTTATCGCCGGATTGCAACGAATTGCAGTCGGTCGCCTGATTCTGACGGACGGCGTTTCGATGGCGGATTTTGGCGAGCACCATTGTTCTGGTGACCTGACGGCGCAGATTCAGGTCCTCGATCCACGATTTTATCGAGCAATCGCATGGGGCGGAACGTTGGGAGCCGGAAATGCGTACATCAACGGTTGGTGGGCGTGCGACGACTTGACCCGACTGATCCGTGTGATTCTGCAAAATGATGAATCGTTTGCCCAGCTCAACGGTGGTCGCACGTCAATCTCGGCGATGGCACTTCGCGGCTGGAACATGTTAAGGCGCAACACTCTCAAGGGCAGTCGCCACAACATCGCTGCGCACTATGACCTGAGCAATGAGTTCTATGCACTGTTTCTTGATGAAACGATGACCTATTCGTGCGGCATCTTTGAAAATGCAGATTCCACGTTGCACGAGGCCTCAATCGAAAAGCTTGATCGCATATGCCGAAAACTTGCGCTCAAGCCCAACGACAGTGTCTTGGAGATCGGTACCGGGTGGGGAAGTTTTGCGATGCATGCCGCTCAGAATTACGGCTGCCGTGTGACAACAACGACGATTTCGCAAGAGCAGTTTGATCTGGCGAAGAATCGCATCAAGCAAGCCGGCCTCGCTGATCGCGTCACCGTGCTTCAAACAGATTACCGTCAACTCGACGGGCAATACGACAAACTCGTCTCGATTGAGATGATCGAGGCCATCGGTTGGCGACAGTATCCGCAATACTTTCAAAAGTGCAGCGAACTGCTGAAGTCAGATGGCGCCGCGTGTATACAGGCAATCACGAAAGCCGACCGCTACTATGAAAGCTCCAAACGGGCCGTGGACTTTATCAAGCGTTACATCTTTCCGGGCAGTTGCATTCCATCGATAGGGGCAATGGCCGCCGCGGTTGCCGAATCGTCCAATCTAACGATCGCGCACCTCGAAGACATCACGCCGCACTATGCAACAACGCTGCGTTGTTGGCGCAATCGATTCCAAGAGCAGTTGCCAAACGTTCGGGCACTTGGATTCTCAGATGCGTTCATTCGCATGTGGGAATTCTACCTGTGCTATTGCGAGGCTGGATTTCGCGAACGCGTGATTGGAGATGTTCAAATGATACTAACGAAACCTGGATTCAGGGGACGCTTGCCGTTGGGAGCCTTATGAATTCCACACCACGTCCATCCCGAATTGTCGGCGAGATTGCCGCGTATCAGTTGGCTTGGTGGAGTTGTGTGCTATCGGTTCGGGCAGACGCAGCATGGATTGGGCTGGGCGTAACGATCGTTGTCTTCGCGATTCACCTGGGTTTTTCGACATCGCCTGCCGCAGAATTCTGGTCCGTCCCGGCGGCTGCGGGCATTGGTTTCTTTGCGGACAACTTAGCCGCTTGGCTTGGTGCGATCCGATTTGAATCGGCAGCGTCCCCGTTCCTTTTGGCACCACTTTGGATTGCGGCAATGTGGTTGGCCTTTGCGATGTTGATCGTGCCCTGTTTTGCCTGGCTGGCAAGTCGGCCTTTGACCGCTGCCGTGATGGGGGCAACCAGTGGTCCAACGGCCTACGTGGCTGGCACTGCCCTCGGTATTGTCGAGATTCCACACTTTGTCCGGGGCATCGCCGTATTGGCTGTTTTGTGGGGGATCGCCGTTCCAATTGCGATCAAAGTTGTCGTTGCCAGTGTATCAACTTCAACGACAAGGGTGCCTGCAGTTGCTACGCATTCGGGAGACGTTTGTGAATAACTGGGTGCAACAATTCGGGCTGGGGCTTGGAGCGGCTGCCCTGATGATGTTTGTGCTCTGGATTGTGCAGAGGCGCACAAACAATGCGGGCATTGTTGATGTCGGTTGGGCGGTCGGCATCGGCGCGCTGACCCTTGCTTTCGCCCTGTCCGCAAGTGGGGCGGCGCATCGGCGGATTGTCGTGGCAGCC
>DDIR01000070.1:17053-21841 GCA_002338715.1 Phycisphaerales bacterium UBA1845 | reverse complement strand
GTCGTGGCAGCCATGACAACAATCTGGTCGGCACGGCTCGCGCAACATTTGATCCGGAGGATTTCATCCGAACCGGAGGATGGTCGGTACCAGAATCTTCGCAATTGGGCTGGCGAACGACAACAGGTCGTGCTGTTTGTGTTCTTCATGTTGCAGGCGACATGGGTTCTCATTTTTGCTGTGCCCCAATACATCGCCATGCAGAATGTGCGCGCGTTTGGTGGTTTCGATATTGCCGCCATTTTGATATTCATGATCTCACTGATCGGTGAGTTCATCGCCGACCGACAGTTGGCTGCGTTTCGCAGGTCGCCTGCAAATGCGGGCGAGGTCTGCCAGGTCGGACTCTGGCGATACTCGCGGCACCCCAATTACTTCTTTGAATGGCTGCATTGGTTCGCGTACCCGTTGATGGCCATCGGTATCGGGCGTGCGGCGTGGCTGGCATTGATCGGTCCTTCGTTCATGCTGCTGTTCCTGCTGAAGATCACCGGTATTCCGCCGACAGAAAAGCGTGCGCTTCAGAGTCGAGGTGATCGTTATCGTGCGTATCAGCGAACAACAAGTGCGTTTATTCCATGGTTTCCAAGAGAACAAGGCTCATGAACGGCGAGTACAAGTCAGCAGGGTTGACGGCAATTGCTGAAAGAGGTTGGCTTCCGGACTTCATCATTCGTCGGGGAATACGGCGTTTACTGACCGCGCGCCTTCGCAGCGAGATGGGCGAGGATTGCGAAGAGCGCCACGAATCCCAACAGCGGTTCCTGGAATCAATGGGCCGAAGCCCGGTTGCCATCGTTCCGCAGAAAGCAAACGAGCAGCATTACGAGATTCCGGCAAAGTTCTTTGAACTGGTTCTGGGGCGTCATCGAAAGTACAGCTGTTGCTATTGGCCGGAAGACGTGCGTTCATTGGATGAGGCAGAAGCGGCGATGCTTGCATTGACATGTGATCGCGCGGAACTTGCGGATGGCCAGTCAATTCTCGAACTCGGATGTGGTTGGGGATCGCTCACGTTGTGGATGGCAACGCACTACCCCAATGCTGCGATTACGGCGATTTCAAATTCGGCAAGCCAGGGCGCGTTTATCGGCGCCGAATGCAAGCGCTTGGGCTTGAACAATGTTGAAATCATAACAGCCGACATGAACACCTTTGTGCCAACTGGACAATTTGATCGGGTTGTTTCCGTCGAAATGTTCGAGCACATGCGCAACTTGAGCACGCTGCTGCACCGCATCAATGGCTGGTTGGCCGAGGGCGGGAAGTTGTTTGTGCACATTTTCACCCATCAGTTGTGCTCTTATCCTTTTGAAACGACGGGGAAGGACGATTGGATGGGGCGGTACTTCTTTTCCGGCGGCATGATGCCTTCGGACCACCTGTTGCTCTATCTTCAGGATGTGCTGAAACTCGATCGGCATTGGTGTGTCAGCGGTCGACACTATCAAAAAACCGCAAATGCGTGGCTTGCCAACATGACGTCACGCCGCGACGAGATCATGCCGATCTTGCGCGAAACCTACGGCAAAGCCGATGCCGAGTGTTGGTTCAACCGTTGGCGGATTTTCTTCATGGCCTGCGCGGAACTTTGGGGTTTTCACGAAGGGAATGAATGGCGCGTGGGGCACTATCTGATGAGCCGCCGAACTGTGAACGCGGTGAATCCATCCATCAATGAGTCGTCTGGACTTGGCGAAAGAGGCCTGCAATGCACCTTTGCTTAAAGCCCATGTTGATCATATCGGTGCTGTTGGTCGGATGTGAACGGCGAACGGTTCACCCTGCAACCGAAGTGCCTTCGGGCAGTGCGTCGCCGCCGGTGCAAGCCTCGAATACACCGGAATCGACTCCAAAACGAGTCAAGCTTCGGACAGTAGATGAGGTCGACTTGGACCGGTTTATGGGCAAGTGGTACGAATACGCCCGCTATCAGAATGCGTTTCAGAAAGACATTGTTGGTGTCATCGCGGAATATCGTATACGCGGCGACGGGCGGATTGATGTTATCAATACCGGCCGCGTCGGTGCCCTTGATGGCCCGTTGAATCGATCGGAATCGGTCGGTTGGGTCGTTGAAGGCTCGAAGAATACACGATGGCGCGTGGAGTTCTTCTGGCCGCTCACTGCGCCGTATTGGATTATCGATCTGGACGAGGACTACCAGTACGCGGTTGTCGGGCAACCATCCAGGAAATACCTTTGGATTCTCAGCCGAAGTCCGCAACTGGATGACAATACCTACGAGGGAATCTGTCATCGTCTCAAGGACCAGGGGTATGATCCGACAAAACTGATAAAGACACCTCAGCCCGCGTCGTCGATGGCGGATGCGTTGCCGGAATAGAAGAATGTCCACTGGGGCGACGGGTTGACGGGGCGACAAACTCGATACTAATTGGTCGCGCGCTTCAGAAATTCGTCTGCGGCCTTGTAGATCAACGCTTTCCTTTCATTGTTCATCCTTTCGAGCGTACTGACAGCGGTGGCCATCCTTGCCTGGCCCCCCAAGAAGTCACGGTTTCGATCGATGAATCGCCAGTAGAGTCCATCCATCACGTCACACCAGTTATGTTTTGAGCCTTCAAACAGCGAAGCAGAGCGCTTGGAATAATCGCTCATCTTCAAAATGTAATTGCTCCCGCAAATGTAGGGCTTCGTTGCGAAGACTCCGCCGTCCGAGAAAATCCCCATGCCGTATACATTGGGCACCATGACCCAATCGGAACTGTCCACAAACATTTCCATGAACCACCGGTATGCGTCACGCGGTTCGATTTCGCACAAGGTCATCAGATTCCCGGCAATCATCAGGCGCTCGATATGGTGGGCCCATCCATAGCGCTTGGCTTTTTCAATTACGTCATCGAGCGGAAGCAGTCCAGTTGTTCCGGCGTACCACGCAGCCGTGAGTTTGCGTTCGTGCTTAAAAAAATTGGAATGCTCCTGAACATCGCCGAACTGTTGGTAGATGCCGCGCACAAATTCGCGCCAACCGCAGACCTGGCGAACGAATCCTTCGAGCGAGTTGATAGGAATATCGTTCCGCTCACCGTATGTGATCGCGCGCTCAAGAACTTCTCGCGGCGTCAGCAATCCCAGGTTCAATGCCGGTGTCAGAACAGAGTGAAAAAGCACGGGTCCGCGAGTGGATATCGCATCTTCGAACGGTCCGAAACACCCAAAGCGTTCGCTCAGAAACTGACGAAGCCAGGCAAGACTTTGCTGGCGCGTCGTGGGCAGCCACCACGTATCCGCTGAAAGTTCGCCTGGATGATTGGGGAAATGCTTGTGAACCAACCCGATGACATTCAAGACATGCTGTGTCGGTTTCGATGCCGGTGGTGATTGCAAGGCTTGCGATTTTGGCAAAGGTCGGCGGTTATCGTGGTCAAATGACCACCGGCCACCAACCGGGTTGCCTTGCTTGTCGATCATCAGCTTAAGCCGCTTTCGCTGCCATTTGTAAAAGTTGGCCATATGGGGGCGGTTGCCATTGAGCCAGGTGGCAAAGTCTTCGCGTGTCGTCAAAAACATTGGGCTGCGGAGAATGTGCAACTCGAGGTGTTGTTCTCTGGCGAACGCCTGCATTCGTCGCTCAAAAAATCTGTCTTCAATCTCCCAGAAGATAAGCCGCCTAACGCTCTTGCCCTTGACGAACTTCCCGAGTTTGGCTTCGTACGTCGTGTCTACCGACTTGGGGTTGTGATTCGAAAAGGCCTCGTAGTGGACGTCGCAACCCTGGTTCACCAGTTCGTCGCGATAGGATCGCATTGCCGCCAGAAACAGGGCGATCTTCTGCTTGTGATGGCGAACATGGGTGCACAACCCCAGATCCTCAGCCATAAAGAACCGACATGCGCGGAATTGCTTCAACTCTGCAAAGGGAAATAGCTGGTTGCCAAGAATGACAAAGACGGAATTCTTTGTATCGATGTGTTGTTTCATTCGGTCGCGACCAATTCCCATACCTTGCGCCGGCGTATTTAAAGGGGCAAACGCTCTTGGGGTATATCGTAGGTGCTGTCTTTGGATTTGGAAAAGAAGGTGGGGCCGGTACACGCAATTGCGATCAACCGACAGTCTCTAAATGCGATGCGATGTCGACGTTCGCACGCAAACAATACGGCCCCCTGGAGCGGCAGCGGCCGTCGTTTTGAATCCAACATTCTTTTTCTTGCGGTGTTCTACTGAGTGCGAATTGAGCAGGGGAACACGCATACCGGTTGGACGACCTTTACCGGTATTCATACGGAAAACATGATTCGCTCGTTTGCACAAGGCATCGGACTGCGGATAGAACAAACCCTTCGAGATTTGCATGATCGCGCCTGCGGTAATTTCTCAGACGCTGGCAACGCATCCTTGGTGTGGCAGTGTGTAACCGCGAGACGTGATCTCGATGGCCTTATGATTGACTTGGTCTGGAGCGTGCTGCGATCGCGCTGGTCGTAGCAGACCAGCGCGATCGCGGCTGACGAATGACTTCAACTTGTCGGTGCCGCACAACGCGATACCGGGCGTCGCCTAATTCATGGAGTCATTGCCCCCCGATCATTGCCCACAACCTGGGTCTGCGGGTTGATCGCCTCGGTAGCACCTCTGGAAGATGCTGAAGTCCACGAGGTCCACGTCTTCGTCCCAATCAATATCCGCATGTTCGCAGGTTGCCGTGCCATCGTGCAGCTTCATCGGTCCCACGGTGCATGCCTGGAACATGCTGAAGTCCTCGCCATCGACGAAGTGGTCCGCGTTGAAATCTGCCGGAGCGATTGGCAGCGGCAGGTC
>DDIR01000070.1:0-16941 GCA_002338715.1 Phycisphaerales bacterium UBA1845 | reverse complement strand
TCGCCACAACCATCGCATTCGATCGCCGTGATCGTACCATTGATCATCCACGAAGGAGGTCCATCGGAGTGTATCGTGAACGTCCGCGTGCTAAACCGATTGAGCACGATCTGGTCGCAACGCGGTAGTGCGTCGAGCGGGTTCAGTCCAGCCGTCAACCAAGCAGTCCCCGTATGATCTTCCAGGTTTATCTCGATGAAGGAAGGCAACGCAAACATGAATGCATTGTACGCCATCGGCATGTTCACATTGGTCGCCGTCGCTTGCTCCACGCAAGAACTTGCCCCAATAGCGCCGGTCGCGCCCTGCACCGTAGACGTGTAACTGACTATTGGCGAATAGTCGCCCTGGTCGGGGTTTGGATTCTGGTCCGGCCAATCCGTTCGCATCCAGTATTCGAAGGTCCAGTCGGCACCGACTGAAATCGTGACTCCCCCGGGCAGTTGGCCCGTCACTTCGGTCACGATACCCCTGAACCGGAAATGGTCCCACGATGGCGCGCATTGATCGCAAGTGTCTTCGCCACACGTCGTTCCTTCGCCAAGCCACTCGCCATAGGCACAGAAAGCCTCTTCGATCTCGGAGCAAGACCCGCCATTCGGACCGTAACAGCAGCAAGCCCCGATCGGATCGGGTTCAACAAGGCAGAGTTCCTGATCACAGGTTGTGCCCGCGCCTTGCCAAATGCCGAAGCATTCGCCAGCGGTTGTTTCGACACAAGCCGCGGTGGCCGGATCACAACATGCTCCGATTCCCGGACATTCGCAGTGGTACAGATCGTTTACGCCCTCATCCAATTCGCACGCGAATACCTGTCCACCGTCGAAGCAAATGCTGCACGACGGATCGACTTCTCCATCGAAGGGAATATCCGTGAAGTAACAATCGGGGTTGCACTGGCATTCGACGACTTCCCACGAAGGCACACATTCGCTGCACGGACAATCGGAATCGCCGCCGCAGATTTCACCGCTATCCGCACACCGAAGCGTCGGCTGCAACGCCACGGCTTGGCATCCCGGATTCTGTGGATCGCAACCGGTACCGATGCAACTCAGCGCGTCGGGTGCGATGAAGCAGGGCTCGCGGTTGACGAAATCGCGATCAAGATAGAGGTCCACACCCATGGAACCGATCGAAATGGCGTATGTCGCGGGAGTGGAAATCTGAATGTAACCAGATGGCACGGTCTGAGCTGTGGTGTAGCTGCCTGGCGCAAGTCCAACCATTCGATAGCGACCGTCGCTTCCGGTGACTGCCGACAGTGAGCCGACGGTAACCGTCACACCGACGTGCGGCGTGTCGCCAATGCCATCACCGGTGGTGTCGATCATGACTCTTCCGCGGACCTCGCCGCGAGCGGGCGCGGGCAGTGTCAAACCGTCACAGTTTTCGCGATCTTTGTTGTCGCTTCCGCGTCCACCAAAGAGTCGGTCTTTGTCATTGCAGCCATAGAGGTTGTCGTCGCCACGGTTTCCGAAAAGGAAATCGCGCGTGTTTCCATCGCCGCCGCTGCGGACGACGTCGTTGTTTCGCCCGCCGAATAGGAAGTCCTTACCGTTATCGCCAACGAGGCTGTCATTACCTCTGCCGCCGAAAATGAAATCCACCGAACTGCCACCAGAGATGATGTCGGTACCGACACCACCGAAGAGGAAGTCAGCGCTGCCAGCGCCTCGCATGACGTCATCATCGCGCCCGCCAAATCCGATGTTTACACCGCCACCGCCGAAGAACTGGTCGTTGTGATGGCCACCAAAGAGCAGGTTCAGTCCGCCCCCGCCCTTGATGACGTCGTTGTCGGAACCGCCGAATGCCAGCAGCAAACCGCCACCGCTGGTTTCCAGAATGTCAGATTGCTTTCCGCCGAACAGCAGACTCAGACCCGATGGGAATTTCAAACGGTCGTCGTCTTTACCGCCGAACTGCAGCGACAATCCTGATCCGGAGGAAATGATGTCGTGTCCGGAACTTCCGAACGCCAGACACAAACCAGCGCCGGCAGTCACTTCGTCCTCGCCTGCGCCGCCAAACAGCAGCGTAAGTCCGCTACCGCCCACGACTTCGTCGTTACCGCGTCCACCAAACCCGAGGTACAGTCCGGAACCGCCAACGACCTGGTCCTCTCCGGAGTTGCCGAAAAGCAAGTTCAAGCCAGGACCGGAATTGATGATGTCGTCGTCTTTGTTACCGAACAACACGTTGAGGCCGGCACCAGCATTGAGAATGTCTTTTTCGCGGTTGCCGAACATGACATTGACGCCGTGCCCTGCGGTAAGGTCGTCATCGTCACGGCCGCCGAATACGACGTTCAGCCCCGAGCCAGCTTCAATGACGTCTTTGCCTTTGCTGCCAAACAGGATATTGACGCCGTCGCCTGCGGTGATGGTGTCGTCGGCGAGGTTTCCGAAGACGAGGTTAAAGCCATCACCGGCTGAGATATTGTCGTCGCACTTTCCACCGAAGAGCAGATCGATCTCGATGGGGGGGATGGCAATCGTCAAGAGACGCCCAAGGCTGGTGATGGTGTCGGTTCCGTCGCTGCCGAACATCAGGTTTCCGAGGGCGATCGGCGTTGGGATACCGCTGATGGGAACCACAACCAATCCGCCATGGTCGGCGTGCAGCATGTCGTTACCACCGCTACCGAATACGAAGTCGATACCGTTGTACGCTTCCACTGTGTCGTCGCCCGAACTGGCGAAGATCAGGTCGGCTGCCCCGGACAGGTCCGTGATGCCCAGCGAACTGAAGACGTTATCGAGGTCCTGGTTTTCCCCGGGACATAGGGGGGCTTCGTTCGCGCCTCGAATGATATCGTTGCCATCGCCGCCAAAGAGAATGTTGCCAAACCCGATGATGATCGCTTGCGCGGTGCTGATGTCGCCGATGATGATGAGCGATCCTTCACTGCCCTCAATCGTGTCGTTGCCGTCCCTTCCGAAGATGAGGTCGATACCGCCTTCCAAATCGTTGGTATCCCAGTTGAGATAGTCGCCGCGCAGCACGTCGTCGCCGTCGCCGCCAAAGATCAGATTGCCAAACAGCAGGCAGAAATTCTGACTGGGAAGTTCGATGTTTCCACCCGTTCCGCCATACGCCTGATCATTGCCCACACCGCAGAAAATCAGATCGATTCCGTCACTTTCGTCCGACGGATCGGCTTGGTCGCCGTGCAGAATATCGTTGCCGGTTTGTCCGAAGATGAGGTCGCCGAAGTCCAGCGCGAAGGCGTCGTCGATTTCGATTCGATCGCCCTTGCCTGCCGCGGCAGTGTCGTTGTCCGCACCGGCGAAAATCAAGTCGATACCGTCAAGCGTGGTGATGTTGTCGTCGCCGTCGCCGCCGAAGATGACATTACCGAGACGCAGTTCGAAGTCCGGATCGCTTTCGTCGCCGATGCTGAGCAAACCGCCGCCGAAACCGGAGATGATGTCGTTGCCTTCCGCGCCGAAAATGACGTCGATGTCGTCGTCTTCACGATCGCCATCCGGGTCATCGCTTTCGACCGTGTCGTTGCCTGGGCCAGCGAAAATCAGATCGCCAAGGTCGAGGCGGAACCCGTTGCTGTTGCTGCCGAGCGCAAGCCTCGCGCCCTTGCCGGTTGAAATGTTATCGTCGTTTTCGCCGCCGAAGATGACGTCGATGCCGTCGAGCGTCGAGATTTCATCATCGCCTGTGCTTCCGAAGATGAGGTTGCCCAGGTCAATTTCAAAAGTTGGATTGCTGGCTGGACCGACGCTCAGCAAACCGCCGCCAAAGCCGGCGATCACGTCGTTGCCATCGCGCCCGAAGATGAAGTCGATATCATCACCGGCACGATCGGCATCGGGATCGTCACCATTGATGGTGTCGTTTCCGGTCCCGCCGAATATCAAATCGCCAAGCGCGACTCGGAACGTGCCGGTGCCTGGACCAATGGTGATGAGCGAACCTTGGCCGGTGGTGATGGCGTCGTTTTCATCGCCGCCAAAGACCAGATCGATTCCATCAAGGACGACAATGTCGTCTTCGCCACCTTGACCAAAAACCAAGTTGCCGAAATCGAATTCAAAGACGCCAACGTCGATGTTGCCGCCGTGACTGACGCGAACCCGATCATCGCCGCCGCCTGCGAGCACGAAATCGATTCCGACCACTTCGTCGACTTCGGTTTCGCCGCTGGCAATCAAGTCGTCGCCATCCAGTCCGAAGTACAGATCGCCGAGCTCGACGCTTAGCGGGCCTGCGGAGATTGTCTGACCATTGCCGCCGTAAATGCAATCGTTTCCACTCGCGCCGATGAGTATGTCGGTGTCATCGCCACCGCGAATTTCGTTGTTTCCACCGCCGCCGAAGATCAGGTCATTACCGCCAAGTCCAAGGAGTCGGTCGTCGCCAGGGCCTCCGATGATCAGGTCGAGGTTGTTTCCACCGGTAATGAGGTCGTTTCCGGGCGTTCCCACCAGCACGTTCACACCCGAACCGCCGCTGATCGTGTGCGTCGTCGTGATGGTGCATCCACCCGTTCCGCGATCTTCGTTGCCCGTCGCACTTCGCGCCGACGTGCCTTCCAACAGGGGGGCGGCGACGACCATCAGCGCATCAAGATCCGCCAGGATGGACATCGCTTCTGTTTCAATCGCCTCGGCGACATCTTCAACATTCGTGTCGACGTAAGTCTTGAGTGTTTCGCCAGCCGCAAGCACCTCGGTCTGTCCGCGGTCGTGCATGTTGTCGCCGCGACTTTCGAGGTCGGCTTCCTGGATGGCGATCCACTGCTCCCAATCTGCGTTGATGGCGTCGGCTGACGTGCTTAATGCATCGCCCGAGACAACCAATGCATCGCTGTCGGCCATGAGCAGTGAAACATCGGACGTGGGATTTTCATCGTCACCCAGTGCGTCCGCGTCGACTTCGAGGGTGTCGCCATCTGCCTCCAGCGTATCGCCTTCGGCTTCGATCGCGTCGACGCTTGCTTCGGTGTCATCGACGATCGCTTCAAGTGCTTCAACGCGTCGTTCCAACTCCGCGCAATAGAACGAAAAGGAAGTCAGCCCGGTGGGATCCTGCAGGTCTTCGTCGAACTCGGTCTCAACCGGCTCGACATCTTCCGGGCAGAGCTCGGACAGTTGTTCGATGGTCAGTACATGGCTTTCCACCGTCTGTCTGAAAACCTGAACGCCATCACCGTTCTGCGCGTTCAACCCCATGTTTTCTGCGCGGGTGTAGAGCAGTTCCGCACGCCCGAGAAGTCCCTGGGCGATGGGAAAAAGCAACTCGAACTCATCGACCATGACTTCCACGTCAGCCGAGAATTCCTGGGCATTCGTGGTAATGTCAAGTACATCGCTCGCCACGAACGATTGGAGATAGCTGGCCAACCGGTCGTGGGCATCGTGCACAACAGCAGCCGTCGGCTGAATGAGTTCGCCATTGATGTCGCGGACGTATTCGCCCGTGGGGATGATCAGATCGGTACCGGTGAGCTTTGCGGCTTCGGCTGCGTTCGACACCAGACACGGCACCGTTTGGCAGCCCGTCGATGAAACGTCCACAAGTTCAAGCACGCGGTCGATCAAGTCGCGGGCTTGTTGAAGCGTGTCCAACATTGTCAGCGCATCATTCAGCGGAACCTCGCTCACGTCGAGGCCGCCCAGGGCGATGTTGTCACCGTTTCCGGTGTCGATTTCGATCGTCCAGGAATCGGACACAATGCCATTGGAATCGTCGAAGACAATCAGATCAGCGCCATCTCCGCTGGTGACACGGATGGTGTCAAACGGTGTCACATTGGAATCGAAGCTGCAACTGGCGGTGGTTGAAGAAGCCGGTGTAAAGACTTCCACCACGTCTGAATCGCTTGCGCTGATGGCAACGCGGACGCTGTCCGGACCGGATGTGCCGGTGATCTCCAGCGCGTTTGCGACAACGTCTGCCTCGAGCGATCCGCAGGGTGTGCCCGCCTGGGCGATGTCGGCTACCAGTCCGCAAAGCACAGCCGAGACCAAACCGCGGACGATCAACCGCGAGCCTTGGGCATTGCGTTTCAAATCGCGGTCGATGCGGCATGTGTTCCGTTGTCGTCGCGAGCGTGCACCGAACGCAATACCGACAAGCAGCAACAACCCGGTCGCAGGCTCCGGAACGAGGCGGAACGCGACGGTGCCATCGCTGAAGGGGACGTTCTCTTCGTCCAATGGAATATGGATGTTACGGAACGTAAGAATATGCGTGCCCGACGGGAGGACGTATGTGTCCTTGCTGAATTCGGGGAGCGTCCAAGCGAGATCGGGGTCCGATGTGTAGGGACCATCGAGGGGACCGACTGCTGGAAACAATGACTGCCAATCCGGCTCCAGCGGTGTGGTTCCGTGCAGCAAACCGTCGAGATAAACCTCGTTCTGATCGGACACGACGAACAGGTCGGTGACGTCCAACTGAACCGGGGTGGCTGACGTGTAGGAAAAGATCGGGGAGTAGAACGAGCCTTCCGTCATCAGTTCTTCGAGCACGACCCACGAACCATCGATCGGCAAGTTGGTAAACGAGCCTGTCGTTGTTGGATTCTGCCCCGCATCAGATAGTTCGCTTTGGAGCGAGCCGACCACTGTGGCATGTACCGGCATCGCAACGCCCAAAAGCGATACACAAGCAAGCGCACACGTCATCCAATACCGTTTCATGGAATAATCCTTCAAATTAAGAGCAGAAATGAATTTCCGCACGCCGATTTGGCATTGCTTTGCGTGTGTACGGTGGGCGCGACTGAATTGCAACCTTGCCCGGCTACGCAGCGCGTTACGAGAGCAATATTTCCAAGAGAGCAAAAAAAAAGAGCGCGACCCAACCCTGGGCCTCACTCTCACTTTCCTCCCACGCAACCAGCCTTTGCGACAATGACTGTAGCGTAATTGAGGTTCGTGAGTCAAGAGGGTACTTGCGCAGGTGCTGCATGCTTGGGGTCAGGTGGCATGCGCAAATGACATTTGGCGGCACTTCTGCCGACTTTGGAAACCATGCAATAAGTGCATAAGGAATGGAAGCAATCATTCGATCGCTACCAAATTCATTCGTAGATTCCGAATCCTTCCAAATCCAAAATCAACTCAATGCACTCAATCCATAAAGCGTTTGCGGCTAAGGTTTTGGAGATCCGTGACCGTTGGGCTTACAATGACCCAACCAGCAAAGAGCGGTGCAGAAGCATTGGAAAAGAAAACAGCAATCGGGGTCGACATCGAGGTTGCGCGAGCATTGAAATGACCAGTACCAGTCTAACCCGCCCGTCCTTGCTTTCGCGGGTGCGCAATCCGGATGACCACGATGCCTGGCGGGAATTTGAATCGCGGTATGGCGATCTGATCACCCGGTACTGTCGCAGCCTTCGCCTTCAGCACAGCGATGCGGAAGATGTTCGGCAGTTGGTTATGTTGAACCTTTCCTCGTCGATGCGTTCCTTTCAATATGACCCAGCCCGGGGACGATTTCGCACATATCTTGGACGGGCGGTTCGAAATGCCGTTTTCCGTGTGAAGCAATGTCCCCCCGGACGCGGAATCCCGCTACCACTCATCGACGTCGACCAATTGAGCTCGGTCGAGTCAGGCGATCATGACGCGACGGCTGACCTGTGGGACCGCCATTGGTGCGAGCATCATCTGCGGCGGGCTTTTGAAACGCTGCGAAAGTCGCACAAACCGCGGAGCATCGAAGTATTTGATCGATTGCTCGCCGGCGAGAAGACGGCTGACGTTGCAGCGTCGTTTGAGATGTCCGTTGAAGCGGTGAAGAAAGTCAAGCAGCGCATCCGTGCTGAACTGCGCGAAATCGTCGCGGAGCAAATCGCGGAAGAGGATCGGCATGTGGACCGAGAATGACGCGAAGAAAACTCGCCTGCACGATCCTGAGTTGGCCGTCTTCCCATTCGACGGCGAAGGCGAGGGATGGCTCACCATGTTACGGGCGGCGATGGAACCGGGTGAGTTGGGCCGACTCGGAACCTACGAGCTTGTATCCGAAGTTGCCCGCGGTGGGCAGAGCGTTGTGTATCGCGCATTTGACACATCCACGAAGCGATACGTTGCGTTGAAGCTCGTGCGGGCGGGGCGCTTGGCCCCGGCATCGGTGATCGCGCGGTTTCAACGTGAGATCGAAGCGACATCGCGATTGGAGCACCCTTCGATCGTTGTTCTTTACGGTGCGGAATTGCTGGACGGTGAACCGACATTGATCATGCGCTGGGTGGATGGCCTTCCGTTTGTTCAATGGGCGCACGCGCCGCACAGAAAAATTCGTGACATTGTTCGCGCATCCATCGACGCTTGCAACGCGGTCCACCACGCGCACCAACGCGGCATCATCCACCGTGATTTGAAACCTTCCAACGTGCTTGTCGACGCGGACGGACGACCCTACGTGCTTGATTTCGGATTGGCCAAGTTTGAAACGCAGGAACATTCAGACGTGACGCGGGACGGTCAGTTTGTGGGCACAGTCGAGTACGCTGCGCCCGAACAACTCGCAAATGGTGCGGCGCTATCCGACGTTCGAAGCGATGTTTATTCGCTTGGACTGATGTTTAACAAAGCGTGGCAGTCGGTTGGCCGGGGTGATCGGGACCTGCGAGCGATTGCGGCCAAGGCAACCCAAGCGCTACCGGAAGATCGTTATGCGTCCGTCAATGCGCTCGAAGCGGACCTGTTGTCGTGGCTCTTGGGCCAACCTGTTTCCGCACGAAACGCAAATGCGTTTCAACGAATGGTTCGCGTGGTCAGGCGACGACCAGCCGCTTCGCTCAGTGTGGCGCTCACCGCTGCCGCGCTGATCGTGCTGACGGTATTCCTTGGTGTGCAGACGCATCGGTACAAGTCCGAGGCGGAGCGGGCAAGTGCCGTGCAGAGACTTTTCGAAGGGGCGCTGACACCGCGCGAAGATGCTGTCCCGTCGTCGTCGATTACCGTGGCGGATGCCTTAATCCAAGCCGCGGAGCGACTCGGTCGAGCCGAAGATGTGCCGGCCAACACGCTTGCGGAACTTCATCAAACACTCGCGAAACGGTTCGCCAGTTTTGGTATGTGGAACCGAGCGGAAGAGCAGGCGATCAAAGCCATTGAGTTTGGTGAGCCGTTGGGGCGTGAAGCGTGGCCGACCCTGGCTGCGGCTTATCGTACGCGGGGAACGGTCGCGGCACTGCATGGCGACGCGCGGGCCGTTGAGTATTCCGAACGTTCAAAGAACTTCATCGAGCAAGTGCATGGCCAACATTCGCCCGAGTTCGCCGATGCGTTGACGGAGTACGTCTACTCCGGTTGGAAGACACACGCCTTGTCGTCGCAAAAAGTTGAGCAATTGTTCAATGACAGCCTGAAACTGTCTCAATCATTGGACGGAGGCAATCCCAATGGGCGCGCGATGACGCTGCGCACGTTTGCCGAATTTCTGCTGGAACAAGATCGACCGGATGAAGCGCTTTCCGCGATGGGGCAGGCTCAAGCCGTTCTGGATGGGGCGTCAGATTCGAGTCGCAAGGCGTGGACGCTGACCACTGTCGAATACGTAACGCTTCTTGTCCGTCTGAGTCGTTACGAAGAAGCCGACCATGTACTCCAATCCGCCCTGACACGTGCGCAACAAGTCGGCGATCGATTGTGCGAGTCCCGGTTGCTTTGGATCATGGGTGAACTGCGCGAGATTCACGGTGGTAAAGACAATGCGGAACCGTCCGGGCTCGCGTTTTTGGATCAGTCGATCGAACGAAGACTTGCGGTTTTGGCTCCCAATTTTGTGGGCAAATCCAGATTGATGCAGTGGGAAGAACTTTGCCGTCAGGGCGCGGACCAGTTGATCGCTCCCTATCGATTCGCAGCCGCCTACGCCCAAGCGCAGTATCGAAGCGGTCTACACGACGACGCAATGGCGTTGCTGGATCGGTTGATCGAACTGTATCCGGATGGACGCGACGCGCCATTCACGCTGATGTGCGAAATCGAAAAAGTGAGAATGCTGACAAGCATGCAGCGCCCCAACGACGCATGGAGTCTCACCGAATCACTCCAGAGTCGAATCGAATTGCTCCCCGCCGGGCATCTCATTCGCCAGCAATTCGACGCCTTGCGCAAGGGAATCTCAACTTCCCGCACACCATCGACAGTACAGTCCGAATCGCCTTCCACGCCCCAGTAAAACCGATTTGAAGTTTTTTTCACTCCGATGTCCCCATTGTGCCGCGCGACGACTATCACGACGTGACGCGGCTCATGCACCAGCCCGCCAATCGCACGACCATCATTCGATTGTCGCGAGAATCATTGCATCCGGAGACTTATCTGATGGGACATTCAATACGTTTGGCGATACTCGCCCTGACTGTAGCCGCGTTCATTCCTGTTTCTGTGGGGCTTGCATCCGGATTTCAAGAGGATTTTGAGAACGATACGCCTGGCGGATTTCCGACTCCGCCGTGGGTGCCGGTCAAAACACGACTCATTGGTTCCGATGCCGGCGTCCCATCAACGGTCGTCATTGACACAATTGATCCGCTCGGCAATCCAACGCAAGCCGCGCAGATCGTCAACGCCAAAGGCGCCACGAGCGCGGGCGCGCTGGTCGAAATCGAGACGGCGGTTCAAATGAGTTTCGTCACCAACTTTCGCATCGACCAATACGGCGACGCACCAGGCATACACTGGTGCGGCGTCGGGTTTTTCCAGGATGGCCCGCAAGCTGATCTGAACGGAAATCCGCAAGCCGTGGTGTACTCCTATTTTCCGGACAATCACTTTCGCCTGTTCATCCACAACAACGCCCAACCCCCAGGCACGGCTGACGTTCCATTGAATGGGCCGACGATCGTCCTTGGAAAGTGGTATCGCATTGAATTCTCCGTCAACACAACGACAGGCATATACGACATCAAGATCTACAATGCCGACACCGGTACATTGTTTACGCAACGAACCGTGAACATCTCCTCGATCTGGCAGCCCGTAAACGGCCAATACGAAGCTTTCGTGTTGCTGAAAGGCCCCGACCCGCTGACTGGGACGAGCGGGACGGTTGCGTCGATCGATGACTTCAGCACAACATCAGCGATCACCTGCCCCGTTTCATCCGGCTATGTCGATGCATTTCTCGCATGCCAAGCCGGTCCGAATGCCGGGGCGACGCCCGCGGAATGCCTTACTGCCGACCTGAACCATGACGGCAACGTCGACCTCGTGGACTTCGGTCAACTCCAGACAATATTTGCGCCATGCAATGCTGGTCGCTGATTCGTTGCATGTGTCGCCAATCCAGAACTATGCAGCGATGTGGGTGGCACGTTGATGTTTCAATTCCGGGCAGCGGATTCCGCCAACAAAGCGCAACGTTACATATCGCCATCTCGAGCCATCGGTTTGTTCACCTGATCGCCCGTCTCCGACACCATCGGGTATCAATGCCCCCGGGGTTGTTGGCAGAAGTGCCCTTCGGTATTGAGCATGGCGTTTCCCAATATCTAGAATGCGTTTGTTTTCGTGTTGATTTGGGGAAGTAACTGCGGCTTCGGACCCTGAAGCGTGAACTACGCGGACGGTGTTTCGTGAACGTTTTTGGTTTGAGCGTCGTCATTGCCTACACTTTGAGACAACTTTTCTATAAACGTCGCATCCCAATTGACTTGCGCATTGTGTCTATGGCCATCCGAAACAGTCCCACGAATCAGCCCATCTAAAGGCTTGCCTTGGTGTCGTGCGGCGAAGTAACATTGAAGCCTGCCAATCACGGGTCGGACATAAAGAGGTCGTGGCATTAAGCAGCAACGTGGTGCGCGTGCAGTCTTTCCGGGCATAAGTCTTCAATCCAATTAACTAAGCATTTACTTCGCACCACCCCAAGTCTTCCAAGGGAGGAAATTGAGAAGAGGGATCAGGTTTTCGCGGTGGAGTTGTGCGCACAACCACGGCCGTGTACGCGATCTCCGCGCGCGAATTGACATGAACGGGCTACGGGCAATCGCCCAATGCAGAGGAGCGTATTCCATGCGCAGATCCCTTCTTCTGATGACTTTGGTACTTGGCATTCCTTGCCATGCGTTCGCCAACGTGTTTCTCCTTTCTCTGGATGCGGCATCAACACCGGCAGAACTGCACCGCGGGTCCGGTTCGCACGGGCGGGAACCAGTGGCTGATTGGTTTCTTGGTGATCGTTCTACGAGTCTGATGTTTTTCTCGGTCGATCGCGCGAGCGCGGGCGTGTTGTCGTCAGCGGTTCGCGAGGAGTTCATGAGCGAAGAGGCGCAAGGCGACGTTTTCGCGATCGACATGTCGCAACCGTCGCTGGCTCCTTATCAGGAGATGGATGAAGAGTCGTTGGGACTCGATCCATTCTTCAACGGTGACGATATTGATGCGCTCTCTGTCCGCGAGTCTGCCAACGTGGGCGCATCGGTTGGATACGGGTTTGAGTATTCCTCGCTTTGGCGTTTCTCAACGCTCGTGGGCCAGCCCGGGATCAAACTGGCCGGCGCTCCCAACCTCGATGGAGTGACACCTGATGACATTCTAATCGGCATCACCAACGAGATTTTTGCGTCGGGTGTCGGTGACATCGGATTGTTGCCGGGCGATGCGATCGATGCGTTGTCGCTGATGGATGTTACGCCTGACGCAACCGACCCGCGCGGTTATCGCGACGAACCCAATGGCATTCTCGATCCGGGCTTTGACTTCGCAATGTTTTCGCTCGATCCGTTCAGCCCGTCGGTACTGACGGCTGCCCAGGGCGGTACGCTGTCGCCCGCAGACATTCTTGTTACCGATTTCACCGGGATTTATGGCATTGGATTTCAGGCGAGCGAGTTGGGACTTCTCCAAGCCGACAATGTCGATGGGCTTTCGATCCTTCCGGAGCCGCGGGCGATGCTGCTCGTGTTGGTTGGTGGTGTGCTGATTGTCATGCGACGTCGCCGGTTTTGCCGGGTGATGAGCATCGTCATCGTTTCTGCGGTGATGCTTGCGGCGGGTTCCAGCGCATTGGCCCAAGGTGCACCGGTTGGACTTGGCGACGTGGACCTTGATGGCGACATCGACCTGATGGACTTTGCCGCGATGCAGCACCTGTTGCCAACTTCGGTCGACGCGACGGGCATCATGGACTTTGACGGCGATGGTGATGTCGACGGACTCGATGCCCAATGGTTCAACGTGAATCTAGCCGGTCCGCGCGGTGATGCCGGTTGCCTCAATCCGGATCTGACGATCGAGCGCGAATTCTGCGGTAGGGGAACGGGCGGCGCCCGCGCCTACCTGACATTGAGATATGACCTTGCCCAAACCACGCTTTGCTTCGGACTGTCCGCACCATCGCCTGCACCGGGCATCAACACGGGCGGGGGCGCGATCGTCATGCCCGAGCAACCCGCCCAAAATGTCACCTTTATTCCGGGAACCAACGGCGAGCCGGAACGCATTTTCTTTTCGCATGGAATCGTCATCGGACCCGAAACGATTAACATCACCGGATCGGTCATCCTGCAACCCACAAGCAACGCGGTGCTCGACGTGCAGGTTGTCGGAGGGTCAGCCGTCCGCTACCTCTTGCGCGACTTGACCGATAGCGGTGTCAACGCGGAAAGCATTCAGCCGGCGCTTCTCGAAACGTGTGCGGATGAGGGGGCTGAGTTTGAGTTTACGCTTCGCCCGATCACCGATGAAGCCCGCTATGTGACGGGCACATGGAAGATTGTCGGGCCCAATGGTTTTCACGAGTTCACGCCGAAGCAGGGCAGCTACTCACTGATTTCAGAAGCGGGAATGATTACACAGCGGGTTCAGGTGCGGACGAAAAAAATCGATGATCCGCTGGCCATGCAGGAATACCACATCGAAGTAACGGCCAGGGGGCTCGACGGATGCGAGTTTCCGGTTCGAGTTTCAACCGAGTCGGTCACGATGGCCACCGCGCCCATTCAAGTCGCGCTGGGCAATCAGTTTTTTGAATCCGAAGAAAAGAAACCCGTGCCGCTGACGCTGACCAATCCGTGCAACTCACGTCTTAAGGGTACTTACACGATCACCGGTGATGGGACCAAGTATAACGTCCCGATCAGTGGCGATTTCAATCTTGGACCGCTCGAGACCATACCCATATTGGTTGAGATCAAAAACAAGAGCGGGCATGGCCCACCCATACCACTCACCGCCAACGCGGTTCCCACCGGAGCAGCCCCCGGTAGCGGCGTCGGTTTCATGACGTTTGAACCGCCGGCGATTAAGTCGATCACGTCAAAATACAGCGCTCACTACAAAGAAGAAATGCCACCCACCCAGAAGAACAAGTGCGTGGTCTACATCGAAGGCATTACCGTCAGCGAAAAATTCGACGTGGAGATCGATTGGCGCGGACACGGGGAGCAGGAAGTTCGTTTCAAACGACCGGGCATGCCCGACGATGTCGTCGCAACCGCAAACAACACCGCAAGCAAGAACTACAACATGAAAGACTTCGCGGTCGTCAAGATTGGCGAAGGCATGTCGGCTGTGGCTGTGTCATCGGATGGCAGCCAGACGCCGTTACCGCTAGCCGCCAACTTCGGCGTGGTGCCTCCGTTCATGGAAATCCCCACAACGGCGACGGCGCTCACCTGGGAACTAAATAGCACCAGCGAATTGAAATACCGCGGATGGAAACTGGGTGTCGAGCCGTTTGAAGGAACGATTCCCGGCAATGGATTCCCGTCACAGGTTCCCGCGCAAGGTGGTCAGGAATGGAAGTGGTCGCCGAAAGTTGAAGTGGAGCACGCCATCAGCGGAAGCAACAAGACGGCTGAGGCAAAAGCCACCGTCGGGGCCGGTTTTTCCACATCAGGTGTGGTGGATAAAGCCAGTAATCTCGCTGAAAAGATCGGCCCCAAAACGTTCGGCGTCCAAGCCAGCGGTGCGCACGCATTCGGTGCTGGATGGACCGTCACGCCAGCCGCGGCTGAGTGGACGTTCAACGAAGCGACCTACGGCGTAACGGGCGAGGGTTCGCTTTCGATACCACCCGATCCCGCGGAATTTACGGTCATCGTGTGGGGCGTTCCCGTGCCGTTGTATTGGCAGGGAAAAGCCGGGCTCACCATTGAAGCGCTGATCGGTGTGACCAGCATCGCCACGCCAGACCAGATGAGTCTAAAAGCCGCCTTTGGCATCGGTCCGTTTTTTGAGTTGATCCTGGGTTTGGGAAGGCCGAGTATGATCCCGTTGACACTGGAGTCATTCTTCGGAGGCAAGGCCATCTTCGGGTTCCAGTATCCAGGCACCGGAGACGACCCCAAGTTCTTCACGAAACTCGATCTCAGCGCGAAGGGTGGACTTCGGGCGAAGGCGTGGATCTTCTCGCTGACGCTGGGCAGTGTCGAATGCACCTACAAGCATTTCTGCTCATCGGGCTGTTTCTCGTGCGGGATCGGGTTCGGTGGCAGTCGCTCGCTCGATGAAGCAAACTGGCGGGTGATGCCGCGCGACTATGTGCATCACGATTACAACACGTTCACCGGTTACCTGATGGATGCAAGTCGCATGAGTGGCGCCGATGAAATCGTCGTCGTCACCGATGGTTATCCATTCAATGAAGTCGCGTTGGCGGCTGCACGCAACGATCGATTGCTTTTGTGGCTGACAGACGACCTGGGACGCGGCGCGCTGGATCGCACCAAACTTCAGTTCAGCCGCAACACCGGTTCCGGTTGGAGCACGCCGGTGGATGTTGCCGACGACGGGACGGCTGACTTCGACCCGCAGCTTGTCGGTTTCAACAATGGCAATGCCGTCGCGGCTTGGATGAACACCTACACGACACTGCCGGGCGAGACCGAGATCGAAACCATTCCGCCGTACTTTGAAATTGCCGTCGCGACCTATGACGGAAGCACGAACACCTGGTCAGCATCGGAGAACCTTACCTCCAACGGCATCGTCGACTTCAATCCGAAGCTCGCGGGCGCTGACGATGGAACAGCCCTGCTCGTTTGGGCGACCAATCCCGACAACGTGATCGTCAGCACCATAGGAAGTCCTGCCGACATCATGTATTCGCGTTTCAACGGCAGCAGTTGGAGCGTACCGCAGGTGGCGGTCAGCGGTATCGCCGGACTTAACGAACTGGACGTTGCCTACAAGGGCACCGAAGGCGTGATCGTCTACTCGCGCGACGTCGATGGCGATTTTGCGACGTCGACTGACATCGATTTGTTCGCCAGCACGTTTGACGGTTCGACGTGGGGCGCGCCGGTGCGGCTGACGAATGATGCGCTGTCCGACTTCGCGCCGAGTCCTGCGTACGATGCCAATGGCGACCTGCTTCTCGTGTGGAACCGCGACGGCGATCTCGTGTCGTCGGGTGATCTAAGTCTGACGACAATCAATACGATCATCGATCGCGATGCGCCGCGCTACGGGCCAAATGTTTTCGACCTCGCCATCGGTCCGCAGGGCCGCGTCGCGCTGGCTTGGCCCGAAGACAGCGACGAACTCGTTGACGTGCACTATGCCATCTACGATGCCGACCACGCGATGTGGAGCGAAACGCTCCGGATGACGTCCGACCGCGACGAAGAGCGCGACATGAGCGCGGCGTTGACGTCGAACGGCGTGTTGGCAGTCGCGTATGACAAAGTGCGCTTGGTCACGTCCCAGGAAACGATCGAACTGGATGGCGAGATTGTCGACATCGATGTGCCGGTCGTGGACTCGGTGGATCTGGTCGTCGCCGAACGTGTGATCGCAGCCGACGTCGCCATCGAATTGAGCGGGCTGACGTTCGATCCGGGCTCGCCGCTTTCCGGTGATGTCACGACGGTTGGTATCGTGGTGCAAAACGTGGGCGATCTTGCTGTCGAAGATGTCGATGTCGCTGTTTACGAAGGCGACCCGGAGGCGAGCGGTGTGCTCGTGGCATCGGGTACGATCAGCGGACCGATCGCGGCTGGCACGACCA
>DDIR01000004.1:42867-42998 GCA_002338715.1 Phycisphaerales bacterium UBA1845 | reverse complement strand
CCCGCCTCGAAGTTCAACTTCGAGGCGGGCCTTTTTTTTGAGGGGTGATCCGCCCGGGGGAACGGCATTGCGGGGATTTCAATTCTGGCGATTTCCTATGACTACCTTGAGTCCAAACGTAGCAGCGCGAC
>DDIR01000004.1:0-42774 GCA_002338715.1 Phycisphaerales bacterium UBA1845 | reverse complement strand
AGTCCAAACGTAGCAGCGCGACAGCGCCGTCATTCCCGCGAAAGCGGGAATCCAGGGGCAAAACGAAGTCAATCCACGTGGGTACCGGCGCCAGTGCTGTGAAGAGTGGACGAGCAAAACGCTACGCTTGGATTAGGATCGCTATGGTCATCCCTGTGCCGCGCGGAATTCAGAATTCATCAAGATTGACTTTCCGCTCTTCTGGATTCCCGCTTTCGCGGGAATGACGACTGGGCTTGGGAATGACGGCGATGTCGCGTTGCTACGTCGGAACCCAAGGCGTTTTAGGAGTTCTTTTCCTGGGTCATCGCCTTGGCGTACGGTGTTTCGGCGAAGGGGCGGGCAAAACGTTCTTCACCCAGAACGATCACCAAAACCGTTTTGAGCAGAATCTTTGCATCCAGCCAGAAGTTGACGTGTTGGACGTAGTAGACGTCGTATTTAATGCGCTCTTCCCAACTGCGGGAAGCTGGGCTATTGACCTGCGCCAAGCCCGTCGCGCCGGGTCGGACGAGCAGACGGCGACGTTCGAAGTCGTTGTAGTTGTCGGTTTGCTCGGGGATCGTCGGACGCGGTCCGATCAGTGACATCTCGCCGAAGAGGACGCAAAAGAGTTGCGGCAGTTCATCGATCTTGAACCGGCGGATGAAGCGGCCAACGGGTGTGATGCCCGGGTGCGACAGCAGCACGACTTCTTTGGTATCGTGTTTGTGCTCGGTGCGCATGCTGCGAAACTTGGCCGGGTGGAATCGTCGCCCGCGCAGTCCGGTGCGTTCCTGGCGAAAGAGCAATGGGCCGCGGCTTGTGAGCTTGATGGCGCAAACGGTCAGCAGCATCACGGGCGACAGAAGCAGGATGAGAATTGCGCTAACGATCACATCGAAAAGGCGTTTGCCGAATCGAAGCCAGAGCGAGTTTGAGATGTGCGGGTTTGACTCTTGCATAAATCGATTGCTGCCTCACTGCACGGATGCGGGTGACTGGTCGATTGCACGACAGCGCAATGACCGAAACGGTCCGCGTCATGGGGCGTATATCAACTGACTTGGCTCGACGTTGCAACTCGATGTACGATTTTGGGCAACTCCATATACGATGCTGGGCAACTTCAGATACGATGATAACGCGCCACGGTGCGCGGGAGACGCAGCATGACCTCACCAGACTTTACGACGCAAATGCAGGACAACATGCGGACTTTGCTGGCCGAAATGGTCAAGCTCGAAGCGTCCGACCTGCATTTGGTCCCCGGTTATCGCCCGATTTTTCGACTTCATGGCCGACTGATCCCCACGACATGGGACATCGTGACGCCCGAAGATTCGATCCAGATGATCGCCTCCGTCGTCCCGGACGCCAAAGCCAAGCAGTTTAGCGAATCCACGAATCTGGACTTCTCGGTCGGGATTCCGTCCGATGTGCCCGACGAGCAGTATCGCTTCCGGGCGAACGCCTTTCGCGCGGACGGAAACGTTTGCGGATGCTTTCGATTCATTCCCAAGCGCGTGCCCACGTTTGAATGGATGGGCTTCCCGCAGCACATCGCGCGAAGCATCGTCGAACTCACCAACGGACTCGTGATCGTCACGGGCGTGACCGGTTCGGGAAAGTCCACGACGCTAGCCGCGATGGTCAACATGTTCAACGAATGCGGCGGATACCGCATCATCACGGCTGAGGACCCCATCGAGTATCGCTACGAACGAACCGATCACACGATCATCACGCAGCGCGAAGTCGGCGTCGATTGCAATTCGTTCTACGACGGGCTCAAGTATGGTTTGCGGCAGGACCCCGATGTGATTCTCGTCGGCGAGATTCGCGATCGCGACACAGCCCGCATGGCCCTGTCGGCGGCAGAGACTGGGCATCTGATTTTGACAACGATGCACACGAAAGACGCCAAGGGCGCGGTCAGCCGCTTCGTCGATCTGTTTCCGCATTCCGCGCAGGATGACATCCGCGTGCAGCTTTCGTACAACCTGCGCTTCGTAATCGCCCAGCATTTGCTGCCCGATGTCGATCCCACACGTCGTCGCGCCCTCGCGCTCGAAACCATGATCGTTAACAACCCGGTCCGCGCCGGGATTCGCCTCGGTAAGCTCGAAGCGATCGAATCGGCGATTCAAACCGGACGGGCTGACGGCATGATCCGACTCGACGACAGCCTGCACGGTCTCGTATCGACGGGCCGCATCTCATCAGAGACCGCCCGCCGCTTCGCGAAACATCCTGAAGCTTTTGTGTAACGACGTTTCCGATCAGAAGGGGAATTTCTCGTCGATCTCGCTGTCGGAAAGCTCCGCGAGGAATTGGCCGATGCGGTTGGCGAGCAGGTCGATGGCTTTGCGACCCTTGTCGGCTGTTGCGGCATGGGGATTGCCCGCACCGGTGTTGGTGGTGAGCCCTTGCCACGGGCGGGTGATCGACACCCAGCCGCTGTTGACGGCATCGAACCGCGTGGGGCGGGTGGCGCCGTCGTCGGCTGTCAGCGTTCCATCCGGATGCTTGCCGACCAATTCGGGATAGCACGCCAGCATGATCGACGTTTCCATTTCACCGGCATGGTCATCCTTCGCGTCAAAAATCTCTGAGTAAACATCGCCCAGCGCCCGAAACCAATCGCATAGAAAAATGCGGACGCCCGTCTGCCCGAAGAGTTCGCGCATCAGCGGTTTCAATTCGTTGCCGCCGTGACTGTTGAGCAGAAGGAGTTTGCGAATGCCGCACACGTCGAGCGCGTTAACCAGATCGGTGATGACAGCATGCAGCGTGGAAGGGTTGACGTTCATCGACAGCGGCAGACCGCGCTGGTTGCTCGTCGTTCCGTAAGGAATGGTCGGAAGCAGCACGACCCGCGCGCCCTTGTCATGTGCAACGCGGCAGATGGCCTCCCCGATCGCGTCGCCTTCGAGCGTGTCGGTGCCATAGGGCAAATGAAGGTTGTGCGGTTCGGTGCACCCGAGCGGCAGGACGGCTACCTCGAACCGTTGGTCTTTAACGCATGCGTAATTGAGGTGGGCCAACTTCCAGGGGGATTCGTTTTTGCTCATCGTCGGTCTGCCTATCGGTCTTGTTGCCAAGCGTATTCCAGAATCGATTCGCCGCGACATCGGGCCCGAAAACCCAATGTAACACGTGATCGCAGGCATTGGCTATCCCGATTGCGCCAAATCTGCCGACATAATTGATACAGATTCGAGCGATGGAGAACCAGATGGCCACCAAGATGATTGAACAAAGCACTGGTGCTGTGTTCTGCGATCGATCGGGCAACACCTGCGAGTTGAAAGCGGGTCATCGCGATGAGCTTAAGCCCGGCTGGTCGAAGATGCTTGAGGATCAGCCATCATCTCCGAGTGATGCAGAAATCGTCAGAGAAATGGACGGCGTATCGAGTCGTCTGAAGTTGGCAACGCGGATGTTGGCAGCGTTTGGCGGTCGAATCGATGTGGATGATGCGCTCGTTGTCGGTTGCGGAGATGCTGTCGAGCCGATGTTCGTCGCGTCAGCCGGTGCACGTTCGGTTGTTGGAACCGATCTGGCGCTTACAGGTGATAGCGAACGACTGCGCAGAATCGCGGATCGCTTTCTCATCGAAAACGGTCAAAGTATTCCGAAGCCCCGCGCTGCTGAAATGCGCGAAGACAACATCGCCTGCTCAAACCTGCCCAATCAATCGTTCGACCTCGTGTGCAGTTGGCGAACGCTCGAACACATTGGCGATCCAAGGGCGGCGTTTGCCGAGATGTATCGCGTGCTTCGGCCAGGTGGGTACGCGTACCACGAATACAATCCATTCTTTGCCATCGATGGCGGCCACTCTCTGGTGACGCTTGATATTCCGTGGGGACATGTGCGCTTCGACCGGAGCGACATTGAACGATACGTGCAGCAGTTTCGCTCGAACGAAACCGAGCGGGCGCTTGGCTATTACGACAACTGCCTGAATCGAATGACCATCGCTGATCTCAACGGGTTCGCCACGTCAGCCGGTTTCGAAACACTCGCCGTCATTCCCCGCACCCGCACCGAAGACTTGATACGAGTCGACGCCAAACTGCTAAACCCCGCCCAGCAAAATTATCCAGGCACCACGCTCAACGATCTCATCAGCCGAATCGTGCGCGTTGTCATGCGCCGACCGAACGGTGGATGACTGACGTATCCAGTCAATGCCTAATCATCCATTCCGCATCTTAGTGGTTCGCCAGTTGCGTAAATTAATCTCTGGTGTCGAGGTGACGCCCACTCGATTGTTGCGGGATTCTTCAACTCAACCCAACTTACGACGCGTTTGCCCTGTCGCGGTGGTTCAGCCTCATTGCAGAAAACAGCCCATTCAGTTTCAGAAATCTCAACCGCCGTTCCATAGCCAGGATACCTGAGAAACTCGGCTTGAGGACATGCTTGCTTGACCGATTCGTAAGACGATCCAGGCTTAATTCCGATTGAAAGCTCCGCGTCTTCGTCTCCAGTCGATACGTAACAAATGCAATCATCGCCATCGAAAGCAACAAGATAAGTCCTACCGCTTCGCGTCGATACATCATAACCCGCTGCAAGCGTGCTCGGGTTTACCAGTATCAGCATCTCCACACTTCCGGGAAAGAATTCCAACACCCTTTCCCGGCTCATACCGAGCTTCAATGGAAAGAATGCGCTGATGGTCCCGACAAATTCAAATTCAGAGAAGAAGTCATCGAATGATGGATCCGACACGTAATCGCCTGGCGTTGGCACGGCGTCATCGTTGGCCTCCGTTGTTTCCTGACTGAGAGACGAATCGAAATCCGATACGGTTTGATCGTCAGGGCTCGAAAGAAAAACCAAAGCCGTCGTTGCAGCAATCAATACGAAAGCAGTCGATGTCGAAGAAGTCGCCATGATACATCTCCCAATACCAGCATCGGTTGCTCCGTGCTTGGACGCACGAAGGTATCACCGGTTCCATTGCAGCACTTCATTGATTGGTTTCTTTTCGATCTTTGGGACTTGGCAGTTGGCGGCAGGGTAGCCGACCGGGATCAGCAGGAACGGCTTTTCGCTCTCCGGGCGGTTTAGTATTTCGCGCAGGAATTTCATGGGACTTGGCGTGTGGGTGAGCGTGGCCAAGCCGGTTAAGTGACACGCGGTCAGGAACATGCCAGCCGCCAACCCGACCGATTCGACCGGGTAGTAGTTGGGTTGCTTCTGCCCATCGACCATGATCCAGTTTTCCTGAAAGATCACGACGAGCCACGGGGCGATTTCGAGAAACGGTTTGTGTTCATCGGTTCCGAGCGGTTCCAATGCAGCAAGCCATGCCGGCGGCATTCGGTTGGTGTAGCTTTCTCGTTCTTCCTTCTCTGCCGCGATGCGGATTTCCTTTTTGATTGCTGGATCATCAACCGCGACGAAGTGCCACGGCTGACGGTTCGCCCCGCTGGGGGCGGAGTGGGCGACGGCAATCAGCGATTCGATCAATTCCCTCGATACCGGTTTGTCGGAGAATTCGCGACAGCTTCGCCGCGTTTTCATTTTCGCGAGCAGCGCCTGCGTATCCTGCAGCATGTCGGCAGGCTCGCGCGGTTCGATCGAATAGGGAATTGGCACGTACGTCATGGGAATTCTCGGCTAAGCGACTAATCGATGACGACCCAAGCGCCGGCTGGCGTTCGTTCGAGGATCATGCTGGGCCAACGCTTCTTGGTCAGTTCGCTGGTTGAACCGTCGATCTTCAGGGCGATGCGTTCGCTCCAATCGACGCCCAGGTGCGCAAGGTTCAATTCAAAGCGGCGGACGTTGTTCGTTTCGATCACGACTTTTTCGGCATTGAGCGTGCTGCCCTCGATCCAGGCGCGCTGGGCGGGGTCGGTGCGTTCCTCGATTGATGCCCAACCGTTCTGTAAGCCCGGTTGACCTGGCGGTTGAAAATCCAGCGGGGGAGGGGGAGACAATTCTTTTTCTATTGCCGCGGTGTTTTCAGCCAGCCCCGACGACGTGACCGGGTCGGCTGACCCGTTGGTGGTTGTGTCGGCGGCCTGTGCCGACCCGTTGGAAGTGACAGTTTGTGACACTTCCGACGATGATTTAGAGACGACGGCAGACCCGGCTTCTCGGCATGACATCATCGATGCGATGACTGCAACCACTAGTATGGCGTGTTGTCTGGTCATGTTTATTCCGGCCAATCTGAAGATGGAAGCGGTTTGCCGGCGACGGCTTGGTAGCAGCGGGCGAAACCGTTTGACGTCGGAAACTGCATAAGGATCGCCACGACGCCGATCGCGGCGGCCAGTAGCAATAGTTTCTGCCCGGTGACCATCGACGAGACGATACCCAGAAGCGCGACGCCTTCTGCCATCGCCGATCCGATGAGCGTCGTCGTGAAGTACGTTTGAATCGACACGGACTTTGCCGAGTCGGCTCCGTTCGCTGCGACTTTCGATCGCCCGCCCGAGATGATAAGCATGCGGATGGGGACAAAGGCAATCAGGCTGCACAGTCCCATCGCCGCAGTGACGATGGTCATCAGTTTCTCCATCGACGCATCCGACTTGATCGGAGCGACCTGCGCCATCGCCGCGAACGCCGCGATTCCAAGCGCCATCAGTCCCACGATGATCCGAAGTGCCCGTATCCTTTCGCCAACTTCCGTGTTGCTGGTTTCGTTGTCCATGAGCGCCCAACTCCGATGCATAAGGTGCTGCGATTCGGTTATTCGGCGGGTTTGAAACTGCCCGTTGCCGACACGTTCGAGAACTGCCAACATCGCATCAATCGATGCATCCGTAGTGTAGGCCAGCGCCATTCGCACGCAATCGTCTGGCCGCTTCCCCCGGGCACGCTTGCCAACGCAGGCATTTGCAGGGCACCCTGCCATGTTGTACCGTAGCGGGTGATGTCCCGTTGCACCGACTCTGCACCGGATTTCATGCCATTTTGACGAAATTACTCGATCACACATTGGAGACGCCGGGCAAGGTAAGCCGCGGCGAATAGATCGCAATGAGCAGCACACTTACGCCCCAACAAATCGTAGAGAGCCTCGACCGCTTCATCGTCGGTCAGGATGACGCCAAACGCGCCGTCGCGGTGGCGATTCGCAACCGATGGCGACGCCAGCAATTACCGGAAAAACTGCGCGAAGAGATTGGCCCCAAGAACATCATCCTCATCGGACCCACCGGCGTCGGTAAAACCGAAATCGCCAGGCGGTTGGCTGGCTTGGTCAATGCGCCCTGGGTCAAGGTTGAAGCCACCAAGTACACCGAGGTTGGATACCATGGCCGCGACGTCGAAAGCATGATTCGCGACCTCGTTGAAAACGCCATCCACATGGTGCAAGCCGAGCAAACCGAAGTCGTCCGCACCGAAGGCGAACGCCTCACCGAAGAACAACTGCTCGATGCGCTCATGCCGGGGGCTGGCGACATTCTCGGCGATGTCGAAACGTCTGATGAGGTTGGCGACAGACGTCATCGCAGTCGTGAAAAGCTGCGGGCACAACTGCGCGACGGCAAGCTTGATGATCGCAATGTCGATTTAACCATCGAACAGAAGATGATGCCCATCGGCATGATGGCCACCATGGGCGGTGATCAACTTGAGTCGGAAATGCAGGGCATCATGGAGCGGATCATGCCTTCGCGAACATCGACCCGCCGCCTGCCGATTCGCGATGCGCGCAACATCGTGTTCGAGCAGCAGTGCGAGAAGTTGATCGATAAGGACAAACTCGTCGAGTTGGCACTTCGCCGCACGGAATCAAATGGCATTGTCTTTATCGACGAGATCGACAAAGTCGGTAGCGCGGGGTATGGGCCGGATGTGTCACGCATGGGCGTGCAGCGCGATCTGCTGCCGATCGTTGAGGGCTGCACGGTTAGCACGCGCCATGGTCAGGTTAAGACCGATCACATTCTGTTCATCGCGGCTGGTGCGTTTCACATGACGAGTCCAAACGATCTGCTGCCCGAAATGCAGGGGCGCTTTCCGATTCGCGTTGAGTTGAAGGATCTCAACCGCGACGATTTTGTCCGCATCTTGACGGAACCCGAATCGGCGCTGATTAAACAGCAGGTGGCGCTGATGAGCACCGAGGGCGTGACGATTTCGTTTACGGACGACGCCATTTCGGAGATGGCTGACATCGCGATTCGGATGAATGGTGGGGGTCAGAATATCGGCGCCCGTCGCCTCCACACAGTCTGCGAGCGACTGATGGAGGAGTTGTCGTTTGAAGCCCCCGATCGTTCGGGCGAGACGGTCACGATCGATGCCCAGTACGTCCGCGAACGCCTGGAGGCGATCGTCCGCAACGCCGAATTGGGCCGATTTGGATTTCACAGCCTCAAAGACGGGGCGGATTAGTGCAACTTTCGCCAGCCGGTCAAGTGAGTTCATGGCCTCGCGAGTTGGGCAGATTAGGCGTAACGTCATATATTATAATGGGTTATGCTCGCGATGGCCTTCTGGGCATTGGTGGTGTGGTAAATCTGTTCTTGATGGGGTATAACCGCCTTTCCGATTGAATCGTAGGCTTGGTTTTCCAGATTTTGGCAAACCGGTTGAATGGATTTCGTGCTTATCTTTGGATGGGCACTAACTTTGAAGGAAGAACGACAAACGTGATTAAGGTCAAGCCACGCGGTAACGAGTCAGTTCAGCAATTGCTCCGACGTTTCAAGCGCCTTTGCCAACGCGAAGGTCTGACGCGCGACATCAAGCGCACCAGTTACTACGAGAAGCCGTCTGAGCGCAAGCGCCGCCAATCACGCAAGTCAGCACGTCGCGTGCCCGGCACCACTTAATCGCGCCGCGAGTTTCTGATATGCAAAATACCGGCACGGACGATCGTCTGAGATCGTTCGTGTTTTTTTGCGCGCACATTGAGCGTGTCTTATAGCGAACTCAATCCAAGCGTCGCGTCTTGCTCGTCCATTTCTCACCGCACGGGCGCCGGAACCCACCTGGAGTGACTTCGTTTTGCCCCTGGATTCCCGCCTGCGCGGGAATGACGACGCTGGCGCGCGGCTACGTTCGGACTCATGCGCTAAGCTGGCGATTGGGTGACGAATCGTGAATGTTGAACGGCGTTCGTTTACTTCTGGTCGAGTTGAATGCTGGCTAGACCGATCGAAACGTCATCGAAGAACGTAAACACCTTATCCAGCCCGGTCACCAGAAACAGGCCCCACACGTGCGTGTTGACGGCGCAAAGTCGCAACTGGCGTCCGTTTGAAATCTGAATCTTGCGCAAACGCAACAGCTTGGCGATGTTCGATGAGTTGAGGTAATTGACGCCGGTGAAGTTCAGCACCACATCCAGTTGATTGTTGGCTTGCACCTGTTCGATCACGGCGCCCAGGTCATCGCTGAATCCTGGGTCATCGTTCAGTTCGGCTAGCAGGACGGTTTCAGACCAATTCTCAACGGACATTGCTGAATTCTCCAAAGACGGTGTACATGTTGGCCCGACATTCAACGGCGCTTCGTAAAGCCACGATGGGCAAGCCAAACGCGGATTGAATACCCGATGAAGCTATCGCCGGCGCGAGGGGATGTCAACGCAAACGCGCTTCGTCACGGTTCGGTATCAGATGTCGGTTGCGACAACCCTATCGGGATCGCACCAACAGGGATTTGTCGATTTTCTCCCTTTGGACGGCTGGGGCGATGTCGGCGAGAAATCGCATGGCGTCCGTGTAGTAGCCAGCCGTCGGCGTCAGGTCGTCCACGCGACTTCCAAAGTATGCGTTGACCGCGCCCATGTAGAGTTCGCGGAGGTACTTGCTGAAAACGCTGGCGAGCGCGATGGGTAGATGCGACGACTCGCCCTTGGTCGTAAAGTCAATCGTCCACGAGCGATCGCCTTCGCCGAGCGTGTAAGCGCTGCAAGTCGGCGTTTCGCTATTGACGCGCAGCGACTGGCCTTCAAAGAACGTCATCAGCGCTTCGCGGTACTTGGCCCGTCCGCCCTGCCGATCGACGTGAACGATCATCGGCGTGCCCACGCGTGCTTGAATCTTTTGAATCAACCGCAGACCGGCTTGCAGGAGCAGGGTCGCTTTGTTGCGGGTGATCTTGATGCGCCGGTTGTAATCGCCCTCCGCGACGACTTCGCAGAAAATGCCACGTATTGACACTTGCTGCGCGGACATGCAGCGTTTGACGGCATTGGCCCGCGTGGCGATGTCGGCGCTTGAAGTGGCGGACGGAATGGCGCAGTCGTAATGGGCATACCAGGGATGCTGCGACAGTTGCTCGAGTTTTTCCGGTGCAAGGATTTTGGTGAGATCGCGCAGGGTTTCAGGCGACCTGCCGGCGGCTTTTAACATCACGAGCGCCGTCCGCTCCAGCGTTTCAATGCCTTTTTTTCTTTTGAAAAGAATCTTGCTGTCGGCGATGGGCAATCGCGTTTCGTGTCGCGAAGGTTCGTTGCAGACACCGTCGGACAGTACGGACCACAGATTGTCGTTGGCGCGCTCGCGAGGAACATCAAAAGTGGTAGCCGACACCACAAGCGGACCCAGCAGGGGGCCGTAGCCGGCTTCATCTATTCCAACGACGATCATTTGTTTTATCCATCGAAATTGAACTGACTGCAAAGGACCGTTGATCATTGTACGGCTCGACCCATTCGACGCGAACATCGACGGGGAACGGGTATTGTTACAGTTCTGTGATTTTTGAACCAATTCCGGCGAGGATGGATGCCTGAGTCGCGATCTGTTTGGCTAACCCACTGCAATGGTTTCACTTACGCTGAATTGCTCAACAAATCGCCGTTTTGGGTCGATTGACTTTGGATCGCGTGAATCTAGACTGACCGATGGTGTACTCGGGTGGTCCTAACCTGAATGCAGGATCGGCTGTCTGATTCAGCGGGGCGTATCACGATTGATTCAGTGGCGCATACCGGCGCGGTGTGCATTGGGGATCGGGGTACATCAGGCAGACACGGAACACAAGAATCAATCGCAAGAAGTCCGGGCGTTGTACCTGGATTGAACTTGCTGGTAGGCATGCAAGCAGTATCCCAATCAAAAGGAGATTCAATCCGATGAAAACATTTGCGGCAAAACTCGGGGCGTTGGCATTGGTGGCGATGATCGCCCAGCCGGTGCTGGCTGGGGGTAGCGTCAAAGCCAAAGCCAAGTTTGACGGTGAGCGACCGCGACGTACCGTTCTCAAGATGGACGCCGATCAGTACTGCGCGAAGGCCAACGAGAAGAAAGTCGGCAGCGAGGAAGCCATCGTCAGCAAAGAAGGCATGGTCAAGAACGTCATCGTCTACGTGAAGGACGGCTTGGGCGATGCGGAATTTGAAGTACCGACCGAAAAAGCCGAACTCAATCAGCAGGGTTGCATGTATCACCCGCACGTTCAGGCATTACAGGCCAAGCAGCCGATGATCGTCAAGAACAGCGACGCCACCTTGCACAACATCCACAGCTTCGCCGAAAAGCAGAAGGCATTTAACTTCGCCCAGCCGAAGCAGGGCGACGAGAAGGAAGTGACGTTCTCGCGTCCCGAAATCGTCAAGATCAAGTGCGACGTTCACCCCTGGATGAGCGCCTATGTCGGCGTGTTTGATCACCCCTTCCACGCGGTGACCGAAAAGGACGGGGATTGCGAAATCGCGAACCTTCCTCCGGGCGAATACACCCTTGCGGCTTGGCATGAAACATTCGGCGAAGTCGAGCAGAAAGTCACCGTCGCCGATGGTGAAGCGGCTGAGGTCGAATTCGTATTCAAGGCCAAGTAATCAGCATGCTGCCGCAGAATCTGGTGCGGTGAATGACGCATTTTGACAAGAACAAGCCCCTGGCGCATTTGTGCCAGGGGCTTTTTTCGTTTTGAGATGGGGAGAATCGGCTGCAAATGCGTGCGAATTCGCCTGATTGAAGGGTTGACGAAATGCATTGACGATCATTTCGTCAAACCATAGACTCTCAGCCCTGGTGGATTTAGGGATTTGCAGCAATTGCGGCGTGAATACTCTTCACCCGCCGATTTCAAGGTGTCGCCGCACGGTCAGGACGATTGGACCCCAAGGCATCTTGAATCTGGTTTCGGGGATTGGCTCGTCTGGTGTCGGGTTGATCGCGGGACCACCCGTTCGGGGCCGAGTTCGGCGGGTTTTCTGATCTTTGAAATCCAGTGCAGGTATCGCTTGGAGCGGTGGCAAGTTTTGTCTTGAACCGCAAGTTCCAATGGTGCAACCAAGGTACAACGACACATGATTGCGTCTTCATTCTGGCTTCCCCCGGACATTTCTGAACACGGTTCGCAAATCGATATCATTATCAAGTATTTGCATTGGTTCATGGCCATTCTGTTCGTGGCTTGGGGCTCTTATTTTCTCTACTGTCTCGTTCGGTTTCGCGCGGGCGCCAATCCCAAAGCCACCTATGGCGACGCCAAAGCCAAGCCATCCAAGGTTGCTGAAATCGTCGTGATCGTGATCGAAGCGGCATTGCTCGTCGGTTTCTCGATTCCCGTTTGGGCGTACTACCGATCCGAACCGCCAACCAATGCCGACAACCCGCTGACCGTCCGCGTGGTGGCGCAGCAGTTCGCGTGGAATATTCATTACCCGGGAAAAGATGGCGTATTCGGAAAGACCCGCCCCGAGTTGGTGGACGAAGCGCTCAACCCCATCGGTTTGGTCGATGCGTCGGAAGACCCGGCTGCCGGCGACGATTACGTAAGTGTCAACATCTTCCACGCACCGAAGGGACGTGACATTCTCGTGCGTCTATCGTCGAAGGACGTGATTCACTCGTTTGCGGTTCCGCTTCTTCGCGTGAAGCAGGACGCGGTTCCCGGTATGGAAATCCCCATCTGGTTCAAAGCCGAGAAAACGAATGAAGAGGCGCAGGAGATGATGAAGCGGGCGTTTGAATTGCCCGCGTCAGCCGAAGGTGCCGAGGCGGAACGGTTCATCAAGGAAAACCGTCTGCGGGTGACGATGGCCGACTACGGTTCGGTGCCCAAGGGCGCGACGCTCAACGCCGAACACCTCAAGACCCTGATAGCCGCGGGCACCACGTCGGTGGAGTTGGCCCCCGGATTCCCGGTGAATATTCAATGTGCCCAGCTGTGCGGATTGGGTCACTACCGCATGAAGGGGCAAATGAAGATTTACGAGCCCGAAGACTTTGAAGCGTGGTATTCGTCTGCGGGTGAAGTGGAAGTCTTTGACGAAGATGAATTCGATGACGAATAAGAAGTCGATTGCGCACGGCGAGTCGTTGGCGTAGTCTGAGTCTTCTTGAGTCTTGTAATGGATTGACCCGAATATGAGTTCTGATCATCACGCCCACAACCCGGGTTTCATCAGCAAGTATGTGTTCTCGCTGGACCACAAGGTCATCGGTGTGCAGTACACCGTTACATCGCTGATCTTTTTGTTCTTCGGTTTCTCGCTGATGATGATCATGCGGTGGCAGTTGGCTTATCCTGGCGAGGCTATTCCGCTGGTCGGCGGCTGGCTTGGAAAGTACCTGGTCGATAACAACGGCGTGCTTCTGCCTGAGGGGTACAACTCCCTCGGCGCGATGCACGGAACGATCATGGTGTTTCTCGGCGTGGTTCCGCTCGCGGTCGGTGGATTCGGCAACTACGTGATGCCGCTGCAAATCGGCGCGCCGGACATGGCGTTTCCCAAGCTCAACATGGCCAGCTATTGGGTGTACTTTGCCGGTGGCGTCACGATGCTGTCGAGTTTCTTCGTACCGGGTGGTGCGGCAAATTCCGGCTGGACCGCCTACCCGCCGCTTTCGAATATCGCCAACACCGTCGGAACGTATCCATTCTGGAACGGTCAGACGATCTGGCTCCTGGCGATGGTGCTCTTGATCACCTCGTCGCTATTGGGCAGCGTCAATTTCATCGTGACGATCATGCACCTTCGGGTGAAGGGTCTGACGATGTTCCGCCTGCCGTTTTTCGTGTGGGCACAGTTTGTTACGAGCTTCTTGCTTTTGCTGGCATTCCCGCCTTTGGAAGCAGCCGGCGTGCTTCAGTTGATGGACCGTGTGTTCGACACCAGTTTCTTCATGCCGTCGGGGCTGGTGGTCAGCGGTGTGGTGCAGGAGTATTCGGGTGGTGGAAGTCCGCTGCTTTGGCAGCACCTGTTCTGGTTCCTCGCCCACCCGGAAGTGTACGTGTTGATTCTGCCGGCGATTGGTATCGTCGGTGAGATCATCGCCAACAACACCCGTCGCCCGCTCTGGGGTTACAAGACGCTGGTGTACTCGGTCATCTTCCTTGGGTTCATGTCGTTTGTCGTTTGGGCGCACCACATGTTCCTGACCGGTATGGGAACGGCGATGAGTACGTTCTTCCAGACGACGACGATGATCATTTCGATTCCGTCGGTGGTGATCTTGACGGCGTTGCTGCTGAGTTTGTGGCAGGCGTCGATTCGATTCACCGTGCCGATGCTGTTCGCCCTGTCGTTCCTGCCGATGTTTGCGATCGGCGGTTTGACCGGTCTGCCGCTCGGACTGTCGGCATCGGACATTCAGTTACACGATACGTACTACGTCATCGGTCACTTCCACTACGTGGTGGCGCCGGGGACGATCATGGCCCTTCTCGGCGGCGTTTATTTCTGGTACCCGAAAGTCACGGGTCGCAAGATGAGCACGCTGCTTGGGCACCTGCACTTTTGGCCGAGCTTCGTATTCATGAACACGGTGTTCTTCCCGATGTTCATGGTCGGGTTGGCTGGCGTTTCGCGTCGTCTGTGGGATCAGACCGAATACGTGCAGGGCATCGACGTTCAAGGTTGGGTGCGGATGTCGTCGTGGGGTGCATGGGGGCTCGGGTTGGCCCAGCTTCCGTTCATCATCAACTTCTTCTTCAGCGCGTTTGCCGGCAAGAAGGTCGATGCGAATCCGTGGAAGGCGACGACGCTCGAATGGGCGGCACCTTCGCCTCCGCCGCACGGCAACTTCGCCGAGGTGCCCGTGGCGTATCGCGGTCCGTACGAATATAGCGTGCCAAACGCGAAGGAAGATTTCCACCCGCAGCACATTCCCGACTCGCAGGTGGTCTAGTGGGTTGAGGCGGCTGATGTGTTGTTGAGTTGGCCATATTTGCGATGTTTTTCGATGGCGATGTATTTCGATAGAGTCTTTTGGAGACGTTGATCCGTGTCGAGTGAACTTCTTCCCCATACGCTGGATGCGCATCCGGTGACCGGGATGTACAATGGCAAGTTCGGCGTGTGGTTGTTTCTCGCGTCCGAAGTGATGCTTTTCGGTGCGCTGTTCAGTGCTTACATCCTGTTGCGGACGCACGGCGATTTTCCGACGCACAAGGAAACGTTGCTGAATTACAAAATCGGCGCGCTCAATACGTTTCTGCTGATCACGTCCAGTGTGACGATGGTGATGGCCTGGGCATCGTTCAAGCTGAACGATCCGGGCAAGGGCAAGCTTTACCTGTGGATCACCGTGATTCTGTCGTGTGCATTCCTCTTCATCAAGATCAAGTTTGAGTACATGCACAAGATCCACGAAGACATCATCCCGAGCACCAGCACGTTCTACGGCATCTACTACTGCATGACCGGATTGCACGGGTTGCACATTCTCGGCGGCGTCGTGGTGATGCTCTATTTCCTGACGGTTGGTTCCGGTTTGTGGAACAAGAACCAGCAGCAGTTCACCAACCGCATCGAGTGCACCGGGTTGTACTGGCACTTCGTCGACCTGGTATGGATCTTTTTGTTCCCGGTGTTTTATTTGCTGTAAGGGTGGGGTGTTGACGTCAATCGGACGATCAAACACGGTTGCGATAATGGAGCGAAGTTGATGGCCGCCAGCGCTGAAGATGTCAGAAAGAGCATAAAGAGCTACTTGTTGGTTTTCGGGGCGCTGGCCGTCCTGACCGTCATCACGGTGGCTGCGTCGTGGCTGAAGGTGTCGGTTGCGTTGGCGATTTTCATCGCCCTGGTGATCGCATCGGTCAAAGGCTCCTTGGTGGCGTCGGTTTTTATGCACCTGACCGGTGAGAAAGCCACCCTCTACTGGGTCCTGATCATCTCCGCGTTCTTTTTCTTGCTATTGGTTCTGTTGCCGGTCCTGCAGACGTGGGAGACATCCCATCTGATCGATCAAGTGAAACCGTAGCCAGCCGGAAAAGCTGGCCGATAACGCCCGATTGCCAATGATTTTCATTGCCCACCATTGGCCGATTCGCCGCTTGTGGGCTACAATTTAAGCACTATGTCACTCCGTACGTTCCATATTATTTTCGTCCTTATTTCGACGCTGTTGGCCTTGTGCGTCGGCATCTGGTCGATTCTTCAGTATCGCAGCGAACACACCAATGCGATGTTGATGATGACCTGTGCCAGCTTGGCGTGCATGTGCGGCTTGTTGGTGTATGGCCGCTGGTTCCTGCGCAAACTTAAGGACTCGCCGCTTTGATGCGTGACGCAACGATTTTTCGATCGGCGCGTCATCGCAAGGGTTGGCTAAGCCGGCTCGTGCCGGTGTGGGCAGCGTTCATGCTTTGCGACCAGGCGCTGGCCTGTGCGGTCTGCTTTGGCGACCCCAATTCCGACCTCGCGAAGGGGGCGGTGGCTGGTGTCGTCCTGCTGGGGAGCGTGATTTTCTGCGTCCTGCTGGGCATCGCGGGGACGGCATTCCACTGGTCGCGAAAAGCCCGTCGCATGCAAATGCCCGAAAACGAGTCAGCCCACCCGCCCGAATCGGACGCTGACGACGCCAATTGATGGGCGATGACAGATGGGGTTTGCCGGCGCTTGGCTGACCCCTCTTCGATTCCCCATAAACTCGCGTCGCGCGCCTTGTCGGTTCGCAGTTCACCTGCTCTAATCCAGCCATCATCGACTTAATTCAATGTTGAAAACCTGCCCGTGAACGAATCTCTGACATATCGTCCCTGGTTGTTTTGGCTGACCGTAATTGTGGCCCTGATGTGCCTGCTGATGATCACTGCCGGTGGCATGGTCACGAGCATGGACGCGGGCGATTCGGTCCCAGATTGGCCGCTCTCGTACGGCTCGCTGATGCCGCCCATGGTGGGCAACGTCTTCTGGGAGCATGGTCACCGGCTCATCGGGATGGCCCTCGGGTTGGCGACGATCGTGCTGGCTGTCACCTTCGCCCGCACCGAACCACGCAAATGGGTGCGAAAGCTCGGTTACATCGCGCTGGTCGCGGTTTGCTTGCAGGGACTGCTCGGCGGGTTTCGCGTCAAACTGGTGTCGAGTCCGTGGGTGCAGGAAAAACTCTTCACCAATCCCACCGGAGCCGACGTCGAAAACTTCCGCGTCTTTGTCGCGATGGTGCATACGACCTTGGCGCAGTGCGTGCTATGTTTGTTTGCGGTCATCGCGTTGGTCATGTCGCGTCATTGGCTTTATGCGACCATTGGCAACTTCTGCCGTGCGTGTGGATACGATCTTCGTGGGACGGTCAGCGGGTCGGAAGACGGCGGATTGCGCTGCCCCGAATGCGGGTTGGACAACACGCTGAGCCTGCCGCAAAAAATCGCGGCCAAAGTGCCGCGTCTTGCATTGGTCACGGCGATCACGGTTTTGATTCAACTGCTGCTCGGGGCGCTGCGTCGCCACACCGACGGAACGATCATCTATCACGCGATCGGAGCGGCTGTGGTTGCAGTTCACATCATCGCGCTGTCACGCAAGATTTTGGTGCACTGTTCCCAATGTCTGGTGTTGGCTCGCTTGGCGGTGCTGTTGCTGGCCGCATTGGGTATTCAGTTGGCGCTTGGGTTGGGGTCGTGGTTGTTGACCAGCGCTGCGATTGAGGCAAACCGTCCGCCGCAGATTGCGGGCAAAACCGAATGGGCGAGCGCTTTGATCAGTGCCCACGTCGCGGTCGGTGCCATCATCCTTGCCGCCTGCGTGCTGGTGATCGTCGAAGGGAAGCGGGTTGTGCGTGATCTTAACAGCGATTCATCTCAGCCGACTGGCGCGATTCCCAATCGGGGAGAGGTGCTGACGGCATGAGTTCGCAAGCCATCGACATCAGTGCACCGGCGCGATCGTGGACGTCGTATCTCGAATTGACCAAACCGCGCTTGAGTTCGCTGGTTCTGTTCACAGCGCTCGTGGGATTTGTGGCTGGAACCGACGGGCCGATCGATGTGTTTGTGTTGCTGCACCTGCTGGTGGGTACGACGTTGGTTGCTGGTGGCGCCAATGCACTGAATCAGGTGGTCGAGCGCGACTTCGACGCCCAGATGCAGCGAACGCGGACTCGGCCACTGCCTTCCGGGCGATTGAATCCGGTCGAAGCGCTGCGCTTTGCGGCGATCATTTCGATGGTCGGATTGTTTGAACTTCTGGTTGGCGTGAATCTGATTGCCGCATTCTTCGGCGCGCTGGCATTGGGTTTGTATGTTTTCGTTTATACGCCGCTCAAACGCATCACGATTCACAACACGCTGGTTGGCGCGGTCGTGGGGGCGATCCCTCCGATGATGGGTTGGGTGGCTGCCCGCGGTGAAGTGGGCGTGGGTGGTTGGCTGCTGGTTGCGATCTTGTTCGTGTGGCAGCTTCCGCACTTTTTTTCGATCGCGTGGATCTATCGCGACGACTATCAAAGCGGCGGATTTCGCATGCTCAGCGTCGCCGACGGAACGGGTTTGATGACCCGCATCCAGATCGGACTGCTCGCGATGCTGTTGATCCCCGTGAGTCTGTTGCCGTCGGTCTGGGGTTTAACGGGCCGACTTTATTTCAACGCGGCGTTTGTCATTGGAGTTGCGTATCTCGGCTTTTGCCTGTGGCGCAGGCCATCAGTCGATTATCAAAACAACGGGCAGTCTGCCGCTCGGCGGGCGTTTCTTGCGTCCGTTGTGTACCTGCCAACGTTGTTGACTCTCTACATGGTCGATAAGCTCTGATCGCTTGGCGCGGTTAGTCTTGTTTTGCGCGTTTGACCATGGAGCGGTATGCGCATGAGCGAATTGGCCATCGAAGTTTCAGACCTGACGAAGTCCTTCAACGATCGACGGGCGCTCGATCGCGTCGCGCTTCAGGTTGAATCGAAACACATCGCGGCGCTGCTTGGTCCCAATGGCGGCGGAAAGACCACCCTCTTTCGCATTCTCGCCACACTGCTTCAGCCGGATTCCGGCAGCGCCCGGATTTGCGGATTCGATCCGGTCACCGCGCCCGATCGCGTGCGGCGGGTGCTGGGCGTCGTGTTCCAATCGCCGAGCCTCGACAAAAAACTGACTGCGGCTGAAAATCTTCGCCACCACGGTCATCTGTTTGGCATGCGCGGGCGGAGTCTGGAGCGGCGCATCGGCGTGATGCTCGAACGCTTCGATATCGACGACCGAGCCAACGATCAGGTCGAAACCCTTTCCGGCGGACTTGCCCGTCGCGTTGAAATCGCGAAGGGGATGCTGCCTGGTCCGAAAGTCCTGCTGCTCGATGAACCGAGTACGGGCCTCGATCCGGTCGCGCGGCTGGACTTGTGGCATCAACTCGACGAAGTGCGCAGTACCGAAGATGTGGCTGTCTTGATGACGACCCACATTCTCGATGAAGCCGAGCGCTGCGATCGCGTGACGATTCTCGATGCCGGATGTGTGGTAGCCGCAGGCACCCCAGCTTCTTTGAAGGGGCAAGTTGGCGGTGAAGTGATCCGCATCGATTCAGATCAGCCGCAAGCGATCATGGAACGCATCAGCCAGGAGATGAACCTGACGGCTGACGTTGTGGGCCGAACCGTTCGCATCGAATCGCCGGAAGGTGCGGGGCTGATTCCGAAGTTGGCGGAAGTGTTAAGCGATCACGTGCAGACGATCACACTGGGACATCCGACATTGGAAGATGTGTTCATTCATCAGACGGGTCGCAGTTTCAATCGGGAGCGCGAAGAATGAGTGGGGCGGTGGCGGTTCAACGGGCGCCGGTTTCGCTGGCGGTCTACTCGATGTGGCGGCGCGAGCTGACGCGTTTTTGGCGGCAAAAGAGTCGCCTGTTCGGCGCGGTAGCCACCCCGCTTCTGTTCTGGTTGGTCCTCGGCGCAGGATTCGGCGGATCGTTCAGCCACTCTGCCTCCGATTCGGATACGAACTACCTGGAATATTTTTTTCCGGGAACGGTGGTGCTGGCCGTTCTCTTCACCGCGATCTATTCGACCATTTCGGTGATCGAGGATCGGCAGGAAGGGTTCTTGCAGGGCGTGATGGTGGCTCCGGTGTCACGTGGTGGCATTGTTGCGGGCAAGATGCTCGGCGCGACCACGCTGGCGATGGCCCAGGGTCTCTTGATGATGCTGATCGCGCCGCTGATCGGGATACCGTGCACGGCGATGTCTTTTTTCTACGCACTGCTGGCGCTGTTTGGCGTGGCGTTTGGCCTTTCCGGGTTGGGGCTGATGATCGCCTGGTCGATGGAGTCGACGTCCGGCTTTCATGCGATCATGAACTTGCTGTTGATGCCGATGTGGCTGCTTTCGGGGGCGGTTTTCCCGCTAAGTGACGCCCATTCGCTGATCAAGGTTTTGATGTATGCCAATCCGCTGACCTATGGGGTCAGTGCGTTTCGTTCCGGTCTTTACCACAGTGCCAAGTCGGCGCCGGCACAAGCCGCCCCGTTGACCGCGTGCATTTTGGTGACTGCCGCTTTCGCAATACTCATGGTGATGGGTTCAATCCGACTGGCCAACCGCCCCAGTCGCAATGGTCGATGATGACAAGTCACGTGGAATCAGAATCTTCTGCCAATTCAAACGCGGCTGAGTGCGGCGCGACATCCGCGAAGGGGTTGTCGCCGCAATACGCCTTCTGGTGGGGCGTGATTTTGCTTCTGATCGGTGCGCTTCTGGGGGCAGGTTTGATGCGGGCGTTTCAGCCGACGCGCACGGTCGTGCCCAAGCGAACGGGGCCGCTGCCGATGTATGGAAGCGTTTCCGATTTCACGTTGACCGAGCGGGCGGGCGACGAGGTTTCGCGTGATGATTTGATGGGACGCGTGTGGATCGCGGACTTTTTCTTTACATCGTGCGCGGGGATCTGCCCGATCATGAGTAGCGCGATGGAAGGCATTCAGTCGCGGCTTGCCGATGTCGACGGCGTGACGCTGGTGTCGATCAGCGTCGACCCGGAACGCGACACGCCCGAGCGGCTGCGTCAATACGCCAAGCGCTACCATGCTGATGATGCGGGCTGGTGGTTCCTGACCGGAGACAAACACGTTATTTACCGGTTGTCACAAGACAGTTTTCGCCTCAGCGTCGAAGAGACCCCGCCGGATAAGCGCAGTGCGGAGGTCGAAGACGTGCTCCACAGCAGCAAGTTCGTGCTGCTCGACCAGCAATCGCGCATCCGCGGATACTATGATGGCGACGACAAGGACGACCTCGAACTGCTCATTGCCGATGTGAAGGATCTTCTTAAAGAGTAATCCCGACCCATTTCACCAACGCTGAATTCAGGATTTTCCATGCAGGTTTCAGATCTACCTCATCTAAACGTCTCACTAAACGCGCTCTCTGCGGTTTTGCTTTCGGCTGGCTATTGGGCGATCAAAACGCGGCGGATTCCCGTCCACAAGGCCTGCATGATCGCTGCGATGGTCGCCGCCGCTGCGTTTCTGGTCAGCTATATTGTCTATCACACGGCGATCGGCGGCGGGAAGAAGTACACGGGCGAAGGGATTTTGCGGACCGTTTACTTTGCGATTCTGATTCCGCACGTGGTGTTAGCCGCCGTCAATTTGCCGATGGTGATCGTGACCGCCAAGCGCGCGTTGAAGGGCGATTTCGAAAGGCACAAGAAGATCGCCCGCATCACCTTTCCGCTGTGGATGTTCGTCTCGGTGTCCGGTGTGGTGGTCTATCTGATGCTTTACGTCTGGATGTAGGTGGAATTCGCCTGAGTTTCTTATGGGGCGCAGTTGAGATCGGCGCAATCGGCATCCGGTCGAAACTCGCCGCCCAGCGCATCGCACTCGTTTTTCGATCGAATCGCGCAATCGGAGTTCGCCGCAACGCAGCAGCTGGCCGTCACAATATCGCCGCAACTCGCGGCCACACAATCCAGCCCCGCATCAAAGTAGCCATCCATCGCCTCGCATTCGACGCGGCTTAGGGGTTCGCACGTTTCGCCATCGGTCAAACAGCAACTGCCTTCTTCGCTGCAATCGATTTCGTCACAGGTTGTATCGGCGCCGGCGAAATTGATACCCGCATCGGGGCAGTCAGCCATCGCCACAATCTGACAGTCGTCAACACCAAGACAACACGCGCCGGTATCCTGCGAGCCGTCGCCATCGGGGTCGCCGTCACCGCCTGGCGCTGGTGGCTCACACGCCAGTTGAGTCACGAGGATCAAGGACAAGGTGCAAGTCGCAGCGATGAAGCATCGAGGGGTCTTGTTCATCGGTCACTCCCTTGGATTCAGTTGTCGCGTGTTAATCCTGCCGCGCAGAGGACGCGGCGCAGGCCCGCCACATCGTGTTCCGCAAATGCGCCGATGTCAAAGCTGTCGAGGTCCAAGACCGCCCAGGGCTGATTATCCTCGCCAAACAACGGTAAAACCACCTCGCTTTGGTCGCGTGGATCGCACGCGACATAGGATTCGCCAAGGTCGCGCACGTCATGAACGACGAGCGGTTGGCCCGACAGGAACACCTGCCCGCACGCGCCATGCAGACCGATCGGTGAGCACGCCGGTTTGTTGCGCGACGGACCGAGGATGAGTTGGTCCGCGCCATCCGGCAGATAGAAACCGACCCACGAAACGCCCGTCGGAGAAAGCCTGTCCCACAAGACGTCAGCCACCCGGCGCATGCGCTCTTCGATCGTCCCTTCGTCATCAAGCGATGCCGCGATCGATTCGTAGTCCCGCTCTACCAAAGTTTGAAACCCTTCTTCTCTTTTTCCTTTGGCGGGTCGTCTTTCTTGACGCGGTACATTTCGAAGCTGCCTTCGTCGTTTCGCGACTTGTACGTGGAGAAGAATTTGTTGCTGCCGGCTTTTCCTTTGTAGGTATACAAACCGCCCGCAAACAACCCGAGATCTTCCGAGCCTTCAAAGGTCCACATGCCGCGAAGGTTCACCGCGTACAGCGTCGTGGTGTGGTCAAACCGAAAGATGCCGCCGAACTTGGAGCGAAAGGCGGCTTGGTATGCACCGCCGTTAAGGTCGGTGACCAGGCATTTCAACTCGCCGCTGTGTCCGTCGGCTTCGCTGGTCCACGTGCCCATCCACCGGCCCGCCAATCCCGATTCCGGAAAGTCCTGTTGACCGGCTTCCTTCCAGTTCTTGTCAAAGCGGCTACACCCGCTCGCCAGCGCCAACGACACGCATGCGATCAGGCAACTTATCCATCGTGTTTGGTGTCTCATGTTGGCAGATACTAACACCGACCCGCCGACATTTCCGCAATCATTTTTGCAACGCCCGATTCCGCGGCATCACGGCACACCGCAGAGTTGCCCGACCCGTTCATGATGCCCCGGATCGAACTCGCCATCAGGCGTTTGCGGCTGCGTCAATTCATCGAGCACCTGGCGAAATTCCGATCGGGCGCAGAGTCCTGCCGTCAGGGTCACCGCCAGCCGATTGCGTCCATCGGGCTCGCGGAAAATCGACAGCGACCTTGCGGCGATGTGATGGCGGGCGAGCGCCTCGAAACACCGCTGCGGAAAATCCTCCGACGGTTCCACGGAAAACCGCGCACGGAATCCGCCGGCATCATCGTCGATCACCGGTTCAGCGAGTGGTATCGCGCTCATACCAGCACCTCCTCGGTTTCCCGGCTCTGCTCCTCGATAGTGGTCGCCGCGTCGAGGGCAGCCACCAGGTCGACCAGCAGGTCTTCGACATCCTCCAAACCGACCGACAACCGGATAAGCCCGTCGCCCAGTCCGTTTTTGCGGCGCACTTCGGGCTCGACGGCTGCGTGCGTCATCGTGGGCGGATGGCACCAGAGTGAACAGACGCCGCCGAGGCTCTCAGCCAGTGTCCAGATTCCGGCGTGGGCTGCGAACTTCTTAGCCGCGTCCAGCCCGCCGCGCAGGTCGAACGAAACGATGCCGCCGAAGTCGGTCATCTGGCTGGCTGCGACCGAGTGCTGCGGATGGTTGGCAAGCCCCGGAAAGTACACGTGCTCAACGCTCGGGTGCGCGGTCAGCGTTTCCGCGATTCGTCGGGCGCTTTCGCAATGTCGTTTCATGCGGAGTTCGAGCGTCTTGATCCCGCGCTGAATCAGGAAGCAATCCTGCGGGCCCGGGACGGCACCGACGGTGTTCTGGAAGAAGCGAAGTTTTTCATAGAGGTTGTCTGAGTTCGTTACCACCGCGCCGCCCAAGACGTCGCTGTGCCCGTTGAGGTATTTGGTCGTGGAGTGGACGACGATGTCGGCGCCGAGTTTGAGCGGGTTTTGCAGGTACGGGGTGGCGAAAGTGTTATCGACCACGCAAAGTGCGCCCGCACGCCGCGCGACCGACGCGCCGGCCCGTATGTCGGTGATGCGCAGCAGCGGGTTTGACGGCGTCTCCAGCCAGACGATGCGCGTGTTGGGACGGATCGCTTCGGTGATGCTAGCCGCCTCGGTCGCGTCGACGAACGTAAACTCGATGCCGAGCTTGGCGTAGAGCTTCGTGAAAATTCGGTAAGCCCCGCCGTACAAATCGTTGCACGCAATCACGTGGTCGCCGGCTGACAGAAGATTCAAAACGTTGTTGATCGCGGACATGCCGCTGGAGAAACACAGCGCGTGGGCTGCGTTTTCGAGTGCGGCGATGTTGCGCTCAAGTGCGTCGCGCGAGGGGTTTCCGGTGCGGCTATAGCAGTACGTTGGGGTCCCACCGACCTCGTGCTGTCCGTAAGTGGAGGTTTGGTAGATCGGCGGGACGATTGCGCCGCTTGTTTGATCGTGTTCCTGCCCGGCGTGAATGGCTCGGGTGCTGAATCCAGTGGCCATGATGGCTTATCTCCGTGCTTTGGTGTTTCGCTTCAATTCGATTTCGTATCGGTTTTGGTTGCGGTTCGAGCGGAAGAGCCCAAGCACGGGGGGCGACGATTGTGGCGAGGTTCAGTCTTGCAGCGGTGGTGATTGCAGGGTCAGCCGATCTGGAAAAAAGCGCACAGCGCCGGCTGATTTGTTTTCTGCTTAATTGGATTGCTGAATGGAATTCAAGCAATTACACACCGCGAAACCCGGCACAAAGGTCGAAGACCCCCGTACTCGGGCTGGGCATGATCATGCTCAGGTGGGCCTCATCCGAGGGGATGATGGCCAATAGGGTTGTTTCGGTGCTGCGTTTCATGTTGTCTAATCTTTACAATTACAGATTCGGCAAGTCAAGCGCGCCTCTGCAATGGTATTAACGTCTGTGCGGTCAAAAAGCCTGCATATGCGGCGTCAAACGATACCGGCAGCGTCAATATCGGCATCAGAATCGACGCCGACTTGACCGCGCCGGTGCGGTTATGCACGCAAATTAATTTTCTTCGTCCTCGTCGATTTCGCCCCAGTCGACGCCGCGTTTCTTGTAGTCGTGGGTCATTTCAGCCGGCATGAACTTGCCAAATGGGGATACGTGTCCGTCGGCGAAGAGGACGTTGTTCTTGGCTTTGTTGTGGGTCAGGTGGTTCCAGTCGAGACCAAGCTGGGTGGCATCGTCCATGTCGGCATCGTTGATGTTGAGGGCGATGTTGCTTCCAAATGGCGGCGCGAAAAAGTCTTTGTTGGTGCAGTCGCCCGAGAAAACGAACTCGGATGGATAGCGGATCAGCGAGCGACGCGTGTTCTGCAATTCCTGCCGCGTCCACACCGCGTACGCCGATTCGAAATAGCTGACCTCGACATCGTCGGGGTAGGCCGGGCAGCGCAGGACGTCGATGGCTGGAAGCGATCCGTCGTCGCGCAGCAACTCCGTCCATGCCGGTCCCTCTTCATCGCCATCGGTGCCGTCCTTGTCGGTGCCGTAATAGCCCCAGATATGCCACTTCGACCATGTCGGCGTCCAGTCGGATTCCACATCGGCGTACATCGTTTTTGCGATGCCGATTTGCTTAAGGTTCGACGCGCAAAGCACTTGCTTCGCCTGCCCGCGGGCCCGTCGCAAACTCGGAAGGAGAATCGCGACCAACAGCGCGATGATTGAAATCACCACCAACAGTTCGACCAACGTAAATGCGCGCCGCGTCCTTCTCATCGTCTTTCTCCAATCGCCAGGTGATTGATGTCAGAGTGCAATCTGAAGCTTACAACATGTTTTTGCGGGATGCCGAGACATGTGCTTCCAACAGACTAATTCGGACATTTCGGCTTTGCGCGTGCAGTCAAAAATGCGAGCGCGCACAAATGCATGCGCGCTTACATATGCCGCAACGTAGGGTGGGCCGTGCCCACCATGTCGTTGCGCATTCAAACGGCGGTGGGCACGGCCCACCCTACAAGTTTCGACACGTTATTGGTGCGATGTTTGCTGAAGAATTCAGCGCGCGCCTAACATGGCGCTGTGCAGCGCTTGCCACTGATCAAGCGAAATCTGTTCCGCGCGCAGGGATGTGTCAAAATGCGCACCGACGAATTCGCGGGCGTCGTCGGGCAGCGACGCGATGTTGGAGCGCAACGTCTTGCGGCGGTGGGCGAATGCCGTGCGCACGATTGTGAGAAAAGACTTCAGCACGTCGGGCGTTTGGGTGATTGACGATCTGACGTCGAGACAAAGCATCGAAGAATCGATTTTGGGTGGCGGCCAAAATACCGACGGCGGCAACTTGGCGATGATCTGTACGTCGCACGCGATCTGCAGCGCTATCGACAGCGGTCCAAAATCCTTCGAGCCCGCGTTCGCGACGATGCGGTCGGCCACCTCCTTTTGAATCGTAAAGACCATCCGCTCTGCCGTGGGTTGGAGCGTGAGCAGGTTGATCAGCAGCGGTGACGCGATGCTGTACGGCAGGTTGGCGACGAGCAGGAAACGCCCCAGATCTTTGTGGCTGCGAAGCCGCTCGACGACGGCGGGGGCGATGTCGTGCTTGCGCTCGAGAATGTCGGTATGGATGATTTCAACATTGGCAGCGGCTTTGAACCGCTCTTTCAGCAGCCGGGCGAGCCCCGCGTCGGCTTCTGCGACGACGACCTGACCTGCCCGGGCGGCTAGGTGGTCGGTCAATCCGCCCGTTCCACCGCCGACTTCGAGCACGAGCGTCCCCGGGCCCAGGTCTGCGGCTTCGACGAGTCGTTCCATGAGGTGGCGATCGATGAGGAAATTCTGCCCGAGTCGGCGATTGGGAGCCAACCCGTGCTGGCTCAGGGTCTGCTGGATCGTGCTTTGGGTTTGAAAGGGTACGGATTCCATGGGCGGTCGCGTCTTGATCGTTTGGCTACCTGTGGCGTCGTCAACCACTATAATGGGAATTCGCGTTCGGGTCGCGACCGGTTGGTTGATTCTGCTGCATTTGGACAAAAGGAGTACGACGCCCGATGAATTCCTACGAAGTGTTACGCCGGGCGGCAGAGCCCATCGGTGTGAAGGCGCTGGCGGCCAAGCTGCGGTTGTCACCGGCGATGGTTTACAAATGGTGCCAGGAGTCGGGCAAGGACGACCCCGATGCCAGCGGGGCGCGAAATCCGCTCGACCGCATCGCCGAGGTCTACCGCGCCACCGAATCGGTCGACGTGATCAATTGGCTCTGTCATGAAGCCAACGGATTTTTCGTGAGCAACCCGTCACCGCTCAATGACGACATCGACACCGAACTGCTCCGCAATACACAGCAACTCGTCACCGAGTTCAGCAACCTGCTCGCCACCGTGACCAAGTCGATCGAAGACGACGGCATGATCGAACCGGCAGAAGCCAACCAGATTCGCCAGGCGTGGGAGACGTTGAAGCTGACGGCAGAGAGTTTTGTGGTCGGTTGTGAACGCGGGGCTTATTTTTCGGTGGATGGGAAGAAGTGATGGTTTGGTTGTACTTGGTGGTTGCCTAAGAATTCATCAGTCCCCCACCCTGAAAGGGCGGGGCACCCGTTCGATAGAGATCCTTGTCGGCAGGGTGCCTCATCTTCTTAGAATGAGGGACCGACAAGTCAGAGGAAGTTTTTGATGAGTCCATCGTCCATGTCGGCGCAGTTTGTTTCTTATGTTCGCCAGTTGCGGTGCGTGAACTGCGGCGCGGTCTACCTTCCGGAAAAAGTGTCATACACCTGTCCCTCGTGCGGGCCCGACGTTGGCATGCTTGACGTCGAATACGACATGGATGCCGTTGCCCGCGACCTGGCGATTTCCGATCTGCTCGATGGGCCGCAGAATCACTGGCGGTATGGGCCTTTGCTTCCGGTGACCGCCCACCACATCGGCGTGCATTGGCCAATCGGTTGGACCCCGATGGTCGACGCACCGCTGCTCGCAAAACTCTGCGGCGTGAAACGACTTCGCCTCAAGGATGATTCCCGCAATGCGTCCGGTTCGTTCAAGGATCGGGCGTCGAGCATCGGCGTGGTGCGGGCGGCGGAATCCGGCGCGAAGGCGATCGCATGCGCTTCGACGGGCAATGCAGCCGTCAGCCTTGCGGCGTGTTCGGCGATGGCGTCGATGCCGGCATACATTTTCGTGTCGCAGCGCATCCCCGAAGGCAAGCTGGCCCAACTGCTCATCTACGGTGCGACGGTTTTTCGGGTCAATGGCAGCTATGACGATGCGTACAAACTCTGCGCGTCGGCGTGCGAAGCGTTCGGCTGGTACAACCGCAATTGTGCCTACAACCCGTACCTCGTCGAAGGCAAGAAAACCGGCGGGCTGGAGATCGCCGAGCAATGCATGACCGATCCGCCCGACTGGGTGGCGATGAGCGTGGGGGACGGCTGCTCGATCGCTGGGGTGGCCAAGGGTTTGAGGCAGATGGTCGAGTTGGAGTTAATCGACTGGTCGACGCGGTTGTTGGGCGTGCAGGCGGCTGGCGTTGCGCCGATTCAGGCGATCTTTGAAACCGGCGAAATGGGCAATGCGTCGGGCGATACGTTCGCCGACAGCATCAATTGTCCGGTGCCGCGAAATATCAAGAAAGCCGTGTCAGCCGTCCGCGATTCCGAGGGAGCGTACAACTCGGTGACGGACGATGAAATCCGCTGGGCGATGCGCGAGGTGGGGCGACTTGCAGGTATTTTCGCAGAACCCGCCGCAGCCGCAGCCGTCGCCGGAGTGGCCAAAGCCGCGCGCGATGGCGTCATCGATTCGAAGGCGTCGGTCGTCGCGTACATCAGCGGCAACGGGTTGAAAGACACGCCCGCAGCGATCAGTGCAGCCGGTGCGCCCATCGACATTGCGCCGAACCTCGACGAAGTCAGACGCGCCGTGAAGTCCTAAATCGCAATTCGATAATCAAACCAGACGTGCCACTGCTCTGTGAGCAGTGTCGGGAACTTATAGCGGTCTCAATCCAAGCGATGCGTTTTGCTCGTCCACTCTTCACCGCGCGGGCGCCGGTACTCATCTGGATTGACTTCGGTTTTCCCCTGGATTCCCGCCTGCGCGGGAATGACGGCGCTGCCGCTCCGATACGGTTGGATTGGGAATGCTGAAGGGACATCTTGCGCCATACACTGCTCACAGAGCAGTGGCACGTGTGTTTCAATTTGAGTTGCGGAACCATTTCACGAAGTTGGCTAGGCCTTCGTCGATGTGGGTTGATGGGTTGTAGCCCAGTTCTTTCCTGGCCAGGGTTACGTCGGCGAAGGTTCGATCGACGTCGCCCGGTTGGGTTGGCAGGCGATTGATGACGGCTTTCTTGCCGAGCGCTTTTTCGATCGCGGCGATTAACTCGTCGAGTCGGATGGGTTGCGATTCGCCGAGGTTGTAAATTCGGTAGCCGTCGCATCGCTCGATCGAGCGGACGACGCCGTCGATGATGTCATCGATATACGTGTAGTCGCGGCTGGTGCTGCCATCACCGAACACCGGGATGGGTTGGCCGTCTTCGATCAACTTCGTGAACTTGTGGATCGCAAGGTCGGGGCGTTGGCGGGGGCCATAGACGGTGAAGAACCGCAGGCAGGTGACGCTCATATCGAACAGGTGGGCGTAGGTGTGGGCGATCAGTTCCGTCGCTTTCTTGCTGGCTGCATAGGGCGAAATGGGAAGGTCGACATTGTCGCTTTCGGCGAACGGGATCTTTTTGTTGTTGCCATACACGCTGGAACTGCTGGCCATCACAAATTTCGGACACTTGGCGTTGCGGGCTGCGTCGAGCATCACGGTCGTGCCGCCAACGTTGACATCCTGGCAGCGCTGCGGTTCGACGATCGACGGGCGAACACCTGCACGGGCGGCTAAATGCACCACCGTTTCAACGTCATCGGCAAACAACTTCGCGACAGCATCGGCATCGCGAATGTCGCCTTCGTGCATTACGAACGAATCGTGGTCGAGGCATTGCGCGAGGTTCTGGCGCTTGATCGCCGGGTCGTAAAAGTCGTCGAAGTTGTCGAACCCGATGACCGTGCGGTTCTGTTCGAGTAAGCGTTCACACAAATGCGAGCCGATGAAGCCAGCCGCTCCGGTGACGATGATGGCGCCCATGTTGATTCCTAAATCGTTACTTTGGGCCGACCGATGCAGTGGTATTCAAACCCTTGCTTGGCCAGGCTGTGGCGGTTGTAGAGGTTGCGGCCATCAAAGATGACCGGTGACAGCAGACGTTCCTTGATCATGTTGAAGTCGGGTGTGCGGAACTCCTGCCAGTCGGTGAAGATGACCAGCGCATCGGCATCGTGTAAGGCGTCATAACCGTCGCTGACGTATTCGATGATGTCGCCCAATTCGGCGCGGGTGGTTTCGATCGCTTCCGGATCAAACGCGCTGACTTTGATTCCGTTCTTGACGAACAATCGAATGCAATCCAGCGCCGGTGATTCGCGAACGTCATCGGTTCGGGCTTTGAATGCAAGCCCCCAGACCGCCAGCTTGGTGGTTTTGGTGCGATCACCGAAGTAGCGCAGGATGCCTTCGGCAAAGCGCATGCGCTGACGATGGTTCACGTCGTGAACGGCTTCAATGATCGACATGGGATAGTCGCTTTCCTGCCCCATGGCGATGATGGCTTGTACGTCTTTCGGAAAACATGATCCGCCATAACCGACGCCGGCGAACAGAAATGCGGGACCGATGCGGGTGTCCGTCCCGACGCCGCGGCGCACGAGTTCAACGTCAGCCCCGACGCGATCGCACAATCCGCTCATCTCATTCATGAAGGAAATCTTGGTGGCGAGCAGGGCGTTGGAGGCGTATTTGGTCATTTCCGCACTGGCTGGGTCCATCACCAGGATGCGGTCGGCTGTCCGCATGAAGGGGTTGTAGATTTCCTTCATGATCTCCACGACGGCTGGATTGTCGGCACCGATGACGACGCGGTCGGGTTTCATGAAGTCCTCGATCGCCGCGCCCTCTTTCATGAATTCGGGATTGCTGACGTAGTCGAATTTGTGCTCGGTGTTCCGGGCGATGCGCTCGGAGACCAGTTTGTGCGTGCCGACGGGAACGGTGCTTTTCATCACAACGATGCGATAACCATCCATGGTGCGGGCGATGGTCTCGGCGACGTTCATGATCGCGGAAAGATCGGCAGATCCGTCCTCTGCGGGTGGTGTGCCGACCGCGAGGAAGATCACCACCGAGTTTGCGACGGCATGTTTGAGGTCGGTCGTGAAGCTGAGGCGATGACCTTTGACGTTGCGTTGGACGATTTCCGCAAGACCCGGTTCGTAGATCGGAATGTCGCCTTTTTTAAGGGCTTCGATTTTGGATTCGATTTTGTCCACGCAGATGACGTGATTGCCACCGTCGGCAAGGCATGTGCCCGCAACCAATCCAACGTATCCAGTACCCACCACTGCGATTTTCATGAGAGTTGGTTCCGATTTCTAGGTGACGCGGCGGCTGATGTCGCGGCGTGCCGTTTCGTATTGTCCATGTGGCCGGGCTGATCGATGGCTTCGAGCAACGGCGCGCTGACTTCAGCCAGCACCGATTGGCCAAGGATGTCCACGTTGACTGCCAAGCGCAGCTTGCCGAGTTGTTTGACGACCTGACCTTCGACGCCTTCGAGCGGTCCGCCCGTCACCCGCACCCACTCCCCCACGCGGATGCCGTTGTGTCGCTCGAACGCGGTATCCGTACCAATGACGCGGTGCACGTTGCGCAGTTGGGCGACGAACTGGTCCTGAGCCGCGACGAACAGCATGTTGGCGACGCGATTGGTCGACAGCGCCCGGTAGCGCTGCGTTTCGGTCGCATTGAGAAAAACATATCCGGCAAATACCGGAACGGTCGAATACGACTTGCGACCGGTGCGGCGGCTTTGGGTTACTTTTTGCTTGAGGGGGAGATAATTGAAAATGTTGAACTGCTGCAATTCGCGGGCGAGAATTTTCTCATTGCGCGAGCGCGTGTGCGCCACCCACCACGTCCCTTCCAGCCCATCGGGGATCGCCACCTTGGGATCAGGCGAAATCGTCTCCATTTCCGGAAGGGTCAAGGGCATCGCAGACTATTGATCCTTTGTCGGGCTATCCAGAATCTGGCGGAAAAACGCCACGGTTTTGGAGAGTCCTTCTTCGAGGCTGACCGTCGGTTTCCAGCCAAGTCGCTGGCGGGCTCGATCGGTCACGGCGCATCGCCTTACGGGGTCGTCAGGCGGCAGCGGCTTGTGAATGATTTCGAGATCGCGCCCGATGACTTTCCCGAGCGTTTGAACCAAATTGAGCATGGTGGTTTCGTGCGGGCTGCCAACGTTGACCGGTTCGTGGGCATCGTCGCCTTCGTAATTCATCAGTCTCACCATGCCGTCGATCAAGTCGCTGACGAAGAGGAAGCTGCGCGTTTGCGAACCGTCGCCATAGACGGTCAGCGGTTTGCCCTGAAGCGCCTGCACGACGAAGTTTGAGACCACGCGGCCATCACCGACTGCCATCCTTGGTCCGTAGGTGTTGAAGATGCGGATGATGCGGATGTCGACGTTGTTTTGATGGTGGTAATCCATCATCAGCGTTTCGGCGATGCGCTTGCCTTCGTCGTAACAACTGCGCAGACCGATCGGGTTGACGTTGCCCCAGTATTCTTCCGGTTGGGGGTGGACGGCTGGGTCGCCGTATACTTCGCTCGTTGACGCTTGAAGAATTCGGGCATGCACGCGCTTGGACATGCCAAGCATGTTGAGCGCGCCCATCACCGATGTCTTCACTGTTTTGACCGGATTGTGTTGGTAGTGAATCGGCGATGCCGGACACGCGAGGTTGAAGATCCAATCGACTTCAAGCAGGATCGGGTTCACCACGTCGTGGCGAATGATTTCGAAATCGGGCCGACCCCTGAGATGGGCGAGGTTCTTTTTTGCACCCGTGTAGAAGTTATCCAATGCGATGACATCGTGTCCGTCGGCCAGCAACCGATCGCACAGATGACTTCCCAGAAAACCGGCTCCTCCGGTGACGAGTACGCGCACGCTTAAGACCTCCCTGTCGCCTCAGCCGGAATCGTTTCGGATTGATGCTGCACGATGCAACCGGCTACTCGCCTTACATCGGCATCGTCGAGCATTGGATGCACCGGAAGGGAGAGAATCCGCTTGGCCGTCGCTTCGCTGACGGGGAAATCACCTTCACTGTAATCCAGGTACTGAAAACAGGGCTGCAAATGCAGGGGGATCGGGTAATAAATGCCTGAACCGATCGACGCGTCGGTGAGGTGCTGACGCAGGTTGTCCCGATCGTCGGTCAGGATCGAATACTGGTGGTAGCACGATTCGCATTCTTCGGCGATTCGCGGCGTCTGAACTGACGGGGCGTCGGTCAACAGTTCGTCGTACAGTTTGGCGATCGCGCGGCGCCGGGTGTTGAACGAGTCCAGTTGGGGAAGTTTCGCCGAAAGGATTGCGGCTTGCATGGTGTTGAGTCGAAAGTTGCCGCCGATGAACTGGTGGTGGTATTGATCGGTTTGACCGTGGTTGCGCAGTTGGCGCACCCTGTCAGCCAGCGCGTCATCGTTGGTCGTAACCATGCCGCCTTCACCAAAGCCACCGAGGTTCTTTGTGGGGTAGAACGAGAAGCAGCCCGCATCACCGAGCGCACCGGCGAATCGATTCTTGTAAGTCGCCCCGACGGCTTGTGCGGCGTCTTCGATGACGCGCAGTCCGGCGCTTTTGGCGATGTCATGGATCGCATCCATGTTGGCGCATTGACCGAAAAGGTGGACCGGGATGATCGCTTTGGTTTTCGATGTGATCGCGGCTTGGATTTTCGCCGGGTCGAGATTGAACGTGTCGGGTTCGATGTCGACGAAGACTGGTTTTGCGCCGGTGCGGTGAACGCAGCCCGCCGTCGCGAAGAACGTAAAGGGCGTTGTGATGACTTCGTCGCCCGCGGATATTTCGCAGGCCATCAGCGCGACGAGGATCGCGTCGGTCCCGCTGCCGATGGCGATGGCATGTTTGACGTCGAATTGCTTGGCGAATTCCTGCTCGAGCGCGCCGACGTGCGATCCGCCGATGAAATGCTGCGAATCGAGCACTTCGTCGATCGCGGTACGGACGCGGTCTTCAAAGAGTGAGAACTCTGACTTGAGATCGAGCATCGTGATGGGTTTCAAGCGATTTTCTCCGACGGCTTGTATCGCGCCGATTTCTGATTTCCGCTGAATCAACAATCACGAAGATCCTGCCATCGGTGCTTTTGACAGGGCGACGTGACGCGGGCGGCATTATAGAAATGCACCGACGCCGCGGCAACTTCACCGGCAAAGCACGCTTGCAGACGGGGACGCCCGTGCGATTCGCGACTTGGCGTTTGGGCCTCTCGCGATCGCAGCGCCCATGGCCTTGCGCCTAGTCGTCGTCCTCATCGCGCTTGTCTTCATTGGCGGGGAGGGCGCGTTGAGATCCTTCTTCCTCTTCGTACTGGTACTCGTAGAACGTGCGGAGTTGTTCACGGAAGTAACCACCACGCTGCGCCTGCGCACCGTTGAGGACGGCTCCAAAGACGTGGGCGTTGGCATGCCAGAGCATTGAGCAGGCCCGTTGGGCGACGCCACGCGAATTCTCTTTTGCCCTGAACACGAGGATCGTGCCATCCACCTGCGATGCCAGCGCGATGGCGTCGCTCGCGAGCAGAACCGGAGGCGAGTCGAAGATGACGTGGTCGTATTGCTTGGACGCTTCGTCGACGAATTCGCGGCACAGATCGCTGCCCAGCAGTTCGGCTGGGTTGGGCGGGATCGGTCCACTGCCGATGACGTCCAGGTTGGCCATGTCGGTGTGGTGCACGCAGTCTTTCAGCGTAGCCTCGCCGATCAGGATGTTGGTCATGCCGCGAGCATTGACGTTCTTGAAAATGCGGTGCATCCGCGGGCGGCGGAAGTTCGTGTCGACCAAAAGCACGCGTTTGCCGCTGACCGCGAGTGATGTCGCGAGGTTGGTGGCGACGGTTGTTCTTCCGTCTTCGGGGCGCGGACTTGAGATCAGGATCGAGCGAATGCGGTCGGCTGGCGCGCTGAACTGAAGGTTACCGCGCACCGTTCTGAATGCTTCGGTGACCATCGAATGGGGCGCGTCGCGGACGGCTGTCTCGACGTTTTCAATTTCAACTTCTTCATCGTCCACGTCCGGAATCGATCCGAGCATGGCGATGTTGAGGTGCCGCACGATGTCCTGCGGTGTTCGCACCGACGTATCGATCAGTTCCAAACCAATCGCGAGACCCACTGCACCCGCAAGCCCCAGGATGACAAGACCGGGCAGAAGCAGCAGCGACGGAAAGCTGCGTTCGAGCGGAGGGGACGCCTGGACGGCTTGGAAGACGCGAATCGCCGCACGCTCGCGGACGATGCGCTCGATCTCCCGGATGTATTCGTCGATGCGGTTTTGAATTTCGATGAGCAGGTCGCGTTCGTTCAGCAAGGCGACATACTCAGAGAACTTGCGGTCGAGGTCTGATTGTTCGGCTTCGACTTGCTGAAGCTTTTCCTGGGCGGTCAACAGCATGTTGGTCGCATTGAGAAAGGCGGTTTCGGCTTGTTCTGATTTGTAGTCGAGGGTTTCGCGCAGTTTGTTCGACCGGACCTTTTCGAGTTGCTGGCGCACTTCGACGAGACGATTTTTCATCGTCTTGTATTCGCGATGATTGACGCCGAACTGGCGCTCCTTCAAGCCAAGTTCCTGTTCGAGCAGAAACACCTGGTTGTCGTATTGAAGCACGCGGGGATCGTTCTCGACGATGAGCCTGTCCTCGGGCGTGATCGGCATGCCGGCTGGATCGCTGTATATGTCGCGGAGGCTTTTCATCTCCTTGACTTGCAGCTCCCAGTATTGCACGGTCCGCTGGGCTTCGCTCAGCTTGTCGCGCAATGGCCCCTGACCGAGTTGATCGCGCTGTTGGAAGGCTTCGCCAGCCGGGAGCGTGAGAACGAAATCGCTGATCTGCTGATTCTTCTTAACGAGCTGGTCTTTGTAACCGGATTGCTCGCGTTTATAGTCCGTCAGTTCCTGGCGATAGACGCTCGATGCGCGTTCTTTGATTTCTTCAAGATAGGTCTTGACCACCGTGTTGACGATGATGGCTGGGTCTGAAGATGCCGCGGTGGAGATGGAGACGCGAATGTAGTTGGAGTCGCGAATCGCACTGGCGCTAAGATCGTCCTGCAACTCGAGCAGGTGTCTGTCCTGGTCGATATTCTTGTACCATTTCGTGCTGCGAACTTCCGGGTCCTGCAGGGCTTTCTTCAAGACGGGAAATGATTTGATGTAGAGCGCCTGACTCTGCACAAATCGGGTAAACGAGTCGTTGGCCATCGCGTCCGGAGTGACGGCCATCTGGCGCTTGGGCGCGTCGCTGATGCATTCAACCAGCGACTGGGCGCTGTATTTGGGGAACTTGAAGTACATCAGGAAGAACAGTCCGACACCCATGCCGCTGAAGAGAATCGACAAGATGATGATCGTGACCAGCCGCTGTCGCAGCATGCCGAGGATGTCTGCCGGCGTGAGACCCTTGGATGCCGCCTGCGGGGCGTGCGAGACAACCGGGCCGGGGAGCGGTATCTGTTCTTGAATCGTCGTTGGTAGCGTGGTCATGATAATTGCTCTGATACGGTCTCCGGCGCTTGATCAGTAGTAACGCGCCTGCGGTTTTTGTTTCAGCCAGCGATTGTTATTCAGCTTGCGGCTCTTCTTCGACTTCAACGACCAGGTTGGAAAGGACATATCCGACCAGGGCGAACAAGCCGAGCGCGATCGGCAACATGGCCAATCCGAGCAACCCGTGGGCGGTGCCCTGTGCAAGGTCCTCGCGTCCGTACACGTGGACGACTCCCGTTACAAGAACACGGATCATGTTGCAAAACACCGCGATGGGGATGCAACTGATGATCATGATGATCCGCTGCCACAGCGGGCGATCACCCAGGTACGCCATCGCGACACCCAGGCTACAAAACGCCATCATCAGGCGCATCCCGCTGCATGCTTCCTCGACGTTGAGCGATCCGCGCTCAACGGTTCCTCGTTCATATTCAATGACGACACCCTGCACACTCGTATATACCTCGGGCAGAAGTCCCAATGCCCAACCCGACACCTGCGACGCGAATTCACGCAACGGAAGCGTCAAGTTAAAAAAAGTAGATCGGGGCAGCGGCATCGCAAAAACGAGATAGCAAATCGGAAACCATGCAACGCGAAAAATCTGGTTGCCCCAAATGAGAAGCACCAGCCCCAACATGCATGGAATGATCGCGAACAGTTGGGGATAGGTATAACCCCAAGCCAGCGATCCATAGTAAAGACTCAGACCGGCTGCGATAACCAGCGCGCCCGCATAGTTCGGTTTACAGACCGCGGCTTTTAGCTGCTGGCGATGAATGCCCAGGAAATAGAGGCTGAACACCGGCACCAGCCAACCGTGTGACCAGTTTCCGTCCGTTCGCCACTTGTACACCATGCTCAGGATTGAAGAATTGAAAACGAATCCAATGAGCACACAGAGTATCAGGCATTGCAGCGCGACGATCCCCGCAGTCTGACCCGAAGAAGTCTCCTTCGGGTTGACAGATAAACTCGGCGAAGCGTCACTCATCATCTCATCCACCGATCATTGTCGATGGTCTCCCAGGCCCAGGTCATCAATCCCGACTATCTGAAGAGGTTCGGGAAACGACTGCCGAAACCACTCGCTTGCGTGACAGCCGGGTTCGGCTGACCGCTGAAGCTATCAATGTCGGCAAAGTTGCGATCGTAAACGAACCCAAACCCGTAGGTAAGACGGAATGCACTTCGAATGACAGCCAGGAACGAAGCAGCTGGATGCGTTCCGACAAGAATCAGGTCGTTGTTTTTCAGGATCAAATCCTGTTCCTTGCCCGCAAAGATCGCGTCGAGGTTTACCTGGTGCATTTCTTCGCGGTCACCATAGCGGCGATATACCGTGCAACGATTCGGCCACGCCAACGGTGAAAGATTGCCTGCCGACGCGATCGCGGTCTTGAGCGTGACGCGGCGACCGGTCAGTGAGTAGGCGCCCGGTCGAGAAACCTGACCCATCATGTAGTACTCGCCAACTTCACCGGCGAGGACGCGGATCTTGTCGCCTCCGCGCACAATCACGTTTTGTCGTGGATCGCCATTGCGAAGCGCAACGGCGTCAACGCGAATGACGCGACCGACGGCGTCATCGCCAGCCAATCGCTCCCAGTCGATTTCAGGTTCGCCGCCGTTCTCAACTGTCTGGGCGGAATCGTTTTGATTATCGCCAATGGTGTTGTACGGCGTGGCGTTTGAATTCTGAGAGCCATCGGGTGATTCGACCTGGACCCATTGGCGCTCCGCAGTAAAGACCCATGGCGATAACGTTGACGAACCACTGGTCCCTTGCTGTGCTGAGGTGTCGCCATCCGTTGTGCTTTGTGTTCCCGCTGCCGCATCAAGCAATTCGTCGCGTTGCTGTTGCGATTGATTCGGTTGTTGCGATTGACTCGCGCCACCGGGTCCGCCGGTGATTCCGTCAGAGAACGTAAACGTTGGTTGACTGTTGGCTCGGGCAATCTTCGTGTTGGACGGTGATTTCTTGCGAGCCTGCAACTTGTCGACGGCTTCTTGTGCGGCGCTGCTTGGCGGATTGCGAATGATGTAAACTTCGGTTGCAACTTCGGGGAAGCCGCCGGCAATGTTGAGCGCTTCCAGCAGGGTCGTGTTGGGTCGCGGAACCGGATAGACGTTTGCGCCCGGTGTCGTGCCAAACAACACGAACGTGAGGTTGCGGCGCACGATCGGTTCAATGATGACAACCGGATCATCAACGATGACCTGACGCTGCTTAAGCTGCGCCTTGATTTCTTCAGTGATTTCGGTGCGGGTCATGCCGCTGACACGAATCTGCCCAAGAACCGGAAGGATGATTGTTCCGATTTCGTCGATCGTCGCCTGCAATCCGGTTTCGGTGTTGCTGGCCAACAGTTCGAAAATCCGAATGCTCAGCGCATCGCCCGGGCCAAAGACGTATTCGTCATAAAGCGGAACCAGGTCTTCGGGAGTCGGGTCGGTCGCACCGGGAATTCCGGTTGGCGTGTCCTGAATGCTCAACGATGTCCGGATGTCCAGGGTGGCTTCGCGTCGAAAATCACCCATTTGCGTCGGGTCGAGCCAGCTATTGAAGAAGCTGTTGCATCCGAACAGAGTCGCGGACACGCCCAACAGCATCGCCCAAACCGTATATTTGTTCCAAATTCGCATCTTTTTGGCTTCCAGGCGCCTGATTGCGTTCGTATTTGACCCCATGTCGTTAGACGAGAAACCGCGCCGCCACGTGCTTTGCGGTTCGAAGCGAGGCATTTATACATAACCTCATTAGAATAAATGCTTTACGGGAATTGTTGCCTCCCGTCAAGCGGCATCAGCATGCACGTAGACCGTCTCCTGTGTCCACAGGCCCGGTTATTATCGGCAATCGTAACCTGTCTAGTTTAGGGCGCTTAGGACAATTGAGTCACCTTCCAAGCCTAAGAAAAGCCCGAGATTCCCGCTTACGAATAGTTCGTTCGAAGATGGTGACTTGTTCGCCACGAATTCACAAGCTGGCCAGAATTCACCAAATGGCGAAACCGGGGAAGTCGGCTGGCGGTGTTCGGAGGGAATTCGGCTGATCATTCTGGATAGGATCGAGGCGGCATCGTCAGTTTCTTCAAAGGGCAGCCGATGCGGTCGTCGGGGTAAGCCGTCTGGGATTTGGGGTCTTCTCCATGCGGTTGTGATCGGTTGAAGCCAATCGATTCCAACTCGATGATTGACCGGCAAGGGCGGTGGGCTACACTCGGATTCTTGGCTGGTCGCCGCTTCGACGCACTTTGGCGCGGTTGTGCGTGCGATCCTGAACAACATCAATCAAACGGAGGTCTTCGATGAGACGGTTTATCTCGTCCCGCAGTCTACCAATGCTCGTTCTATCGGTGATGGCGATTTCGGTTCTTTCGGGTTGCACCAACACCAATGCACCGGTCTCATTTTTGGACTTCGTGAACACGATTCTCTTGGGAATCACCGCAGCCGGCGGATTGGTCTTGATCAACAACGTGTAGTGGGCTGGTCGATTCTTCCAGTCAATTTGGAAATCCAAGCCGGCATTGCACCAGCAGTTCATCCTGTGCAGCACGGCTTTGTCAGGGCATTGCACCGCTGAAGGTGTCGATTGACGCGTTCAGCGGTGCATTTATACTCGGAACCAACGTCAGCGTTGCCGCCAGGCGAATTTCCAGCCCACTTCGGAATTTCAGGGGTGCGGTGAAAGGGATGGCTGACTCCGTATGTTTGAAACTTGCTCATCGAATTTGGCAGCAGTGACGGAGAATGCCATGGCATCATTCGGTCAACCTCAAAGACAGATCATGTTTGGGCGAATCCCATTTGGTCATGTCTTGGCGGTGGTTCTGGTTTGTGTGGCGTCGCTCGCGGTGCCGGGTTCAATCGCCTTGGGCGAAGAAGGCGCCGACCAGTCTGAACAAATCGCGCAACTCTACAGCGACTTTCTTCACTACGCGCGCATCGGAAAGTTCGCCGAAGCCGAAGCCAACGCGAACAAACTTCTCACCGAAGAAAACATCGACCCCGTTCAGTTGATGCGCCTCGCCGATGCAGACAGCGAAAGCATTCCGACATTGCTGACGTTGATCCGTCACACGTCGATGCGCGACACGGCGCAGAAAATTCTCGACCTGATTCGCGAAGGTGAATTCCGCGAACGTCAGGACGAAACGCGCATTATCAACAACATCGACAATCTCTCCGGTACGCCGCAGATGGAATACAACGCGATCTCGCGGTTGCGCGAGTCCGGTGAGTACGCTGTTCCGGAAATGATCGCGGCGCTGAAGGACGTGTCCAAGGAGAATTCCTGGCCACGCGTCATTCGCGCCCTGCCGAAAATCGGTCGCGACGCGGTTGGTCCGCTGGTGATGGCATTGGGTGACAGTGATCCCAACGTCCGCCGCAATGTGGCCTGGGCGCTCGGTGAACTGGGCTATCCGCAAGCAACGCCGTACTTGCTCAAAGTCATGGATGCGTCAGACACGCTTCCGGAGACACGTCAGAATATTGTCGAAGCGCTGCAAAAAATCGAACGGACCTCGGATCGCAGCCAATTGCTGAATCTCGCCGATTCGTTCATTCGACTCGCCAACGATTACTACAACGAAGAAGGCTCCGTCAAAGCCGACCCGCGCGTTCCGCTTGCGAACGTCTGGTATCTCGACGAAGGAACCCTCGTGTCGAAAAAAGTCCCGACCGAGATTTTCGGTTCGGTGATGGCCATGCGTGCCTGCGAAGAAGCCTTGATGGTCGATCCCGGCAATCAACTGGCGATTTCGCTCTGGTTGGCGGCCAACATCCGTCGCGAAGCCCGTTTGGGCATGGATGTCGAAAGCGCCGAAGCCGATGCAGGCAGCGATGCCGACCCGACGCACGCTGACGACTTCCCCCGCAGCTTGTATTTCTCGCAGGCGGCTGGCCCGATGTACTGCCACCTCGTCCTTGGCCGCGCGGTTGCAGACAACGACAAGAGCGTTGCCCTCGGCGCGATTGCGGCGCTGGATGTGGTGGCTGGCTCGACTTCATTGATTGGTACGGAAGATTACAAGCAGCCGCTGGTTCAATCGCTGCGTTTTCCGGATGCCGAAGTTCGCATCAAAGCCGCCATCGCGCTGGCCCGCGCTTTGCCGAAGTCGCCGTTTGCCGGTTCCGATCTGGTCGGACCGACGCTGGCTGAAGCGCTTCGTCTTGGTGGCACCACGCAGATCGCTTTGGTCGATGCCGATTCGAGTAATCTCAATCGATTGGCTGGCGAGTTTCGAAGTGGTGGGGCAGACGCTGCGGCTGAGTCGAACCTGGCCGCTTCGCTCGATCGCGCCCGTCGCGATTTTCAATTCATCGCGGGCATCGTTTTGTCCACGAACATGACCTCGCCGAAGCTTTCGGAAGCGGTCGACATGATTCGCAAGGAGTATCGTTTCGCCCGCACGCCGATCGTGATTCTGTCGCACCCGAATGAAGAGTATCGGGCGCAGGAAGCGGCAGTCGGTCGCGAGATGGTCGAGACGATCGAAGCCACTGCCGGGTCAGCCGAAATTCTCAAGAAAATCGAAGACATGCTCGCCGACAACGGTTCGGCGATGGGCGGACCGCAGGATGCGTCGCTCGCGCTGCGGGCGGCAGAGGCGCTTCGACTCGTGGCGATCGATGGCCGCACGGGGATCGACATTCGCCCGGCGATCCCC
>DDIR01000140.1:53135-55889 GCA_002338715.1 Phycisphaerales bacterium UBA1845 | reverse complement strand
CGGCAAGCCAGCCGCCCCGCCCGTTGCAACCAAGCTTCAATCATCCCCAGCAAGCCACAACGGACCGGTCAAACCCGCCACCAAAAGCGACCCTTAGCCTCCCCGTCGGCATCATCATAAAAAAATTCGCCGGCATGCAATGGGATGATACCCACCAACACATTCTAACCCCGTCGAAGGGCCGCCAGAATCAACCAACACGAACAGGGGAACGGGTATGCTGCGCCAAACCAAGATCACCGCCATCGCAACAGGACTGCTCACAACCGCAGCATTCGGCGGAGCCCACACGTGGGACGTCAACGAGGTGTTCAGCAATCACGATGGCACCATCCAGTTCGTCGAACTGCGTGAAGCCAACGGCACGCCAAATGAAGTCAACGTTGGCGGTCGGCCCGTGTCTTCCGACAGCACCGGCAACCAGTTTACCATCGCCAGCGCCGTCGCATCACCGACCACCAACAAACATCTGCTTTTCGCTACAGCCGCATTTGCGGCACTGCCCGGTGCGCCAACTCCTGACCAGATCATCCCAGCCGGCCTCGTGCCATTCTTCAATATCAACGGCGACACCGTTCGCTACAACCCGTACGACGCTTTCACCTTCGGCGCCGTCCCCATCGACGGTGTCAACTCGATGAACGACGGCGGGATCATCGCGGCCAACTCTCCGACGAACTACGCAGGCGTCACCGGATCCGTAGACGCCGGCCCGCCGCCAGTTCCCGGCGACTTTGATGGCGACGGCGACGTGGATGCCGACGACTTTGAACACTACGCCGATTGCCTCGACGGTCCCGACGCAACACCGACACCCGACCTGCCCGACGCCACCGATGCCGATTGCATCCAGGCGTTCGATCAGGACGACGACAACGACGTGGACCTCGCCGACTTCGCCAGCTTCCAAGCCGCATTTACGGGATAATCAAGAGGACGGAACGAACCACACAAACTTGCAAGGATTTACGACAGGCTTTCAAAAGCCACCATGGGGGATTTGCAGCAGAGGCGGTTCACCAGCGCGCAAGCGTTGATGATCCGCCTCTCTGTTTTATCGAAATCAAATCAGCCGCTGCCGATGAGCTTTCGTCAATACTTGCTGCTGGCGTCCACGTGGTGGACTCGCTCCAGAAGAACTGATATCGACTTGTTGTCATTGGGGTCGTGATTGATGTGCATGACCCGCCAGCGCTCTTTGGCGTACTTGTTCAAATGAGTTTGCAGGTCAGAAAAATTGCAACGCAACGTGTGGTATTCATACCGAAACGTTGTTTCCACCGGCAACTCGCACTCTGCTGGCTCGATCTTTTCCACCATCACGTTCATGCCCGCGACAGTTTGGGCAGCCGCATCCTCCGATTCGGCGTCGACCAGCATCTCGATATCGTCGGCAGTTTCTCGGCTTGCACCAGTGACATGAAATTTCATCGTATGGACCTCCAGGTTTTGCCGTGTCGATCGCCACGAACGCCATCAACATGGCTCAATTCACACTGCGCATGACATCGCTCACCACCTTTGATTATACCCCCAAAGATCTATGGAAACCTTTAGTATCGACAATGTTCGGAGAAATGTGGCAAAGTCGCCGGATCCATTTGCCCAGCGCTTACGTCGCCAGCTTATTGATGCCTGCCGCCAGATCGAAATCCTTGCGGCTTATCCCGTCGACATCGTGCGTGGAGAGGTCGATCGTCACGCGATTCCAGACGTTGAACCACTCGGGATGGTGGACCTGCTGCTCAGCCAGCAACGCCACGCGCGACATGAACCCCCAGGCCTGCGAAAAATCGCCGAATTGAAACGCGCGATGCAGCTTGCCGTCGCGAACTTCCCAACCCTCCAGGTCGGTGAGCGCAGCTTTGATCTCTGATTCCGTGGCTTTTTGAAGTTCAGACATGTCGCCTCCAATCGCAAATGAACTGGAAACGATTATAAGACCGACCAGCGCGCATGACCAACCACGCGCCACTACGACAACAGCAGCGCGATTCGCACGCCATCAATCAAACAGCAAAGTACAAAATCATCGACCGCATAGTCGCCAACCACTTTGCCCGGCGCCGGATAGTACACACGACTCGCGACCGTATCATCCACAAACGTTGCCGGCGTGCCCGACGCCTTCAACTTGGCAACAACAAGATGCGCCCCCAGCGCTTCATCACTGGCGACCACCGCCTCCACGCGCCCAAGCACCAACCCAGAACCCGCAACCGGTTCATCCACATCCGCCGTCAGCGCGCCCACCGCCTGCCCTGCCCGCATGTCAACGAGCATCTGCGCCTGCGTCCGCTTCAGTTCCGAAAGTCGGCGAACCTGCATCACAGCGCCTCCACAACGTCGGCTAACACAACCGTCGGTAGCGCCGGCGGAGTCGCATCCGCCCACTCCATCACGCTCACCGTGTTGCCATCGTCCGAACCATCCGCAGCCACCGCGCGCACCACGAACCTTACCGCCAGCCCATGATCAAACGCATCCGAAAGAAACGAAAAGCCAACCTGCCGCGGATAGTACAGAACCTCGCCAACCGCGCTTTCATAGTCGACGATCCCAGTTCCATTGTCCGAAAAGACCGCAAACGAAACGGGAGCCGCTTCCTGACGACGCTCGTCATATCGCCATTTCAACTCAAAGCGCCCCTCCGCCCGCCGTTTGATCGACAAATCCTGCGGCGCATTCGGCTTCAATGCGTTCGGCTCACCCGTCTCATCAAACTGCACATCAACGCCAATCGCAGACGACGCA
>DDIR01000140.1:42174-53035 GCA_002338715.1 Phycisphaerales bacterium UBA1845 | reverse complement strand
GCAGACGACGCACTCTCGACACCGCCCCCGCCGATGGATCGAAGTTCAAAGCGCACCGCAGCCAGCGCGTCAGCCGCAGCCCACGCAAAGTTGGCCACCCGGTCCGCATGGGCACCAGACGCCCCAACAATCTCCACAAACGCAGCATCCACATCGCGGCGGTACAAATTGTAACCGCCGGCCACGCGCGGAAACGCAAACCCGTTCGTCGCACACACACCATTGGCAATCCCGCGCGGCGTCCAACCACGATGAATCGAATCGTAATGCTCCAACCAACACGCAAGCAGTGTCGACATTTGGCCAGCCACTTTCCATCTAAGAGGGAACCACTTCGATCACATCGTCACCGCCATCTTGCGGCGTCATCGTCACGAGCGTCGTCGTCCCGTCGTCGTCTTTGATCTCATCCACACCGGTCGAAACCATATGAACGCGCTTGTTGACGAGGGCGGCCTTGCACAGATGAACCTCATCGCCCAGCGCGCCGGAAGCAACCGCTCCCAATTGCACCCGGACCGGAGTTAGCAAAACGCCCGACGCTTTCGCAATCACGATCACACCGTCAGCCCCCGTCGCAAACGCTGCATCCGGCAGATCCAATCGATACCAACCCGCGGCATTCACCGCATCAATCTCGACAAATCCGCCGTCCGCATGCGCCGCGTCCGCACCCCCCAGCGCCGAAAGCGAAACGGAAACCGCCGCCGCGCGAGTACGCACGTAGTGCACGGCGACATCCGAAGACGTCAGCCCGGTCTCAGCCAACCCCGTCAGCGCGTTGACGCCATAGACCTCCACGCTGACATCCTGGCTGTCTTTCGCAATTTGTAACATCAGAACGCCCCCACGAAACTCGGATTCACCAGCGGCCGAACAGCCTGCTGAATCGCGCCAAGATCCGGCGAACTGCCCCACGAACCGATCGCACCGTCAACCAGCAAACGCCCGGGAAAACCAACGCCCAGCGCACCGACCGCACCCGGAGTCAATCGAAAATCACCGGCACCAGGATCAACCATCACATCCTCTGCCAGACTCACCCGCGGATACGGTTCAAACACCTTCACCCCGTCGCGAATCTCGCCACTGCTGTTATCGAAGAACCCAATGCCAAGCAGCGTCACGTGCGGCGTCCCCGTCGATACCAACGCGCCACCGATCCCATATAGCGCATTACAAATGCTCAAACAGTTCACGATGACAAACGGCTGACCGTCCGGCGTGCCGTTGATCGCAATGCCATCACCACCGTTGCCATGCGCCGTGCAATGAACAAGCCAACGGTGAAGTTCCGCACCCGATTGACCGGCGACAAACCCGTGGCTGACGTTGTTCGCCGAAACGCAGTAGTAATATCCACCCGAACTCGGCGCGCTGAATCCGCATCCAAACCCACCGCCGTCATGCACAAAACAACCGATAGCCGCCGCGTTGTCCGCGCTCAACTGAATCCCAGCCCCCAACGTCCAATGGTCAACTTCCGACGCGATAACCTGCGATCCCTGCCCAACAACCGAAACGCCCCGATTCGCCTGCGTCACGCGACAACAAAACAAAATGTTGACCTCGCCCGAAAGGTTGAAGCCAAAAACCGACCCGCCATCACCAGCATTGCCTGTTGCAGTGATGTTTTCAAAGCGGTGATACGCCTTCGCACAGTCAACGACATGCGCCGATACGCCGTCGATGTCGAACGTCACCACCGGCATATCCGCATCGCCAGGCGCAGACACATACCCGCGCCAAACAATCGGCGATTCATTGGTCCCATCATTGTCCGGCGAAAACGACGCGCCCAACACATAGGTTCCGGCTTGCACATTGACCCGGTCACCAGCCACCGCCGACGATGCCGCTTCAGCCAGCGTCCAGGGATCGCCCGCACTCCCATCCCCACCGCCAGCCGCCGATGTCGTCACGTACCGTTCAACAAATGCCATCGTGTGTCACTCCTCCACACAACCCTACACCGCAAAGATCGTCAGCGCACGATCATCCTGAATCGTCAGCGTCCCCGAAGCGGCTACCACGGTCGCCAACGGCACATAACCCGTCACGCCCCCCGGATACGACGACGCCACCTGAAGCGCATTGCTCCCGTCGATGTAAACCTTGTGCGTCGCATCGTCCGTAACCGCCACGCCGGTCGCACCGTCAAACGACTTGCGCGTCGATCCCATCGTGTAGGCCAACGGATAAACGCCAATATTCAAACCGCCTTCATCCACCACCATCCCTTGACGCAGGACAGCGAGTATCCCGTTCTCCCGCTGCTGCCGACGGTTGTATTGAATTTCGTAAGACGGCTGAGTGTTGGCGTTGATCCCGCGGGCCAGATACGGCAAACCCGTCGCGACATCAGTCTGACCATTCAGCGCCAGCGTGGTTGATTCGGATGGAAATGCTTCATTCGGATATGTTGGCATGATCGATGCAAACCCTTCGTACAAAAACGTCGAACTCAATTGCCGATGACCGGAGTAAATCGCACGGGCGTGAACGTGAATTGAAGCTGCGAAGTCGCGGCATTCCACTGCGACCGGCGCAAACCCAACGGGACTGGCGGGCTCGAATTCACCGTGTGCGAAAACGCCAGCGCATCTCCCTCCGTCGCATTGCCCGCACCATCCAACATGCGCAGCGCGTGACAGAATCGCCCGAACACATAGCGCGGCGATTCCAACACCAAAGCAAACCCGGCCTGCAGATGACCATCCCCAAGATGCACGGCTTCAAGATGCCCGTCGTCGCGCACCGTATCGACATGACCAACCATCAAATGCCCAACGAGCAAGTGACCCACGTGCGGCGCACATTCCGGCCAAAGCTTCTGCCGACCCGGCGGCAACAGCCGCGCATGGTCAACCGTTCCCCCACCAAGATCGCCAAACCACTCGACCGCAACGTCAGCCGGTCCCGCAGGATGTCGAGCCACAAGAATGCGTACGCGCTGCACCGCAATACTCCTACGCCGAGATCACCCGCCGAGACAACGTCAATCGCGTTTCAACCTTCGAATCCGTCTGCTCAAACGTCTTACCAACCACCGACCAATCCGCATCGCGCGCTCGACTGTGCGCCAGTCGACCATTCAATCGCACACCGCGACTACCCAACCCCACAACCCGATCACCGACCTCAAAGCGACCATCGATCCACGGAATCACCACGTCAACATCAATGCGACCTTCCTGCTCATTGGCTGAGATCAATCGCGCCACCACCTCAGCCGCCGGCGAATCATCCACTTCAAATGCCTGATCACCGCTATCCACTTCCGTCAGCGCATCGACCGTCCCGACCCTGCTTGCAAACTTGTACAACCCCGGTTTGTAAACAAGCCGCGCGTTCTGATAGACCGTGGGCGTGTGCGCCGAATTACCCACCGGTGCCGCAATCAAACGCTCGTCCGCATCAAAGACGGCCGTCACCCGCACGCGAAACACCTGGTCGATCAACGCGTACCACATGTTGCGCTCTGCCGGGTTACCGTCCGGCTCAATCATCGACGTCGGATTCACCACCCCAAACCAAACGCCAGCCCGATCCTTCAACACCGAAACCTGCCCGACCGGTTTCGACCAGCTCAACCCGCCGTCAAAACTCACTTCAACATGCACGCCAAAATCCGAACCGTCTGCCGCCAAAGTAATCGCCCGTTGAAGCGGCCTGGGCCGGCGCGTCCACATCCCCCGACCCGTCACACCCGCGTCAGCCACCGTCGTAAAATCAAACGGACCGTACGCATCGAACGGTGCATTGCGATTAAACACTGCACCGGCAAACGCACCGTCCTCATTGAGCACCCAAAGCCGCGACACATTGCGGTGATCTTCAAACTCCGACCCGTTGCGGTGATACTTGCGATACCACGGCGACAACTCGACGTCGGGCCCGGCAAACTCCACCTGTTCCGGCGTCAACGCCAAAAGCTTCGCCACCACGCGGTCCGGGGGATCAACGTTGTCGAGATTGACTTCCGGCTCCCACCCGGGCACCAGCGGCACGGTCATCTCCCAGCGCTTCACGTCCCCCACAACCTTCGGCGCATTGACAACCGCACTGTGATCCCACGCCACATCCAATGAAGCAATTTCGTTCGCCTCGAAAATGTCACGATCTGTCACTTCGCCAACCGGATAGCGCGCCGACCCATCGCCGTATCGCCCTCCCCACGCCAATCGAAGCGACTTGCTCGCCCCATCCTCTGCAGCCCACAACCGAATCGACGATTCAACCGTGTGACCAACCTTCAGCGGCTGACACGTCGCATGCACGCCCGCCCGCTCCGAAAGCAGCGCCAACGCCTCAACCAGGTTGAGCGCTTCGCAGTTCAAATCGTCAGCCGCAGCCATCAATTGCAGAATCAACCGCGACGGAGGCACAAAACGCCCACCATCGTTCGCGTCCAATCCCGCACCAACGGCTGTTTCTTCGAGCAGTTGCCCGTAAGACACCGGCCCTTCCGGCAAACGATGAAACCAAACCAAATAGCGCAGCGCATCCAACAGCGTCCAGGCCTTCGCATTCGGATCGCCGTCATACGTAAAGATCGAAATCCGATGCACCGAACCATCCACGTCGGTCACCACAACCGGATTGGCCGACCGATTGGGAATCCCGCCATCGTTAAACACGCACGGCAGCGCCGCGACCAACACGCTCGCCCCAGCAAAGCCTGCAGGATCACCAAACAATCCATCAACGATCGCGGCGTTTCGCATGTGCCGACCATAAACCTGCGCCCGCGCGTCAGCCGCCCACCGCGAATACACCCCGACGGCTTCGATGCGTAGCCCATCACGCTCACGACCCGGATGACCATCGCGCTCGCCAACGTGACGCACCGGATACCCGTCAAACAAAACCGACCGATCGCTGCCGCCGTCAGCCCAGACAACCATCCTGCAATCCGGCAAGTACGCATCCCGCGCATCAACGGCGTCAAACCCATCGTCGAGTCGCACCGCAATCGTCGCCTCGCTGATACGATCATCACTGGCGTGCGAAACCTTGATCGCGCGAAGGCGATCGTCCGTCACAAACACCCCCGAACCCGGAGACGTTTCAACGCCAACCGCCAACCCCACAAGCCGCTCATGTAACTCAGTCGGAGTACCCACTTTGCCGATCAACCCGCCAACTGGACGAAATCCAGCTCAAAATTCTGCACAACCTGCCCGGTCAGCGGATGAACGTAACGCTCACCGCGTCGATTAAACGCATCCATCACGCACCGCGCAAACGTCCGCCCCACCGAATCGCTGAGCACCGAAGCCCCGCCACGTCCCATCCGGTCTTCGATACCAACCTCAAGCGCACTCATCGCGTCGTGCGTATCAGTTCGAAGCTGCCCAACCCAGCGAATCGTGCGCCCTTCATGCCCCAGCCCATAACGAAACTCCCCATCAACTCCCGGAAATCCAAACGCAATCGCACGCGACCGAAGCACCCCCACCTGCGTGGTCACAACTGAATCCGCGCCTAGAATCGCCTGCCCATCGAATGTCGGCGCAGAAGTGTCAGCTAGTGTCACCACACCATAGCGCTGCTCGAACACATTCGTGCGCTCGTTCGAAACCACCACACGATCGTCAACCGCAACGATCCGCCGATCATCCGCAACGACCGCGCCATCCAGGACAGCCAACGTCTCATTCGCCAACGTGTACGCACCGACACCGTCAACATCCCCAACCCGGGCACCGCCAGCCGATCGCAGGTTGCTTGCGGCTACATACACCAGCAACCGCGGATTCCCGCACACCGAAACGCCAGATGCCGGTTTGTCCCGCCCGTCAAACCCAAACACAACCGCAGGGTGCGCCAAGTCCAGACAAGCAGCGACCGCAGACTTGCGATCCACAATCGCCGTCGCCAAAACGCTTGAAAACAAGGGCGAACCTTCAACCTCCATCGCCTCAAGCATCGCGCCAACAGCGCTCTCAATGTCTGCAAGTTCCGAAATCATGAGTCCAACCATCTGCCGTTTTCAAACAAGACCGACCGTCTACAGACCCGCCAACTCGTCATGCGACAGAACAGCCGAATTGCCGCTCACTTTCGCCGTCACACCCGACGCATCCGCACCAACCAGCACGCTTTCGGCTGGGAGCTTCACATCGCCAGCCGCCACCATCGCAAGCCAACTCACCGCCGACGCATACTGCGCCGCAACCTCTGGTGGAATCGGCGGTCGACGACTGTGCAACCGATGCGCGGCGACATCGAGCGTCACCGTCGCGAGCACCGACGCCAACTCCACATGCAACCCCACATCGATCGGCACACGAAATCGCCGCGCAAGGTAACTGTTCACCTCGCCAATCGCGCCCTCGCGCGCCTCGGCCACCACATCAAGGTCCGCAGTACCCGTCCCGGCATCATCCGTCAGTTGAATAAACGCTGCCGTCCCCAAACGCCGTTCAATGTCAACATCGCTGATGTAGCTCACGTCGCATCCACCTTTCGCGCCAACACGCAGGACAACCCAAAGGCGACGCAGTCACATTCACTGCAACCGCGCCGCCGCAAAGATTGATCCAATCCGACTACCCAGCCTGGAACGTCGACTTGACCGCAAACTGCCAGTAACCGTAGGCCATGCGGTACCGCGCCCGCACGCCAAACAGCAGCTTCTCGCGCTTGAATACGTCGTCACTGCCTTCCGACAACGAGTTGAATTCTATCGGTTCGCGATCCTGGAAAATGAAAGGCCGCACCACCCCGTTGTTCTTCAGCAAATACCAGCTCGCCTGATCGGTCAGCCAAGGAAACGCCACGACCCGCGCCGCACCATGCAAGACATTGTCCGAACTCGCCGTCACACTCGAATGCACCGCCTCCAGCGCCGCGAAGTACATCGTCGGAGGCACCACGCAGTACATACCGTCAGCCGCGATCGCCATCGGATGCCCCTGGTCGTCCTTAAACGACATCATCCGCGTGATGCCCTCTGCCAATGAATCGCGAAACTCCGAAGCCGTAGGCCGGTTCGGAAGCGATGCCGATGCAGTCGCCGTGTTGTCCTGCGTTCCACTCGCCCCCGACACGTGACTCGATCCAAAAAACGACACGCCATCGTACGAATGGAACCCACTCTGATCGCCGTTCTCCAAAAGCTGCGCAATCAGATAGTCCTTGTGCGTCGCCGCGCGCTCGGCCAACTCCCCAATGCGCACGCGAATCTGACCGGTCTGATCATCCGACAACTCATCTCGGTCCACCTCGAGCGTCGATTCGTACTTGAGGTTCTCGATCGAGTAGCTCTCAGGCCGCAACCCGCGAGCGACCCGCCCAGTCCCCCACTCGCGCATCTGCGGCACCGATCCAAGCCACCGATAAATCTCCGTGTGACCGTTCGACACAATTCGCGTGGACAAATCCTGAAAATGCGTCGTCGCCCCGTCGAAGCGATTGGAAAACTCGCTCCGTAACCCCTTCGTCAACAATCCCGTATTGATAATCGCCACGAAAAAACTCCTTGAAAAAGCGCTCCGTCAAGGCGTACACCTTGCGCCGAACCGCGCCAGTCCGTTCTCATTTGAAACAAATTCGCCGCTTAAGAATTGAACAAACCGAAGTGCAAAGCGCTACGCTTCAACGCTGATGTCGGCGTCCGCACCGCCAATCGAAGCGACCGCCACCCAGTCGCCGTTGCCATCTGCGACCAAATGCACAAAGTCGCCGATGTCAGTGATGGACACATACTTGTTGTCCGCCTGCTTCGCGCCCTTGATGTAAATCCCGCCAGCCGCTCCCGGTGAGATGCGCAGCGCCTGGTCGGCCATACACACAAACGCAAACGTCGTCCCCTTCGCCGCAGACTGAGGAAGCGTCGCGGTGATCGTCCCACTTGCCCCCGCATTGGTAAACGTCGTCCCCGACTGCCGCGCAGACACACCAAAGTCCGCGGCGCGATGATCGATCGGCGACATCCGCGCCGGCCCATCACCCGCAAGTCGCAGCACGATGTTGCCCGCCGACTCCAGCCCCTGCACGTACCCCACAAACGTCGCCGCATCACTGTCGAGCGTCAGCGTCGCGTCGTCACTCGCATACACCGCAGCACCCACCGAACCCTGCACCGCGCCCGCAAGCGGCAATCCAAAATCCCCCATCGTGTACACGCGAACGGAAACGTCGCCATCGTCACCGCTGCTATTGTCGCCTTCTTCGTACGCCAACCCCACGAACTGCCCCGCGCCGGTGACCGGTCGGGCGTAACCCGTTGGCCCCCACTCGATCATCGCGCCCTTGTAAACACGCGTCGAAGCCGCCACCGCAACGGTGCGAAGCTCCTGATCCACATAATGATTCACTTCCCGATTGGCCGATAGCGCCATGATTCATTTCCCCCACAAGCTCAAGTCAAACCCCAAATCGTTTTCCGCACGCCGTCACACAAACCGCGCTCAGTTGATCCGATGCTTCAGCGCGTCGGCGACAAATGCCTCTTCCGACGTCAAACCCCACAGCGCCTTGCACGCCTGATATTCCTGCCGCGCCCGATGCGCAACCGCCTTCTCGACCGACTTGATCGAACCGGACCGCTCCGTTGAAACCAACCGCCCAAGCGCAACAACCACCGGTGCATGTTGCAGCCATTCATCAAAGAGCGCCCGATCCGCATGCGCCAATCGCTCGGCCCAGTCGCGCTGCGCCGGCGAAAGCTTGCCGTCAGCCATCGCCCGCTCAATCAACGCATCAATCTCCTTCGCCTGCGATGAATCCTCCAACTCACCGATCCGCGCACAGGCCGCCGCCAGCACCGTCGCCATGTCCGATTCATCATCCACGCAAAGTCGCTCGCGAAGAGCGGCCAACTCCACATCCAACTCGCCCGCGACATCCCCAGCCGCGTGATTGACGATGGCGGCCATCCCCACAATCGCAGGCTTGTTCGTCAGCGCCACCGAATGAATCGCCACCACCTTCCGATCGCTCTTGCGCAAAAGCACCACCGGCGACAAGTACCGATACGCCTTCGCCGAAAGCAACTCACGCGCCTGATCAGTCCACGTCACCGACGCGACCAACCCTTCACCCGCCACAACCTCAAGCCCCGTGATCCAGCCAGCCGCCGGCGCCGCTCCCGTCGGCGATGCATACACCCCGCCCAGCGTCTGATGCTCGTAGTCGATCGGAAGATCCGTGCCATGCGCCACAAACGCAGCCACGGCTTCCTCACCACCTTCCTGATCCACCACAAACGCGCCGGACTTGCTCTCAACCTGACCCCACGGCGCAACCACCAACCGCTCCGGCACATCACCTTCACCGATGTGCGCCCCCATCAGCGAGATCATCTCCCGCTCGCCAGCCGCCAACCGCTTTCCATCTGACCCGATCGATTTCATTGCGTCGTTCGCCCCCAATTCAGCAACACCAACCCAAACAACCCATTAACTTGCCCACTGATCCACCCACGGCTCATTGCACGCGTCAAGTGTGCCACTGCTCTGTGAGCAGTGCCCAGCAAGTCACCCACCCCCAAGCAGCGCCTCACCCGCCAACGGTTCAGGAATCCCCAACGACTCCCGCGCCCAACGCTTCGACACATCCACCCCCAACCGATTGACCGCCGCATCCAACACCGTCGTCAACTCATCCAGATCGCGCGGGCCAGCCACCTGCCGCTGAAAATACGGCACCGGCGCACGCGCCCCGAAGCGCACCCGCGCCATCGGCCCAAGAATATCCCGCCGAACCGTGCGCGCTTCCTTCCGCAGATCATTCGCCCGAAGGTCCTTGCGCACCTGCTCATGAATCTTCGTCGCACCAAACGATCCACCAAGTCCCGGCGTTTCGGTCGTCAACGTCTGCCCCAACCAGGCCTTGCTCATCTCGCGATTGAGAAAATCAACCAACCCGCCATAGGGCGGCGGCGCTTTACCCTGACCGGCTTCGACAAACTGCAACTCAACCGCTCGACTAAAAATGCCAGCCGCATTGCTCCCCAGCGACTCAAGCATTTTCAGCATCTCCTGTTTTTCATCCGGCGTGATCGACTGGTCATACCGCGCGATGCGCACCGGCATCCCGAAGATTTCCGCAAAAATCATCCAATCCTTCAGCGCCAGATTCTTCGCCAGAAATGAAAGCGCCGTCACCCGCAGCAACCCACCGCGACTCGGATGCCCACTCACGCTGTGCGGCGTATGCACCACAAACTTGTTGTCCGGCAGTTCGATCCCCTCGATGTCATGGTCTGTCATCAAAATCCGCGGCTTGTCGAACTCATCGAAAACAATCCGCCCGAAATCCACCGGAACAAGATCAACCAACCCGATCCCGCCATCCACACGATCCCAGACCAGCTCACCAATCGCGATGTTGCGCCCCAATGCCAGCGAAAGATGCTCCAGCAATTCATCAAACGCCTCCAGCGACTTGAGCACCCCGCGACAGTAGTCAGCCGCCTCGTCAGCCAACCCCCGATCAACACCCTCCAACACCTCTGCCGCACTGACGATCCGCCACTCCAAACCCGTCAGCGCCAATCGCCGCTTATTCGCAACCGCGTAAAGATGCGGATCCTTCTCTTCCATCTCCTCATAAAGCTGCATCGCCTGCGACAACGATCCGCCGTCGGCTTCCCGCAAAATGTTCACCAAGCGCGACGGCGTCAGACCGGTCGAAGGATAATCGCGCACACTGTCTTCTCGCCGCGGCGATATCAATCGCCCCAGACTTGCCCGGTCGCTCTCGCGATGTTCACCCGCCAACCGATTCACCACCCGCGTCATCCAACGTTTCATCGCTTGTCCCCCAAGACCCTCACCCGCTGCCACTACCAGATTCCGCGCCGGTCGTATCGAAGCTTGCGAATCGTCATCGACTCTGCCGCGCCCGGATC
>DDIR01000140.1:0-42073 GCA_002338715.1 Phycisphaerales bacterium UBA1845 | reverse complement strand
GCCGCGCCCGGATCGTCAGCCGCGGCATGCACAGCCAGCGCTGCCGCCCAAAACCGATCCGCGTGATGCCCCTCGCGCCGCGACGAATCCAACACAATCCGCCCGCTCGGACTGACCCGCCGCTCCAAACTGTGCCAATCGTTGCGAATCGCTTCGTCTGCCGGGATCCGAATCGCCCGATCCTCCACCGCAATCCGCAAGCGCGACGCCATCTCGGTCTTCAAGCCAGCCGTAAACGTCACGCACTCAACCTTGTGTCGCCCGAAATCCTCCTGCGCGGCCTCGGCCAACTGCATCCCAATCCCGCCCGCATCAATGCAGCACCGTCGTACATTGCGCAGCGAAAGCACCTCCCCAATGCGCTGCGACTGACTGCGAAACGTCTCGCCGCGCATCTCAATGACACTTCGTGTCACCAACGCATCCCCGCGCCGCGCCAGCACCCAGACCACCGTCAGATCGTGTCGCCGACCAATGTCAACGCCAACAAACAGATCCTCCTTCTCCGCAGCCAACACCGATACCGGTGTATGACGATCCAACCCTGCATCCTCGCACGCACCGATCTGCGCATGCGTTAGAAATGCCGTGCTCTCATCAATAAACTCGCAGAGAAATTCCTGCCGAAAGAGTTGCTCGTCGCCCATGCTGCGACGCAGTTGATCGATATCGACATCCAACCCCTGCGCAACCGCGTCGGGCAGCGTCACCGTCGAATGTCCGAACTCCGGATTGTCCCGTAACCGCGCGAACGTGTTCGCAATTCCCTTCGGCGTCGACGCCACATCCAACTCGCCATCACCCCGCAGCAGCGTCGGAAACATCGCCGCCCAAATCTCGCGATCATCGGCGTGCATCGCGAATTCATCGAGAAACAGATCCCCCGAAAACCCCCGCGCCGTCTGCGGATTCGCCGGCAACCCGATGACCTTCACGCCCCCCGGCAACCGCAGTTCCAACTGCTTGAACGAAGTCCCCGAAAAGTAGTCGCTGTCCACCAGTTCCGTCGCGATCTTCAGCACCTGACAATGCTGCCTTGCTTTGGCCATCAACTCCCGACTCTGCCGCTCGCCAGCCGACAGAAACACCTGGTTCCGCCGCCGCAAAACCCCCCGCAGCACCCGGCGAAGCGACTTCGTAAAGCTCTTGCCCGTCTGCCGCGACCAGCAGTTCCAGCGAAACCGATCGCTGCTCTCAACATCCTCACGCTGATATTCCAAAAGCGGCACAAAACACTTCGCCTTCGCCGCAACCGTCGCTATCCCCTCTTGCTGATTCACCATGCACAACTCAAAACCAAACGCCAAGTGAAACCGAACGCAACTTTCCCGCGTATTCAAAGGGCATAACTTGTCGCGCGCTTCACATTCCAATCACCGCTTGCCAACCTTTGTCCGGACCGGTACAAACGTCAGCCGACCATGAAAAACACCACCCATATGATGTTTCATAGCGTGTTCGCGTTGCTCACCAGCGCGCTACTGACCGCCACCGCCCGCGCCGATCTTTCCGACGGGCAATGGCTCATCGACTACGGACGAGCCCACGGAGCCGCCGTCACCAACCCGCAACCCGCCGACGCCGAATTCATCCTCGTCTGGCTCGATGCAGCCACCGAACTTTCACCGGAACTGGCAGAAGCCTACCGCTGGCGATTTGATTTGCTCTCGCGACTCAACCGAAATGACGACGCCATCAAGAACCTGAAACAATATTGCGAGAAGAATCCCCAGGACGCGCCCGCTCTTCTCACGATCTTCAACACCGAACTCGACAACCTGCAGAAAATCGAAGAGCGCATCGACCTGTGCAATGCGTATCTCGCCCGTCCCCAAATCCCAGCCGACGCTGCCAGCGAAATCCAACTGCACATCGCCACCCTCCAGGATGGACAAGGCGACCACGATGCCGCACTAGCCCACGCGCGCCGCGCCATCGACATCGCCCCGTACAATCTGTCAGCCCACTTGTTCCTCGCGAAGCTGGAGAACCGCGTCGACAATCCGGAAACCCAGGTCGACCTGATGCTGAAAGCCATCGCCGTCGACCCCGGCTCCATGCAACTGCGCTGGCAACTCGGAACGTATCTCAAACAACGCGGCATGTACGAAGAAGCCACCACCTGGTTAAACCGCGCTGCGTCGATCTGGGTCAACCAAACCGGCGCACAACCGCCAGCCCCCATCCAAACCGAAATCGCCGAAATCCACTTGAAAAAAGGGGAATTCGCAAAGGCAATCGCCCTTGCTCAGGAAGTCCTCAGCGCCGAACCCCAATACGCACCGGCATCGTTCGTCATCATCCGTGCGGCCCGAAAGCTAGGTCGCTCCGAACTCGCCGAATCCGAATCCAGCAAACTCACCAACCGATTCCGCGATTGGGAAACCAACCCGCGATTGGCTGATGCGGCCACCTGCTTCACCATCGCCCAATACTTCCTCGACGTTCAACCCGACGCGCAGCGCGCCGTCCGCTACGCCAAACTCGCTACCGAAAAGGAACCAGCCAATCCATCCGCTCGAACGCTGCTCGCCCGCGGCTATGTTGCTGCCGGATTGAATGCAGAGGCGAACAAAATCTTCTCAACCGTCCCCGACATCGACGCCCAGTCCGCACTCGCATGGGCCAATGCCCAAAAAGCACTCGGTGATCAATCTTCTGCCGTCAAGACACTGGAAGCCGCCGCGAAACGCCCGTCCGAATTCCACGATGAAATCAACCGCGCCCTTGAAGAACTCAACGTCGCCGCCTCACCGCCGGTTGACCTGTCAGCCGCAAAGAAACGTTTAAGCTCATTCGACGAATACCCCCTTGTCTTCGCCAACGACCCGACCCAGTTCATCAACTTCGAAGTGCAACTCAGCAACCACATCATCAAGTTCGGCGAACCGTTGTCAGCCACAATCACCCTGCAAAACAAGGGCAACAAGCCCATCGTCCTCGGCAGCAATCGAATGCTCAACCCGCAAGTCGCCGTCTCATTGCTCACCGATTTGCGCATCGACGCGCCGCTGGACAACTACCTGACAATCGACATTCCCGGTGGCGCCAACCTCAAACCCGGCGAAACCCGCAGCGTCGAACAATCGCTGATGCAGTCCGGAGGAGATGTGTTCTTAAAGTCGCAGCCCCAGCGCCGCAGCGACATGCATGCGCGATTCATCCTCGACCCCGTCGTCAACGAAAACGGACTCGTCGTCTCGCGCTACCCCGTGATTCAACCGACCGACGCCCCCTTCATGCGGACGCCCATCGATGCAACCGAGGAAGGACTCGCCAAACTTCGCAAGCAACTCGTCTCCACCAACGAATCCGAACGACTCCTTGCCACCGAATCTTTCGTCGGACTCATCCTCGAACGCCGCGAATCCATGAAACGAAAACCCCAGACCTATCTCGCCCAGCCCGTCGACCCCAACGAAGTCTCAAAAGACACCCTCACGACCCTGAGCGACCCCAGTCCATTCGTTCGCGCCCGCTCTTTGGCGGTCCTCACACGCCTGCCCATCAACCCCGACACCATCCAAGCCGCCACCCCGCTTATCTCCGACCCTCACTGGCTCGTCAGGCTCCTAGCCGTCGAATACTTCGCCAAAAAACAGGGGCCCGTCTTCTATCCCGTCCTCGAGAAACTGGCTGAAGACCCCCACCCAATCGTCGCCCGATTGGCGACCCTCTACCGCGACCAAGCCCGCGCCATCATCCAATCACGCCGGATCCGCCGCTGACCCCCCATCCGCCCGGTCGTGGTTCACTTAGGATCGGTCCTCGCGATTGATTCGCCCCCCTTTGGCCAGCTTCTGCTCTTCGTCCTCCAGCGCCGAGATTAGATCGTCCGCCGTCCAGACCTTGTCGGCGATTCCGGCGGCCATCGCGGGCGTGGTTCCGATAGTCCGGCACTTCCGCATGAAGTTGTGTGCAAAATAGTGCAGGAAAACGGCATGCTGATGGTTGATGAGGCGTTTCGACAAAGCCAGAGTCAACCGACTGAACCGCTTATTGAACAGCCGCAGGCTCGCATTTTGACGCTCGACGTAGGATGTGGAGATGTAACGGCGGTCGGGCATTCCAAGCTGTTTCACCTTGCGCGAGCCGTTGCACGTACCCGGTGAATACCGGCGTTCATTGCTGTTCTCACTCGCGTCTGGGCCGAATACCTTGATAAGCACGCCGTAATCAACATCATGGCCGAATGATGCTAATACCGAATTGGGGTAAGCGAAGTAACCATCGCTAGTTAGCTGAATGCGTTTGACAACGCGCCCAGCAAGATCGCCGATGAATTCGTAGGCACAACCTGCGCTGCGGTCTCCTACCAAATAGCTGATGACCACCTTGGAATCGGAATCCAGCGCAACCCATACCCAGACATCGCCATCGCCCGACTTGCCCGCCAAACGACTCTTTTCCTTGCAGCCTGAAATGACCAGACCTCATCGACTTCCACACGTTCTGATTGCAGCATGCGGACGGTAAGGTCGTGCAGCTCGCGGCAAAGGCAGCCAACGTCCGCCAGCAAGAGCAGCACGGTCAGTTCGGACACACCGCAAACGCGAGCAGTGGCATTGATGCCTGTGCCGTCGATTAAGCATCGAACAATCATCGCTCGTTTTTGGCTAGATAGTTTTCTCATGCAATTAATGTAACACATAAATAGCCTGTGGTCAAAATAAATGTGTGACACAAAATGATTGCCTGAATCGATTTTGTGTGTTACAGTATTGTTGATGGCTGGAAGACCACCGATACCAGAAGATCAGCGCAGAAACCGCTTTTTGCAGGTTCGATTGACTGAGGAAGAACTGCGCCTACTAGATGAGGCGTCTAACGACGCCAACACATCGACATGGGCACGGGAAGAGCTGCTTCGGATTGCGAAACGCAGGTTGAATAAGAAGCAACTTGCATGATGCTGTTTCTCGTGCTACAAAATAGGTGCGGACACGTCACCATCCAGACCCCAAGTGGCGTATTGGGCTGGCGATGGCGTATCCTGCACAATGTAGGGCCGCACCGGGTTGGAACCGGCTCCGCGGGGGTTTGGACCCTCTCATGTGATTGAGCGATGACGCGCCAAATCGCATGCCCACGGACTTCGGCTAGGCCTCGGCGGCCCTTTCTTCTTCACTGCGGTATCTACCCCTTGAAACCTTACGAACTCCGCTCCCTGAACGATTCGACATTCTAAACAATTCCACGGCGACGACTTGGGCAAGTTGCCGTCCACGCTTCGTCGCGGGTTCGCCATTTGCAATCATGAATTCAGCAAGTTCTCGACTCTGGACAGTACGCCCGATATTGTCCAAGGCGTTACGAACTCTATTGGCGAAGGTTCCGTTAGACTTATGCAGGTCCGCGGTTGGTTCGCGCTTTTCTGCATTTACACCTGTTTTTATAGGTGTTTCTTCGGCCAGAGTGCGCAGAAAATCGTCGATCTGGTCGGCCTGCTTCCGGAGCCGTGCCATCTCGCGATGAAGTTCCAAAATTACGCTCTTGCTAATTCCCATTACTGACATGATAGGCGATTCTCGGCGGCGAGCAATGCCTTTCCCATAATTTACGCAAAAAACTATGGGCTTGGCCTAATGAAAGATATCACAGGTCATTGTCAGCTATGAGGCGGCCTGTTTTCTTCTGAATTCTCTGGGACTTCCGAACCATCGCCTGTAGTTTTTTGAACGATCCACCATGCTAATTCGTTCTCGTCATCTGGGCGATCGCCACGCCCATCGGGTGGGGATTGTTTGGTAGGCTGATCTTGGGATTGATCGTCCTGCGTTGATTTTGGCTTGTTTGTTCTATCGTCCATGCCTTGATTCTAGCACATGACGATCCGAACGGCTAAAAGCTAAGTGAACCACGACCCATCCGCCCCTCGCCCATTGCATCCACCGCCAACTTCTGCCAAACTGCTTTTTGACGTAAAGCGAATTAAATCCGAAATCCGTATCATTTAGAGGGTTATCATTGGAAAACAGGGGCCACCTTCTTACCGAAACGCAGAACCCACGTTCGCAGAACATCGACCGACTCAGCATCGCTGAAGCCTTCGACGTCATGAATGGCGAAGACGCCACCATCGCCCGCGCCGTCGCCGACGCACGCGAGGATATCTGCAAAGCCATCGAACTCGTCGTCACCGCTTTCAAAACCGGTGGACGCCTCATCTATGTCGGCGCGGGGACCAGTGGCCGCCTTGGCGTGCTTGACGCGTCCGAGTGCCCACCGACATTCCTGTCCGATCCGAACATGGTGCAAGGCATCATCGCCGGCGGAAAAACCGCCCTCACCCAAGCCGTCGAAGGCGCGGAAGACTACCCGGAAGATGGAGCAGCCGCCGTCGATGAAAAAAACGTCGGCCCCAATGACGTCGTCTTCGGCATCACCACCGGTGGCACCACCCCATACGTCCACGGAGCCGTTAACCGCGCCAAAGAGCGCGGCGCAAAAACAATCTTCTTCGGATGCGTCACCGGCGAACACGTTTCCGATTCGACCGACGTCTCCATCCGCGTACTCGTCGGACCGGAAGTCGTCACCGGCAGCACCCGCTTAAAAGCCGGTACGGCCACCAAAATGGTGCTCAACATCGTCACGACCATCGCCATGATCCGCATCGGCAAGGTCTACGGGAACCTCATGGTCGACGTGAACACCAAGGCCAACAAGAAACTCGTCGATCGCGGCACGCGACAAATCCAAACGATCACCGGACTCGATCGCGAAACCGCGCACGGATTGCTCGAACGCGCCGACGGCCACGTCAAGTGCGCCCTGGTCATGCACGCGAAACAGACCGACCTGGAAACCGCCCGCCAACTTCTAAAAGAACATGATGGGCAACTGACCGCGATCCTCGACTCCGATTCAAAGGAATAGCTTTGACCGACGGACTCCTCGCATCTTTGGGCGGCACCTTCTCCATGTGGGATTGGGGCGTGGTCATCGCCTACTTCGCACTGACCACCTACATCGGACACGCCCTCGCCGGCAAGCAAGCCACCATCCGCGACTTCTTTCTCGGCGGACGAAAACTCCCGTGGTACGCCGTCAGCGGCTCCATCATCGCCACCGAGATCAGCGCCGTCACCTTCATTTGCGTACCGTTCGTCGTCTTCAACACTGGTGGCAACTTCACCTATCTGCAACTCGGCGTATTCGGCACGGTCATCGCACGCCTGATCGTCGGTTACGTGTTGGTGCCAGCCTACTACAAACGCGAGATCTACAGCCCATACGATTACATGGGCAATCAACTTGGTAACGTCGCCCGCTCAGCCAGCACCGTGCTCTTCAGCATCGGCGGTATCCTGGGTCAATCTGCCCGCGTCTACCTCACCGCACTCATCCTCAACATTGTCTTGAAAGATCAACTCGATTGGCTGTCCGCGCACACCCACGTATCTGCTCTCGCATGGTCCGTCATCTTCATCGGCGCGGTGTCGGTCAGCTGGACGTTGATGGGCGGAATCTCCACCGTCATCTGGACCGACCTGATGTTGTTCCTCGTGTTCGTCGTCGGAGCCGTCTTCGCATTCTTTACGATCTGCTCAAAACTCGATGGCGGACTGTCAGAAGTGATTCGCGTCGGGCAGGAAGCCAACAAATTCCAGTTCTGGGATTTCAGAACCGATTGGACCGTCAACTACACACTGCTCACCGGCATCATCGCCAGCACCTGGGGCGGCCTCGGCGTGTATGGCACCGATCAAATGATCGCACAACGCATGTTCTGCTGTAAGTCAGAACGCGCCGCCCGCTGGGCAATCATCACCAGCTCCGCAAGCCAACTCGTCACCTTCACCGTGCTCATGGTTGGCGCTGCCCTCTTTGCCTACTACCAGGTCCACCCGCTTCAGGGCGACCAACTCGAACTCTACAACGCCGAACCCAACCGCATCTTCGCCATCTTCATCGTCAGCGCGATGCCCGTCGGCATCAAAGGTCTCATCATCGCAGGTGTCTTCGCTGCCGCCATCAGCAGCCTCGACTCCATCATGGCCGCCCTGAGCCAAACGTTCATGTCGGCGTTCTATCTTCCGCTTCGCAAACGCAAAGTCGAAGCCATGCAAGCCGCGGCTGGTGATGCATTCGACCAGGACGCCGAAGACGCCCGCACCGTTCGCATGTCGCGCATATTCATCCTGATCTCGGGCGTGCTGCTGTGCTTCATGACCTTCGTCGTCGATTACGTCAACCAGTACTACGAAAGCATCCTCGACCTCGCACTGGCCCTCGCCAGCTACGCCACCGGCGGTCTGTTCGCCGGTTTTGCCCTCGCATTCCTGCCGCTTAAGGTCGATGGCCGCGGGTTTGCCTGGTCGTCGATCCTCAGCGTCTTCACCGTCTTCGCACTCGTCTGGCACCAACCACGGGCCCAACAAGCCTGCATCGGCGCTGCATGCATCATGCTCGTCGTCTGGTTCATCCGACTGGCCATCACCGCGCAGCGCGACAAAACTAGCACCCCGGTGCTCCCCGTCATTCCGCGAACGATCGTACTGATCGCCGGACTGGCGATGATGATCTGCGTCTGCTTCTATGGCCACTTTGGTTCTGAAATGAAAGACGGCGAAGAAGTCTTCACCGTCCTGGCTTGGCCGTGGTACTCCCCCATCGGAAGCATCGTCGCATTCACCTGGGGATACTTACTCGCACACAAAAAAACCGGCGCGACAACCGAACACGATTAACCCTTTTCAGCCCCGCGCGCCGAAAAATCAAGGACGGATAGCGCAACACATCCAACAAAACCAAACGCAACCAGCGAAAGACAACGCCATGACCCAAAGTCGATCCAAACAAACCCGCACGTTCGCAATGCTCATCGTCACCGCCGCCATGATCACCACCACCAGCGGCTGCTCGATGTTCAAGAAAGAAACCGCCCCGCAAGCCACAACCAAAAACATCCCCGTGCGGGCGATCTGGGTCACGCGCTACGACTATAAGACCGCCGACGACGTGCGCCGCATCATCGACAACTGCGCCCGCGGCGGATTCAACACCGTCCTCTTCCAGGTCCGCGGCAATGGCACCGTCTCATACCCATCCAAACTCGAACCGTGGGCCGAACAGTTCGACTACGAGTCACCCGGTTACGACCCGCTCGCCCTCGCGATCGAAGAAGCCCACAAGCGCGGCATGATGCTCCAGGCCTGGGTCAACGTGATGCCCGCATGGAAGGGACCCAACGAACCCGGCATCCGCAATCAGCTTTACTTCAAACACCCCGAATGGTTCTGGTATGACCGCAACGGCGTCCGCCAACCGCTCAACCACTCCGTCGGCGGAAAGTCACGCGGCTGGTATGTCAGCCTCAACCCCTGCCTGCCCGAAGTCCGCGAATACATCGTCGCCGTCTTCCACGACCTCGTCGCCCGCTACAACGTCGACGGCTTGCACATGGACTACATCCGCTTCCCCAACGAACCCGTCGTTGCCGGCGAAAAGATCCCCGACTATCCACGCGACCCGCGAACGGTCGAACTCTTCCGCCGAGCCACCAAGCAGGATCCTGATCAGAATCCCGCCGCCTGGAAAAACTGGCGCACCAATCAGGTCAACCAGCTCGTTGCCGACGTTCACAAGATGCTCAAGGACACGCGCCCGAATGCGCTGCTAACAGCCGCCGTCGGTTCCGTGCCCACCCGTGGCCTCACCCACTTTCAGGACGGACTGCGTTGGATGGACGATGGAATCATCGACCACGTCTACCTCATGAACTACACCGACAGCGTGCCGAAGTTCGCCCAGCGCTTCAGCCCCTGGATCATGAGTAAGAGCGACGCGAAGGTCGTCCCCGGCTTGGGCATTCGCGAGCAACTCGAAACCAAACACGGCGCCGAAATCGCCGTCGCCCAGATCGACGTCGCCTACAACTCGGTACAGAACTTCGCCGTCTTCGCGTACGCATCGCTCTTCGATTCATCGAACGAAAAATTTACGAGACAAACCAACCCCGAACACGAAAAGCGCATGATCCGACAAGAGCACATTCTCCCGAAGATCCAATCGCTGGCCCAAAAGCGCTAGAACACTCTTGGTCCAAACGAACCGGCGCGACAACGTCGTCATTCCCGCGCAGGCGGGAATCCAGGGGCAAAACGAAGTCAATCCACGTGGGTACTGGCACGCGTGCCGTGAAGAGTAGACGAGCAAAACGCTGCGCTTGGATTAAGATCGCTATAGTCCGAAAGTCCAAACCAACGCGCCCCATCCGTGCCACTGCTCTGTGAGCAGTGCAGAACCACAGCGACTCCGCGCGCACAAACAACCACCGCACACCACCTCAAAACTTCGATATCACCCCAATCCAGCCGCACAACCCCCAAAAAAACCGGCCATCTTTCCCGCTTGCCTACCCATCAAGACTATCCGACATAAAATAAGAAGCCGTACACCCAAAGGATTCCGGCTCGACCGGACGGCTGGGGCAACCTATCGTTACCCGGAGGCATTCGCCGATGCGGAATTCAAAACCACACAACCCCATCGCCACCATTGCGCTCGCATGCACCTGCGCGCTGGCGGGATTGGTCGGCTGTGACACCGCCTCGGACCCCAAAAACGATTCGGGCCCGCGCATCTCGCCCGTGACCGTTCACCTTCAGCCAGCCACCCACCTCAACGCCCCGCTGGTCGGAACCGAACGCGCCTATCAACCCACGTGCCAGTTCAACATCCAGTCATCCAACCGCGACGAGATCCTCGGCATCGCGCTCTTCGACATCGACGCATCCACCACCGATTTCAATCGACTCAAGATCCGTTTGGCAAGCTCCACCGCCAAGCTTCCCGCTCAACTCATCCGATTGAATGCAACGTCGCCCATCGCCAACGAAGCAGCCTGCCCGGGCGAACCACTGTCAGCCGAAGCGCTTGGCTTCCTGTCAGACGGTCACGGTGTGTTCTGGATCGATTCGAATTCACCGTCGCCCGAGACCCTCAAGCAGCGCGTCACCGTGGCGATCCCTGCGACGATGCTCACCGAGTCGGTCTATCTTGAATCCTACGTCGAAGAAACGTCAACCGGCGCTCCGCGCGGCGGCGACCAACTCGAACTCGTGCAGGACTTCTTCTACCTGACCGTCATCGGCGACTCGGTGATGTGGGGCAATGGCCTGCTCGAAGGCGACAAGATTTCGACGCTGGTCGCAAACTCAATCGAATCGGCCACGGGTCGCAAGGTGATCCGCACGGTCTACGCCATGTCGGGCGCAACGCTGATCCGCACCCCCTTCGACGAAGTCTGCACCTTCCGATGCAGCGGCGAAGTACCCACGGCGTACCGCTCCATCAACCTCCAGATCGACACCATCGAACATCCCGATCAGTCCGATCTGATACTCATGGACGGCTGCATCAACGACGTCACCCTCGAACGCATCCTCTCGACCGAATCCACACCCGAAGAAATCGAGTACACCACCGCATACTTCTGCAACGACGAAATGGTTGCGACGCTCGATCGCCTGAAGGATATCGCACCGCAGACGCCGATCATCGTCACCGGCTACTTTCCATTCGTCAGTTCGCAGTCCGACTTTTCCGGCCTGTTGAATTGGGCTCAGGCTCAGGGCTTCGACGTTGATAATGTCAACGAGCTTGGCCAGATAGCAGACACGTTCGCCCATCACGTGGAAGTGTTCTACGACGCATCGACCGTCGCGCTGGAGTCCGCCATCGCCAACGCAGTCACCCGCCGCGAAAACGCGACCGACATCACCTTCGTCGACCCCAGCTTCGGTCCGGAGCACGCCGTTTTCACCGAAGATTCATGGGTATGGGATTTGCGCCTGGACCGCGAACTCGCCCGCCGCCTCGGCTTGGACATCGGCTTGGTCCCCGAAGACCCGATGCTCATGTTCCGCGTCGAAGCATGCTTCGAAGACGGCTCAATCTCCGATCCATTCACGTGCCTCTTCGCCTCCGTAGGCCACCCAAACGTAAAGGGAGCAAAAGCCTACGCCGAAGCCATCATCAAAGCACTAAAAGAAACCAACCAACTACCACAGTAACCCTCGCCGCGATCACGACACCCCAGCCGTCATTCCCACCGCCCAGCCGTCATTCCCACCGCCCAGCCGTCATAACCGCCGCCCCCGTCGTCATGACCGCCGCCCCCGTCGTCATTCCCGCGAAAGCGGGAATCCAGAACAACGAGCAACCATCTCCAAAACCGCAACCAAGCAAGATCGACACAAAGCGAACCGGATGCCGGGTGCCCCGCCCTTTCAGGGTGGGGGACTGAAGAACACCCAAACCCATCGTCCGCCCGACCCGCCCAACCCAAAAATTTTGAACAAAAACCATCCCAAGCTAAAATCAAAAATCACCAACCAACCCAAAAACCCCAGGAGCCAACCATGACCATCGCCCAATCAATCCTCCCCGAATTCGAACAAGAGATGGCCGGCACGCGCAAAGTCCTCGAGCGCGTCCCCGACGACAAGCTCAACTGGAAAGCCCACGAGAAATCCAACTCCATCGGATGGGTCGCAGGTCACCTAGCAGAAATCCCCGGCTGGGTCGAAAGCACACTCACCCGCGATGAATGGGACATCCACCCAAAAGGCGGCGAACCCTACCGCACCACCATGCGAGAGACAGCAAAGGAAATCCTGGAAGAGTTCGACAAGAACGTAGCCACCGCCAAAAAACTAATCGCCGAAGCCCCAGACGAAGAGTTCGCGAAAACCTGGAAGCTACTCGCCCAAGGCGAAACACTCATCCAACTCCCAAAGCTAGCCGTCATAAGAACCTGGGTCCTGAACCACTCGATCCACCACCGCGGCCACCTCTGCGTCTATTACCGCCTGAACGAAATCCCAGTCCCAGCCCTATACGGCCCATCAGCCGACGAAGAAGCATAGCAAACGTATTTCACGCTGGTGATAACTCAACGGATGCACGTGGATCGGATTAGATTCAAACGCAGTGATCTCGCAGTGCCGTCATTCCCGCGCAAGCGGGAATCCAGGGGAAAGGAAAGTCGGTCTCGGTGCACGGATGCGCAAGGTGCCCCATCCTTGAGCGAAGCGGAAGGGTGGGGGACTGACATACATCGAGCAACCGACCTCCCGACGGAGACAACACAATGGACCAGTCAAACCCCAAGCGCAAACCCGTAGGCGAAAACGAATCCCTCATGGACTTCCTCCCGGAATTACTCAAGCGACCAGCCATGTTTCTGGAGCAAGCCGAAGCATCAAGACTCAATTGCTTCCTGACCGGCTGGCAACTCTGCACCGACAAACTCGGTTTCACCGATACCCGATACGAACAATTCGACACGTGGCTGATGGACGTGAAATACGGCAAAGGCGGATCAATGCGAGCCCTAAGCCGAATGATTCAAGAGATGGGCGAAACAGAAGCCCTGCAATGGTTCAAAAAAAGTTTTGAGGAATATATTGAGCTAGGGTCAAGTGGAGCCTCCCACTGATCGCCACGTGTGGGTGCCCCATCCTTGAGCGAAGCGGAAGGGTGGGGGACTGATTGATCGTTCAATACCTTCGATTCACTGTCGGCCACGGATTTGATTTTCCGAAGACAACTGCGACCATTTCCTTCGTCGAAATTCCGCCAATCGTACGCCCTGGCCAAATGCGTTCTATTCTCGAATTGAGACGGCATGATAAAACATGGGATCGCTCCCCCACTCAATCAAGCCTTTCATCCCCTCATGAACAAGAGCCTGAAGCACTCGACTCGAAACAATGATCCGCTCTACCTTGTGATGGTAGAGGCGGCCTTCATCATCGCAAAACCCATGATAGGTTTGAAAGTCAGCCTCAGACAAATCCGCAAGATCAAATTCTCCTACCATGTTGGTCGCCCTACACCCGCCCGCCGCACCACATTTGGGACACCGAAACTCAAGTGAAAGTACCTTCCCAAAACAGGGCGGCTTCGCGACAACTTCCGTGATATTGAGCTGATAAAACGCCGCGTCTTCCCCATTGATCGCAGACCCGGGCGAATTGGGTGATGCATCGATGGAGATCGGCGCGTTAGTCTTGGCATCGCATGCCTCAAACCGACACCCCGTAACCCCCAAGCGTTGGAGCAAGTTCTTGCAACGTTTCGATACAACGATGATCGCTGGACTTGTCAAAAAATCCGGCGAAACCAGGTCCATTCCACCTAGAGCGCGCTCGTCGACATGAATTCTTTTTTCCTGCACGCTTCCAATCCAACACAACGGCGACTCCTCGGTTAGACATCCCGATCCGGCCAACATGAAATCCCAAGGCCGCAACGAGTCATGCGTCTCGACAAAAAGGTAAAAGTATCGAAACGCCTCTAAACTTTCTTGAGCACACCGAATGTCTATGCCGCTCGTTACGCCAACATTTCGTAACTTTGAACGAAACAGACTGTCTTCGTCGCTCCCTTTGGTGAACTCAAATCCTCCATTGCTCTTTAAGTATTCGCCGAATTCGGCAACAAGCCGCTTCGGCCACTTGCCCCCCTTCGCATTGCTAAAATACTCGACAGTCGTTTCATACATCGACACTTCATCCTACACGGGAAGTACCATCCTTGAGCGAAGCGGAAGGGTGGGGTACTGAACGTTCGTCGCATCCCATATGAACGCGCAAACCAACCGAACATCAACTCAAAAATAGAATCACACAAAGATTCGAAGGAAACGAATCAGTAAAAACGAAAAGAGGCAGTGTTCGGGCTCTCTCGCGCCGAACACTGCCACTTTCGTCCCAGGCTTGGGATTCATCTGTTGGTGCACATTGCCAGTCCATGGGAAGACTGGCCGCTCTCTCTCATGTGCTCTCTCTGCAACTGGAAGCTGGCACGGGTCTCTCACCTCCGTACCAAAATCCTGCAAACCGATGCGGGTCTCTCACCTCCGCATCAATTTCTCGAAAACCAAGGCGGGTCTCTCACCTCCGCCAAGACTTTCAAAATGCCGTACAGCTCTCTCAATTCCGTACAGCGCTCTCCTTGCAACCCGATGCCGAATGGTTCGGCGGGTCGCCCCTCGACAGAAGGAGGTAGGGTTCCGTCGAGGCTCCTCTCTCCCGGATTTGCCAATTGACGGAACAGGTCCCGCCATTGGCGCACACCAACAGATATAGCAATCACAGGCATGCGCTTTGACGTGCAAAACGCGATCCTGAAAAGCTCGTATTAAGGCGTTCTCTTTGGGACGCTCTCTCTATCCGCAGCCCGTTGGACCAACCATTCAATCGACACAATCAACCATCGGCAAAAAGTCAGCCGACACAATAAAGTGCTGACGAGGAACAAGCCCCAATCAAACACCAGTCGATTTTCTTGCCGTCGATTTACTTGGTACTGACGCTAATGGTACTTCCAACGGTTACGGCATTGGGCGGGGATTGCTCTCTCTCCGCCACAACAACCATACTATACACCACAAAATCGGGGAAAGCAACACTTCATTGGCGATAAAACCCGGCTTCTTGATACTGGAAACATCCATTGCCTACGGATTTCTCCCTAATTCCAGCATCGACAAACGCTTGTGAATACACGTCCAAACCACGTCCGTAAAAGTTTTTTGTTTGGACATATTCTTGACAATGCATCGCTTGTTTGTACCCTCGGCTATCTTTTGTATTGATGTGTACCGATGGTGGCCGCGGGAACAACCGCGCCGCGATCCCCGAACGCCAATACCAAAACGGGCCGATCAAATGAACGCCGATTCCCACCGAACGTCATCCACCAAGCCCGCATTCGCCTGCGACAAATCCACGCGCGAATGGCTCTGCGCGATAGCCCTCGCGCTATGCGCCGCAACGTCGGCATTGGGTCAAAGCAATTCCGAACCTAAACATCAACCGATCGACGACCTTCCAGAAAACGAACGATGGTTCGCCCTCCACCGCGCGCCCATCGACGACAACCTCGTCACCGATCGACCCGACTTCACCGAAAGCACGGAGGCCATCCCCGTAGGCCGCTTCCAACTCGAAATGGGTTACACCTTCACGTACGACCGCGAAAATGACGTGCGCGTTCGCGACCACACTGCCCCCGAACTTCTGCTCCGCATGGGCATCGTCGAAAACTTCGAGCTGCGCTTCGCGTGGGCGGGCTACTCCTACACCGAGACGCGCGACACCGTGCGCAACGACGCGGGCCGGCGCGTCAGCAGCGAATCATGGGAACAAGGCGCCAACGATTTCGAACTCGGTTTCAAACTCAAAATCGCCGAACAGAACGGCCCGCGCCCAAACCTCGCCATCCTCGGTGCGATGACCTTTCCAACCGGAAGCAGCCACATCTCACCGGGCGACGTCGAACCGCTCGTCGGACTCCTTTGGGCGTACGATCTTTCCGACGACGTCGCATTAGCCGGTCAATTCCTTGTGGGTACGCCGGTCGAAGATGGACGCCGCTATGTACAATCTGCCGCATCGCTAAGCCTCGGCGTTTCACTGACCGAACAACTCGGCACCTACATCGAATACTACGGCATCTACCACAACACCCGCGAAAGCGACTGCGCCCACACCGTCAACGGCGGCTTCACTTACCTGATCAACAACAACCTGCAGTTCGACATCCGAGCCGGTTTCGGCCTCAACGAAGAAGCCGACGATTTCTTCACCGGCGCAGGACTGTCTTGGCGTTTCTAAATCACCAACCCTAAGCAACAATGGATAGCAACTTGCATTCGAACCAATTTGAAACACAGACACGCGAGAAAAACACGGAGTCATCCAACATGAAAAACCGCAATCGATTCGCCATCTGGACCACATCCATCCTCTCATGCACCATCATGTGCGGTTGCGATCTCGCCGACGCAGCGTCTGACGGCTTGTACACCGGTGTGTCCGACCTCGTAAGCCGCATCATCATCGCCATCTTCACCGGCCAACCGCTCGCATAAGTACGACAGCCAACACCGTCCGCGTCTTGCAACATTGAACAGCGCCAGCCCCACCGCGCGCTGAAGTCCACCCACACCCATTGAAGCGCGGTGACAAGACGCAACGCGACAAAGCATCATTGCGCAACCGATGATGCCCAAAGGCAACATTTGCCTTCGATCCCCCCACCGATCTTCCGATACAAATTGCACGGTATTGATGCGCAGAAGCAACGTGTCGCATCCGATTGAACGCCCAAACGATCCACAAAAACCACGACCGCTGCGACGCGCATCGGAATCAATGCAGACTAACCGACGGTCAAAATGTACAACGCTTCGTCGACAGCCAAACCGGCATCTACCCAGCCAACCCCTGAACCGCTGGCTGCGAATCCGCTCATCCTGGCGCTGCAAGCCATCGGGGATTTCCTGCCCGTTGCGATCGCCCTTTGGGACGCCAGCCAAAAACCCCTGTACCGAAACCGGTTGGCCGAACGCTTCCTCGGAACCGACGCCAACTTCAAAATCGAAATCGTCGGCACAACCGAGCAACCCGACTGGATCGAACAACTGCGCATCGTGTCGCAAAAAGGCGAGTCGCGCATCTTCGACACAACCCGCTGCATCTGCGCCGATTCGATTGCCCGCTCGCTCGACCTTTCATTCCAGCCACTGCGGCTGAACAAGACAACGCAGTACGGCGCGCTCCTGCTCGCACAAGACCTAAGCCGCGAACAGGATCTGGAAAATCAAGTCGCGCACTCTGCCGGGTTAGCGGCTGTCGGACGCCTCGCGGCCCGCGTCGCCCACGAACTCAACAACCCGCTCGACGGAAGCCTCCGCTACATCAACCTCGCCCGCCGAGCCATCGAAACCGGACAGACCGGAAAACTCGACGAGTACCTCGGGAAATCGTCAGCCGGCATGAAGCGGATGGCCGAGATCATCAGCGACCTGCTCGAGTTCTCCCGCAGCGCCCCCGGCAACGAAGACGACCGCAACGTCAACTGGATCGTCGAAGAAGCCATCCACATGATGCGCGAAGCCTCCGACGCCAACGAAGTCATCATCGCAGCCTGCCTTGGCGACGAAGACCGCATGCCGTCGGTCGGCGGAACCAAACTCCTGCAAGTCTGCGGCAACCTCATCCGCAACGCCATCGACGCCATGCCCGATGGGGGCCGACTCACCATCACCAGCGGCATCGTCGAAAGCAACATCATCATCCGCTTCGAGGACACCGGAACCGGCTTACCTGCCGACACCGAACAACTGTTCAAACCGTTCCACACCACCAAGAAACCGGGCAAAGGCACCGGTCTCGGACTGGCAATTTGTCGCGAATACATCGGCCAACTGGGCGGCACCATCGCAGCCGCCAACAACCCAAGCGGTGGCGCCACGTTCATTGTCTCGATCCCGATGCATCCGCCTGAACAACCATCGCCCGGGCAACCATCGCCCGTCGCCGACGAATCCACCAACACGAAAGAACCGCTGCAATGAAAGAGCGAAAAGCCCGCATCTTCGTCGTGGACGATGACCAGATCATCCTCGAATCGCTTCAGGAAATGTTGTCGCTCGAAGGCTACAACGTCGCCGGCGCCACCGGTCTGTCTGGTGCGCTCACGCAACTCGAACAGCAGCCAGCCGACGTCATCATCAGCGACATCAACCTCTCCGGCGGCGACGGATTCGAACTTCTTCAGGTCATCCGCAAACGTTGGCCCGAAACCGTCGTCATCATGATCACCGGTTACGGCACCATCGAAAGCGCCGTCGAAGCCATCAAGATGGGCGCATACGATTACCTCACCAAACCGATCATCGATGACGAACTACGCCTCGTCGTCGAGCGCGCCCTAAGCCAGCAATCATTGATCCTCGAAAACAACGAGTTGAAACAGAAACTCGACATGCGCTTTGGACTCGGCAACCTTGTCGGGCACGATTACCGCATGCAGAAAATCTACGACCTGATCGATGCCGTCGCCGACTCCAAAGTTACCGTTCTCGTCCAGGGCGAATCCGGAACGGGCAAGTCGCTCGTCGCCCGCATGATTCACCATCGCAGCCCCCGCCGCGACAAATCGTGCATCGAAGTCGCCTGCGGTGCCATCCCCGAATCACTGCTCGAAAGCGAACTCTTCGGACACGTTCGCGGCGCATTCACCGGTGCCGTCGCAGACAAGGTTGGAAAATTCAAAGCGGCTGACGAAGGCACGCTCTTTCTCGACGAAATCGCCACCGCATCGCCAGCCCTTCAAGTCAAACTGCTTCGCGCACTTCAATCGCGACAGTTTGAACCGGTCGGCAGCAACAAGACCGAAACAGTCGACGTGCGCCTCGTCCTCGCGACCAACAAAAACCTCGAAGAAGAAGTAGCGGCTGGCAACTTCCGCGAAGACCTGTTCTATCGCATCAACGTCGTCACCATCACCATGCCAACGCTCCAGGAACGTGTCGGTGATATTCCGCTGCTCGCCAACCACTTCCTCGACAAGTTCTGCGAAGAGTCCAACCGCACCATCACCGGATTCAGCGAAGAAGCTGTCAGCGCCATGCAGCGCTACCCCTGGCCCGGTAACGTTCGCGAGTTGGAAAACGCGGTCGAACGCGCCGTCGTCCTCTCCAAAGGCAACGAAATCGACGTCGACGACCTGCCCCCGCGCATCATCCAGCAGGGCCAACTCGCGCCGACCGACATCACCTTCCCCAATACGTCGCTGAAAAAAGCACTCGAAGGACCCGAGCGCACCGTCATCGAAGCCGCCCTGCGCGTCAACAACTGGAACCGTCAGCAAACCGCCGAAATGCTCGACATCAACCGAACCACCCTATACAAAAAAATGCGTCGCTACGGCCTGCTAGACGCACCAGTAGGATCCAAATAAGTGCCAAGTCATGACACAGAGGGTGCCCCGCCCTTCCAGGGTGGGGGACTGACGAATCCAAAGCTGCGCTCAATCTGATGGCTTCCAATCAAGCACTTCTTTTTCAACTTCAGCAAGCCACTCCCTTCCCGTCAAACCGGCACTCGACGGATCGAATGAACTACCGCACTGCAGAATCAATCGCCGCACCTCATCGTTTGATAGATCAGAATAGAGCACATATCTAAGGTCGCGAAGCAACGACTTTGCAGTCTCCGGAGGATTGTCGCTCAGGAATTCGAGCAGTACCTCAATGTCATCAGCGTAATCCAGATCGAAATCCTGGTGCAGATAGGTTATCAAGAAGTGGGCCAAGTCAGGTATTTCTTCCGGTTGCACGGCCCGCAAACTCCTCAATGGGAAGGTTGGTGCTGAACAAAAAACACTATTGGAAAATCAATGCCGAAAATGCCGCGTCCCTGTCAAAACCATCGCAATGCCCGCATCATCACAAGCCGCGATCACATCATCATCATTCTTCGACCCACCCGGCTGAATGACCGCAGCCACGCCGGCTTCGATCAAAATATCCACGCCATCAGAGAACGGAAAAAACGCATCCGATGCCGCGCACGCGCCAACCAACTTCTCACCGTGCCCATTGTCGCGGGCCTGCCACGCAGCGATGCGGCAACTCATCACGCGGCTTGTCTGCCCCATCCCGCTGCCGATGAGCATGTCGTCCTTGCAAATCGTAATCGCGTTGCTCTTGGTGTGCTTACAAACGAGCCACGAAAGGCGCAGATCATTCCACTCGGCTTCGGTCGGCTGACGTTTCGTCGCAACTCGCCACTTGTCTTCATTAAGCCCAAGATCGTCAGCCGACTGGGCAAGGTATCCACCCGAAATCTGCCGCACCTGCAGCCCGCTCGACAACGCACCACTGCCGCCATCGCCCAGCGAAAGCAACCGCACCCGCTGCCCCCACGCCTTCGCCCCCTGAATAAGCGCAACCGTCCCATCCGCAAAACCCGGCGCCGCCCAAACCTCGACGAAAAACCCTTTCATGCCAACGGCTTTTCCAAACCGCGCATACGTTTCCATCACGCAGTTGGCAGTGTCAGCCGACACCGCAACATTCTGCGCCAAAACCCCGCCAAACGCGGCAGTCGGATCGGACAAATACGCCTTGCGGTAAGCCTCTTCAAACGAGTCAGCAATCCCAACCCCGCACGCATTCGTATGCTTCACCAACACGCAAACCGCCCGCCCGGGAAACGCCCGATCGAGCTCCCCACAAAGCTCGACTGCCGCACTCACATCGACGTAGTTGTTAAACGACATCTCCCCCTGAAGAACGTCACCGCCAGCCACGCTCCCGCCCGAAGCCGCTGCCCCCACAAACAAGCCAGCCGCCTGATGATGGTTCTCGCCATAGCGAAGCGTCTGCACCAGGTTAGCGTCAACTGAAAGCTGCGCCGGCAGCGCTTCACCGCTTGAAGTCTGCCCGCGCAGGTACGCGTCAATCTGCGCGTCGTACGCACTCGTCCGCCGAAACACGTCAGCCGAAAACGCTGCCCGCTGCTCATCCGCGATCACACCGCCCGACCGAAGCATCGCCAACACCGATTCGTAGGCGTCCGGCTGACCGTACAACACGCACGTGTTCTGATGGTTCTTCGCAGCCGCCCGCAGCATGCATGGACCACCGATGTCGATCATCTCAATCGCCTGCGCAAACGTACAGCCGGGCTGGGCGATCGTCTTGACGAACGGATAGAGATTCACCACCACCAGATCGATCGGTTCGATCGCGGCGTCGGCCAACTGCTGAACATGATCTGGATTGCGCCGGTCGGCGAGGATACCGGCATGGATGCGCGGATGGAGCGTTTTGACTCGGCCATCCAGCATCTCGCCCGCACCAGTCACCGTTTCAACCAGCGTCACCGGCACGCCAGCCTCCGCCAGCAACTTCGCGGTACCGCCGGTCGAGATAATCTCAACGCCGAATTCATCGGCCAGCGCCCGCGAAAAATCAACGATGCCGGTCTTGTCGAAGACGCTGATCAGCGCCCGTTTGATGGGTGTCGTGGTCATGCCGGTAGACTACCGGCCAACCTTCGCCTTACAAGCGCACAAAAAAGGAGCGCCCCGCAAGCCGCGAAACGCTCCTTTGAAATTTCAAATCAATACAACGGTGAAGGGTGCCCCGCCCTTCCAGGGTGGGGGACTGACAAATCTTCAGCTGACAACACCTAGTTGTTGCAGTTGGTCCCGCCGGTCGAACCCGGAGGACAACCTTCACACGGCACCTCCCAATAATGGAATTCGCTGGTGCTCGCAGGCGGTGCCGTCGCAACTGGTGCCGGCTCCATTGGACGACTCGGAGCGGCTTGCATCTGCGTCTGCATGATCGGTTCCGGAGCAACACCCGGCAGCGGCAGCACGCAACGGAAACCAACGTCCATCTGGTGCACGTCCGGACGAGCGCCGCGGCGACTCGTGACCTGGCAACGATTCAATTCCTTGGTGTACGATCCACCACGCATCGCCCGCTGGTCGCCATGAAGCGGTCCAACCGGATTCACTTCGACGGCATTATCGACATCCATCTGCCCGCCCGGATACTCGTGCGGCTCATAGGGATACGGATCAACCCACGGGAAATTCCGCGAACGCAACGCGAAGTTCGGATCGTAGTTGTCGATGCACCATTCCCAAACGTTGCCGGCCATGTTGTAACAACCATAAGGACTGACGCCGCCGCCATACTCCATCACCGAAGCGACGTACTCATGCCCGTCGTTCATACCCTGCTCGGCGCTGTTGCAGAGCTTGTCCGCCCCACCGGCATTGTCGCCCCAGGGGAACGCCCGATTGTCGCGTTTGCCACGGGCAGCCAACTCCCACTGCGCTTCGGTCGGCAACATTTTTTGCGACCACTCCGAATACAACCAAGCCTCCCACCACGACACGTTGCGGGCGGGATCATCGTTGTTGTGACCCGGCTCCCAGTAGTCGAGATAGAAGTCGATGTCCTTGGGGTTCTGTCCGCGCCACAGGTGGAACTGCTGCGCGATTTCGGGATATAGCTTCTGCTTGGTCCAGCAGCGGAACGGATAATATTCGCTCGGATAAGTGTGGAAGGCGTTGCTCTCCATCCACGGGCGATTCCAGTTGCGACGCAGGTGCGTCTGGAAACGACGATCCTTGCGGAACCGATCGAACTGCGAATTGGTGACTTCGTGCACGTCAATGTAGAACGGATCGACGTAGACGCGGCGACGGTTCTCGCCATCTCCCATGTCGAACTCACCACCATCGACGTAGACCATCACCATGTTGTCGCGCTGCGACACGATGAAGCGCGGCCAATTGTCGGGATAGTGATGCGGATTGCTCGGATCGAGCCCGGTCAACGGCACGAATTCATCCGGCAGCAGCGAGGCATTTCCGTGCGATCGAATCGACCGATCGCCCAGCTGCGTGTGATTCCAGCTGCAACCAGTGATCGTCACACATACCGCAATCGCAATCAACGAGCGCAGAACACGCCCATTCACCTTGCCGAAACTCGCCAAGCCGGACGTCTGTTTCATCGGCTCCATGGTGCTGACCTCCTATCAAACACCGCTTGTGCGGCGGATTGTAAGTTTTTGAAAATCACCCTCCACGACAACCATGCCAACCAACACACCTCGATGGCATGACCGCACTTGGATCGGTGTCAGAATGCAAGGCGAATCTACTTCGCTTCTTCAGCCTCTTCGCTGAACTCGACCATCTCGCGACGCGGGTCGTCCCAGTGCATATGTCGGCCACCGACGCGCATCACCGCCACCACTTCACCGAGTGCCGGCAGAACAATGTCACCCGTGCGGTACTCGCCGTACGGACCGGTTTCGTGGCCCATGTACATGCGGGCATCGCCAACCTGATGCTTGGTGTCGTGGAATTCCCACTGAGTCTCCGGCGTGGCGAGCACCATCGAACCCCGACGGTTAACGATCTTCATCGAATCCAGAAGCCGCGTACGAATACGCTTCTCGTTCTGCAAATCTTCGATCTGCTGACGGATCAGGTACCGCTGGTTTTCCAGGCTCTGACGCTTGGCTTCGATCTTGATGAAGCGGGTGCTCTCACCGGTTGAATCCTGGTGGGCGGCATAGGGATCGATCGTCGGATCGGCGTACAGCGATTCGCGGCGATAACTTTCAAAACGCGAGTCCACCAACTCCAACTCGGTGTTCAACACGGTCTCGGACGAACGGAGCTTGTCAATGTGGAAATCGATTTCGCGAACACTTTCCCACGCACGCTGCAAGTCAGCCACGAAGTAAACCTTCGTGATCAAGTCGCCCTGCTTGAGATGCTCGACTTCGATTTCATCGAGACCCGCTCCCGACGGCCCACGCACCGGGAAGTAATGTTCCGGATCATTCTGGTAATAACGACTCGGGAGAACGATCGGCACAAACGTCTGACGCACGAACTTGCGGGCCTCTTCCGAATGCACCTTGTGGGCTTCCAACTCGCCGTAGATGCTCACGCCCGGGAAACCTTCTGCCGTCGTGTACTTGAAGCTGAAGCAATGTCCGCTCTTCAGATTGAAGACCGCGAATTCTTCGGGTGCATGTTCCAACCGATGGTCGGAACCGTATGCCGCCACTTGATGACGCGGCGTCGAGAATGCTTTCTGAACCGCAACCGTCGCTCCGGGCGGCGCGTAAAACTGAACCTGAACCTTGCTCGGATCGGACCAACCGGTTTCCACCGCGTGCTGAGAACATCCCGACGCCAACATACCGGTCGCCAGAATTCCCATAGACAACGTCAGCAAACGACGGCTGACAATTCCTCGTACAACGCCGAGTGGTGCGTGAATCTGACGGGCAGCATCGCTCACGGCTGGTCCTCCCTTTGAAATGAATAAACCGCCACCGGACATGCGCCGGTCGGACGGCATCAACGCCATGTTTTGATCGCGCAGGCATCACCCGATGCGGTGACAAAACGTGACCTGCTGAAGTTGCCTTCAAGGTGGATACAAGCCGAAAACCGGCCTTGAAAGCGCCTGGAACTGAGCCGATCCTACTTCCGGGCGCGGGCGTGTCAAGCTGCTTTCTCACAGGCACCGACCCACACACGCACCGTCAAAGCGTATGTGGCAAGCGCCAAGTAAGACTACACACCAGCCGACCATGACCGCCGGCTTGCCTTCACTGGAAAATCCACGGCGACGCCTTTTGAAACCGATCGTTTTTTGAGTCAGAGGCTACCCATTTTGAAATGAACCGACGCAAGTCAGCCGGCATTTGGCGCGCGGCATCAAAGACCAGGTCAGCCTCCCGATGCACGGCTACTCTTTTTCCTTCGCCGTCTGACCTGCGAGCGGCGGAATGTCGGTCGTGCTGCGAAGCGGGTCGTCCCAATCCAGAACCTCGCTGCGTTTCGGAAGACGCGGTTTCAATTCGCCTTCACCTTCGTCAGCCGCTTCTTCAACCGGGGCTTGATGCAGTTCGCGCTTGGCCAGCGCCACCACTTCGGGCGTCAGGTATGGGTGACCTTTGGGTTTCGCACAAAGAACAGTGCCAAGACGTGACACCAGATACAACGTTTCGTCCTGCGTGTTTTGAATCGGTGTTGTGTGCGGCGGAATCTCGGCTGTCTCCAGCACGTCGCCAGTGTCAGCCGCCACCAGTTTCAACTGTGTACCGGCGATTAAAATAACACGGTCACCGTTGCGACAGACCACGTCCCGCGCCGAACCGACATTCCACAACGCCTTGCCGGTCTCCACGTCGATACCGGTTACTCCCTGCGTGTCGCAATATTGAAAGACCATGTTGCCGATGACGACCGGACCGGCATGCAACGGTTCGGGAAATCGCACGCGCCATCGCGGGACGCCTGAATCAATATCCAATCGATACAACGATCGATCCGAACTGGCGACATAGACATTTTCCGGATCCACCACGATTTCACCTTCAATCGCCCCGTCAGCCGAAAAATCCCAATTCAAAATCTTTTGGCTCGTTGTGCAGTCAAAAACCTCGCCAACTTGCGATGCAAACACGATGTCCTCGCCGCCGTTGACCAGGTGCGGCGTCGCGCCGACCGGACCGCCAGCCATCGTACGCCAAAGGAAGATCGCATCGTTCGTTCGCGGATCATCCCACAACATCGAATAGAGATGACCGTCGCTGCTGCCGAAAAACAACGAACCGCCCTGCGCAACAACCGCCGTCCCGACCGACACCCCCAACGTCATATCCTTCACCTCGTCACCGGAATAGCGATCAAGGACAAAGAATCGCGGGGTTGTCGCGATCGCCACCAAAGGTGCGCCGCCTTCCGACACGAAGTGCTGCGGTTCGAATATCCGATAGACGCTCTCCGTCAGGTTGCGAGACCAACGCGTCAATCCGATGTCGGCATGAAGCGAGAAAACATCACCCTTCTCCGATACGACGTACAAGCTATCGTCGACCCGATAGGAATCGCGCACGTATCCACCCCGATCCATCTCGAGGTCGAGGCTCCAATACTTGAAGTAACCCAGCGATTTCAGATCGCGCGGGCTCAGCAATGCCTCACCGGCTTCGCAGGGGATCGTCCCCAACAGCACCAAGCAGGCAACAAGGAGAAATGATCGATGTCTCATCGGCGACAACTCCAAAATCCTGTGTGATTTGATAGCGGCGAGCATTGTAACGGCTCATCTCGTCAGCGACATCATTTCAATGCCGACTAAAGCATCGCTCAAAATCCTAAAGTCCCGAGCGGTTACTCGGGATACTTGATGGCAGACTGGGCGGACTTGCATCGCTCGAAGAACGACAGGACCTCGTTGGCTGGACCGCGGTCGAACTCATCCGACACCGCCACCGCGGCTTGCTGCGCCTTGATCGCGCTATCCACCAAACCCATCTGATAAAACGTCTGAGCCACCATTTGCAGACTCAAGGAATCTTTCGACGGACTGGACATCGCCGCATTCGCCGTCTCGACCGCCAACTCCGGCTGACGGTCTGTCACTTCCGGCATGGCCAGCATCAACGACGACAGGACGGACATTGTCTGGGCGTTGCTGCCTTGGCTGGCAATCATCTGCTTCACCCAAGCCGTCAGCTTCTCCTGCGATTGCATCTCTTCCATCATGATGTAAACGTTGAAGCGCAGCGCGTCGAAGTTCTCCGGGTCGATCGCCAACATCTGCTCGGTAAGCTCCAGGCAGCGATTCCAATTACTTTGCTGAACCGCAGTATTAAACTCCCGAAGCAGCGGCGCCAGCTTTTCCTGCAAGGCGGCTTCCTTCTCTGCCCGCTTCGGATCAAAGCGATCCAGCAACAAATCCTTGATCGTATCCTCCATCATCGGTTCCATCGGGTGGCCAAACCACGCGATCTTGCCGTCCTTTCCGATCACCACCGCATGAGGAATACCAACCGCACCGGTCCCCTGCACGTAGGCCATGTCCGTCTTCTGCGTGCTGTCAAAAGCAATCGGATAACTCATCCGGTCGCCCTGCTGACCGACAAACGCCTGGACTGCCGACAACTGCTGTCCTTGACCGGTATCCGTCACGCCAATAAACACCAGACCCTTATCCTTGTAGCGCTCATACAAGTCCGTGTTCGAAGGGATCATCTGGATGCATGGCCCACACCATGTCGCCCAGAACTCAAGCACGATCACCTTGCCCTTGTTGTCCTTGAGCACGTCCATCGGCTTGCCCTTGATCCAGTCCGTCACCGTCACCGGTGGGGCCACATCGCCAACCTTCAACTGCGCCTGCACAGAAGTCGCAGCCAACCCAAGAGCCAACACAAACGTCAACGCCAATCGATCAAAATGTCGCATTGTTATTCCTGTTTTCAATTTGTCTGATTCCAATCGTCTCTAACCCCAAGATCCGTCCAACAAGACCCGTCCAACGGCATCGGCCTTCAAAGACGCTCCCGCCAAATCCTACGGCGCTTGCACGTTATTCGCAGACCCGACCCGGTAGATGCCATCCACCGAATCGACAACTGCCCCATCTATTTCATAGACACATCGAACGCCAACTTCGATGTCGAAACTTGTCCAATGTTCAAGAGGACGATCTCAAGCCGGTCAACCGCCGACACGCTTCCTTCAAATCGTCCCAACGCTTCGCAAAACAAAAGCGCAATTGCGTCTCACCCTCAGCAGGGATGGCGTGAAACGGCGCCCCCGGCACCGACGCAACTCCCACTGATTCGAGGATTTCCTCAGCCGCCGCCATCGAATTCGGGAACCGGCCAGCCCCAAAGTCAGCCATCATATAAAATGCACCCTGCGGCATGAAAGGCGTGAACCCAATCGTCCGCAACGTGTCAGCCAACAAATCACGCTTCGCGCGGTAATCCGATCGCAATTCAGCGTAGTAACGATCCGGTAACTCCATCCCCGCGAGCACCCCATACTGAAGCGGCGTCGGCGCACAAATATAAAACAGATCGTTGACCACCAGCATCTTCTCAACGATGTCAGCCGGCCCGACCGCATACCCCACGCGCCAACCCGTCACCGCGTACGCCTTCGACGCCCCGCTCAACGTGATCGTTCGATTGTCCGCATCGGGAAGCGTCGCAACGCTGACATGCTCCGCGTCAAACGTGATGTACTCGTAAATCTCATCCGACACGATCAGCGCATCGTGCGCCTTCGCCAGCGCCGCAATCTCCGCAAGCTCATCGCGCGAAAACACCTTGCCCGTCGGATTCGATGGCGTATTGATCACAACCATCTTCGTCTTCGGACCAAACGCATCGCGAAGGTCAGCCGCGTCATACGACCAATCCGGCGGATGCGTCGCCACGAATCGAACCTTCACATCGAGAAGCGCCAACGTGTCGGTGTAATAACTATAAAACGGCGAGAACACGACCACTTCGTCGCCCGGGTTCAACGTGGCCATCGCGACGCACGCAAACGCACCCGCCGCCCCCACCGTCACCGCGATCTCACGCATCGGGTCGGCGCTGATCCCGTTAAACGACTGCAGCTTGCGCGCGATCGCCTCACGCAGTTCGACAATACCCGAAAGATTCGAATACGCCGCCCGCCCGTCATCGATCGCCGTCTTGACCGCAGTCAAAATCTCCGGCGGAGGGTCAACGTCGCAAACCCCCTGCGAAAGATTCACCCCGCCAATCTCCGCGCAGCGCGCACTGATCCGCCGCAGCGCCGTCTGATGAACGTTGCCAACGCGATCAGCCAATCGGCTTCGCTGAATCCCAACCGTCGAATTTGAAATCGTAGAATCAGACATGCAAACGCATTCAACCCGTCGCCTTACGACGTCGCCACAAACCCTGAAATCCAAAGCACCGCAAACAGCAAGAACAACCCCTGCAACAAGAACTCCATCGCCATCTCCTTATCCATGAATGCGATGAACCCAAAATCGTACCAGTCAACTGGCAATCAAATCCAACAACCGGATCAATGCAGGCCTGACTGTAATCAAATCAATCCCGCTGACGTCGCCACGATTTCAAGCCACTGCCACGTCCGCGTCGAATCACAATATGATTGTAACGCAGAATATCCCAAAGTACGATCATGCATGGGCGCAAGGGTCTGCGTAGGCCTCAGGGCAGCGGGTGTCACAACGTCGGAGAACCATCCATGAAGCACAACCGCCTGCCCACACGCACCTACGCCCTATTGCTCGCGATGCTCATGTCGCCAGCCGGATGCAGCACCCAGATCAACCTGCTGGCCACGCCGCCCGGACTCATGCCGCAAACCACAAACCCGCCGCCACCGAAAGAAAAAACACCTCCTGCCCCCCCAAGACCTCAGCGTGTACCCACCGACTGCCGCGATCTCGGCGAGCCAGCCGGTCCATATCAACTGGCGATGTTTCGACTCGTCAACGATTACCGCGAACGCAAAAACCTGAGCACGCTGCGTTATTCGCGCACCTTGGAACTCGCAGCCAACCGCTATGCCGAAAGAATGTACCGCGAGGATTTCTTCAGCCACAACGCACCCGATGGCAGCGTGCCCGGTGACCGAGCCGTCGATGCCGGTTACTGCGATCCCATCGTCGGCGAAAACATCGCATATGGCATGAACAAACTAGGGTCTGCCGCAGAGGCCATGATGAACTTCATGGACAGCCCGCACCACGACGAAAACATGCGCCTCAAGCGCTGGCGCTACGCCGGAATCGGATTCTTCAAAGTCAAAAGTCGCAAGGGGACCGAGTATTGGTGGGTACAACTTTTCGGCATGGACGTTCCGGAAAATGCGATCCTTCCACCCCCCAGGAATCCAAAGGGCAAAAATCGCACGGCACCTGGCAAGCAACGCGGGCGTTCGCACTGATTCAAGGACAAAGCTCTAGTACAGTGCCGTCATTCCCGCGCAGGGCCGTCATTCCCGCACAGTGCCGTCATTCCCGCACAGGGCCGTCATTCCCGCGCAGGGCCGTCATTCCCGCGCAGGCGGGAATCCAGGGGCAAAACAAAGTCAATCCACGTGAGTTCCGGTGCCCGTACCGCGAAGAATGGACGAGCAAAACGCGACGCTTGGATTGCGAACGCGATATCGACGCCCGCCTGAATCCACATCCGAGAAAACGCATTCACCGACCCATCAAACAAAAACGCGCTTGCTGTAAATCGCCCATTCAATCAAGAGCACCGCAAGGATCGCCAACAGAAGGTAGGGCCAAAACGGCTTGTTCACGATTTCGGTTGATGCTTTCGCCTCGACGTTGGTGCCGGCCAATCGAAGAACTTTGGATGGGGCGATGCTGCTTTCGACACCATTGAACAAGTTGACCGCGTATTGTTCGCGGCCTTCGATGGCGGGCTTGGCCGTATACACACCGACTTTGCGCGTGCCGGCGTAGTTGACGGTCGTGAAGCTTGCGGTTTGCACTTTGGCGACGAAGCCATCGGGTCGTCGCACGCTGATTTCGTCGGTGCCTTCGGGGACAGCGAATTCGATGGGATTACCGGGGCGCACGTTGCGCACGCCCTTGAACGACAGGCTTCCTGTCATGAATTGAATCGCGTTTTGCAGGAACACGGGAAAGTGCGGTTTGAATCCCCAATCGGAATTCAAAAGCGCCTGACCGGTGATTTCATCTTCGGCGACGAGACTGAACGCGGATATCAAAAAGTGCATGCCATCCTGCGAAAGCAGGGCCATGATTGGTGCGTCTTCGCCTTCGACCAGTGGTTCGGCTTGTTGTGGCAATTGCAGGTTGAGCCATTGATGAACCATGATCTTTCCGATGCCGACATAGCGCAAAATTGGGTGCGACTCATCCCAGTCGAAAATGACGCCACCTTGAACCATGCGGTCGGCTGACACGCCTTCCACCTTCGGGACGCCGCCGAAGAAAATGTAGCTGCCCGGCCAGAGTCGTTCGGTCGAATGATTGTCGAAGATCGCCAGGTCAAATTTTAGCCGACCGGCTTCGGCAAGTTCGGATTCGTCGGCGCGTTCGTATTCATCGGGCGTCATTTTCTTGACTTGGATCGGAAGCGTTGGCAGCACGCGGTCCAAAAACAAATTGCCTTCGCCAATTTCCAACACCGTGACATGGCGGGGCGGTTGAACGATGGTCCATGCCGCGTTGTCCGAAGTCATTGCGTCGTGAACGGTCAAGCGCACTTCAACAACACCGCCGCCTTCGTACTCGATCGGGTCAAACGCAACGGAAGCCGTGCTGCCGGTTGGCGGTATTCGGTTCTTCACTGGTGATGCCGGTGGTGGGTTGTTCGATTCACCTTTGTCTTCGCCCGAATTCTCGTTGACTGGTGTTTGGGTGTAACCGGGCAGCAATTCCATCGTCTGCACATCGACGTGCTTGTTGTTGATGTAGAGATTCGCATCGCACTTCACCGTGTCCGGACCGAAGTTGCGCACGAGGCTGAAGACTTCGAGCATCTGCGGATACTCGTAGTTGCGTTTGGCCTCCATCGACAGAATCGCCACGTTGTCGTCGCGCTCACCGATACTGACGATCTGCATGTCATCGGTTGGCAGGCGCTTGATCGTCAGCGATTCGGCATCTTCGATGTTGCCGTCGGTCAGCACGACCACGCGCGCTGGCGTCGCCGACGATTCGACGGTGATGTCGGTCCCGGCTTGGTCGCCCGCGATGACGAGGTTCTGCATGTACGCTTCAGCCAGGGCGATGCCTTCGGTCAACGTCGTCGCGGCATCGGTCTGGGGGATGCTATCGAGTCGGTCTTTGAGCACGGATCGGTCGGTTTCAAAAGCGCTGGCGACGGTTGCGCGATCGCTGAAACCGATGACCATCGCTTTCCCGCCGCTGGGCAGGTTGTCGATGATGGCTTCGGCTTGTTCCTTGGCGATGTCGAGGCGCGTTCTGCCGTCTTTTTCTTCGACGCCCATCGAGGCGGAATGATCAATCAGGAGGACGAGTGTGTCTTCGGTCTGGCGACTGCCTTCAAAAATCGGCTTGCCCAGCGCAACAGCCGCCAACAGGAGGATCAGCAGTTGCAACCACATGAGCAGGTTGTTGCGGATGCGTTGAAACGGGGCATTGACTTGCAGATCTTCGACAGCGCGTTTCCAAAGCAGGGTGGTTGAAACGGTGTGGGGCGCACGACGCAACTTCAGGAAATACAACAGCACGAGCGGGGGAACGGTGATTCCCGCAGCCAGCGCGATCGGCATCCAGCCCGAGAGGAAATTCACCGACTGTTCTCCACGCGGGCATGATCGGCGATCAGCGCCACGAATGAATCAAGGACGGGTAGAATTGAAACAATCCACATCATTTGAATAACCCGCGACGCCTCAAGACGTTCAACACAACCTGGTCAAACGGGACATCGCTGCACGTCATGGCGTAGGTCATCCCGCGGCGCGTGCAATAGTCCTGCAACCCGCGACAGTACGCAGCGAGGTTTTGCTTGTAGCGATTGATCAGGGCCCGACTCATGCTGACTTCGGCGACGTCGTCATCTTCAACGTCCGTCAACCGCAATTCACCGGAAAGCTGCGGTTCGAGTTCATCGGGCGAGAGCACCTGGATACAGTACACGTCCGACTTGCGCCCGAGCAGCAAACGCAGACCGGCTTCATATCCGCCCTTGTCGAAAAAATCGCTCAGGACAATCAGGATTCCCGGTTGCGAATGTCGCAATGAAAATTGTTTGCATGCCGTGTGAAAGTCGCTGATGCCGTCGCACTCGACGGATTGCAGATGGTCCAGCACTTTCGGCAGCAGTCGCTTACCGCGCAGGCCCGCCAACTCGCCGACGAGTCCATTCGCGTAGCTGTACAGACTGACCCGATCATTGTTGGCCAATCCGACATAGCTAAGAGCCGCCGCAATCTGCCTGGCGTATCGACCTTTTTCAGGCTTTCCCCAGGCCATGCTTTTGGAGACATCGACCATGATGTTGACGTGGAGATCGACCTCTTCAAGAAAGAGCTTGATGAAAAGTCGTTCAAGGCGTGCGTACACGTTCCAATCGAGAAACCGCAGGTCGTCACCCACAACGTAATTGCGATGGTCCGCAAATTCGGCTGACTCACCGCGCCGTCGGCTGCGCCGCTCACCGCGCATCGATCCGCGAAAGATCTTTTTCGACACCATCTCCAACCGTTCAAGTCGAACGATGAATTCGGGATCGAGCAAGTTCTCTGTCTTGGAGATTGCGGGTGTCACCATCAGAAGTCATTACCAATTGGAGCGGCAGGATGTCGAGACCGTCCGCCGATTGAATGTGTACGAAATGATGGGCCATGCCCACCCTACGCCGCTTCGGCCATCGTGGGCGTCTTTTCAATGATTTCCTTGATTACCGAGTCCACGGAAATGCCTTCCGCTTCGCCTTCAAAGTTCAAGAGCACGCGATGGCGCAGCGATGGGATAGCCATCCTCTGCACATCGCTGAAGCTGGCGTTGTAACGACCGTCGAGCATCGCCGCGAGCTTGGCCGACAACGTCAGCGCCTGCGCGCCACGCGGACTTGCACCCCAGCGAATGTATTTCTGCGTGGCATCGATGGCATAAGGCCCACCTGGATGCGTCGCCATCGAAACGCGAATGGCATAGTCCTGAACGTGGGGGGCCATCACAATGCGGCGGACGAGTCTTTGTGCGGCGAGAATTTCTTCACCACTCATGATGGCTTGCACGTCGGCTTTGTAACCGGTGGTCGTGCGATCGAGAATCGTTTTGAGTTCGTCCTTCGTCGAATAGTCAACCACGAGTTTGAAAAGAAACCGGTCGAGCTGCGCTTCCGGGAGGGGATACGTGCCTTCCTGTTCGATCGGGTTCTGGGTGGCGAGCACGAGGAACGGTTCGTCAAGGCGGTAGTGCGTCCCGCCGACGGTGATCGAATGTTCCTGCATCGCCTCAAGCATCGCCGACTGCGTTTTGGGTGTCGCGCGGTTGATTTCGTCAGCGAGGATAATCTGCGAAAAGAGCGGTCCCTTTTGAAATTCAAACTGCCGGCGACCCGTATCGGGGTCTTCGGTGATGATGTTGGTTCCGATGATGTCCGCGGGCATCAGGTCGGGGGTGAACTGGATTCGCGAGAAGGGGAGGTTTACGGCTTCGGAGAGCGTACGGACGAGATAAGTCTTGCCCAACCCCGGGACGCCTTCGAGCAGCACGTGACCGCCGACGAACAGGCAGGTCAGCACACCTTCGACGATGTCGTTGTGCCCCACGATGGCCTTCCCGATTTCGTTTCGAACGGCTTGAAACTTTTCTCGAAATGCCTGTGTGGCTTTTTCCACGGCTGGGTCAATCGTTGTGGCCATCGGCTGCGTCTCCCGTCGAAATCGAACCATCCACGTGCACGAATCTATACACGATCCCCACACGAAAGTAACTACGATAATCCGACGGTAGTCTATCGCGGTAAGGCAACTTTGCACAATTTAACTGGGGGTGCGGAGCGGGTGCGGACCAGAAGAGGTTGGTCCGGCGATCCGGAGAGTCGTGGCAAGAACCTGGAAATGAAGGGGGAAGTGTTCGCGGATCGTACACTGGGCAGCATTCAACCGATCAGGATACGTGAGATCCCTGACAAGTTCATGCAGATTGCAGATGAGACTCATGCTGATTGGCAGTGAGCTGGATCAGCGTTCCGCAATTCAAATCGCCGTTAGAACTTCACCGCTCCCGTACCTGCCGGCGCAAGATCTTCGTTGATCGTTTTCTTGCTGCGAACTTCCACTTCCATGCGTTTGTTGATCACAACATTGCCGCCATTGTGCGGACCGATGAGTTCCGGACCGACCGGTCTGACCATGTCGCGAAGGAACGTCCCGCGTGCGGCTGCCTGATCCTCAGCAAAGCGAATGATTGCGATTGGATCTTTGCCTTTCTGCTTGGCCGGTTTCGGTATTTTGTAGATGCGGCCGTCCATGAATCCGAAGTGCTCCTTGAAATAAGGGCTTTCTTCGTTGAGGTTTTCGTCACCGTTCGGCTGGTTGGCCGCTGCGCAGCGATAGGTCATGCGAAACGGCTTTTCATTTCGAGGCCAGCCCACAATGGCGGCAGGGCAACGAAACGCCTTCTCGTCTTCGCCCATGTGGGTGGGCATCAGCACGTTGGGAAGAGACTGTGCCCAGACGGTTTTTGAGGGGACTTCAGGGTAGCCACGCTTGGGATTGTAAAACGGGTCGATGTCTTCATCGGAAATGGATTGATCTCCGAATCCATCGGCGCCAACGCCATTGGTCATCGGTGAAATCACTTCGGGAATGTGGCCTTCGTTTTCAGTCCAATAGTTCCAGAGCGCATTGGCGATCTGCTTCTGCTGGCTGGCGCAGACCACCTGCTTGGCCTGATCCCGCGCCCGCTTCAACGATGGAAGCAGGATTGAGATGAGCAGCGCGATGATGCTGACCACCACCAAAAGTTCAACCAGCGTGAAACCGTACTTGTTTGTTTTCGATTTCATGACAACCTCGATTGCTCGCATCCTTGCGAATCAAAGCCCACCGGGCGAGGACATTTCCCCGCCCGGCAGACGATCCAAATCGTGGGTTAGTTCCTGCGCTTGCGGGAACCAAGAATTCCGGCGCAACCAGCCAGGATCAAAACCAAGCTGGCGGGTTCCGGAACCGGCGCCGACTGGGCAATCAACACAACGTCCCATCCGGATGAGTCATAGAACACCGGGTCTTCAGGATTGTTGATGCCGAATCCTGCACCTTCAAAGTAGACGAAGCTCTGTGAGTTCGGATCGATCGCAGTGGCTGCGATGTGATCGAGATACGCACCGAGGTCGCCTCCAAAATCGGTCAGGTCCAGTCCACCGTTACCGGGAGCGCTGAAGTCGTCATTGGGGTTTCCGTTGACGATCGTCGACGTGCCCGCTCCGATGGCATTGTTGAAGCTGTTGCCAACCTGCGAGGTGTCGACGGCTGACCAGATCGTTGAACCAAGACCTTCGCCCGCAAGCGTCGGGAAGTTGCCGTTGATGTCGCGCTCGATCTTCCAGCCGCGCATTTCGCCCATGAACTGAGCGGTGCCCAATTCGTCGGCGGACGATGAGGTTGCTGAAAGCGTGTCCTGCCAGAATTCATATCCAAGGCCCTCAACCCGTGTGACGCCACCGAGTGTTCCCGAGAGTCCGAGGAATGAAGTCGCCGTCCCGCTACGATCATCGATCGAAGGGTTGATCGCGGAACCCGGAGTTCCTGTCGTTGACGTACCCGCCAAGGTGTTGACGGTGACCAGTTGCTCTGGAGCGGCTGGACCAAGTCCGGCATTGTTACCGTTAACGTCGAAGCTGTTCAGCGAAACCGATCCGGCGCCAAACGTCAGATCCATGTGGCTCGTCGTCCCTGGAATCTCGACTGCGGATTGGCCGGAAACGGGAACCAGGCTGCGGCTTCCGTTACCCAGGTCGCCATCGAGGTCAAGCAACGGTCCGCCAAGGTAATCGACGCTGAGGAACGGAGTTGCCGGGCCGCCGAAGTTGATCGATCCGCGACGGAACATGAAACTCAGCGAACCGTACTGATTCGGTGTTTGAAGAAACGTCGAGCCGGGGGCGATGCCGATCGGTGACGCACTCGGGGTGCCTCCCAAACGCTGTCCATCGGTAAAGAAATTGCTGCTTCCACCTGACGTGGTGGTGACCGTACGTGCCGCACCGGGCGACGTTCCCGCACCCACACCGGTCACCAGTTGAAACTGATCAGCGAACGCAGCACCAGCCGACAACATGACGGCACCTGCTGCGATAACGAAATTGAAATTCCTGTTCATCATTGAAACTCAAACCTCTCTATTTAAGAGAAACCGTTTTAGTAAACATCACGATCGCTCTCTCTCCGTTTCCCCTCACGCTTTGTCCTTCGTTCGAAACTCAGGCGCTTGGTCCCGTCAGCAACTTCTCAAACGAGACATAGTCATCTGAGTCGATGTCGGCGTCGTCATCAAAATCGAACGGCGCACATTCAACCGCCATGGGCGTGGACATGCATCGCTGCAAGCCCGCGTAGTCCCAAAGGTCAGTCGATTTTTCCTCCTGGGCGATGATCACGATGTCGTACCCGATCGAATCCAGATACACAGGATCACCGCTGTTATTGATTCCGAAGCCGATCGACTCCAGATAGACGAAGCCATCTGAAAACGGACTGACCGTCGGAATCACCACGTTGTCAAAATATGAACCCAGGTCGGTGGAACCTGATCCACCGTTGTTCGGGGCGTCGAACATGTCGGCCGGCCAGCCTGAAGTGATTGTGGCTGTTGGTGCCGGAAAACCGGGCGGTGTTGTAAACGTTTCGCCAAGTCCGTTTGTTCCAACTGCCGGCCAAGGCGTCTGTCCGATGCCTGCACCAGTCAGTGTTGGGAACTCGCGTGTTATTGGATCACGTTTGACGTACCAGCCCGAAAACGCACCCAGAAATTGAAATGTTCCCAGCTCATCGGCGCTGGCCGAATTGTCGAGAAGGGTGTCCTGCCAGAACTCGTATCCCAGATCTTCGATCCGCCAGATGTTGGTGGCGCCATTCAGCGCGACATGCTGCGTGACGAAACCAAGTCGCGTGTCAATCAAAGGATTGATCGGCCCCGTCTCCGTGGTGTCTGGTCCGGTGCCGGCCATCACATTGACGGTATTGCCCACTTTCCAGGATACGCCTGGGCCGCCTTCGCTCGTTCCGGTCGCATCGAATGTGAGAAGATCGACTGCCCCGAGATCGGTGTCGATCGCAAGATCGATGATGCTCGTGGTCTCGGGAATGACGACCGCATTCTCACCATCCACAGGAATGAGACTGCGCGTCGCGTCGCCCGCATTTCCGTCCAGATCCAGCAGTGGGCCACCAAGAAAATCAATGCCCATGTACGGGAACTGTCCGTTGCCAAGCGGTACCGATGACCGTTTGAATACGAAACTCAACGCGCCGAATTCATTGGGACCGAGCAAGGGTTGCCCCGTCCCGATGAATGTGATGGTCGGACCTTGTGTTCCAACGCCTGCCAGACGATCGTCATCATAAAAGGTGCCGGGTTGGCTGTTACCACCACCCGCCACAGGGACGACCGTGCGCCCCGGGCCAGGCCAACGGCCTTCGTCGACGCCGGTCAGCAATTCAAAAGGCACCGCGAAAGCGGTCGATGCGACAAGGGCCAATCCAAACATGGCGCCAAGTCCAAAGGATTTATGCATCTGAATCCGTCCTCGAAAAAAATCTCATCGCAAACGTGCTCAAGTTCACCGCGAACAAACCAAGGCAAATGTCGAGCACACGACTCAGCAAAAAGGGGCAACTTCAGCACCCAAACGCACGCTGTACGTCCAAGCCGAGTGTCAGGATTTGATCCAAAGCCGTCTTGAATTCGAGCACGATCAGAAATCCGCCAAAACAGAAATCTTTTCCGGATTGCGATGGGTCGCCACTCGATTCGGACTTTGGTCTTCGAGTCAGGAAAGGGGTGGGGCGCGGGGGCCCGAGTATGACGGGAGAATCGTTTGATACATACGGGCGATGACTTCATCGACCCGAGTGAGGGGTAAGTGAATGTTGAAAGCAAACTGAGCAGCGCGTCGCCGCAACAGGCGAATCGGCAGGAGCAACCCAAGCACATGACTCAATGCCCAGCGAACGGCTGCCCGCCATCGAACGATGCCCGCGAAAACGACGAAACCGATGTGCGCGCCTTCGGTGCTTAGATCGCCATTGAGCGCCCGATCAATCACGCCAACGTGCATCAAGCCGATGATCACGATCACGCACACGATGCTGCGCCAATCCGTGTTCAAACGGAGGCACGGCAGGTCGATGATTTTCAGAACAAAAAATGCGGCTGACGTCGAGAGACCCGCCAACCGAATCATCGGACCGAGCAAATCAACAAGATTGTGCGCGTTGCTGATGGTCGAAATGAGACCGGGAATAGCGAGACCATGGAGGACCAACATCAGGGCCCACATGGTGCGGGGGCTTGCAATCGCAGAAACCGCGTGCCGCCAAAGTGCTCGCGACTCTGAACCCGACCGCTGATTGACTGAGTTGGCAGAAACAATTGCCATTGCGCCATTCCACTGCATTTGGGGATATGCCCCACAGCATGCCCCAACATTGGGACATCGACGGATGCCAAGCCATTTTGGCTATCGGCAAATCACCTTCGTTCTAGCCCAAGTTCGCCGATTTGCAAATATCTTATCAGACTAAATCGCGTGCGAAACCAAAATCTGATCAGATTCTCCGGTCTCACCACCCGTCCTAAGAACACAGCAGGCAAGACTCGTGCCAATAATGTCAAGAATCAAAGCGGTTAACTGTCGTTCAGGTTCCGACGTTTTGCAGTTTCTCCGGCATCAAATCGGATGAAACGCGTCCCAACGCGCTGAACATGTACTGAGCGGCTTGGACCAGGGCGTCACATTCATCCTGCGACAATTCCAATTCACCCATCCGCAGTTTGTAATCGAGCCACTTCTGACGCTGGTCGCTGCCGTAAGGATCCAGCGTTCGGACGCCGCGATCGGTCAATTCGTACGCCCGGCGGATGTTGCGGGAGATGAACTTCGACCCGTTGTTGCTGCCCTCGAGCACATAGTGCATGCCCAGAAGGGCGATCGGATTGGTTCGGGCGAGCACCTCAGTGTGGCTCATGAACGTCTCCGTGGCTGGCGTCGGGTTGGACGAACCCGGTGCGACGCCGAAAAAGTCCAGGTCATCGACCAGATCGGCTTCGCGGTAGTTCTCCTCTGCCACCACCTGAGCCAGCTCGGGGCGGTCTTTCGACGCGGATCGGATGTGGTTTTCCAGGCAGGCGTACACGTGGTGCAGTTCAACCAGGTAGCGGACGTACTGATCCTGGGTCAGCCGACCCGCGAAAAACGCCTGCTGAAACTCGTGATTTTCCGCGTCGTCATGCTGCTTGGCCGTCGCGACCCGCAGTCGATCCATGATTCCGACAGCGCCGGCTCCATTGCTTCCATTTGTGTTTTCAGTCGGATGTTCCACGTTCGGTCCTTTCAAAGAGAAACGCAAATCGCGATTCTTTATTGTCTCTACGAATGTCAGTTGGGGGCTATTCACCCCAGGAAGTACACCCATTGGCCATCATTGCCGCATACCCGACAACCAGCCAAAGCATCCCCTTGACCAGGAAGAAGACAAACCCCGCAATCCCGACCCGCTTCATCAGCGACGGCGATGGGCGCGGGCATTGGGCTACGGAAGACGACGATCCCATCGGACCGTCCACCGCATCGCCTGTTGGAAAATCGCGAGGATCGGGATCGACGTCCGCAACCGAAGATTCTTCAGGAAAGTGAGTTTTTTCGGTCTTCACGCCGTTTCGTTCCCTGCTGGTCAATGAAAGTTGGATGATACAAAGAAAGTTTTGTTCGTCAAACAATCGCTCGTCGTAAAATTCGAAAGCCCCGGCGGGTGGAAACGCCTACGAAAAGTTTATTGAGAAAAATCACGGGCGGCTGCAATGGGAGCGGGGGCGCACGAAATAGATCGGTGTTGGCGGATCTGAGTTTGCCCGGCCAGGATTCGCCCAGCAGGGTCGCTTCGGTTGTTGGCTCGTTCGCAAGTACGAGCCAGCCTCCGGACGGCCCTGCTTCTTTTTTGGGTAGGGACAAAAGGGACTAAGGCGCTGTGCGACCAAGGGACTGAGCGACTTTGGGCGGGCATTTGTCTTCTTGTTGATTCCTCTTCCATCACTTCTGATGTTTTGATTTGATTGAACTTGGTTTATTCGAAGGATTCTTGCGAGATTTCGCAATGATCGGGGTTTCCATGCGCATGTAATTGCCGGAGTTGATGTCGGCTTGCTTTTCACCCTGGAGATGTGCCGTTGTCACAAACGACTGACGCCAACACATTCCTTGAACTCGTTGCGCCAGTGCGCGATTCGCTCTATCGGTTCTCGCTGCGCAATGTTTGGCAGCAGGACCAAGCTGGCGACGTGCTCCAGGAAGCGGTGATGACGGCATGGCGAAACTTCAGCCAATTCGAGCAGGGCACCAACTTCAAAGCGTGGATGTTCAAGATCCTTTTGAACACGCTCTACCGTCTGAACAGAAAATCGCACCGTGCGAAAGCGGCGAGCATCGATGCCGGGGCGCTGGATGCCGGTGGGTACATCGAGAAAGAAGAGGCCTGGACCAGCATCTTGATGGAACCCGAACGGGTGAAGGAAGCGTTGGACGATCGAATCGTCCAAGCGCTTGAATCGCTGGCCGACATGGAGCGTTACTGCTTCTTGCTTCGGTTGTTGGAAGATTTTTCGTACCGCGAGATTTCAGAGCAGTTGGAAATTCCATTGGGCACCGTCATGTCGCATGTGTATCGCGCTCGCATGAAGCTGCGCGAACGACTGACTGAAATGGCGATGGAAACGGGAATCATCAAGTAGCCGGGTTCAAAACATTGTCGGGCTACGAGGCGCCTCACAGTGAGGTGAAGCATCAGCATGGGAAAAATGACTTGTCAGCAATGCCGTCAGTGGTGGAGTCCTTACATGGATTCCGAACTGGACGCCAGCAAGACATTTGAAGTCAGCGAGCATTTGCGATTGTGCGAGTCGTGTCGCGTGCGATTCGAACGCGAGTCGGCGATGGACGGCTGGATTCGCAATTCGCTCAGCGATGTGCGCGTACCGGCTGGCCTTTGGAATCAGATTGAAGCCGACATCAAAGGCCCATCGGTCGAGACCGGTGTGATGCGTTCAAACAACCGGTCACTATCGATACTCAATTGGCTTAGACCATTGGCGATTGCGGCCGTGGTCGCGCTCGTTCTGTCGGCTGGCTGGCACTTTCGCGATTACTTTTTTACGGTTCACGTGGTTGAT